>JANYDK010000103.1 GCA_025363655.1 Deltaproteobacteria bacterium | reverse complement strand
GAACCCCCGAGGTAGCCCTTCGATCGTGCGCGTTCCATCACCATCGTCGTCACCGCTTCCTACGTCGCGATCGCCGCGGTTTCTCGTGCCGCAATGCTCGGCCTACGCCGCTGCGCTTCCATCAAACCTCTCGGAGAGCCGGAATTGCTTGCCGAGAATGCCAAAGAAGCCCTCCACCTGATTCAGCCACGACGCGCTCGTCGGCGTGTAGTGGAAGTGGATGTTCGGATTCTCGGCGAGCCACGCCTTCACTTCCGCCGTGCTGTGCGTCGACGAGTTGTCGAGCACGACGTGGAGCTCGCGGCCGCGATGCTGACGCCGCACCTTCTTCATGAAACTGAGGAAGTCGGCGGCTGTATGGCTGTTGGTGCACGAGTGCGCGACTTTGCCGGTCGCGATGTTCAACGCTGCGTAGAGGTCGAGCACGCCGTGGCGCTTGTAGTCATGCGTGTGTCGCGTCGCGCGGCCTTGGCGAAGCGGCAACGGCAACTGCGTGCGCTCGAGCGCCTGGATCTGGGTCTTCCCGTCGACACTCAGCACGATCGCGTGCTGCGGCGGGTTCAGATAGAGGCCGACGACGTCGCGAACTTTTGCCGCAAACTCCGGATCGCGACTGACCTTGTACGTGCGGGTCAGGTGCGGCTTGAGCTCGTCTTGCCGAAGAATTTTCGAGACCGTCGCGCTGGTCAGCGAGACAGCCTTACCGAGCAGACGCGTCGTCCAGCGAACCCGGCCCGGCGGCGGCGGCGAGAGCGCCAATTGCACGATGCGCTCGACTGTCTCAGGCGGGACCGCGTGATCTTTCCGGCCGGCCTTCGGCTGCTCGACGAGTCCCTCGACTCCACCCTCGACGAAACGACGACGGATGCGCGACACCTGCTCGTGCGAGAGGCCGAGTCGCATCGCGACTTCGGCGCCCGAGGCGCCATCGGCGCTCAGCAGCACGACACGCACCCGCCGCACGTGTGTCGCGAGCGACGAACGGCGTTTGACGACGGCTTCGAGGTCACGCCGCTGCGATGGACTGAGAACGATCTGGAGCGCCATCGCCGTGAGACGGATGATCGCTCAAGAAATTGATGCCAGCTCGCATGTGGTGCACTAGTCGCCCTACGCCTCGAAGAACGCCCGCTCGACGAGCACCCTGCCGTGCTCATCGAGCCACGCGCTCATCTTCGCGTTGGTGCATAGAATCAGCTCGATCGGCGGCTCGTCGACCTCGACGACGTAGCGTCCGGCTCCGAGATCGTAGGTGGTGGAGCTCGTTGCTCGGGAAGGTGCTGGCCATGCCCCTCGTCGGCATGACCGTGGCGGTGGTTGCGTGCGCCGTCGAGTGAGCTTCAAAATCGGCTCGACTACGGAGATACTGTCGAACGTGCCGCAGGAGTGAGACGCTGGCGCATGGCCTCCCGAGAAATTCCAGCTGGCGTCCGAGCCGTCGTGGCGCAGGTCATCGGCGCCCACCTCTACAACCACGGTCAAATCAACCGATGGATGCAGGATGCTGGCGCGCCAGGGGAATCGCCGGAGGGAAGCTGCGTGGTCAAGATCGAGGTGTGGCTAGGCCGCTGCAACAAAGACCCCGCCGTGGATGCGCTGGCCGTCCTTGGCCGGTTCATCGAACGCTTCATGGACGTGCCGCGCGGCGGCACCGGGCTCCAGCGCTCGGAAGAAGACGTTGCCCAGGGCCGGGCAGAGGTCGTCGAGGCGCTCAAGAAGAATGGGCTCGCATACGAGCAGGGCAGAATCCGTGGTGCGGCCTCACGCATGATCGCCACGCGATCGCTAGAAGAGCGACTGAAGCTGCATGACTTCACGTCCGTCGAAGAAGAGTTCGAGCGCGCGAAGGAGAACGAGGACAGGGACCCTCGCGCGGCTCTGACCTCAGCACGCGCGATTGTCGAGTCGGTCTGCGCCGTCTACATCGAGGACCAGGGCCTCGAACTTCCGAAGGACCGCGACATCGGCACGATGTGGAAGATCGTGCGGACCAACCTTGGCCTCGATCCGGCGGGGCAGGCGGACAAGGATGTGATGCAGATCCTCAGCGGCCTCATCTCCATCGTCAGCGGGATCGCCACCTTCCGAACTCACGCGGGCTCAGCACACGGACATGGGCGAGCGCCCTACACACCGCAGCCACGGCACGCCCGCTTGGCGATCGGCGCCTCGCACACGCTCGTGAACTTCGTGATTGAGACGTGGACCGAGCGCCGGAAGCCCAAGCCGTAGGAGAGGAAAGAACCCTACTTGGTCGTGGCTCCTGCTATTGACGGCGGCGCGACGGGAGCCGACGGCGCAGCAGACTCGGAAGGTTGTGAAAGTGTCGTGGTCCCGCTTGGGCTGGGTGCTGAGTGTTTCGATAGCCACCAGCCAGCCGTGGCGCCAACCAAGGCTGCGACAACGGCTGCCACGAGCGTCGTCACGTTGGCGCGCCTCTGTCGTCGGTCAGCTTTTCTATCGGACTGTTCCGCTCGGCGCTCGGCGGCCTCCTCAGCAGTGCGGGCTCGCTGTAGCTCGGCTTCCTTGTTCTCGATCTGCTTGGTGTCGGCCGCACGCTCTTCCTTCTCTCGTTCGAGTCTCTCCTGACGTTGGCGGTCAGCCTCCCTCAGCGCGGCAAGTTCCTTCTCGGCGTTGTCGGCACGAGCCCTCTCGATGGCAGCAATCTTCTGATCTTGCTCTCGGTCGTGAGCGAGCTTGGCCGACTCGATCTTGCTATCGCGATCGATCCTTGCCACAGCGATCATTGCTTCCGCGTTGATCTTCGCTGTTTGGACACCGGGATCCTCCTTGCTGGCACGAAGAGCGGCGACTTCTGCACGCAGCGCATCCAATTCCGCCTGGTGACCTGTCGCGAGCCTTACCTCGGCTTCGCGCTGTCCCTTCAAGAACGCGAGCTGAACCGATCTGACGACCCCCAACCGTTGTCGCAGGCGCGCAATACGCGCGGGGTCGGGCGACTTGGCCGACTCGGCCTGGACGATGAGGCTCTCGGCTTCACCAATGGCGTCCTCAAGTTCCTTGGGCGAGCGCTTGTCGAGATCGGCCAGAGGATCGGTGACGAGCCCCTCGGCGTGCGCTGTGAGGGATGCGAGCATGCTCGTGACCGCAGATGCCAGAACCGTGATCCCCGAAGTAGCTGGCGTGGGGGCGGGTTCTGCTCTGACTTTAGTCGTGGTTGCCGCGTCGGACGCAGGCACTTGGGGGTCAGGTTCGGCTTCGGAGCCAATGCTGGTCGTGTTCGTTGGTCGAATCTCGAACTCGTCGTCGTTTGGCTTGACGATCTCGTACGCAGCGCCGGTCTTCGTCAGCGCCTCGTTGCAGTAATCGGCGAACGTGTCCTCGCTCCGACCAAATCCGAGGATGCTTTGAATGAGACGGAAGACCTCGGAGACCCCTGCCGTTAGGCAGAGCTTGTGCAAGTACGACCTGACGACATCGTCCGAAAACTTCGAGGGCGCTCCGTAGTCGTCGGTCCAAAGTTGTCGAAGGAAGTACGTCGCGTGACCTTTCTGCCGCTCCTCGACGCGCCAGAGCCAGCGCTCGATCGCTCCGTAGAGCGCTTCACGAGTTTCCTCGGAGAGTGCCGCTGGCGTTGGTGGCGTCTGCTTCCCGCCGTCCGCTGCGCTCACCGTGGCCCCCCTCGGCTCCCGATCCTTCACTCCACTCTTCACTCCAGTCGGGGTGGAGTGAGGGGGTCAAACGGGGTCACTCGGCGCCTCTTCGGCCTCCGGGACCCTGCATTTCTAGTGGGCGTTACGTGATTTGAACACGTGACTTCAACCGTGTGAAGGTCGCACTCTACCGCTGAGTTAAACGCCCGAGTCGCCAATCTCTACGATCATCCTCTGCCCCCGGCAAGCCCAAAACCTGCCGCGCGGCGAAGCGCAGAGCCTCCTCGCTCGACCCTCGCCGGCCGCGCCGCCGCTCACCCGACCGACTGCAAAACCCCGGCGATTCCCCGCTCCACGCCGACGGCCCCCAACCGCAGCACCTCCTCGTAGCGCCACGACGTCACCCCCACGTCGGGCAGCAACCGCTCCAAGATCTCGATCGCATCGGCGCGACGCGACAGCGGGCTCCCCCCCGTCACCGCGACGGCCTCGGCCAGCGTCGCCAATGCCAGCGCCACCGCGTCGATGTCATCCCGCTCGCGCGTCCCCTCCTCGGGCATCACGAACGACGTCGCCGACGCAGCTCCTATCGCTCCCGGCACGCCGGCCACCCGACGCGGAAACCACCGAGCAAATCTCCGTTCCAGCGCCGCACCATCCTTCAACAACGCCTCCGCGCGCGCGCGCTCCCCCTCCGTGATCGGAGCCAGCGCCGTCCCCGTCTCCGCCTCCGTGCGATGGCGCGCCACGCGTTCCACTTCGAGCGCCTCGATCGCCGCGATGTCGCGCGTCCGTTCGAGCATCGCCAGGTCGTCGAGGAGCGCCGAGCTCAGCTCGTCGAGCTGCCTCTGCGCCTCCGCCGACGATGCCGCTCGCGACGGTGGAATCGGTGGAAGGTGCAGCGCGGCGCCACGCTCGAGCGAGCCTGCGCAGATCGCGACCAGCGAGGCGTCGCTGATGAAGTGATAAAACGCCCGCTCTCCCCGCGCACGCTGACGCGCCACAATCGAGCGAAGCGCATGATTTTCAGCCCCCAGCGCGATCACGCTGAGAGCGATTGGAATCGACTCGAGGCCCGCGCGCGCCTCCTCGACGAGGGCTTCGCGGACGGGCGCGTTGCCATCGGTGACGACGACGATCTGTGCACGCGCGAGGTCTGGATCGGCGGCGCGGGCTTCCCGGACTTGCGCGAACGACGCGACCAACGCCGTCTCGATGTCGGTGCCGCCGGAGTGGACGTTGGCGAGCACGTCGGCGATGCCGGCGAGGGCGGAGGCGCCGGAGTCGATGCGATACGTCGGGCCCAGCCAGTCGGTGAAGTAGCGATAGAAGAGGCTGAGGCGCGCGGTGCGGCCGTGTTGATCGAGCCGGCGCATCAAGGTCGAGAGCTCGGCGACCATCAGGGCGTCGCGGAGCCTGGCGCGGGCGCCGAGCATCGAGGTCGAGCCGTCGAGGAGGAAGATGCGGACGTCGCCACGGAGCGTGTTTCGCGGCTTCTCGATGCGCTCTTCGTGGACGAAGCGACGCGCGAGGAGCTTGCCGGCGGCGAGGTCGAGCAGCACCGTGCGCGGATCGCCGAAGATCGCGTCGGGGATGTCGACGGGGCTCTCGGCGGGGACGATCAGGAGATCGGCGGTGGGGAAGCGAACGACTGATTTTTTCGACTCTTCGTCGACGACGCGGGTGGGGAGCATCACGCCACCGACCTCGAAGCAGCCGTCGACGGCGAGCGCGGCGGCGAGCGTGGCGCGCTCTTGTCCGGGGGCCAGGTAGGCCCGCACGGTGGCGGCGATGTTCGGATCGGCTGGAAGTGATCGCGCACGTGCGGCGGCGTATCCATCGGCGACCGCTCTGAGCGCGCGTGATCCGAAGGCGTCGTGCGCAGAGGCTTGCAGCGAGTACGCGCGCGCGTCGCGTGAAGTGCGATCGATGCCTTGCCAAATGCCGTCGAGGATCGGTCCCGTACGTGCGGCGATCTCCGCGTCGCCTCGGCTGACGGCGAGCTCGTCGAGCGCCGCCACTGCTGCATGGAGCTTCGCGCGATCACCACGGCTGGCGGCGCTACGTGCTTGATGGAGGAGCCCGACGTCGGCCGAGAGACCGAGTGCCTCGTAGCGATCGAGGCGGAGAATCTCGGAGGCGATCGCGTTTTGACGCTGCTCTACGCCTTGACCCTCGAGGGGTAGGGCCGCCGCAGTCTCGAGGAGGAGCTGGCGTGCAGCCTCGAGCAAGCGACGACGTCGCGCGAGGAGCGCGGGCTCGGCGTGCGCCGCATCGAGGAGGTGGTCGATGGACGCGAGCTGCAACTCGAGGAGCCGCACCTGCGAAGGCGTCCGCCCATCCTCGCCCTCGGCGGTGAGGCGCAGCGGTGGGAGGAGCACGTTCGTGTCGATTTGGCCCGCCAGGCGAAGACCGAGCGGCTCGCGCGCGCGCACGCAGCGGGCGATGACCTCGAGCATGCGGCGGAGGCTGGTGGCGTAGGCCGTCGGCGGCTCGCCGCGCGTCACGCAGGCGCGCTCGACGGCGGTGACGTTGGCATCGAGCTCGTCGAGGGCGAGCTCGATGCGTTTCACGCGCGCCTCTTCGGCCTTGGGCGCGACCCGCATCAGCTCGACGAGCGCAGTCGTCTCGTGAATCGCCAGCACCGGTCGCCAGTCGAGGGCGACGAGGATGCGCGCGACGAGCTTGGTGAAGGGGCGCTTCACCATGTCGGGACGGAGCGCGACGACGTCGATGCGCGCGGCGAGCTCGTCGAGAGCCTTCTCGAAGTGCTCGTAGTGCTCGTAGTTCTCGAAATCTCGACTCAAGTGCTCCTCGACGCCGCCTTGCCGAGCTTGGAAGGAGAGGCGCCGAGAGAAGGCCGCACGTCACCGAGGAGCGCTCCCCACGCTCGATCGGCGCGTTGGCGAAGGAGGGCGTCGACGCTGGCGGTGGTCTCGAGCTCGAGGGCTTCGATGCGCAGTCGCAGCGCGCGCACGTCGGCGAGTCGCTCGGGGAAGGTCTCGCCGAGGAGGCGCGCCTCGAGGGCGAGGCGGCCGAGCGCACCCTCGTCGCGGAGGACGGTGAAGAGCTGGGCGCGCGGGGCATGATCGGCGGCCGCGACGTCTTTTTCGGCGACCAACTGCCACCAACTCTCGAGATGTCCGACGACCCGTTCGAGGGCGCCGAGCTCGGCATCGACGATGCTTGCGCGAAGCTGCGCGGGGAGCTCGGCCATCACCGCAGCGACGGCGCGCTCGGCGTCGGCGGGTGAGGTGGTGCGGGCGAGGGCAGGGGCCGCGCGCATCGCCACCTCGACCAGCGAGTACGCCATTGGCACCGCTGCCGCCGAGGGTCGGAGAGATCGATAATAGACATATGGATCTGGGTCGACCGTGGTCACCGCGCTCTCGGTGCGGAGGAGGGTGCCGGCGGCGAAGGCGACGACGTCGGCGGGACGAAGTGCGCCCTCGAGTCCTGCAGCTTCGAGCTCCTTCACCAAGGTCTCGACGCTGACGAGGATGGTCGTTCGATCGACGTCGGTGAGCCGACCGAACGCGGCGGCGACGAGGATACGGAGCCGCGGACCGACGACCCGCGCCTTGAGACGATTTTCCGCGCATCCGAGCGCGAGGAGCCGTGCGCCCGCGCGATCGAGGACGTCGAAGGCGTCGCCGAGCTGGCGGAAGAGCTTGCGCAGATTGCCATCGACGACGACGGCCAGCGCCTCGGCGACGGCGCGGAGGAAGATGAAGTCCCAGAGCGAAGCGAGCTCGTCTTCGGCACGTGAGAGCACGCGGGCCCAGCGGGTGCCACCCGCCTCTTCGTCGAGCACGTCGGCGCCGCCGGCCCGAAGACGTGCGCGCGCAGTCGCGTATTGCTCGAGATCTTCGAGACGGGCGTCGGCCAAGGCGATGAGCTCGCTGCCGCTGGCGCCGTGCAGGAGTCGATCGATCGTCTGCGCGTCGGTGGCGGGCATCAGCGAGACGGCCTCCTCGACGAGGAGCACCGCCCGTCCGCGCAACCACCGGGCCACGCTTCGTCCGCCGCCGCTCACCTCCTCGAGATCGGTGGCGATGGCGGCCAATTCGTTGACGCCGTCACGCAAGTCGACGACGGCGCCCGCGGTGAGCCCGGCGCGTACGGCGCGTCCGTGGAGCGAGCCGTGCAAGTCGTCGAGAACGCGCGCCGCTGCGCTCGATCCCGCGGTGCCATCGTCGACGAGCCTGGCGAGCGCTTTGCTCACCGAGAGGAGAATCAACTTGTCGGCGCGCGTCACCGCGTCGATGCCGATCTTCGCCAGCTTGTCGACATCGACCGAAGTCGAGCGCGGCGCTTCGAGCGCGGGCAGCTTCGCGACGCAGCGCTCGAAGATCTCTCGCTCGGTACGGACGATGCCGAGCTGACGCCGCTCGCGCGGATCGGTCTCACGGGCGAGCAGCTGGGCGGCTGCGGCGGGGCTCGGGCCCCCGAGCACGAGATGGAGTCGAAGGAGCTGGAAGTCGTCGCGATTGACCTGAAAAATGCGCGCGTCATCGTGCGTGATGCGATCGAAGACGCAAGCGGCGCGGAGGATGCGGGCGGCGCGCACCGCGGTGCGGGTCGAGAGATAGCGCGTGGGAATGAACGACGGATCGGCGCGCCCCGCCGCGGTCATCTCGGCATCGAGCTCGGCGAGGAGCTGCGCCAGCGCGGTGCAGGCGGAGTCCGAGACCATCACGCCATCGGCAGCGGCCTGCAGCGTGTCGAGATCTTGAATCGTGAGGACGCCTTCGAGCCCACGCGCCCCGCCTTCGCCGATTTGCCGGCGCAGCACGAGAGCGAGGTTCTGCGGATCGGCGAAGCCCTTGGGGACGAAGTTGACGAAGGCGATGCGGTCGACGAACGCGAGCAGCGTCTCGCGCGAGCCCTCGAGCACTTCCGCCAGATAGCGGTTGGTGGTCATGATCGCGCACTCGATCGCGCCTTTGGTGACGCGAGTGCCCTGCTTCAGCTCGCGCTCTTGAAGCACGTTGAGCACCGATCGGAGGAGCATGTCGCGTCCGTCGAGCACCTCGTCGAGGAAGGCGTGCACCGCACCGAGCATTCCCTCTTCGGTGAAGTGCTCGGTGTGCCCCGTCTCCATCAGCGTCTTGAAATTGATCGGCCCGATCAGATCGGTCTGCACCGTGCTTTCGGTGAACTGACGCGCGTAGAGGCTCGGCTCGCCGGTGCGTTCGTCGACGATGCGACCGAGGACGGCGCGCGCGACCTGGCTCTTGGCGGTGCCGGGCGGGCCGGTCATGAGCACGTGCTCGCGCGAGAGAAGCGCGAGCATGATTTGCACGAGCAGGTCCTCGCGCTCGAGGAAGCCGCGGGCGAGCTCGCCGAAGAAGCTGCGAAAACGCGCCGCCGCAGCCTTGAATTTCTCCGGATCGACGGCGTGGGGCATGGTGGGCGAGGTTAGCAGCGCTGCAGCCCGAACACCTCGACGTCGACGCCCTCCGAGTAGTGCGCCAGCGCAGGCATTCCCACTGCGCGCGGCAGCCCAGCTCGCTCGATCAACCCTTCGTCACACGCGATCATCTCTGCCGCGCGCACGGGATACGGCACGTGATGCACTTGCCCGCGACGAAGGACGCCGCCTCTTTCCACGAAGAGGTAATAGCGCTCCACGAGAAAGTGTCGAAGCGATCCGAGCTCGCTCGCTGGCAACGGTTCGCCGATGCGGTATCGGAATGAAGTCTTCGCCGGGCCGCCCATCCGGCGATCACTCTCGTAGGTGACGATGCCGTCGGATTCGCCGCGCTGCATCTTCGCCCAGTAGTAAGGCAACCCGAACGTCGCCCGTGCGGCCATGCACGCGAGCGACGACGCTGCTTCGAGCGAGAGGAAGAAGACGCCCGGCGCGCCGTCACGAACGACGTACGTACGCACGTTGGTCTCGAGGAAATTGAAGCTGGCGAATTTCGGCAACCACGACGGGCGCACCTCCTCCATCGCGAAGGGGACGACACCGACGTAGAGCACCCCGTCGAAGAGGTCGAGCTCGAGCGAAGCAGGTACGAGTGGTCTCACCAGCTCGGCCGGAATCGCCCAATGTGCGAAGAGCAGCTGACGCCAACGCTGATGGCCATCGGCATTTCCGAGAGGTCGACGTGAGGGGGCGATCCGATCGATCACCCCGTCATCTTAACGTGACTCTCGCCGAAGAGCAGGATCACTTTTGCTCGGCTAGACTCAGGTCATTCGCGATCACCACGCGATTGCCACCAGGAGACGCTCGATGACGAAGCGCCACGCCTCCAATCGTTTCTTCGCGCTGACGACGCGCTCGCTCTTCGCGCTCCTCGTGTCGTTGTGCGCTCTCGTCATGATCGCGTGCAGCGGATCCTCGGCGAACGACGAAGGCATCGGCAGCCGTCGCGATGCGCTCTTCGCCAACGACAAAGCTTGCTACGAGTTCTTCGTCGGCAAAGGGCTGACGAACTTCCAGGCCGCGGGCATCGTCGGCAATCTCGATCAAGAGTCGGGCGCGAGCCCCACCGCGGTGCAGCCGGGAGGTCCGGGGCGCGGCCTCGCGCAGTGGTCGACGGGCGGGCGATGGGACAGCGACAAGGGTGACAACCTCGCGGCGTGGGCAGCGTCGCACGGCGGTCCTTCGGTGTGGTCGTTGAGCGCGCAGCTCGACTTCATCTGGTTCGAGCTGACGACGTTCTCCGGCTACGGCCTCGGCGCGCTCAAGGCGACGACCAACGTCACCGATGCCACGGTCGTCTTCCAAAACAAATTCGAGGGCTGCGGCACCTGCATCGAGACCCAGCGCGTGAAGTACGCGAAAGACGTTCTAGCGGCCTACGGCGCGACGACGACTCCCGACTACGCAGCGCAGTTCGTCGGCCAGAGCTTCCCGGTAGCGACGACGACGATGACGATGTCCGAAGGGCAGGTCGTCCCGTCGTACATCGAGCTGAAGAACGTCGGGGCCAAGACCTGGGACTCGAAGACGCACCTCGCGACGACGCAGCCGCGCGATCGTTCGAGCGTCTTCGCCGATTCGAGTTGGGTCTCGAAGACCCGCCTCGACGCGGTCGTCGGCACCGTGCCGCCGGGGGGCACCTACAAGTTCAAGTTCAACCTCACGGCGCCGAGCACGCCCGGCACGCACGACGAGTTCTTCGGCGTCGTCCAAGAGGGCGTCGCTTGGTTCAGCGATCCGGGGCAGGGCGGCCCCTCGGACGATCAGCTCGAGGTGAAGATCCAAGTGGTGACCCCGAAGTACAAGGGCGTCTTCAAGGCTCAGAGCTTCCCGCTCTCACCGACGGCGTACGTCGTTCATCAAGGCGACGTCGCCAAGGGCTTCATCGAGCTCACCAACCAAGGCAGCGCGACGTGGAAGGCAGGAGAGACCAAGCTCGCCACCACGCCCCGCGACGTCGCCTCCCCCTTCGCCGACGCCTCCTGGCTCTCCCCCACGCGCGTCTCCACCCTCGCCGCCGACGTCGCCCCCGGTGCGGTCGGACGATTCGAAATCACTCTTGATTCCAAGGCGATCGGCGACACCAAGATCGGCTTCGGCCTCGTCGAGGAGGGCGTCGCCTGGTTCGGCGATCCTGGCCAAGGCGGCCCTGCCGATGGCTCGCTCGAAGTGCGCTTCGTCGTGCTCTCGAAAGATGCCAAGGACGCGCCGCTCGACGCCGGCCCGGATGCGGGGAGCACCACCGACGCCGGGCCAGGAACGACGCTCGACGCGGCGGCACCTGGGGACGGCGGCGATGGCGGAGCGGACGGCGGGCCTGATTCGATGGACGTGACCGGATCGATCGGGTGCGATGTGGGCGTTGCCTCGCGCTCGACGTCGAGCACGTGGGTGATGGGGATTGCCGGGATCGGCTGGCTCCTGGCGCGCCGTCGGCGGCGAATCCGCGTCTGACTACGACGGCTCCCGACATGACGTCGTGAAGCACGCCCAGTTTCCCGCCTCGCAAATGCACGAGAAGGCGCACGACGGATCGCGGGTGTATTCGCAGGTCCACGTCGGTGGCGGATCGCTGCACGGGGTGCCGACGGCGGGGGCTTCGCTCGGGCAACCCGTGCGACAGGGGAACGACGTGACGGACCATTCGCCGATGGGACACGTCGCGGCGACGACGACGCCGCAGCCGTTGCCGTAGAGACAGGTGTCGGTCGAGGCCTCGCAGCGTGCGCCCGAGGAGGGCTCGGCAGAAGGGCAGCCGGCGGCGATCGGCGCGAGGGGGGCTGCTGCTTCAGGGATCGTCAGGACGTCGGACTCTCCACCGCGCGCGTCCGGCGATCCCGCGCCCGAGGCCTCCGGGATGGGTGTCGTGGCGGCGTCGCCGTCGACCGAGGAGATGCTCGTGCCGGGCGGCGAGGTCTCGACCCGGCCGCCACATCCGATGGCGAAGAAGAATCCCAGTCCGGATATGCACCTGAGTGCGAACACTCGATGAGTCGTCATGCGCGGCAACGTAGAGCTGCGGGCAAGGCCTGCGAGATCGCGCGCGTGATTCTACGCAAGGAAATAGGGCCAATCCGTCGTGCTCTTTCGGCAGGTCAACGCGTCAGCGCAACTCGCCGCGCGCGCGTTGCGCTGCATTGGGCGCTCTCGCTCGAATTTTCCAATGCCGTGTCACGATCGAGCGATGTCGCGCGATGAGCCTCCCATGCAGACCGTCACTGCGCTCGCGCGCGCATCGCTCGCGATGTCGCTCTTGTTGGGGACTTTCGGCTCGATGGCGTGTCGGCGCGAGGTGCGCAGCGGAGCGGTGCCCCCCGCGGCGAACGCGTCGGCCGTTGCGGCGAGCACCTCGTCCTCCGCGACGACGGCTCCCATCGCCGTTCACCCGCTGCGCCCCGAGTGGACGCTCGCCACCTCGCTCGAGCATCCGCCCTTCGTGGTGCCGAAGGGGGTGGCCAACGTCGTCGCGCACGTGCCGGCGGGGTTCGACGAGACGAAGAAGATTCATCTCGTCCTCTATTTCCACGGCGCGGTGCAGTGTGCGGCGCAGCTCGCCCAGCTCGGCGAGGTCACGTGCAAGCCTGGCGACGCACCGCTCGGTGGCTATGGCTACGACGCGCGCCACGACGACGCGGCGACCAATACGCTCTTCGCCCTCCCGCAGTTTGCCTTCTTTGGCGGTGGCTCGGCCGGCAAGATGGTGGAGAAGGGCTACTTCACCGGCTTCGTCACGGAGCTCGTGGGGGCGACGTTCACGCCGGGAATCGGTGGCCTGCGCACGCTCGACGACGTCGAGAGCATCACGCTCGTCGGTCACAGCGCCGGCTTCAATCCGGTGCTGACGATTCTCTCGCGCGGGGAGCTGGCCGAGAAGGTGAAAAACGTCGTGCTTCTCGATGCGATGTTCGCAGGTGGTGAAGACTACTACGCGAGTTGGTTTGCCAAACAGACGCCCGAATCGCCGCGTCGCTTCGTCGCCGTCTATGGCGATTCGGGCGATTCCAACGGTCATCACGCAAATCTCGCGAAACGCCTGAAAACGAAGGCCGCGCGCTTTTCGTATCTCCCCAAAGGGTCGGTCGTGGAGGCCATTCGGGCTCACGACGTCACCATCGCGCAATTGCCGATCAATCACTATTGGATGCCGACGATGCTATTGTCCAAAGTGATTGGCGGGCTCGAATTGCCTGATCGTCCGGTGCCGATTCCAGAGGTCGTCGGAGATGCGCCGACGCGATCCCTTCTCGCGATCGGCGACGTCCGCGAAGGTGCGCTCGACGCCGGCGACGCGCGGCTCGACAACGACGCGTTCGCCGATGAGTACCAACTCCAGCTCAGCGCCGGAGAGACCATCGTCCTCACGACCACCGGAGGCAAGTCGCTCACCGAGACCTGTTGCACGCTCGACGTGCAGACGCAGGTCTTCTCGGGCGACACGCTGCAAGCGACCGACGACGATGGCGCGGGCAGCTTCGACAGCCTGCTGACATTTCGCGCGCCGAAGACTGCGACCTACCTCGTGCGGGTGACGAGCTTCGGATCGGGAGACAAGCGAGGGCCCTATTCGCTGCGCGTGGCACGTGCGCCCGATTGATCGAGAGCTCGAACGAGCCTCGCCGAGCCCTCGAGCGCATAGCCGTCCTCCGTCGTGACGATGCGCCGGGGGCTCGAGGCGTCGTCTTCGATGCGTTGGCGGAGCTTGCGCACGGCGGCCTGAAGGCGATTGTCGTGGCGTAGCGGGTGATAGTCGCGCTCTTGCCAGACCGAGAGCGTCAGCTCTTCTTTGGTCGCGACGCCACCTCGGCTCGCCAGCTCTTCGACGATGCGGAGCAGGAGTGGTTGCTTCGAGAGATCGAGGCGCGCGCCGCTCGGGAGCCAGACGCTTCGCGCGTGGACGTCGATGCCCCAGCCAGATCGCCAATCTTCGCCCGGCTTCTGCCCGCCGAAAGTCTGGGGCGCGAGGAACGATGCGCGGGCACGCACCGCCTCGAGCACGACGCGGTCGACGGCGCCGATCGGCTCAGTTTTTCCGAGGAGCGCGCGTGCACGGAGGGCGGCTTCCGGCGCCGTTGCATGGCTCGTCGCGAGTCGTTCGAGAAGGGCGTGGTCGACCCGCGGAGCCGCGAGCGCCGACGCGAGCTCGGCGAGCGCGACGAGCCGTGCCGAAGGGATCGTCCTCGCCCGTGCCAAGAGCCCGCTCGTCGCCGTTTGCAGCGACGCGTGATCGCCGAGGACGAGGAGCACGTCGCAATGCACGCTCCGCGCTTCGACCTCGTGCAAGGGAAATTCGTGCTCGGCAGCATCTGCGAGCGTGGCGGCGACGTCGGCGAGGCCACCTCGGCCGTCGCCACCGGCGAGCCGCGCTTCGGCGCGAATCAGTCGCGCCATCACCCGCTGTTCAGGGTGCAGCCGCACCGATTCGTCGAGGAGCTTTTCGAGCGAGGCGAGGACTTCGGCCGGCGCGCGCGCACCGACGTGAAGCTCGAGACGAAGGCGATGAAGGTCGGCGAGCTTGCCGAAGAACGAGGTGTCACGCGTCGATTCGGGCGCGAGCTCCAGTGCCTTTCGTCGAAGCAGGCACCCACGCACCGACAGGCCGGCGCGCTCTTCCGCGAGGTGCGCGGAGAGCTCCATCGCCGAGAGCTCGCCGAGGACCGCGTGCAACGTCTCGAGATCGCCGGCCATCGCTGCGACGTTGCCGCGGGCGATGAGGGTGTTGGCGCGGAGCAGCGAGGTCGGACCGACGTAGGGCTCGAGCGCGACCAGCTCGGCCCGCGCGCGCTCGTGATCGCCGCGATCGTGCGCGAGACAAGCGCGGAGGAAACGCAGCGTGCGGCCGACGTCGAAGCGCACGGAGCCCTCGGTGTCGCCGACGCTGAGCCTTGCGAGCACCGCTTCGGCGTCGCGGAACCGACCGAGGTTGTAGAGCGCACGCGCGACGCGCACGCCGATGTGACCGCGCTCGGGCCAGGGGAGCTCGAAGAGATGACGGCGTGCGGCGTCGGCAGCGGCGATCGCGCGTTCCGGCAAATCGAGCAAGCTGAGGAGCTGCGCGGCGAACCCATCCCGACGGGCCCGCGACTCGAGATCGGGGAGCTCGTCGCCGTCGAGCGCCTCGAGCATCGAGAGCGCCTCGGCGAGCCGACCGAGGTTGCCGAGGCACTGCGCGTGGACGAAGCGCGCGCGAAAGGCGAGCGCACGATCGCCCTTGGAATGGGCCTCGCGGTGTGCTGCTTCGGCGAGGGGGATCGCCTCCGCGAAGCGTCCTTTGGCGAGGACTGCCGACGCCCAGAGCAAGCGATCGAGGGTGCTCCCCACGGCGGGCGCACGGACGCGGGCGAGCGCGTCGCGATCTCCGAGCTCGAGCGCGACCTGCAGCCGGTAGGTCTCGAGCGCCGGATCGTCGACGTCGGCGAGCACCGACCAGAGCGCGATCGCGAAGCCACCGGCGAGGAGCGCATGGAAGCTGCGATCGAGGTGGGTGCGCAACTCGCCGATGCGCCCCGCTTCGAGCAAGAGACGAAGCGCTTGCAACTGCATCGCCGCGTCGTCGCGCGCGCCGAGGATCGTCGCCGTTTGCACGCGCCAGTGGGCATCGCTCACCGAGTCGGCGTTCGGGCCCTGCGAATGCTGCGAGAGACGATCGCGCGCCACTTGATGCACGCGCACGCCTTGGGCCGTGCGTTCGACGAGCCCGTGCCGTTCCAGCTCCGAGACGTCGGGCGCCGCCTCACCCTGAGGGGTGAGCTGACGAACCACGTCCTCGGGCACCGACACCTCGAGTCGCGCCAGGGCCCGAACGAATTCCCTTCCATGGTCTTTCGTCTCGAGCCCGTCGATGCCGCCTCTCCCATCGAGAGATTCTCGCAATCGCCACGGTGAGCCCTCGGCCGCGGCTGCCGCGCGCTTCGCCTTCGGGACGTCGCATGCCGGATCGAGAATGCGCGCGAGGCTTCGCAGGTCGGCGTCGGGCAGGGCGCCGAGCTTCAAAACCTGCCCTTCGAGGCCAAAGGGCCCGCCGCCGGTCGGAGTCGCGCGCATCGTCGCGAAGAAGCGGCTGCGACGCGCGTAGCGAGAGAGCTGTTGCAGAAGCTCGCCCTTCGTCTCGCCGCCGGAGTGCAAATCGTCGAGCACCACCCACCACGGTCCCGCTTCGGCGAGATCGATCGCCAGCGCGCAGAGCCCTTCCGGCGCGCTCAAGAGCTCCGACCAATCGACGCTCGCCACGCCTTGCGCACGCATGAGCGCGCGAACGAGCGGGAGCGCGGCGTGCTCGTTGGGATCGCTGGCGCGGTAGGTGACGAAGATCGTCCGCGCCACCTGCGCGCTCGCGTGTCGATGGACGTGGGCGAGGACGAGCGCCGATTTCCCGAGGCCGCCCTCGCCGACCACCACCGTCACCGGCGCGCGGGTGCTCGCCGCGCGGAGCCAAGAGAGCTCGCCCTTGCGCCCGACGAAGCTCGCGGGCGCATTGGGGAGGCGAATCGCCAGCGGGAGCTGCTCGCTCGGGCGCTTGTCGGCCATGTCGGAGGTCGGCCATTGTGGCGACACCCGACCTGGCGTGGCAAGCGCGCTCTCCTCACGTCTCTCGCGTCACTCGCGTCACTCGCGTCACTCGCACGCCCTCAACGTGCCATGGTGATCGTGCCGGCAGAAATGGTGCACTTCGCGCCGAACTGCCCTTTTCCTTGGCCCTCGAAGGTCCCCGAGGCGGCCTTCGCGCTGGTCACGCTGTTGATCTTGATCGTCGTCGCGTTCTCCGAAGAGCCGACCACGGTGGCGGTCTCGTCCTCGAAGGGGAACTCGCCCGAGAGCGTCATTGCCCCGTCGTCGCCGCTGCCCGACATCGGCGTCCAGCCGCTGGTCGGCGTCTTCGGCTCCGCGCTGAGCGACGAGGCCGAGCCAGAGATCGCCATCGAGAGCGTGTGCTTGTTGTGACCGCGCTTGATGGTGCCGAAGCCGACGTCGCAACCGACGTCGTATTCGACGGTGACGCTCCAGGTGCCGGGCCAGCTCATCGGCGTCGTCGTCGGGCCGGTGTCGGCGGGAGGCGGCGTGGTGCCCGAGTCGCTCGGCGGCGGCGTGGTCCCCGCCTTCTTCGCGCACTTCCCGGGAGTGCCCGGCGTGGTCCCGCCGCTGCCGCTTCCGCTGCAGCATTTGGCGTTCGCGAGGCAGTCGTCGCTGCAGGCCTTGGTCGCCGCGCCGGTCGCCGGATCGAACTGACCGAGCCCGAGGCAGATGTCGTTGCACTCGGTCGTGCTGCACGCGCGATCGGGCGTGCAGCTCCCTCCGGGCGTCCCCGGCTTCGCGCCCTCGCAGGTGTACGCCGAGCCGCAATCGCCGTCGGTGTTGCAGCTCTTGCCGACGATCGGATCGGTGCCCCCGCCGCCGCCCCCGCCGCCGTCGGCACCGGGATCGCTGCTAGCACCACTCCCGCTGCTGCACCCAGTGGCGGCGAGGCAGGCAACGAGCATGAGAGAGGAGACGGAGAGGGAAGAAATGAAGCGCATGATCGTTTGCTCCTTCGGTGGCGCCCGCGCTGTTGCGGCGGCCTTCGTTGGAGCAGACGGCCGGTGAGCAGCAGGGGTTCACCGCCGCGCGCTGACTTGCGCTGACTCGCGCACGATTTGTCGCAAAAATAGGCTCAGGAGCCGATGATGAGCTTGCGCGTACGCTCCTCGAGGAGCGCTCGCAGGCGAATCGTCTGATCGCCCTGCACCACCACGAGCTCTCCATCGACGGTGGCCCCACAGCCGAGCCCGCGCCGAAGCTCTTGCGCCAACGCTTCACGCGCCCGCGCGTCACGAACGCCAGCGATGGTCGTCACCGTCTTGCCGCCACGCCCCTTGGTCGAACGCGAGACGACGAGCTTCTCGGCGAGCTCCTTCGTCGGCTTCACCGGCGCCACCACCGGCTGCGGCTGCGGTTCGTTCTTCGGACCTTCCGGCAGCTTGTCGCGCAGCGCCGAGAGCGCCGCGAAGGGCGATGCCGGCTTGTCCTTCCCGCTCGAGCTCATTTCACACCGGAGGGGTAAGCCGCTTCATGTCTTCGACCATCATCTCGCGCACGTATTTCACCGTCTTTTCACGCAGCGCGCGCTTGGTCTTGGCGTAGGCGTCGCGGGGCAGGGCCGAGAGCCTTCGCGCGTGATCGAGCGCCGCGGTCATCAGCTTGTCCTCGTCGACCACCTCGTCGAACCAACCGTGCTCGACCGAGCGCTCGGGATCGACGATCGTCGCCCCCATCGTCGCCATTCCGAGGTGCCGCGGCACGAGCCGATCGCGCGCCAGCTCCATCGCCAAGACAGGCATCGGCATTCCGATCTGCACTTCGTTGAGCCCGATGCGGTACGCGCCGCGCGCCACCACCCGCACGTCACCCGTGAGCACCACCAGCGCCCCACCTGCGAGCGCGTGCCCGCCGCAGGCGATGATCAGCGGCAACGGCAGCATATAGAGCCGCAAGAGCGCCTCGGCCCCGCGCGAGACGAGCGCCTGCGCTTGCTCGACGCCGGCCATCATCTGCTTCAAATCGAACCCCGCGCAATATCGCCCGGCGCGCCCCGCGAGGACGACCGCGCCCGCTTCTTTCTCGGCCCGCGTCAGCGCTTCGTCGAGCGCGTCCATCATGTCGTAGCTGAGGGCGTTGGCCTTGCCATCGTCCATGCGGATGACAGCGAGGGTCTCGTGGGCTTCGTAGGTGACGAGGGGCATGAAGGCGGTATAGCAAGGGACGAGTCCCGCGTCCGCACCCGTCCGCACGCGAGGAATCAGCCTCTATTCGGCCGCCGCCGGCTTCTCGCGATCGACGAATCTCCGCTGGCTGTAGCGCAAGAGTCCGATCGCGATCACCATCGCCACCACGGTCGCGGCGAGGAGCCCCAGCTCCACCAGGGTGTTGTGGAACTTCGACGGATCGTTCTCCGACTCGGTCGAGGTCGCGGTGATCACCAGCATCCGCCGAATGCCGGCGATCGATCCGATGATGAGGAACGGTTCGGCGTTGAGCGTGTGCGACTTGAGCGAGATCGCCACCGTGTAGACGATCTCCATCGTCATCATCACGAGGAGGATCGTGTTGAGGATCTCGATCGCCTTGTGCTCGATCCGCTCCGGCCCACCCGAGGCGGCGTGCCAGAGATCGTTCATGCTGCTGTAGAGCAGGAGAATCGCCACCAGGACGAGGGCGACCCCGATGAGCGCGAGCACGATGCTCTCCGAGCTCCCGAGATAGACGGAAGCTTTCGCGGTCCACGACGGCGACTCGTGCTTCTCGTGCGTCTCGTGCACGGCGTGGCCCTTCGGTCGATCGGTCTCGGTGGACATGCAGCGCAGTATCGAAGGCGCGTTTCGAGACGAGCAACATCGCGACGGTGATGGTGAGGGCTCGTGCGGGGGTGCCCGGTTCGCGGCGCCCCCGATGCCCAAACGGTCCCGCGCCCCACGCTCCTCCGATCCCAGCACGCGCGTACGCGGTGCGGGCCCTAGCAAATCCTTGCAAATTCCAGCACTTCTCCCCATGACTTGCATTCATGCGCATGCGCGCATAGATACATCTTCATCGATGTCCGCCGGCGCTCCCCTCGATCTCCCTCGTCGCCACGCCGCGATGAGCGCGGAGCGTTGGGAGCTCTATCGTCTCCTCGCCGAGCCGGTGCGTTTGCGTCTCCTCGCGCTCGCCGCCGAAGAAGAGTTGGCGGTCGGGGAGCTCGCCGAGCTGCTCGGGGAAGGGCAGCCGAACGTCTCGCGACATGCGGCGCCGTTGCGCCAGGCGGGGCTGGTGGTCGTGCGCAAGGAAGGGACGCGCGCGCTGGTGCGGCTCGCCGAGGGGGTCTCTGCCGATCCGGTGATCGCCGACGCGCTCACCGCCGGACGGGCGCTCTGTCGGGAGGACGGGAGCCTCTCGCGGGTGCGTGAGGTGGTGCGCGCGCGCGACGCGCAGAGTCGGGCGTTCTTCGCGCGGGAGTCGCAAGAAGGTGCCAACGACGTCGCCTTTCCTCACGAGCTCGGGGCCTATCTCGCTGCGCTGGCGCCGCTCATTCCTCATCGTCGGCTGGCGGTCGACGCCGGCACTGGCGATGGCGGGCTCCTCGAGGTGCTCGCGCGCGTCTTCGATCACGTCGTCGCCTTCGATCGCGAAGAAGCGCAGCTCTTTCGTTGTGCGCGTCGGCTCGAGGCGCGCGGCTTCGACAACGTCGACCTGCTCCAAGGCGAGGTCGGGAGCGCGTCGGTGACCGCGAAGATCGGCGCGCGCGGCGGGGCCGACGTCGTCTTTGCCTCGCGGTTCCTCCATCACGCTCCACAACCGGCGGCTGCATTGCAGGCGTTGACGGCGCTCGCGCGGCCCGACGGTGCGGTCGTGGTCGTCGACTACGCGCCCCACGAGGACGAGTCGATGCGCGAGCAGGCCGATCTCTGGCTCGGGTTCGACGAGGCCGAGCTCCGTCGACTCGCGCGTGGGGCCGACCTCGTCGACGTCGTCGTGCGTGCGCTTCCGGCGCATTCCCCGCACGGTTCGCCGAACTCGCACAACTCGCACAACTCGCACAAACGAAGCGCCCCCGACGCGCACCTGGCCTTTCAAGTCATGGTCGGCCGCCGCGCATCGAATGCAGCGCCGCCCGCGATTCAGCACGACAAGCCTTCGAAACTCACCAAACCTTCGACACCGACCCCACGCCCCCGGAGACGCACATGAACGAAGCGAGCATCAGCAACAAGCAGTCGGTCCAGCCCAACACCACCCGTTCGGCCGAGACCCCCAATTTCAAGGTCAAAGACCTCAGCCTCGCCGAGTGGGGCCGCAAAGAGATCCTCATCGCCGAGAAGGAAATGCCCGGCCTGATGGCCCTCCGTAAGGAGTACGGCGCCTCGAAGCCGCTCAAGGGCTCGCGCATCGCCGGCTGTCTCCACATGACCATCCAGACCGCGGTGCTCATCGAGACGCTGACCATCCTCGGCGCCGAAGTCACCTGGACCTCGTGCAACATCTTCTCGACGCAAGACCACGCCGCCGCCGCCATCGCGGTCACCGGCGTCCCCGTCTTCGCCTGGAAAGGCATGACCGAGCCCGAGTACGACTGGTGCCTCGAGATGCAGATCAAGGCCTTCAAGGACGGCAAGGGCCCGAACATGATCCTCGACGACGGCGGTGACCTCACCGTCTTCGCGCACGAGAAGCGCCCCGACCTCTTCACCGGCAGCGACCCGGTCCGTGGCATCTCGGAAGAGACCACCACCGGCGTGCACCGCCTCTACGAGATGTTCAAGAAGGGGACGCTCAAGGTCCCGACCTTCAACGTCAACGACTCGGTCACCAAGTCGAAGTTCGACAACCTCTACGGTTGCCGCGAGTCGCTCGGTGACGGCATCAAGCGCGCGACCGACGTCATGTTCGCCGGCAAGGTCGCCGTCGTCTGCGGCTACGGCGACGTCGGCAAGGGCTGCGCGCAGTCGCTCCGCGGTCTCGGCGCGCGCGTGCTGATCACCGAAGTCGATCCGATCTGCGCGCTGCAGGCGGCGATGGAGGGCTACCAGGTCACGACGATGGAAGAGGCCGCTCCGCAGGCCGACATCGTCATCACCGCGACCGGCTGCAAGGACGTCGTCCGCAGCGAGCACATGCTGAAGATGAAGGACGAGTGCATCCTCGGAAACATCGGCCACTTCGACGCCGAGATCCAGGTCAGCTGGCTCGACAAGAACTGCAAGATCGAGAACATCAAGCCGCAGGTCGATCACTTCGTCTTCCCCGACGGGAAGAAGATCATCCTCCTCGCCAGCGGTCGTCTCCTGAACCTCGGCTGCGCCACGGGGCACCCGTCGTTCGTCATGAGCAGCTCGTTCACCAACCAGGTGCTCGCGCAAATCGCCCTCTGGACCGAGCCGGGCAAGTACCCGATCGGCGTCCACATCCTTCCGAAGAAGCTCGACGAGAAGGTCGCCTTCCTCCACCTCGACAAGCTCGGCGTGAAGCTCACCAAGCTGACGAAGGACCAGGCCGACTACATCGGCGTCAGCGTCGAAGGCCCCTTCAAGCCCGAGAACTACCGCTACTGATTTCGTAGCAACTCCGAGCTTCGCTGCTCGAAGCCGCGTCGTGACTCCGGTCCCGCGCGGCTTCGCGCTTTTCGAAGCCGGCTTTCCGAAAGTCGCAAATCCCTGTTGCTCGTCCTCACGGAACCGGGTGTTCCGGGCGGAACGATCCTGCGCGGGTCGGTGAATTCGTTTACATACGAAGGTTCTTGGTCCCGCCCCCGTCGCCGCCGCCGAGGTTCCCCATGCGCCGTCTCCTCTCCGTCGTCGTCCCGCTCGTGTTCGTCGTGCCGGCCCTCGTCGCTTGCGGTGCCAATGGAGGCACCAAGGGCGGTGACGACTCGCTCGACTCGTCCAATCCGGGCTTCGACAGCGGCACGGTCGATCCGGGCTTCGACGTCGCCGGACCCGGGCTCGACGTCGGCGGCACCGACACCACGTTCGACAAGGACTCGGCGTGCGCGGCCAAGTCGTACGGCGGCAAGAAGATCCCCCTCGCCATCGCCATCGTCTTCGATCAGTCGGGCAGCATGTCCGACGGCTCGCCGACGCGCCTGACGATCGCGCGCAACGGCGTCGAGAAGGCGCTCTCCGATCCCAAGTTCGACGACGTCGCGGTCGGGCTCTTCCGCTTCGGCTACACGAGCGGCACCTTCGGGAGCGGCTGTACGTGGGACACGACGCCGACCGCGGCGCCGTTGCCGCTCTCGACCGGACGCACCGCGCTCTTCGCCGAGCTCGACAAGCTCAAGCCGTCTGGTTCGACGCCGACGTGGGACGCGCTCAACGCCTCGTACGGCTGGCTCGCGCCCAAGGTCTACGCCAAGACTCCCCCATACGACGGGAAAACGGCTGTCATTCTCGTCACTGACGGCGCGCCCACCTGCGGCACCCAGACGCCCGCCGACTACGTCGCGCTCGTCGCCAAGGGACGCAAGGCGACCATCGACACCTTCTTCATCGGTCTCCCGGGCTCCGACGAGCACTTCGATTCGGCCGACCCGAGCTCGCCGCTCACGTCGTCGCTGATGTCGAAGATGGCGGCCAACGGCACCGACATCGCCAACCTCCCCGCCGGCTGCGACGCCGATCCCTCGCCGATGAGCTCGCCGCCGAAGAAGCCTTGCTACTTCGACATGTCGGCCGGCGTCACCACCGACGGCATCGCCGCCGCGCTCGACAACATCCGCAAGGTCTCGTCGTCCTGCGAGTTCATCATGCCCGCCGCCGACCCGAGCTACGACTCTTCGCGCCCCGGCGTCTACGTCACCGACGGCAAGGGTGGGAAGACCGATCTCCCGAAGTGCGTCGCTGGTGATCCTCTGCCCGCCGGTGGCTGTTGGGATTGGGCCGACGCCGCGCACACCCACCTCAAGATCGTCGGCGACGGCTGCAAGACGGTGCAGACCGACGACAAGTCGACGGTGGATATTCTGCTTCCCTGCAAGCTGAAGTAGGCCTTCTAGAGGAGGAGGCTCACCCCTTCTTCACGTCACTCAACTCGGGAAAGCGAATCTTCCCGCCGGTCGGCAAATCGAGGGTCGCCTTGCCTTCGTCGTCGGTGACGCCGGTGCGCTGAGAACCGTCGTCGAGCTCGAGGACGAAGCGCTGCCGCGGAAGAGGATTGCCGTCGGCGTCGGCGAGCTGAATCTCGGTCGGCGGCTTTCGCTCGGGTGGCGGAGCGTCTTTTCCCGACGCCGGCGAGTTGAGGAGGATCTTCTGACCGTCGATCTTCACTTCGCTGCCCATCGCCAGGCTCGCTTGGTCGGTCTTGACGAGGAGTTGATCGGACAGCTGCGCGAAGACTTTGTCGGAGGTGAGCTTCAGCCCGTCTTTGCTCGCTTCGAGCCCGCCCTTCTCGCCGGCGACGCGGATCATTCCGCCGGCGAGCTCGATGCCGTCTTTGCCGATGCGGAGCGTGGTTTTGCCACAGCGGAGGGTGATGCCTTCGGCCGATTCGAGCTCGAGCATGCCTTCGCTGGAGATCGCTCCCGTCCCGAAGACGCGCAACGTCATTGAGCGAGGCGCGTCGCCGGTGCCGACGATCCACGTCTGGTTGCCGGTCACGCGCGTCGTCTGATCGGCGAGGTAGCGGTGATCAGCGGTGCCCTTCACCTCGAGATCGTCCTTGTCGGCGAGGCGCGTGGTGCGCGCGCCACCGACGCGCTGGTCAGCCGATTTTTCGACGACGTCGAGCCGCGTCCCGAGGTGCCGCACCGAAGCGTCGCCCTGCACGGTCTCGTCGAACTGGCCGAGCACCTCGTAGGTCGCGTTTTTCCCGATCGAATCTTTGCGATGACCGCCGATGCGAATCGTCTCGTCGGAAGTGACCGTGAGCGTGTGATCGTTGCGCACCACCTCGTCGAGGTCGCGCTGGGCGTGGAGGTAGACCTGCTCCTTCGACGCCGAGTCCTCGAACGAGAGCTCGTTGTTGCCCTCGCCGCCCGGCGTCGACTGCGTGCGGATGCCGCTCCGTGTCTTCGAAACGGGGAGCGCGAAGGGCAGGGGATGCGTGCCGTTGTAGCTGGTGCCGAGGATCATCGGGCGATCGACGTCGCCGCCGACGAAGCTGACGAGCACCTCCATCCCGACGCGCGGAATGAACTGAAAGCCCCAATTGGTGCCCGCCCACGGCTGCGAGAGGCGAATCCAACACGAGCTGTGATCGTCGGCGCGACCGTCACGTTGCCAGTGGAAGCGCACCTTCACGCGTCCCATCGCGTCGGTGTGAATCTCCTCGCCGTCGGGGCCCGAGACCATCGCCGTTTCGAGCACCTGCTGCACGCGCGGGCGCCTCCGTTTGGGCCTGCAGGCCACGGTGCCGGGTGCGCAGCGAAATCGGTTCTCGTACGTCAGCGCTCGTTTTTGCGAGTCGCCGGTCGCGCGCGTATCCCCGACGTGACGAACCTGGGTGACCACGTACTCGCGATTCAGCGCGTCTTCGTCGTGCTCGGCGAGCCCGAAGCGGAGGCCGGGAAAGAGCCTTCGTGACGTGCTGTCGCCACGGCCGACGGTGGCGTCGGCGCGGTGCTGCTCGAGGTGCACGTTGGCCATCGACTCCGACGCGTCTTGTTCGTCGTAGTCGCCGCGGTGATCGTAGATCTCGAGGTCAGGCTCGAGCGCGCCGGCGAAGCGGGAGACTGCGGCGTTGGCGATGGCCGTGGCCGGATTTCCACCGGCGAGGACATCGGAGGCGACGTCGATGGCGCCCTCGACGACGTTCGTCGCGGCGCCGCCGAGGTTCACGCCGTTGCCGAGATTTCCCAGCTGGATCGGCGGTTGGCTGCTGCGACCGCGGAGGTGCAAGAGCGGCTTTTCGAAGTCGTAGTCGCGCAGCTCGGCCTTCGTCGCACGCACGGCACGACGCAACGAGAACGCATGCACCGATTCGACGTCGCCGACCTGCGCGCCAGTGCGCTCGACGAACGGCAGCGTCGCCGCTGGCACCCGCACGTGAGAGGCGAACGTTCCCACCTCGCCGATGGCCGCCGCCGCCGAGGCGAAGACCTCGGTCACCACCCCGGCCACCGCGCCCGCCAGCGCGCCGTCTTCGAGCGGAAGGTACCCCGAAGGGTCGGTGCCGGAGACGATGGTCTCGACCATCTTCGCGGTGCCCGTGACCGCTTCGCCGATGGCTCCGATGCCACTGACGACGTTGCCCACCGCCGACGCCACCGCCGCCACGTCGGAAGCGATGGCCTCGGCGACGCCGCCCGCGATGCCGTCGAAGGGCGAAATCGGCGGCTCGAAATAGAAGTAGATGCCGTCTTCGGCGCAGAGCCGACGGATGAAGTCGTAGTCGCTCTCTTCGTATTGAAGACAATACGCGCGTCGGGGAAAGGGCCCGAACGAGGTCCAGCGTCGTGCCAAGTCGGCGTCGTCGAGGACCTCGTTGACGACGTCGACGACGGTGACGTCCTGGAAGATGCGCGAGTTCTTCTTCCGCCGCAGGAGCCACATGCGCGGCACCAGGCGCATCCGATATTGGCGCACCACGTCGTCGCCGAGCGTGCGCACGCCGAGGAGCTCGAGCTCGGCGACGATGCCCTGCACGTGCCGCGGAGAGCTCTCCAAGCCGCCGGGGACCGCCATCGTCAACGTCGCCGGTTGGCTGAGGAGGAGCGGCGTCAGCGCATTCCACTCGAGCGAGCTGAGGAAGACGATTTCGAACGAGAAGAGCGCGGAGAGCGACTCTCGTCCGCGAAACGAGACGACCTCGAGCTGACTCCCGAGGAGCGGCCCGGCGCGGAGCTGGAAGGGGTTCGCGTTCATCGCTTCTCAGCTCCCGGTCGGCAACATGTCGCCGAAGGCGTGGCCCGCCGAACAGATGTCTTTGATGGCGTCGGCGTCGAGGCCGACGTTCTGCAGCTCGATCTTCGCAGCCTCGTCGTCTTCGTAGGTCGGCGGCATCGTCGTCCCGCACAGCTCTTCGAGGCTCTTCATCGCCGCGCTGTTTTCGTCGAGCTGCTCGAAGGCCTGGACGAGGCTCGCGGCGCGCAGCTCGGCGAGGATGGCGCTGGCCCATTTCGCCGGCGCGTCAGCGAGCGCCTTTTCGATGTCGGGGATGCTGAGGACGCCGGTCGCGACGAGGCAGGCGAGGGCAATGCCGTTGGCGACCAAGAGGGCGCCGCCCGACGCGGCGCCCTTCATCATCAGGTAGGCCACGTAGATGCTGGCGCCCGCGCCGAGGAGACCGATGCTGGCAGAGACGATCTGCCTGGCGTCCCGGCTCTCGATCGCCTGGATGAAGGTCCAGGTGCTTGTCACGATACCGAGGATTGCGGTGAAGGCCCCGAGGAAGTTGCCGACCTTGCCGATGGTGGAGATGGCCGTCTCGGCGTTCGCGATGCGCCCGAGCCAATCTCCGACCCTGCCGAGCTCGAGTTTCCCGGCCTGCACGAGGTCGAGCGCGGTGTCGGCGATGCCATTGATCGCGCTGCTCCCGGCGAGGCTGAAGTTGATCCAATTGGTGACGTGAACGAAGCCATCCGATCCGTCGTCCTCGTTGGCTTGGACGAAGGCGAAGCCCGCGGCGAGGAGTTGAAACAGGACTGCGATGCCGTTCTTCACGGGCGCTCGTTGCGCGACCGACGCCTTCGCGGCGCCGAGCTTGGTCGTGAGCGCCTTCACCGCGCTCGGCTCTCCACGAAGGGCCTCTTCGATCTCGGCGGTCGTCAGCCCCTCCTTGATGACGAGATGGGGAGGGATGCGGCTCGTGATGTCCTTCGCCAGAGCTTCGAAGGCCGCGAAGTCCTTGGTCTTCGCGAGCGCGACCAGCGCCCGCTCGGTCCGGGCCTGAAGTAGCGCGACGGTGAAGCTCGGTGGCCCCGCGAGGTTGCCGAAGCTGAGACTGAGGAACGATGCCGATCGACCGCCGATCGAGAGGAAGACCTCGCGAGGGGTCTGGCCCATGATGTCTTTGCGCGAGCGCGCGTGATGGAGGGGCGCCGCGTCGAGTGCTTCGAGGTAGCCATCCGGCGTCAGCCCGCATTCGGCGATGGCGATCGTCCCGCGCGCCTTGGCCATCCCCAGCTTGTGGTACAGCGCGGCGCGTTTCGAGCGGGGAGTAGGGTCGAAGATCGACTCCTTTTCGGGCTCGAACAATGGAAAGCGCAGCTCGGTGGCGATCTCTTCGGCGACGTCGCCGCCGAGCGTGGTGAAGTCGGCGAGCAGCTGCGCATTGACCGTCGAAGGCTGCAAGAGCTCGACCAGCGCGAGGCCGGATTCATGTGCGTCCGCCGCTGCATCGCGCGTGAACGGGCTCACCTCTCCGAGGAGGCGCGTCGCCGCCTGCATCCGCCCGCCGTGCGTGGCTGGGAGCTCGTTCAAGAAGACGCGGAGACGACCGATCAGCGACGTGTCGTCGTCCCATTCGCCGATCGCCGCCGCAACTTTGGGTCCATTCGATGGATAGCCGTCACTACCCTTCGCCACCTCGCCGATGACTTGCACGGCGTGAAGCTTGCGCAAGAGCTCGTGCCGCTCGGCCCCGACTTCGCGGCTCGTCTTCATCCGCGCTTCGATCGTACCGACGTGAAACATGATGTCGTCGATGTACTTCCCGATCCGCAGCTCGAGCGGGTCGGGCCCAGTCGTCACGAGCACGTTCGGCCCGGCGTTCACCTTCGGCAGCTCGTGCTCGAGGCTCACCACCTGCGCGAGGACCGACTTCTTCGTGAGGGTCGGTAACGATGCCGGATCGGCCGTGTAATACTTCGTCCAAATCGTCGGCCCGATCTCGGCGGTGGCTTCGTAGCGATGGCGCGTGTTGCCCCAGTAGTCGAAGAGCATCCGCGAGGCGGTCTTGACGTCGCCGTAAATCGATTGCGGATAGAGGTTGGGATTCGTCTCCACGAGGTGCTTGCACAGCGCCCCCATCGTCTTGATGTCGTCCGGCACCGCGAAGTCGGCCCACACGCCGTCGGCCTTCGACATCGCGATGCCTTGGGGATCGATCCAATCGTGGTTGACGTGGAAGCGCGTCGCCTTGACCGACTTCACCGAGCTCTTGAGGTCGATGGGGATCTCCGCGCCGATTTCGTGCGCGCTCGTCGCGGGCAGGCCGTACGGCGTCGCGAAGCATTGGTGAGGGTGCGCCTCGTTGTTGCACTGCGGATAGCCGGCGCAGGGACCGGGCGGGTCCTTCGACATCTTGTCGTACGCGTCCTGATCGGTCGCGGTCCAGACGTAGCGAATGTTCGTGTCGGCCATTCATCCCCTCACGAGCCGTGTGCCTTCACCATCGCCTCGCGCGTCGCATCGTCCATCGCGGCGTCCACCGGCAGGCCATTGCGGGCTTTGAACGTTCGAATCGCGTGCGTCAGCGCGGCCGGCGTCGGCGATCCGTTCGGCAAGAAGCCGAGGTGTTGCAGTCTCTGCGCGACGCCGCTCGGCTCGTCGATCGGATCGAGGCCGCCAATCGCGATCGGAATGCGCATGCCGAGCTTCGGAAGACGCAGCATCACCTCGCGCACGAGGACCGAGACCTCGAACTTCACCGTGCCGTCGGCTTCACTCGTCCCTTCGAGAGGCCCGTCACCCATCGCGCCATCGACGACGAACGGTTGATTGCCGTAGGTCGCGTTCTTCCCGTCGCCGTTTCCTTTCTTCTCGTCGCCCCGCAGCCGTAGCTGCACCTTCACCTTCGGCACCGCGGCCTTGAAGCTGTTGCTGGTGCCGACCGAGAAGCTGAGACCTTCGACGGGCTCCGAGGGCACCATCACGACGTCGCCGGCGCAGAGCATGTTGCGGTCTTTGCGACGCGCCTTCAGGTCCGCGTTGTCGGGCTTGTTCCAAATCTCGTCGGGGGTCGTGCCCAGTCGAAACGCGATTTGGTCGAGGTGGTCACCCGCGGCGACGACGAAGGGCTTCCAAGGTTTGGCCAAAGCGTTCTCTCCCGGGAAATATGCTCGCGCCGAGCCGCTGAGATTCGGAGATCTCGGGCAACTTGGCAAGCAAACTCGTGCACCTGCGCACGGGTGCGGAGGCGCGCTCGGAGGGTCAGGGGAGGAGCGCGGCCCCGATCACTCCTGCGCTGTCTCCGAGCGCGTTCTTCACCACGCGCGTCCGCAGCTCGTCGTTGAAGATCGAACGCGCGAGCGCGGAGACGCCCCGATCGTAGAGCGTCTCGACGTTGGAGACGCCGCCCCCGAGGACGATGACGTCGGGATCGAGGACGTTCACGACCACGGCCATCGCGCGTCCGAACGTCTCCACGAGCTCGTC
This sequence comes from Deltaproteobacteria bacterium, assembly GCA_025363655.1. Taxonomy (GTDB): domain Bacteria; phylum Myxococcota_A; class Polyangia; order Polyangiales; family JADJMO01; genus JANYDK01. Next base: position 63,045 of record JANYDK010000103.1, on the reverse strand, counting down.
GATCGTCTGCCGCGCGTGCTCGTCGCTCTCGACCCGAGCCGCGATCTCTCGAAGGTCTCGGCGCTCGTTCACGCGAGAAAAATAGCTATTTTCGATGGCGGGGCCGCCGAGGTAGCGCTCGATGCAACCACGCTTGCCGCAGTAGCAGGCGGGACCGTGTCCTGCGTCGAGCGCGACGTGCCCCCACTCGCCGGCGATGCCCTGGGCGCCGTCCCACGCACGGGGTCTCCCTTCGCGGGAGAGCCCGTCGCGGACGACGACGCCACCCCCGACGCCGGTGCCCATGATGACGCCGAAGGTGACGATGCCATCCCGCGCGGCGCCGATCGTCGCCTCGGCGAGCGCGAAGCAATTGGCGTCGTTGCCGAAGACGATCGCGCTGCCGACTCTCTGCGCGAGGTCGTCACGGAAGGGCCGCCCGTTGAGGCACGTCGCGTTGCTGTTCTTCACCAGCGCCGCGCTCGAAGGTCGGCCCTCGCTCGTGCGCCAGGTGATGGAGCCGGGCATGCCCATGCCGATCTTCGGGAGCGACGTGAGCCCCGCCTCGCGCGCGACGTCGGCGACGACGGCCGCCGCACCTTCGACGACGTGCGCATATCCGAGCTCGCTGCCCGTCGGCCTTCGCACCCGCGCGAGCACCTCGGGGGCCTGCCCGCTCGAAGAATCGGCCGGGAGTCGCACCACCACCGCTTCGATTTTGGTCCCGCCGAGGTCGACGCCGATGCGGAGCGAGGAATCCACGCGCGCAGCATAACTCGCCCTAGGCTTGACGAGAGGGCCGGCCGCGCGCACACCTGAGTCGATGTCCTCGACGCCTCCCGCCGCGCGCAAGACCAAAAAGAAGCGTCCCTGCGGCCCTCACGTCGAGCTCTCGTCGAACGCTGCCGCACGCATCACGCGCTGCGGATGTGGCACCGTGCACGTGCACTTCCTCGGCAACGGCATCACGATGCGTCTGCCCGATGGCGACGCCCTCCGTCACGTCGCCAACGCCCTCATGGCTGCCTCGCGAGTGGTCGACCTCGGCGACGAGCCGGTGGTGACGACGCCAGGCGACGACACGATCAACTGAGCTTGCGACTGACCCTTCGCGTCGACGCTCCGCGTGCAGCTCGTCACGTTGTGCAACAACAAGAGTACGCCGGTGCTGTAGGTCGCTCGGTCTTTGCTCAACCCGCCTTCGCTGGCATCGCTGGCTGCGTGCGCTTCCACGCATCGAGCTCCTGCACGCGGCCGAGCCACGCGCGGAGATGCGCATACTGGGCTATTGGCAGACGCGCCGGACCGGCCAGCGCGAACGACGAAGCCAGCGAATAGTCTGCGAGCGTCACGCGACCTTGCGAGACCCACTCTTTGTCCGCCAAGTGCCCATCGAGCACCGACGCGTACTGGGCAATCAGCGCCTCTCCGCGCGCGACCTCGGCCGGGTCTGGTGCACCGCGGCCGGTCATCGCCTTTACGAAGTTCTCGAACACCACCACGGTGTTCGCCGGCGCCATGTGCTGCGCACACCAGAAGAGCCACCGATTCACGTCGGCGCGTCCGCGGGCCTCGGTCGGATACAGCGTCTGTCCCGGCGTCTTGTCGGCGAGATACTGCATGATCGCCCGCGACTCCCAGAGCACGAAGCCGTCGTCGTCGAGGACGGGCACGCGCCCGTTGGGGTTGCGCGAGAGGTGCGGCGACTGCCGTTGCTCGCCGGTCGTGAGGTCGACGACGATTCGCTCCATCGCCACCTCGAGGTGCGTGGCGACGAGGAGAACGCGACGGGAATTTCCGGACATGGGATGGAAGAAGAGCTTCATAGGGACGACGGTAGCGGCAGGGTGTGACAGGCGAATGTCAGGTTTCACTGCGCTCGTGCCGGAGACGTCGACCTTCGTTGGCGCTCGACGATGGTCAAACCATTCCGAGCAACTTGCGAATCGGCCCCGTCACCAGCTTCGACGTCACCTGGGCGAGGTCGAAATAATCGCGCCAAAGCACGATTTTCCCATTCTTCACCTCGAAGGTGCCGCACACCCAGATGTCGAGATGGAGCATCGGCCCCTTGAGCACGTCGATGCGCTCGGTGAGAACGATGTCGCCGTTGGCCGCGATGTTTTTCCACTGCACTTCGAACGAGGTCATCACCTTCTCGAAGCGCGCGAAGGTGCGCATCACCGCGGCCTTCCCCTTGTCGGCGGGGAAGGGCACGTTTTGGTAGACGACGTCGTCCGCGAGAAGCGCGAAGGCGGCGTCGCGCTCGCTGCGTTCGAGTGCCGAGAGGAACGACTGCACGGTTTCGATAGGGGTCATGGGTCGCGAGGTAGACCGGACATCGTCGCCAGTCGAGGTGTCGCGTCACCGCGAGGCCGCAACTTTCATCATGCCAAGTAGCACTCGCCCACCAAACCAGGCATCTTGGCGCGATGACCGCTGCGCGCGTCGTCCTGCTCACTCCATTCACGCTCGCCCTCTTCGCGTCGGTCGGCGGCTGTGGTGGGCGCTCCGAAGGCGGCGCGGCCGCGGATTCCGCCACACCGGCGATCGACGGCGGCGCCGACTCGGTCGCCGACTCGGTCGCCGACACGTTCGTCTTTCTCGACAGCTACCCCGACTCTCCGCCCATCGACGCAGCGGGTCGGGAGCCCGTTCGACACCGCCCGGCACCCCTCGCCTGTGCGCCCGATCGCATTGCCGGCATTCGCGGCGGCACCCCGGGCTGCACCGCCGATGCCGAATGCACGGAAGGAAAGGAAGGTCGCTGCGGCTACGACAGCGCCACGTCGAGGGACAAGTGCACCTACGATGCGTGCCTCGCGGACGGCGATTGCGCGGCCGGCGAAGTCTGCATCTGCCGCAACGAGTTCTCGGCCACCCTCCGACAGGCGTGGCCCACCGTCTGCGCGAAGGGTAATTGCGTGGTCGACGCCAACTGCGGACCGGGCGGGTATTGCTCGCCGAACACGGTCGTCAGGGGGTGCAACAGCGGGCTCGAGGGTTGGTACTGCCACACCAAGCTCGATCGTTGCATCGACGATGCCGATTGCTACTACGGAGGTCTCTACGGCAAGTGCCAATACGATCGCGTCGCCGGGTATTGGGCGTGCGCTCTCGATTCCGGCTGCCATGGCTGATCGGGCCGTCGTCCGGGTCGCGCTCGGGCTCGTCGCGATGTTGGCCGGTGCGTGCGGCTCCTCGAGCATTGGCGGACCGATCGAGTCACCGCCGAAGGCCGCGCTCGAGCGGTATTTGCGCGAGCCGAGCTTTCGACGCGCTGCGCTCGTCGATTCGCTGGTGGTAAAGGACAACGGGTACGCGACGCTCCGTCTCGCGCACTACGATTCGGGCGCGCCGGGCGACTGGAGCCTCGCGCCCGAGTGGAATCCGCCGGCAGCGACGGTGGCGACGTTCGGTTCGTCGTGGAGCCGGCCGCTCGCCGCCGAAGCTCGCCCACTGTCGGTCTCGCCCGCAGCGTCGGAAGGTGATGCCGACGCACTGCGCGCGCTCGGCGAGGCGGCGTTCTTCCGCTATCCATTGCAGCTCGTCGACGCGCCCGACGAAGTCCTCGCGACCGACGAGTCGGCGAATCGCTTCGGGCTCTGGCGCGACGACGTGCGCGGCATCGGCGGTCTCGTGCGCGCACCGCTCGGTGACGGCTCGACGGGTGTCTTCCTCTCGTGTGCCAGCTGTCACGCGCAGCCAGGTGAAGAGGGTCGCCTCTCGATCGGACGTCCCAACGCGCAGCTCGATTTGGGCTTCGGTCATGGTCTCGTCGACGTCACCACGGCCGAGGGAACCGAGCCGGTCCGCATCGCCGATTTGCGTCCGGTTCGCTTCGTCACGCACTTGCACGCCGACGGCAACGTCTTGCAGCGCGACGTGATCTCGCTCGCCGTGCGCATCGAGACGCTGATGATCACCGGTCGCAACGGGCTCCTCCGTCCTCCGCGCGAGGTCGCCCTCGGGCTCGCGCTCTACCTCTGGTCGCTCGCAGCCGACGTCCCGGCTCCGAGGATCACGAGCGACGCCGAACGGCGTGGAGAAGCCATTTTCGCCGTGGATTGCGCCTCGTGCCACACGCCGCCGGCCTTCACGGGACCACCGGTGTCGCTCGCGACCATAGGGACCGATCCACGCGTCGGTCTCTCGCACGACCGCGGCACGGGAAACTACCGCGTACCTTCGCTGCGCTTCGTTTCATCGCGCGGACCGCTCTTGCACGACGCCTCGCTGCCATCGCTCGCGGCGCTGCTCGATCCGGGGCGCATCGATCCGGCCTTCACCGGCGGGCGAGCGCCGGGCGCGGTGGTCGGACACGAATTCGGGCTCGAGCTCGACGTCGCAGCGCGCGCCGATCTGCTGTCGTATTTGCGGCGGCTATGAATCGCCACCGGGGATCGATTCGACGATCAGCCGATCAGCGGATCAGCCCCGAGAAACTCCAGCACTGGCGGTAAGAAGCGCGACACCGCGTCGACGTGAGCGAAGTGCGAGGCCTCGCGCAGCTTCACCAACTTGGCGTCGGGGATCGCCGCCGCCATCACGTCGCCGAAGCGCGGAGGGACCATCGGATCCTTCTCGGCATAGAGCAGCAGAAGCGGCATCGGGAAGGGCTCGCCGCGATCGCGACGTGCACGCAGCTCGCGCTGGAACTGCCGAACCGGCCCGATCGCCATCGTCTCGCGGAGGTGACCGCGGAAGGCGCGGAGGCCGCTCTTCGTCGACAACGGCGCGGCATACTCGCGCGCCTCTTCCAGCGATTTGAGCGACTCGTCGTAGTAGTGCACGTTGCGATGCACCCAGCGCTGCGGGTCGCGACCGACCATCCACGACAGCAGTCGTCCCGAACCGGGCACCGTGAGCGCGGCGCCGAGGGCGAGCAGACGCGCCTCGGGTACGCCCGGCGAGTGCACGTTGACGAGTCGAGAAAATACGCTCGGATCGTGCAGCGCGAGGCGCATGCAGAGGTAGCCGCCCATCGAGTTGCCGATGGTCTTGCAGCCGTGGATGCCGAGCGCGCGCTGCACCTCCCCGATGAACGCAGCGAGGACGTCGGGATGGAACGACGCGCCCGGCGGCGCTTCGGTGCGACCGTTGCCAGGCAAGTCGACGGCGTAGAGCGTGAAGTGCTTCCCCAGTGGCGCGAGCACGTAGCGCCACGAGTAGCTCGAGGTCATCAGTCCGTGCACGAGATAGAGCGGCGGCCCTTCGCCGAAGACGCGCACGTGCGCGTCGAGCTTGCCGAGCCCCGGCACGACGACCGGCACCGACTCGCCGCGGGTCTGGAAGTACGGATGTGCGACCCGCGGCGCGTCAGGGAGCTCCTCGAATTTGCCGCGCCGGAAGGGCTTCATGTTGGCGATCGGGTCCTGGAAATCACGGCTTCTCCTTCAGGTGCTGGTCCTCGCTACATTCGCCGTCGACGCAGCGCTCGTTGCAACGGCGGCCGGCTTTCCAAACCAGATCGCTGCATCCGCAGACGAGGGTCGCGCGACCGTCTTCGGCGCAGGCGCCTGGAGGCATCGAGCCATTGAACTGTCCCTCCGTGCACCAGCGCGGATGAAAGCAGAGCTCGCCGACGCGCGGTGGCGACGCTGGCTTGCACGTGCCACCGCTGCACGGGCCCTCGCAGCGCATCGATTCCCACCGCCGATCGACGCACGCGTACGCTTTGCCGTCCTCGCCACAGCGAGGTGCTTCGTCACCGCAGCTGTTCCCGTCGCGCGGCCTACACGAAGCGATCACGAGCGCGCCCGCGATCGAAGCAAGGCGCGCAGCCGAGTTCCATCCGACTGGTGATCGCCTCGTCACTTGCCTTTGCAGGAGTCGACGAGGTTCTCGAAGTTGGAGCGGAGGAACTTCTCGTTCTTCGACTTGAGGCTGTCTTTGGCGTCCCGCGCGTCGTCGATGGCCTTGTAGGTCTTGAACGCCGCGGCGCAGTCGCCGGCCTTGGCGAAGCAGTTCGGGGCGGGCATCTGGATGCCGGTGAGCGCCTTGCCCGGATCGTCGCCGCCCTGTTTTTTGTAGAGCTTCATGAAGGTGTCGAAGGCCGCCTGGCACTCGCCGAGGGACTTCTTCTGCACGCCGAGGCCGCCGTTGGTGAGCTCGGTCTTCGCCTTCGCGAACTGATCTTTCTCCGACATGCTCGAGCCCTGGCAGAACATGCCGGCCTCGGCGTCGACGATCTTGTCCATCTGCTCGGCACCGATGCTGCCTGCCTTCGTCGCCTCGAGCGCCTTGCGGAAGGCGACCTTGCCGGCGTCGCACTGACCGCTCAGCATCACGCACTCGGCGCGGAGGCCGGCCGTCTTGCCGCTGGCCGGGTTGGTCGAGAGACCGGTCGGGCGCGGATCGAGCTTGTCGTGCTCGTCGAGCTCGGCGAGGCACGATTTGCCGTCCTTCGACTCTTTCTTGATGTTCGCGGTGGCGAGGTGCTCGGCGGCCTTCTTCTCGGTGTCGCTCTCGGCCTTGAGCTTTCCGGCGGCGTTGAGCGACTCGTCGGTGTCGGGCGTCTTCGAAGCGGCGATGTCGGGGTTGGCTCCGTCCTCGATGGCGCGGAGCGTGAGCCGCACCGGCACCTTGCAGCTCTCGACTTCCTTCGCCGACTGCCCGGTGCAGGTCGAGATGTCGCCGCCCTTCTTCTCGGCCTTGGTGAGGTTGTCCTTGCTGCCACCGCCGCCGAAGCCGAAGTAGCTGCCGTTGACCTCTGCGTGGAGCGAGCTCTGCGAGGCGAGCGCGAAGGCGCCGAGGTTGTAGTTGTAGACGAAGTGCGTCGCGCCCTCGCAGCCCTTCATCTTCGTGAGGTCGCTGCGGTAGACCTTCTCACGCGTCGCGGTCTGCGTGCCGCTCACGTAGTACTCCATGTGGAGCTTCTCGCCGCTCTCGACCTTGCCGCTGAGCGAGAGCGCGCCGAGCGGGAGCTTGGCGTAGAGCTCGCCCTTGTCGTGGATGTCGATCGACTCGACGCCGCCGCTCGTCCACACCACCGGGCTGTAGCTGCCGAGGGTGCCGGCCACCGAGTCGTCGCGACAGCCGTCGAGCACCTTGAGCTCGCAGCCCTCGTAGTGGACGTAGATGACGTCGCGCTTCGCCGCCGATTGGAAGCTCGATTGATCGGTCGCGTCCCAGTTGATGATGAACGGACGATCGTGGTTCTTCGGGTTGCACGCGTTCTGCCCGGCGAACGTCTGATCCATCAGGTTGCCCCCGGGCTTGGCCCCCATGCCGCCACCGCACGCCGCGGCGAGCGCGAGGAGACCGACGATGGACGACGCGGAGGCGAGGCGAACTGCGAAGAGCGAACGGGCGAAGCTGCGCATGATGTGGGGCTCCCTAGCCGAAAATGGTCGGCGCGCGTAGGTGTCGCGCCGACCCGAACGTTCGCCAAAGCTCGGGTCGCGACTTTGGCCAGCGGCCCTTCGACGGCTTGGCACGCAATCGATTCACAGGCCCGCGACGAGAGTTCTCTTGTTGACGCCATAGGCCACTCCCCGCACTCTCATGGTACGTGTCCTCGAGCGCCCGCCGCCCCCGGTCACCTGCCGAAGGCGCCCTCACCGCTGGCCTCGCCGCTGGCCTGGCTCTCAGCCTCGCCGACTTCGAGGGCGGTGAGAGGCCGCGAAAAGCGCTGCGGGCGAGGGCTCTCTCGTTCTTTCGCGCCGTCTTGCCGCGTTTCGCGCGCGACGGCGTCGATCTGACCCTCGAGCCGATCGGCGATCACGGTCGCGACGGCGGCAGCGACCGTCACGGCGTCACGCTCTTGCTCCGTCCGCGACGGGGCCGCGTCGGCGTCCTCCGTTTCAGCCTCGATCGCGACGAAGTGTCGGTGTCGCTCGAGCCTTCGACGGAAGGCCTGCGTGCCCTACTGCGCGCGCTCGAAGACGACTCCCTCGAGCCCGTTCTCTCGCGCCTCCCCGATCCATTCGAAGTGCGCACCGGACCCGCCGATGGTCCGAGCCTGAGCGCGTTCGTCGCCTCGCTCGATCGTCGCGAGCTCCACGAGCGCATCGTCGCCGCGCGCGCGCCACACGATCCGTTGCGAATCGGTTGGTTCTTGCCGCGTGACGTCGCCATCGAGCACGCCGCGCTCCTCGACGAGCAACTCGCCGACGCGCTTCTAGCGCTTTCGCCGCTGCTCCTCGCCATTGGCGGCGAAGCGATTCGACGGCCTCCCGCGCCTCCTCCCGATCGTCCGACGAGCTCGCGGGTCCGCGTCCAACGTGCGCTCGCGGCGCTCCGTGGCGGTGAGCAACGGCCGACCTTGGCGCTCCATTCGTCGGCGGCGAAGCCCCTCCCGCGATCGACCTCTGCCTCGTCGACCTCGCCAACCTCGCCAACATCACCAGCGTCGCCAGGCCAGCTCGGTCGGCACGTTCTCGGTCGCAGCGGCACCACCCGAATTCGTCTCGGTTCGTCGCTCACCGCGCGCGCCAACGCGCTCCGTGGCGCCGAGGTCGTCGATCGCGGCACCCGCGTCCGCGTGCTCCAAGGTCCGTTCGAGGGCAAAGAGGGCGTCGTCCAGGAGCTCGATGGCAAGGGGAGCGCTCGCGTCCTCCTCGGCCTCCTCTCGGCGCGCCTCGAGCTCGTCGATCTCACCCCTGCCGTCACCTTCGGTCCGCGGCCGCCGTCCTCCTCCCATCTGCCGGTCGCAGAAAAAGCCTCCCCCCTCGAAGCCCAGCGGCGCACGGCGTTTTCGTCGTCACATCGGCGGCGCGGGTAGCTGCGGGTAGCCGCGGCGGCGACAAACCCCTAAATCATGCGTGACGGGAGCCCCGCTCTCGACATCCACACCTCTCCCCACCGATGCCTGCCGCACTCTCGTCCGACGTCCCGACCACGCTCGGCGGTCAGCTCCGTCGTCACCTGCCGACGTTCCTCCACGGCACGGCGTACCTCCTGGCGTTCAACGTGCTCCGCGCGGGCATCGACTTGCTCATGCGCAACGGCGTCGATGCGCTCTCGGCGCAGGCCTACGACAAGGTCGGGCGCATCGGGCTCATCCTCGTCGGGATGGCCTTCGCCGCCGTCATCGTGCGGGTGCTCTCGCGCAACATCGTGTTCAACGCCGGTCGCAACATCGAGTACGAGCTCCGCGGCGCGCTCCTCGCCAAGTTGCACACACTCGGCCCCTCGTTCTTCCGAAAAATGCCCGTCGGCGAGGTGATGAGCCGCACCACCAACGACCTCGCGCAGGTGCGTCTCCTCTTCGGCTTCGGCGCGCTCAACGTCGTCAACACGGTCTTCGCGTTCGCCACCGCGATCGTCGTCATGGTCGGGCTCTCGCCGAGCCTCACGCTCGCCTCGCTCGTCGTCTATCCGCCGCTCATGCTGCTGACGCGCAGCTTCTCGAGGGCGCTCTTCCTCCGCAACCGAGAGAACCAAGAGTCGCTCGGCGCGCTCAGCGACAAGGTGCAGGCGAACCTCGCCGGCGTCCGCGTCGTCCGCAGCTTCGCCCTGGAAGCGAGCGAGGAAAAGGCGTTCGAGAAGGTCAACGCGCTCTACCTCGACAAGGGCCTCGCGATCGCGCGTCTCCGCGGAATGATGATGCCCATCGCCGGCGTCCTCGCCACCGCGGGCACCTTGGTCGTCTTCTGGTACGGCGGTCGTCAGGTCATCGACGGGCGGCTCTCACCGGGCGCGTTCGTGGCGTTCCTCTCGGCCCTCGCGCGCCTCGCCTGGCCGACGATGGCGCTCGGTTTCATGCTCGCGATCGTGCAGCGTGGACGCGCATCGTTCGCCCGCCTCGCCGAGGTGTTCGAAGCGGTCCCCGAGGTTCTGTCGGGAGACTTGCCCGCGCCGGCGAAGGTCGCTGGTGGCCTGCGCGTCTCGGGTCTCTCGTTCTCGCACGGCAAACGCCGCGTGCTCGACGACGTGTCGCTCGAGGTCGAACCCGGCGGTTCGCTCGCCATCGTCGGTCGCACCGGCGCGGGCAAGACCACGCTCGCCTCGCTCTTACCGCGTCTCCTCCCGACGCCGCGCGGCACCATCTTCCTCGACGGCGTCGACGTCTGCGATCTCCCGCTCACCACCGTGCGCAACGCCATTGGCTACGCCCAGCAAGACAGCTTTCTCTTTTCCACCACCGTGCACCGCAACGTCGGCTTCTCGCTCGACGATCCCGACGCGCCGGAGTCGATCGCCCGCGAAGAGCACGCCTTGCAAGAGGCCTTCGTCCTCGACGAGGTGAAGCGCTTCCCCGAAGGCATGGAGACCATCGTCGGCGAACGCGGCGTGCAGCTCTCGGGGGGACAACGCCAGCGCATCGCCCTCGCCCGCGCGCTCCTTCGTGAGCCGCCGATCCTCGTCCTCGACGATCCTCTCTCCGCCGTCGACGCCAAGACCGAGACGGCGATCCTCGAGGCGATCGAGAATCAAAAACGCGCGCGCACCGTGGTCCTCATCACCCACCGCGTCGCCGCCGCCTCGCGGTGCAATCGCATCGTCGTCCTCGACGAGGGCAAGGTCGTCGAAGAGGGCACCCACTCCGAATTGGTCGCAAAAAAAGGCCTCTACGCGCGCTTCGCCGACGAACAGGCGATCGCCGGAGAGCTCGAAGACTTGGCCGCCGCCGAGGTCGAAGCGGTCTCTTCACGCTCGCAGAAGACCACCGCCGCGGCGGCGCACTCGGGGGCCGAATGAGCGCGCAGGCGAGCAAGCTCGAAGAGAGCACCGAAAAGAACACGCCGAAGAACGCCGCGAAGAGCGTGGTCGCGCCGCCGCGAGGCAAGCGCTCGTTCCACGACGAAGACCCGCTCGGCAAAGCAGTCGACATGCAGCTGATGAAGCGGCTCGTGCCCTTCGTCCGCCCGCACGCTCGCTCGCTCGTGCTCTCGATGATCCTCCTCCCGGTCACCGCGGTGCTCGTCACCTCGCGACCGCGCATCATGAAGTGGGGGCTCGATCAGGGCGTCCTCGCCCACGACACCAGCGTCATCGACAAGGCGGCGCTCGTCTACCTGGTGGTCGTCGTCGTCGAATACGTCGCCCGCTTCGTCCAGATGTACTCGATGCAGCTCGCCGGCGCGCGCGCGATGGCCGACCTGCGCAGCACGGTCTTCCGCTTCCTCCAGAAGGGAAAGCTCGGCTTCTTCGACGATCAGCCGGTCGGGCGCCTCGTCACCCGCGTCACCAACGACGTCGACGCCATCAACGAGCTCTTCGCCTCGGGTGCGCTCAACGCCGTCGGCGATTTGCTCTCGCTCGTCCTCATCGTCGTCATGATGACGCAGCTCGAGTGGCACCTCTCGGCCATCGCGCTCCTCACGCTGCCGATCCTCGCGCTCGCCGCCAACTGGATTCGCCGCCGCGCCCGCGACGCCTTCCGCGACATCCGCGCTCGCACCGCGCGTCTCAACAGCTACATGGGCGAGCAGGTGCAGGGCGTCGCGGTGACCCAGGCCTACGGCCGCGAAGAGGCCTGTCAGCGCGAATTCGACGGGGAAAACGAGGGTTATCGCGAGGCCAACAACCGCGCCATCCTCTACGACGCGATGCTCGACGCCATCGTCGAGGGCGTGTCGATCGTCTGCGTGGCGATGATCCTCTGGTTCGTCGGCTTCCGCGGCGCCAAGTGGGGCGCGGCGGTCGTGACTTTCGGAACGTTCGTGGCGTTCCTCCAATACGTCGAGCAGTTCTTCGTCCCCATTCGCGATCTCACGGCGCGCTACACGCTGCTCCAGTCGGCGATGGCGGGCGCCGAGCGCGTCTTCAAGCTCCTCGACACGCCCGGCATCGAAGACGCTCCCGACGCGAAATCGGCGGGTTTGTCCGTGGCGCCGACGGGTGACACCGAGCTCGCCGTCGAGCTCTCCGGCGTCACGTTCTCCTACAAGAAGGGCACCCCGACCCTCGCAGGCGTCGACCTCGTCGCCCGCAAAGGCGAGCGCATCGCCATCGTCGGGGCCACCGGCGCGGGCAAGAGCACCATCGCGTCGCTCGTCCTACGCCTCTACGAACGCGACGGCGGCGTCATCCGCGTCCTCGGCCGCGACGTCCGCGACTACCCGCGCGACGAGCTACGCCGCCAATTCGCGGTCGTTCCGCAAGACGTCTACCTCTTCTCCGGCACCGTCGCCTCCAACGTCGCGATGGGCGAGGACATCGACCTCGAACGCGTACGCGCGGCACTCCGTCGCATCGGTGCTCTCGAGTTCTTCGAGGCGCGTCCGGGCGGTCTCGAGGCCTCGGTCGGCGAACGTGGCGGCGGCCTCTCCACCGGCGAGAGGCAGCTCGTCGCCTTCGCCCGCGCGCTCTATCGCGATCCGCCGGTGCTCGTCCTCGACGAAGCCACGGCCAGCGTCGACAGCGACACCGAAGCGCGTTTGCAAACAGCCCTTCACGCGGTGCTCGAGAATCGCACGTCGCTCGTCATCGCCCACCGGCTCTCGACCATTCGCGAAGCCGACCGCGTCGTCGTCATGCACCGCGGGCGCGTCGCCGAGACCGGTACGCACGAAGAGCTGCTCACCCAAGACGGCCTCTACGCGCGCCTCTATCGCCTGCAATTCGGGCGCGAAGAGAAGCCGGCCGACGGCGAGTGAATCAAGCGTCCGTCGCGTCAGTCCCGTCAGTAGAGTCGGAGACCGACTTCGCTCGCGAGCTCTCGAGCGGCTCTTCGCCCTCGAGGCCGAGGACCTCGTACGTCATCACGCCTTTGACGCGCCCCTTCACGTGAATCTCTTTGATCGCGCGGGCGACGACGATGTCTTTGGTCAGCTCGTAGGTGTCCTCGCTGATGAGGATGTTGACGCCGAGCTCCTTGGTGTTGCTCTCGAGGCGTGAGGCGAGGTTCACCGCGTCGCCGATGACCGTATATTCCATGCGCTTTTCGCTGCCGATGTTGCCGGCGACGACGGGGCCGGTGTGGAGCCCGATGCCGGTCTTGATCGGTTCGATGCCGCGCTCGGCGAGGCGTGCGTTGAGGTGACGGAGCGCTTGCCTCATGCGCACCGCGGCGCGGACAGCGTTCTTCGCGTCCTCCGGCTTCGACACCGGCGCCCCGAAGACGGCCATGATCGCGTCGCCGATGTACTTGTCGACGACGCCGCCCTCTTGCATGACGATGCCGACCATCTCGGTGAAGTACTCGTTGAGGAGCGCCACGAGCGCCTGCGCGTCGTTCATCTTCTCGCTGAGCGTGGTGAAGCTGCGGATGTCGGAGAAGAGGATGGTGACGTCGAGCGACTCGCCGCCGAGCGCGACCTGACCGCTCATCACCTTGTCCATCACCGCCGCCGTCATGTACTTGCCCATCGTCGTGCGCAGCTTGTCGCGCTCCTTCAGGCCGTCGACCATGGTGTTGAAGCCGCTCGCCAAATCTTCCAGCTCGTCGCCGGTCTGCACCCCGACGACGTGCACGTATTCCTGCTGTTCGAGCTTCTTCAGCGCGTCGTTGACCCGGCGAAGGGCGTTCGACATCACCGAGGCGAGGCGCCAACCGAAGGCCACCGAGACGACGGCGGCGAAGAGGATGACCGCGAGCGCGAGCATGAGGTTGCGGCGGACGATGGTCTGGATGTCGCCGACGTCGAGCGCGGCGATGATCGCGTATTTGCCTTCGGTCCCGACGAGGCCCTTGGGCTCGTAGGTGGCGGTCGCCCACGTCGTGTTGCCGTCGTCGACGATCGTGACCGCGCCACTCGCCGCCGGACTCGCTCCTTTGGGGAACTTCGCCGTCGTCGCCAGCGAGCGGCGCGTCGGATCGAGAAACGAGAGCTCGAGGCCGAGCTTCCCGCCGGAATTGACGAGGTAGCGATCGCCGATCGGTTGGCAGACGACGACCGAGCCGATGCCGGGAAGCCCGCGCGCGACCACCAGCGCCGGCGGACCACCCTTCTGCGGATGTTCGCAACCGTGGGCGATGATGCCGGCGAAATCAGCGCCGGTTTTGATGCCGGCGAGCTCGGCGATGGAGTCGATGCGATCGGGCGGCGCCGTCACCCCGAGCTGCGCCAACACCTTGCCCTCGGCGTCCCCGAAGACGATGTCGAGCTCCGGATAGACGCGGGCGAACTCGTTCGCGAGCTCGAGCGCGAGGACCGCGTCGTGCGTCTTCAGCGCCAGCGCCGTCTCCTCGTCGACCGCCATGATTCGCGCGGTCAGCGTCATCTCGTTGAGGTCGTCGTCGAGCTCGGTCTGGAACGAGCGCTCGGCCTCGACGACGCGATCGTCGACCTCGTCGATGAGCTGACGATGGAGCAGCCACGAGAGCACCGGGATGGTCGCCAACATGACGACCACCGAGAGCGCCACGAGCGCGGTCAGCTTCCCGCGCACCGTCCGAAGACGAATCGACATCGCGCGGGAGTATATAGTCGGAGGCGAGAAATGCTGGGCATTTCTCGCTCCCTGACGTTGGGCGGAATTGTCGCAGCGGCCTCGCGCCAGGGGCTAGGCCGAGACCAGCAGGAGCGTCACTCGCTCTGGATCGACGATGCCCTCGGTGGCGAAGTACGCGTCGGCCTCTTTGCGGGTCGATTTGCCGTCGTCGCCGCCGACGAGCTCGCCGAAGCGGTGATGGGCGGCGGCGGCGTGGAGGTGCATGTTGCACTTCTGGAGGAGATCGGCGGCCACCTCGAGCTCCCTCGCTTGGGTCTCGGCGTGACCCTGGAGGCCGAAAATTCCCGCGCGCGCGAGCCTGACGAGGGCGTCGCCCCAAGGCATGTGCTCGCGCTCGACCCGGGTGAGGTCTTTGCGTGCTCTCGCGATCAGCGCCTCGCGTTCGGCACCTTCGCAGAGGCTCGCGCAGCTGAGGGCGGTGCGCGCGCGGAGCACGAACGCTTCGATGCGCACGCGCTGGAGCCGCAACATGAACGACGCTTCGAGCGCCGGCCACGCCGCATCGAGCGCCTCGAGCGCCTTCTTCGCCTTGCCGGCATAGAGGAGGATCTGTGCGCGTGCCGCCAGCTCGTAGTAGTGCTGCACGTGGTAGCCGCGCTGCGACCAACCATCGAGCGCGCTCTTGACGTCGCGGAGGCCGCCGTCGGGATCGTCGTCCGCGAGCCAGAGGAAGCTGGCGTGACCGAGCCGGAGGTTGGTGAGAAGGAAGAGATCGCCGCGTCGCTCGGCTTCGTCGATCAACGCCGGCACGCGATCGCCGAGGGCGCGAACGTCACCGAGGTAGTAGAGCGCGCCGAGGAGGAAGGTAACGACCGAGGCGAGCTCCCAACCGACGCCGGCGCAGCGCTCGCGAAGGATTTTCTCTGCGTTTTCCAGGCGTTCACGCGCGACGTGCCATTCGCCGAGGTGGTAGCTCTCGTGCCCCGCGGCGCCGGCGGCGAGCCCGAGCGCGTGCGGGTGACCGACCTTCTCGGCGAGCTCTTGTGCGCGAAGAACGAGCGCGCGCGTCTTCGCACGAGCGGGTCCACCGACCGACGATCGAAAGCCGGCCTCGGCGGCGACACCGCGAGCGACGCGATACGGATCGCCCGAACGGAGCGCGTAGAGCAGGTGCCTCGTGTGACAGTCCTGCGCGCGGATGTTGTCGACCATCGAGAGGCCGATGCCGAGCGACCAATAGGTGTCGATGCGGAGCAGCTCGCGCGGATCGACGGTGGCCTTCGGCTTCGACGGCTCGAGCCCGCGCATCCACAGCTGAAAGCGGCGCAAGAGCAGCGAGCTGAGGGCGCCGCGCGGGGTCTCGGGGAGATCGGCGCCAAGGGCCTCGAGCACCGCCGGGACGACCGAGAGACCTTCGTCGATGTGACCACTGACCAGCATCTGCTCGGCGGCGCGACGTTGCAAATCGAGCGCCTCGTCGCCCGTCGCGCCGGCTGCCGCTGCCAAGTACTCGTGGGCGGCTTCGGCGCTGCGCCCGCAGTCGACGAGCGCGTCGGCGAGCTTGATGCGATGTCCGCGCGTCGCCGGATCTTTGGCGTCGCCGAGCTCGATCGCCAGCCGATAGAGCATCGCCGCGCGCTCGAAGGCGAGAGTTCGCGCGGCGCGTGCACCGGCGAGGGCGGCGAAGGCGCTCGCTTTGAGGTCGTCGCCGGCGGCGCGGTAATGGGTGCAGATCGCCTCCGGGTCTTCATTTCCCGAGGCCTCGAGCGTGCGGGCGAGCGCGCGGTGCATCGTCACCAGCGTCGTCGGCGTGAGCCGCGCCACCACCGCCTCGCGAATTCGATCGTGGTAGGTCTCGAGCGCGGTCGTCGCCAGCTCGCCGACCTGCAACGTGCGCACGAGCTGTTGCGTACGAAGGAGCGCGAGCGCCGGCCGCTCGTCGGAGACCCCCGCCGACTTGCGCGCGACGTCCACCGCGATCGGGTGACCCGCGACCGCGACCGCTTCGAGGAGACGTCGAGCGTCGTCGGGCAGCGCATCGAAACGAGCTGAAATTGCCGCCTCGATGGTGATCGCCTTGCCATCGAGCCCCTCGCCGCGCTCTTCGAGGCCTCGCAGGTAGCGAACGAACTCGAGCGTGAGGAAGGGACTGCCACCCGCTTCGGCGACGATCGTGGCGGCGTGCGCGCGGACGGTCGGGCTCTCGGCGTCGAGGAGGGTCTTCACGAGCGCGGCGCTGTCGTCGTTGCCGAGCCGCTCGATCGCCAGTCGACGCACCTCGCACGCAGTGTCGACGCGGACGCGGCGGAGCGAGCTCGTGCTCCGTCGCAGATCGACGATCGCGGGCGCGACCGTGATGCGCGCCATCGACGCCTTCGACCCTCCGTGATTTTCCAGGGCTTCGAGCGCGCGCAGGGCGGGGCTCTTGTCGACGTCTTCGCGACGATAGCTGGCGATGAAGAGCACCGCGGGCGGGCTCGGCGGGCGGAGGACCTCGACGAGGCAGGTCATGCTGTCGACGTCGCCCCATTGCAGATCGTCGATGGCGACGACGAGCGGACGACGATCGGCGACCCGCGCGAGGAGCTCGCGAAGCGCAGCAAAGGCACGTTTTCTCAGCTCTTTCGGATCGGCCTGCTCGAGCGCGAGCTTCGGCGCCTTGGCGATCGACTCGACGCGAAGGAGCACCGGGAATAGCCGCGAGAGGGCGCGAACGTCGCGCGGCAAGACCGCCTCCACCTGGAGCCGGGACATGCGGCGGAGATGTCGCGAGAGCGCGTCGATGACGCCGTCGAGCGCTTTGTAGGGCACCGATTCGCGCTCGTAACAGCGGCCGACGAGCGCGACCGCACGCTGCGACTCGACTGCCCAGTCGATGAAGTTTCGCACCAGCGACGATTTCCCGAGGCCGGCCGAACCATAGACGTGCACGGCGATGGCGCGACCTTGCCGTGTGCGCGCGAAGGCCGCCTGCAACATGGCGGTGTGCATCTCGCGTCCGACGAGCGGAAGCGGCGCGCCGCTGCGCTGGGAGGGAGGCGCTGGGAGGCTGCGCTGCGAGACCGGCATCGGCACCGACGTCGACTCGATGCGCCGCGCGATCTCTTCTCCAGTCGGCCGCTTGTCGGGACGTCGCTGCAGGAGGTCGGCGCAGAGTCGATCGAGATCTTCCGGCACGCCGTCGACGAACTCGCTCGGCGCGGGACCGTCGGCTTCGCACTTCGCCATCAGGATCTCGAGCGGTCCGCCTTGGAAGGGCAGGCCGCCGGTGAGCGCCTCGAAGAGCATGACGCCGACGCTGTACCAATCTGTCGCCGGTCCGAGCGGCACCGGGCTGGCGTTGCCTTGCTCGGGCGACATGTACTCGGGCGTACCGAGCACGGTCTGCTCGGCGCTGTTGAGATCCATCGCCGAACGGTCGCGATCGTCCATCGCCGCGAAGTCGGCGGCGAGGCCGAAGTCGAGGATGACGACGCGCCCGCTCGGCTCGACCATCACGTTGGACGGCTTGATGTCGCGGTGGAGCTTGCTCGCGCGGTGCAGCGTGGCGATGCCCTCGACGAGCTGTCGTAAGGCATTGCGCAGGCGGGCGACGTCGAGGCGTGAGCTGAGCTGCACGCGAGAGCCAGCCGCGAGCGCGTCCCGGGGAGCCGACGGCGGCGCGCTCGGTGCGACCTCGGCATCCATCGTCTCGACCGCGGGCGCCGCGTGACTCGAACGGGCGTAGGCGACGAAGTCCTTGCCGTCGATCAGCTCCATCGTGAAGAACCAGAGCCCGTCGCCGATGACGAGATCGTGGAGCGTCACGAGATTGGGGTGCGCGAGATCGGCGAGGGAGCGGAACTCCTGCTTCAGGTGGTAGATGGCGCCAGGGTTGAGGTGGCGGAGCGTCTTCAGCGCGACGTCGACGCCTCGCTCGCGATCGACGGTGTGATAGACGACGCCCATCCCGCCTGCACCGATGCGGCGCACCACGGCATAGCGGTCGGTCCCGCCGAATTCATCTGCGACCCTGCTGACGATGCTCGCCGACACGTGCCCCTTCGCGACGTACAGGGCGCCGCGCAACCACTACCCGAACCCATCTGGCTCAGCTGGAGCCAGATGAGGAGGATAGCGGCCCACCGTGCCGAAGTCTCGCCTCGCTCGGTCGCGGGAGGGGCTGCCTCAGGGCGAGCGAAGCCGCGAGATCGTCACACGAGGTCAGACGCGCACTTGATCGAGCTGCTTTTCGGCCTCGCCACGCTCATAGGCGGCGAAGAGACGACCCCATGAGGTGTCGTGCTTCCAGTCCTCGAAGGTCTTCTTGTCCTTGAGGGGCCAGCGGTAATAGTCGTGGTAGGCCTCGCTCCCCATGATGAAAACGTTCACCAGCGGCGTGTGCATCAGGAGGCGCTGAAAGCGCTTCAGCGGCCCGAACCAGATGAAGTCGCCGACCATGCTGGCGCCGTTGTCGCCGACCGAGAAGCGCCACGACTCGCGCTTCACCTGCTCGGGGTCGTCTCCGACGATCTCGATGTCACGCGGATCGCCGACGCCCAGTTTGTCGTCGTGCGCGACCTTGATGTACTCGAGCGTCATCGGATCGAAGCCCATCATCTTGGCGGCGACCGCGTCGATGGCGACCTGATCGTCCGACGCGAGCATGTAGTCCTTGATGACCGGGAACATCGTCCGCGGCCCGGGACCGTTGCCGGCGGTCGTGCCGTCCATGATCGCGAAGAGACCGCTGTGGATCTCCTTCTGAATCGCGAGCAGGTCAACGAGAGTTCGGTGGATCCACGAGTGCGTGTAGTGACGCTTGGTGTTGAGGAGCCCGCCGAACGCGTTCTTCATCGCGCCGGTGGTGGTCGTGTAGATGTGACACTTCACCGTCGGCAGGTGGACGATGTTCTTCCCGAAGAAGTAGTCGGGGATGAAGATGCCTTCCGGGAAGATGTTCGGAAGGACGTGCATCTTCGCCTTCGGCTGATACTCGACCCACTTCATGTCCTCGTCCTTGAAGTTGTAGAGGACGGGGATTTGGTACTTCTTGAAGAGCGGAATGTAGTTGTTGAGGTCTTCGCCCTTGAAGGCGTTGGTGACGACCGTCTTGTTCTGCACGCAGCTGATGTCGGTGAGACCGGCCTTCTGCAGCGCGAGGATGGTGCCTTCCATCTGCCACGGCGTCGTGTTCGCGCCGGGGAAGGGGAAGTGCCACGAGATGTTGTCCTTGAGGATCGTGGTCGCCTTCGGGTCGAGCACTTTGCTCATTCCCGCCAGCTCGCAGAGCCGCACGGTATCGCGCAGCACGGATTGGGGCTTCACCTTGATGACCGCGACCTTCGCCTTCGCCATTGCTCGTTCTCCGCTGCTTTTTCCGGGATCAATCACGTATCGCAAACGACGCCTCGGCATCGAATCGGTACCTGGAGGTCATGACATAACGCGTCGCGGGTTACGAGCCATTCCAGCGCTGGGGCAGCCTTGCGGACTCACCGCGGACTCACCCTCGCGGCGGCGCGTAGAAATCGACGATCTCGATCGGCTCGGCGGACATCGCCACTTCGACCGCGTCGCGATCGCCCATCGCGTCGCCGCCGACTTGGAACGCCGTCCGCGGCTCGACCTCGATGCGCACCTTGTCGACGAGATAATCGAAGAGCGTGGTCGGGCTGCGGTACTCGCCGCGCCAAATCTCCTTGAAATGGCGGACGAACTCGACCGAACCGATGGTGGTGATGCGGAGGGCCATGCGATCGCTCCGCTCGTCGGCGAAGGGAAAGACGCGGAAGCCGAAGCCGTAGTAGGGAATGGTCGACGCCGAGACCATGCGCGCCTTTCCCTCGTAGATGACCTCGCCGGCGCGGATCGGCGTGCCCGCGGGGCGCCCGTTCTCGCCCATGTGCACCGCGTCGCTGCCGAGGTTGATGACCCGCACGTAGGGGACTTTTTTCACGAGGTAGCTGGGGATGGTGCGGGTCGTCGCCGCGACCGCGTACGACAGCGCGCCACCCGTCCAGGAGATGGGCAGCGGCAACTTGCGGAAGCCGTCGCGCACTTTGTGGAAGTCGGCGAGCACGTTGGCGTCGATGCCGAATCCGCAGAAGGGCGCGAGGATGCCCTCGACCTCGACGAGACGCAGCGGTCTCGCGCCGGCGTCTCTCTTCAGGCGCGCGACGTCGGCCGCGAGCCCGCGACCTTTGGCCTTCGAGGCGCCGACCACCCAGGCGAGCGAGTTGCCGGTGCCGAGGCGCAGGAGACCGAAGCGCGGAGGCTTCACACCGCGTGCGCGCGCCTCGCGGACCACCTGCGTGACGACGCTGGTGAAGGTTCCGTCGCCGCCGCCGGTGAGCACCGTGCCGTATTCGCGTTCGATGATCGTTCGCGCGAACTTGGCGCCGTCCTCGACCGATCGGGAGATGAAGAGGTCGCCGGCGTCGAGGATCTCGTCGAGCGTCGCCACCACCTCGCGCGTGACGCTCTTGGCGTTGCCGTTGACGATGACGCAGATGCGCCGGTCTTGCGTGTCGTTCACCCTGCCCTGGTAGCGCAAAGCGGCGCGCGCTGCGACTGCGGCGGCGTTGCATGCACGCGCGGACGCGTCGCAGGCGCGCGCGCGTCGAGGTCCGAGTAGACTGTTCGATCGATGCGCGACCAGACCGAGCCCGCGACGGCGCACAAGCGCCATCCTTCGACGACGGTGGAGCCGTTTCTCTTTCTCGTGCTCGAGGCGAATCGTCTCGGCGCTGGAGGCCTTCGGGTCTCGCTCGCCAAGGTGGACGAGCTCACGATCGGACGAGGTGACGCGCGAAGCCTACGAAAACAAGACGATCGTCGACGCGAGCTGATCGTCGCCGACGCGAAGATGTCGACCTCGCACGCGACGATCGCGCGGCGCGACGGCGTCTTCCATCTCACCGACGGGGGCTCGACCAACGGCACGCGGCGCAATGGCGCCGAGGTGACGAGCGCGCGCCTCGCCGATGGCGATCATCTCCAGCTCGGTCAGACGCACTTCATCTATCGCGAGATCGTCGACGAAGCCTCACGTGGCAACGCCGGCGATCTCGATCCGTCGTCGAAGGCTCGAGAGCCGCTCGGCTTCGCCACGCTCGATCCGCTCTATGCGAAACAACTCGCCAGGCTCGCGCGCGTCGGAGCATCGCCCTTGCCGACGCTCCTCCTCGGCGAGACCGGCACCGGCAAGGAGGTCCTCGCGCGGGCGATTCATCGCCTCACCGGGCGCCCCGGTCCGTTCCTCGCGGTCAACTGCGGAGCGATCCCGGAAAACCTCGTCGAGGCGCAGCTCTTCGGTCACGTGAAGGGCGCGTTCAGCGGAGCCCTCCGCGACGAGCCCGGGCTCTTTCGTGCGGCCGCGGGAGGCACCTTGCTCCTCGACGAGATCGGCGATCTCCCGCCGGCGTCGCAGGCCGCGCTGCTCCGCGTGCTGCAAGAAGAAGAGGTGGTGCCGGTCGGTGGTAGCCAAACGATCCCGATCGACGTCCGCGTCATCGCCGCGACGCACGCCCCACTCGACCAGCGGATGGCCGAGGGTAGCTTTCGTCGTGACCTCTACGCGCGCCTCGCAGGCTTCGTTTTCGAGGCCGAGCCGCTCCGTGAGCGCATCGTCGACTTGGGCCTCCTCATCGCCGGGCTCGTCGAACAAGGACGTGTCGTGCCGCCGCCGCGCATCGAGCTCGACGACGAGGTGGTGTCGGCGATGCTCCGCTACCGGTGGCCGATGAACGTGCGCGAGCTGCAGCAGTGCCTCGCCGCCATCTGCGTCCTCGCCGACGACGACGGCCTCGTGACGCTGAAAGAGCTTCCCAGCGCGATCGCCGACGCTGAGCCGCCCGCGACCGAGGACGCCGAGAGCGGCCTCACGGGTCCCTCCGACGAGGCGCTCAGGCGCGATCTCCTCGGCAAGCTCGCCGAGACGCACGGCAACGTCAGCGAGGTCGCGCGCTTGATGGGAACGGCGCGCCGGCAGGTGCAGCGGTGGCTGCAAAGGCTCGAGATCGACGCCGAGTCGTTTCGCCAGCGGCGGTGACGCTGCGCCTCTGCGGGCGCGACGGACTCAGTGCTGGTGAAGACAACCGCTCGTGCAGCCCGGCCCGCTGTCGGTCCAGATTTTCACGTAGACCTGGCCGGCAGGGGCTTTCGGAACGCAGGGCGAACAATAGGCCTTGTCGAGCTTGCTCGCCCGCACGGGACCGATGTGCGACGTCGCGATCGTGGTCGTGGCGTTGTCTGGACAGAGCATCAAGTCCGTCGTCGCGAGGGCTGGGCCGGACACCGTGACCGACACACATCCGTTTTCCACGAGCCCATTCAAGAACGCGTAAGGGCTCGGGCTGCTGACGACGTGGGGGAACGAGACGCTGACGCTGCAGGCGGACGACGCCACGAGCTTCGGATCGGTCTGCGGACAGTACTGCGCGTTCGCCGGCGGGTAGGCGACCGGGGTCACCGTCACCGACGCTCGCTCGGCAGCTACGTTCTCCTCGGCACCATTGGGCTCGCCTGCGACCACACAAGCGGAGAGCGCGAGCGCGATCAATGACGAGAGCGACGACGTGACGGCGAAGTGGAGGACGCGGCTGGACATGGAAATCTCCTCGATGAGCTCGGGGTTCGCGAGTCGCGGCGGGGAATAGCACGGGCCACGCCAGCACGCGATTTGGGGCCACGTCGTGCGATCTGCCCGCCCGCTCTCGCGGCGCCGCGCCAGACTGCGACACCTGAGCAGTGGCATGCGACGCCGCGAAGGTCGCATGCGCGCATCCGTAGTATGAGCCGAGACATGGAGGGACGAGCGCATCCTTCCGACGTCTTCGAGTTGGTCGGCAAGACGTTGGCGCGTAAATATCGCGTCGAGCGCGTCGTCGCCGAAGGTGGCTTCGGCATCGTCTACGCCGGGCGTCACCTCGAGCTCGACCTTCCGATTGCGATCAAGGTCCTCCGGCCGCAGCTCGACGACGGGGTGACGGCCTGGTCCGATCACGTCGAGCTCTTCGTCGAGGAGGCGAAGGCGATCGCGCGTCTCCATCATCCTGCCGTCGTCGACGTGCTCGACGTCGGCGTGACGGCGCTCGACGGCGTGCGACACGTGCCCTGGATGGTCCTCGAGTGGCTCGAGGGTGAGACGTTGGAGGCGCACCTCGCCTCGCGACGCGACCTTTCGCCGCGCGCGCCGAGGGAGGCGTTCGCGCTGCTCCGGCCGGTCCTCGAGGCGATCGCCGCCGCGCACGCGATCGGAATCACGCATCGCGATCTGAAACCGAACAACGTGATGTTGGTGCCGCAGCACGAGCCAGGCGTCCGCGTCGTCGACTTCGGGATCGCCAAGACACGTGACGTCCGAGAAGACGATCGCGAGCCGAGCGGCGACACGACGACGAGCAGCGGTTTTCGCGCGTTTTCATCGAACTCCGCGGCTCCGGAGCAGATTGCGGGCACCCGCACCGGCCCGTGGACCGACGTCTATTCGCTCGCGCTCATGCTCACGGAAGTGCTCACCCACGTTCGTCCGTATCCCGAGGGCGACGCCAACGAGCGCCTCGCTGCGGTGTTCGATGCGACGCGGCCGACGCCGAAGAAGGTCGGGATCGACGTCGGCGCTTGGGAGCCGGTGCTCGCACGTGCGTTGGCGGTGAAGCCGAGCGCGCGCCAACCGAACGCCGGCGTCCTCCTCGCCGAGCTCGAGGCTGCGCTGCGGCCACCAGCTGCGGCACCGTCTCCGAGGTCGAACGCGCGCTTCGTCGGTGCCGGTGTGGCCGCGGTGCTGCTGCTCGGAGCGCTCATCGCTCGGTCGCGCGGCGAGAGGTCTGCCGCGCCGCGCCCCGCCGATGCAAGCGCGCCGACCACTTCGAGCTCGCAGGCGTGCACCTCGAACCGCGCGTGCGTCGAGCTCGCAGGGGGCGCCGCGGCCGTGTGCAAGCGTTCGCAAGGGCGCTGCGTTCCGCTCGCGTCCGTCGACTGTCACGTGCTCGCCGATGAGCGAGCGCTCGTCGACGACGACACGGTGTGGCTCGGAGCCCTGCTTCCGCAGACGGGGCCGACGGGTGACGAGTTCGGCCTCCGCGAAGCCCGCGCAGCCGACTTGGCCCGCCGCGATTTCGACGCTGCGATGCTCGCACGGGCGCTCGAAAAAACCGGTGATTCCGCGCGTCCGCTCGGTCTCGTCTCCTGCGACGACGCCGCCGATTCGAAGCGCGCCGCGGCGCACCTCGTCGACGACGTCGGCGTCCCGGCAGTCCTCGGCTTCAAGAGCGGCATCGAGCTCACCGAGCTGGCGACCACCAGCTTCTTGCCCAAGCACGTGCTCTCGATGGTGACGATGTCGACCAATCCGCTGGTGACGCACGTGCCGCAGCCACTCGGAGCGCCGCGATTGATTTTTCGTACGACGTATCGCGCCGATGGGACGGCACAGGCGCTCGCCGCGTTCGTCACCGCATCGATCGAGAAGGCGCTGGGTCGCGCCGCGCGTGTCGCGCTCATTCGTGAGAAAAATGGGCTCGGCGCGAGTATCGCCGACGACATCGTGCGTCTCCTCCGGCTCGAGGGCGCGAACGTCGCCGATGGGAAGATGGCCGGTCGTTACCGCGAGCTCACCCTCGAGGGCACGTCCCCCGACCCGCCGCGCTACGCGGAGATCGTCAGCGAGCTCCTCACCTTCCAGCCCGACGTCATCCTCCTGATGGCCGAAGGCGCCGCGGTCGAAGGGCTCGTTCCGCCCCTCGAGGCGCAATGGTCGAAGCTGAGCCCGCCGAGACTCGCGGCGACGAAGCCCCGCTACGCGAGCATCGCGACCATCGGGCAGACGTTTCTCCAAGTCATAGGTCGCGACGAGTCGCTGCGGCGAAGGGTCTTCGGGGTGGCGCCCGCCTCCGGGACGGCCGTGAACGCGCGCTTCGTCGCTCACTTCCACGAGACGTTCCCGAGCGACGTCGTCACGGAGACCAACGCGCCCAACTCGACGTACGACGCGTACTACGCGCTCGCCTACGCCACCTACGCCGTGGCCCCCGAGACGCCGATCACCGGCGACGTGCTGTCGCGATCGCTCGCACGGCTCCTCCCGCCAGGACGTTCGATCGAAGTCGGTCAGGCGGGCATCGTCGAGGCGTACGACGAGCTCGTCGCTGGTGGCAACGTCGACGTCGTCGGCGCGACCGGGAGCATGGACTTCGATCTCCAGACCGGCGAAACGGCGATGGACCAAGCCATCCTCTGCGTCGCCGCCGACGGCAGTGGGCTCGCCACCGATGGCGTCGAATCGGGGCTCGTCTACTCGGCGACCGAGCATCGCTTGCTCGGCCAGCTGCATTGCCCGTGAGAAGACTCCCCTTCGCCGGCGACTACGAGTAAGCAACGACATGCTCGACGTTCTTCGCGACGGTGCCGTCGCCACCCTCGTCTTCTCCGACGCCCCTGGAAAGAACGCAAAGAACGCGATGACGCCCGAGCTCGGCGACGCCTTGCGCGCTGCCGTCGCCCGGCTTCGTGCCGATCCCGAGGTCCGCGCGGTGGTGCTCACCGGTGCCGGCGGGGTGTTCTCGGCGGGCGGTGACCTGCGCATGCTCGAGCGCCTCCGCGCCGCCACGCGTGACGAGTCGCGCGCCTTCATGCTCGAGTTCTACGCCAAATATCTCTCCATTCTCGACCTCGAGGTCCCGGTCGTCGCAGCGGTCGAAGGTGCGGCGATCGGCGCCGGTCTCTGCGTCGCGCTCGCCTGCGATCTCTGCATCGTCGACGAGGACGCCAAGCTCGCACTCAACTTCGCCTCTCTCGGCCTTCACCCCGGCATGGGTGCGACGTACCTGGTCTCTCGTCGCGTCGGCGCACAAAGGGCGGCCGAGCTGCTCTTCTCGGGGCGTCGATTCGATGGTCGAGAGGCGACCTCGATGGGCATGGCGCTGCGCGCGGTCCCTGCGGCGCGTGTCCTCGACGAGGCTCTCACGCTTGCCCGCACCCTCGCGGGAAACGCGCCCCTCGCCCTGCGCGGGCTCAAGCAAACGCTCGGTGTCGATCGAGTCGCGCTCGACGCGGCCCTCACCTTCGAAGCCGAACAGCAATCGATCAGCTACGCGAGCGCCGACCTCGCCGAAGGTTTGGCGGCGGCAGCAGCTCGTCGCGCGCCGCGCTTCACGGGTCGCTGAAGAAGCTTCGGCAACCGAGCGGAGCGAGATTGACCGAAGCGGCCAAAGTTGCGTAGCAATCTTTGGCGAAACGAGAAAGCTTCGGCAACCGAGCGGAGCGAGATTGACCGGAGCGGCCAAAGTTGCGTGGCAATCTTTGGCGTAACGAGAAGCTCACGCCGCGTCACCGTCACTCGATGCACGCCCATGCGTTTCGCTTGCGCGAAGGCAAACGTCGCCGTCATCGATCATCGATCGCGTGTGCGATGGAGCAGTCGATGTGCCGATCGGTGCCTCTGACTTCGTCCACCCCCGCGGGGTGTGATTCCACGATCGCACGAGAATTCATGCATCGTTCGCCGCGACTCGTCGTGGCACGTCGCTAGCTCTTGCCGCGCTTCGCGTCGCGCGCCTCGCGGGTGTCATGCGACGTCGACATCAACGTCTTCAACTTCATGTGGGGTTCAAAATGATCCATGCTTGGCGTCCCAAAGGACGGCGGCTTCGACCGACCATGTCCGTAGGATTCATGCTCGCGACTTCGATGTTCGGCGCCTGCGGTGGCGCGCCGGATCAGAAAGATCCGTTCTCCGCCAAAACCGACGACGAATACGTCGGACAATCGACCGGCCCACTCGTCGTCGCGACCAGCAAGTCGCTCCCCGACGACTCGGAGAAGGCTCCCGTCGATCTCGCGTTCGACGCCGGCGGCGCCGTCAGTGACGTCGGGGTGAGCGATGGCGGAGCCGTCGACGGCGGAAGCGATGGAGGAGCCGGAGACGGAGGATCAACCGATGGCGGCGTGATGGACGGCAGCGTGATGGACGGCAGCACGGGAGGCGACACCGGCGGCGGCGGCTTCGACACCGGCAGCGACGCGGGTCCTTCCGGCGGTCCCTCGGGGTTCTGGCGCTTCGACGACTGCTCGCCGACGTCGCACTTCCTCGCCGATTCGAGCGGTGGTGGCGCCAACGCGACGCACGCGCTCAAGGGCTCTTGCAAGCCTGGAATCAGCGGCGGCGCGATCGAGTTCAAGTCGACGAAGGACATCGTCCAGGTGCCCGACGAGCCGCAATTCACGCTCGGCGCACACGTCGCGGTCGCTGCGTGGGTGAAACCGACCAACGTCACCGGTCATCACCCGATCGCTCTCAAGCGTCTGGGCAACGACACCGGGTTCTCGCTCGGCATCCACGATGGCAACGTCGAGTTCTCGGTCGTGCTCTCGAGCGGCACCACCGTGCTCTCGCGCGCGCCGATCGCCACGGGCGCCTGGACGCACGTCGCCGGGCTCTACGACGGCCGCTTCCTCTTCCTCTTCGTCAACGGAGAGCAGGTCGGGCAGGTGCTGCAGGTGGGCACCGTTCGCAACGTCTTCGCGCCGATTCGAATCGGCTCCACCACCGGAACGCAGCACTTCGACGGCCTCATCGACGAGGTGTGGCTCTCCACGCGCGTCGTCAGCAAGTCCGAAGTGATGGCGCTCTCCTGCATCGCTGCGCCGCCGACGCTCTCGGTGACCACCTCGACGACGGGCGCCGTGCCTCCGGACACGACCGTGCACTACGACGCCGCGCTCACCAACCACGACGTCGGCGCCTGCGCTGCCTCGAGCTACTTCCTCTCTGCCGACACCTTCGGTCCCAAGGGAGGACCGTCACCCTCGGCCACCTCCAACACGGGCATCAGCGCGCTCGTGAGCCCGTCCTTCGTCTCCGATGTCGCGCCGGGAGGGACCGCGCACTTCGGCATCGACGTCACCGGCTCCGAGGACGCCGATCCTGGGCTCCATGAAATTCCGCTCTCCGTCTTCGACTTCGCGCGCGGCCAGAGTACGTCGGGCGTGCTCGATTTCACGCTCAGCGCGCCCACCGGTTGTCACGTGACGACCTCGCGAGAGCTCATGATCACGAGCACCAGCGTGGTCGACGATCCGGTGCGCACGAGCTTCTCGGGGCCGGCCGGCGATCCGCGCCTCGGCGTCTGGACGTTCGGTCGTCTCATCCGCGACATGGCTCCTTCGGCTGCGGAGGCGCCGGCCTTCACCGAGAAGCTCCTCCAGTCGTGGCTCACGAACCAGACCGTCAACGGCTTCACCATCGCCGCCCGTCCCGCGATGCAGAAGCTGGTGCTCGACGCTTGGCCGCGCACGAAGAACGGCGAGCTCGATCTCGACAGGTCGCCGCTGCGTCTCCTCGCGATCGTCGATCGCGTCGACGTCCGCGATCTCGACAAGGGGAACGCCGGCGAAGGGCGCTTCGTCTTCGGCGTGCTCGATCCTTCGGGAAATCCCCTGCAATTCACCGTGATCCTCGAGTACAAGCTGCCGGCGACGACCACCGCCGACGTCCTCGGGTGGGCGAACGCGTGGCATGCCCTCGGCGCGCTCCCCTTCCCGTCGGAGGCGTACAACGTCGCGCTGCAGGCCCTCACCTCGCGCTTCGCCGGTCGCAACGCGGCCAGCGGACGGCCCAACGGGAGCGCACTCGGTCAACTTCGCACCAACGAAATCGCCCTCGATTTCCGTTGGGAGCTGCGCGAGTTCACGCTCTCGCCGACGACCGGTCAGTTGGCCCCGAGCCCCATTCAGCTGACGCCCGATCTCTCCTTCAACGGCACCGACGCGGTCGGGCAGTTCGTGAACGACAACGAGGCGGCCATCCTCGCCGAGCGCTTCGACGTTCCGCTCGTCTTCAACGGTGCACCGTTCCTCGGCGGCGCGGTCTTCAACGACTTGATCGCGTGGACCGGCAAAGGCATCAAGAACGACGACGCTCGTCACAAGTTCTCGCTCAACACCTGCAACGGCTGCCACTCCTCGGCCGAGACGAACACCGCATTCTTGCAGATTTCACCGCGTTTTCCCGGCTCGGAAGCGGCGCTCTCGCCGTTTCTCACCGGCACCACGGTCTTCGATCCGGTGACCGGCGTTCCGCGCGTCCTTCGTGACCTCGCACGGCGCAAGACCGATCTCGAAGGCCTCGTCTGCCTGCCGACCGTCGCCGCGAAGTCGGTCCCCGCGAAGTCGGCACCGACGGCACCGACGAGCCCGACGAGCAAGACGTCCATCAGCAAGGGCATCGGCCGAGTGCACTGAGCTCGCGATTCGAAACACGAAAGCCGCGAGGGGAAGTGGTCCCTCGCGGCTTCTTTTTTGGGTCTGTCGCGTCCTCGCGTCCTCGCGTCGTCGCGTCGTCGCGCGCTTATTTCACGCCGAGCACGATGTGACGCGAGACCGTCGTCGAGCCTGGCGCAGTCGGGAAGGCATGCTGCGCGACGACGCCGCAGATGCAGCCCCAGAGCTTGGTGTCGAGCGGCGGATCGTTGAAGCTCGAGCCGTTGCACGAGGCGACGCCGGTCGAGGCGATGGTCAGCGTCATCGTCGTCTCGGTGCTGTAGGTGACGCCCGCAGCGGTGCGCGGAACGCAGGCCTTCACCGCGCCGACGATGGTGCTCATGGTCGGCGAGATCTGCGCGTCGGCGAGGCCGGGGGCAGGAGGAGGCGGCGCGACGGTGGTCGCGAGCGGGGCCGTGGTCGGCTCCATGGTCGGGGCGATGGCCACCGTCGTCGCCGGTTTCGGCGCAGGAACGAGCGTCGCCGCAGGGGCTGGCAGCTCGGGGACGTTCGAGGGCGGCGCGGTCTTCTCGAGGACCGCGGTCGTCGACGCCGGGGCCGCGATGGCATCGCCGACGAGACGGGCGGCTTCGGCCGGATTGGCCACCACTTGTTGCGTTTGCTGCATCTCGCTGAAGTTGCCGATCGAGCCAGCCGCCACGACCGGGCCTTCGGTGCGTCCGTCGCCCTTCGAGGGACCGACGACCGCGCTGCCTTCGGAGACCGCGACCTGGACGCCGCCATTGGCAGCGCCATTCGCAGCGAGACGCGAGACGAACAGCTTGGTGCCGTGCACCGCGACGCGACGCGCATCGACGTCGACGGCGAAGGGCTCACCGCCCGGCACCGGCACGACCTCGGCGGCGATGCTGCCGACCTCGAGGGCGAAGCGAATGCGCTCACCGTCGTCGAGGAGTCGCGCCTTGCTACCCGCAGGCAAGTGCACGACCACGCGATCGGTGGCGCGAATCACCAGCGCCACGTCGCCGGCCACGATTTCGTCGCCGACCGCGAGCTGACGGCCCGAGCCGTCGACCACCAGCTTGGGACGCGCCGTCGCGACCACGCCGTTCCCGTTGTTTGGGGGCGCTTCGGTCTTCGGCGTGACGATGGCGAAGACGAATGACGCGGCGATCGCCAGTGCCGCTCCGACGGCAACGAACGTCGTCGAGCGGCTCCGACGCGGAGCTTCGGCCTGCATCGGCATCGACGGCTCACCTTGCACGTTGCCATCGGCGTCGAAGAGCTTCGCCTCGAGCCGAGCCCAGTCGACGCTCGGACCCTCGGCGCGCACCTCGTCGACGACGCGACGAAGCGGCCCCTCGAGCGGCTCGATGTGATCGTGATCGCGTTCTTGCTCGCTCACCGGTCACCTCCAGCATCGGCCTTGCCGGGGCCACCCTCGAGCGCATCGGGCGCACTCTTTCGCCTCGTCTCCGACGCCACCACCTCACCGGCGAATCCGCCCTCGGCGAGGAGCACGGAGGCGAGCACGGGGTTCTTGCTCATCTTCTCTTCGAGCTCGCGACGCGCGTAGAAGAGCCGCGTGCGCACCGTGAGGACCGGCGCGCCGACGACTTCCCCGATTTCGGCCGGGGTCATGCCTTCGAGGTCGTGGAGGATGAAGACGACGCGCTTCTTCTCGGAGATCTCTTTCAACGTGTCGAAGAAGGCGCCGATGCGCGTGCGACGAAAGGCTTCTTCATCCGGTTGCACCGCGCGAGCGTCTTCGACGCTTCCAGGGGCGAGCTCTTCGGTGAGCACCGGACGGCTCCGCTCGGCACGCCGATGCATGAGCACCACGTTGACGGTGACCCGATGGAGCCAGGTCGAGAATCGCGATTCGCCGCGAAAATCTCGGAGACTTCGGTGAACCTGGACGAACACGTCCTGCACCAGATCTTCGAGCTCGGGACGCGGTCCGACCATGCGGTAGACCAGGCGCGCGACGGTCTCGCGATGACGGTCGAAGAGAATCCGAAAGGCCTGCCGGTCTCCCGCTCGCACCCTGGTGACGAGCGCCGCGGAGTCATCCGCTTCGTCTGCTCCGGGAAGCGAGGGTCGCGGTGCTTCAGCGCCCATGCGGTCGTTCACGGGCTCGAGCGTACTCGTCGGTCGGTCTCGCAACCATAGGGGGAGGGAGCTCGCGAGATGAGGGAAGGGGGCCATCGCCTGCACGAGAGGATGGGATGCAGGGGAGGGGTGGGGCATTCAGGTGCCCCCCTGAAGTAGTTGTGGCGATTTGGCTCGCCCGTCACGACAAAGGGCGACCGGGGCTTCAGCGCACCAAAGAGCTCGGACGACGCAGGGATTTGCGCGAGATGACGAGCTCGACGACGTCGTGACCGACGACGACCGCGAGGATGGCGACGACGGCGAAGGCGATGAACATGCGACGGTGGTCGCTCGACCCGTCGGCTGCGGCCAACAAAATGGAGAGAAAATCAGCCTGCGACATCACCCGACAAGGCGTCGCACGCCCTCGAGCGACGCGGCGAGCGCCAGCACCGAGACGATCGGCCTCGCCATCGTCGCGATCGGTTGCGGAGAAATCGGCGTCGCCGCGCGGCCGATGGCGACGAGGGCGACCTCGAGGACCAGCGCCGCGACGATCACGCCGGCCGAAGCCGCGACTCCGAGACGAAGCCCGTCGGTGAGGGCGCGCGCGGCGAGGGCAAAAGGAGCTGCGCCGGCGGCCGGTGTCACCGTCGCGAGGAGCGCGAGAGCGCGAACGACGCCGCCGCTCGCCACCCACGCCGAGGCCGCCAGAAGCGCGGTCAACGTCGCCAGTGTGCCGCGCGCGCCGTCGGTCGCTGGTGGCGCTGCTTGGGTCACCTCGGGAGCACCTCGCAAGAGGTCGGCGATCGCCCCGACGTGCGTCGCCATCCACAGCGGTGTCGCCACCAAGATCGCCAGCGGCAGCCCGAGGACGACGTCGAGCGCGAGCGTCATCCCGAGCGGCGCGGTCGACTGCGGAAAGCTCCCGGCGATCGGCATCGCGAGCCCGAACGCGAGCGCGAGCCGCACCGAGTTGGGCGCGCCCCGCATCGCCAGCGCCGGGACCAACGTCGCCATCGGCAGAACCCGAGCGAACGCTCGCAAATACGGCACCGCCCCAGTGAAGAGCATCGCCAGATCTTCGGCGCGAATCGGGGCGTCCACGGCGGGGGCGAAGGTATGCCACGTCGGGCCCGAGAAAAAGGCGCGGGCCTCGACGTGCACCTTTGCTTGACGAAGAGTTGGCCTCCGCCATCCCCGTTCGATAACGCCAGCAGTGATGCCGCCCGCTCGCCCGCACGAGATCGCTCGCGCCTCACTCCTGTCTGCCGATGCCCTCGGCGGCGGTCGCTTCCGTCCCTTCCTTCGCGCGGGTTCGCGTGATCCGCTCCGTGGCGGCGGCGACGCGCAGAAGAAACCGGTCCTCGTCTTCGATGGGGTGCAGAAGGTCTATCGAGGCCACTCCGGCACCGATTTGCACGTGCTCCGCGGCGTCGATCTGACCATCGAGCGCGGCGAGTTCGTCTTCGTCACCGGCCCCTCCGGCGCGGGCAAGAGCACGATGCTGAAGCTCGTCTATCGCGCCGAAACGGTCGACGACGGACGCATCCTCTTCTGTGGACGGGACGTCGCACGGCTCACCGACGACAGCATCCCCTTCCTTCGTCGCAACCTCGGCATCGTCTTCCAAGACTTCAAGATCGTCCCCAATTGGACGGTCTACGAGAACGTGTCCATCGCTCTCGAAGTCATCGGCCTCTCGTCGCGGCTCCTTCGTCAGCGGGTCAACGTCGCCCTCGAGCGCGTCGGTCTCGCCGGGCGTGGCGGCGATCGCGCAGGCGTACTTTCGGGCGGTGAGCAGCAGCGCGTCGCCATCGCTCGCGCGATCGTCGGCGAACCGGCGATGGTCCTCGCCGACGAACCAACTGGCAACCTCGATCCCGCGCTCGCGCTCGACATCCTCGGGCTCTTCGAAGAGATCCACGCCGAGGGCACGACGGTGCTCTTCGCCACCCACGACCGCACGCTCCTCGACGTGCGACCGCGACGCATCATCGTCCTCGACGAGGGGCGCGTCACCGACGTGCCGGCCGGGCTCGGCGCCTACGCCGACGAGGGCATCGAGATCGACGCCGAAGACTTCACCGAGGGCTACGGCGACGTCCGCGTCTCGTCGGTCGCGGCGCCGATTCCAATGCGGGCCCGTGCGCGTCGCGCAGGCTGACTTTCCATTTTTTCTTCGGGTTTCTTTGGGTTTCTTGGGGTTACATAGGGAGGCTATGCGATGGCCGGCAGCGTCGAGCGAGCGAAGCGGGGGCTCTATTCGGAGTGGCGATTGCACGCGCTCAGCGTCGTCAGCCTGGCGGTCGCGTTCGTCTGTCTCGGCGCCGCGCTCCTCGTGGTGGTGAACATTCACGCCCTCAAAGAACGTTGGGGTCGCACGGGTCGCGCCTCCGTCTATCTCAAGGACGGCGCGCCGCCGCAGCAGGTCGAGGCGATCCTCGTCGCGCTCCAGGCCACGCCCGAGGTCCGCGAGGTTCGCTATCTCTCGCCGGCCGACGCGCGCGGGCAGGTGCTCTCCGGCAACATGACCGACTCGACGTTGAAGGCCCTCCCGCAAGAGGCTTTCCCGGCGTCGATCGAGATCGACGTCCAGCCCGAGGTGAAGGAAGCCGACGTGCAGGCGATGGTCGCCAAGCTGCAGTCGCTCCCGGCCGTCGAAGGCATCGAGACCTACGGCACGTGGACCGAGCGACTCGGCACGCTCCTCTCGGGAGGCACGCTCGCCGCCGCCGCGCTCGCCGCGATCGTCTTCGGCGCGGTCCTCGCGGTGGTCGCCTCGACGATGCGCCTCGCGCTCACCCGTCGTCGCACCGAGGTCGAAGTGCTCAAGCTCGTCGGCGCCTCCGACTCCTTCGTCCGCACTCCCTACGTCCTCGAGGGCACCTTCCAAGGTGCGCTCGGTTCGGCCGCCGCCATCGCCATCCTCGGAGCGCTCTTCGCGCTCGTCCGCTCACGCATGGACGGCGATCTCGGCAGCCTCCTCGGGCTCGATCCGATGTTCCTCCCTTGGTTCGTCGCCCTCGGCATGGTCGGCGTCGGTGCGCTCCTCGGCGCGCTCGGCGGCGCCCTCGGCCTACGACGACTGACGACGGTGTGACTCCGATGAAGCGCACTCCGATGAAGCTCGTTTCGCACGGAAAAAAGGTGGCGATTTCGGCGCTGGTGGTCCTCATCGCAGGGGTCGCGTCGGCGCAGCAGCCACCCTCGCCAGGCCTCGCCCTCACGTCCGATCTCGCGCTCGCGGGCATGGAAGGGCGCATCGCCGAGCTCGACAAACAGATCGCCAAAGATCGCACCGAGCTCGAGGCGGTCGGGCCTGCGCATGCCGCCGCCGACGTGCGCGTGCGCCTCCGCGGGCGACGTCTCTATCGTCTCCTTCGCGCGGGGCTGATGCCGCTCTCCGGGGGCTTCGCCGAGTTCGTCGAGCACGCGCAGAACGTCGAGCGTCTCAAGCGCGCCATCGATCGCGATCTCCTCGAGCAAGGCAAGCTCGGCACGCGCGGCGTCGAGCTGGCGAAGGCGCTCGAGACCTCGAGCAAGGAGCGCCGCGAGCTCGCCGAACGCAAGACGCTCGCCGAAACGGCGAAGGTCGCGATCGAAGAAGAGAAGCGCCGTCGCGAGGCCTTCGAGCGCGCCTTCGCGGTCAGCCAGTGGCAAGGCCCGACGAGCCCCGAAGGACAAATCGTCGTCTACGGGCCATCCGGCAAGATGCCGCTCGAGTCGGCCGATCCGTCGTCGTTCGCCGCGCGCAAAGGGCGTCTCACCTTTCCGGTCGCCGGCGAGGCCGAGATCAAGGCGACGACCAAAGAGGGCGGCCCCGCCGTGGAGATCAAGGCCCCGCTCGGCGCCGTCGTCCGCGCCGTGCACCCTGGTCGCGTGGCCTTCGCCGATCGATATGGAACTTATGGATCGCTGGTGATCCTCGATCACGGCGACCGCTGCTACACCATCAGCGCCAACCTCGGGACCGCCGACGTCAAGGTCGGAGACGAGGTCTCGGCCGGTGAGAAGCTCGGCACCGTCGGCGACGACGGCCGTGGACCGTCGCTCTACTTCGAGATCCGCGTCGGCAACCAGAAAGTTCCTCCGCAGGCGTGGCTCGGGCTCTGAACCTCTGAGCCTCCGAGAGGGGGCGCTTGCGCCCTGTAATGCTCGCGGCGGTCACGCTTTTGCGACGCCGATCCATACCTGTTGTCGTCCGACCCACGCTCCAGGTAGCGTCAGAGCGTGTTATTCCGGCGCTCTCCTGGCTCGCTCAGGCCCCTCCTCGTCATCGCGGCCGCGCTCGTCGCACCGCTCGCCCTCTCTCTCGGCGCAGCCAATGCAGCCGGTGAGTTCCGAACGCGCCTCGTCGGCACGAGCGGCCTCCGCCCTTCGTGGGTGGCGGCGGCCAGCGCGTCGGCGGGACATGCGTACTCGCTGCGAGAGTTCGATCCGCTCGTAAAGAAGGACTTCAACGTCATCACGGCCGACGCCGAGCACGATCTCACCGTCGGCATCTACGGGCCCGGCGACGCCGCGTTCGGGCAGGGCGCGGTCATTCGTCTCGCGGGCGCGCGCGGAGTCCCCGGCACCGTCGTCGTTCCCAAGGGAACCGCGGTCTTCTTCCGCAACGACGACCCGTTCACCCATCACATCATCGGCCCCGACGTCGATCGCGATCTCAAGCCCGGCGAGTCGCACAAGGTGCAGCCGAAGGACAAGGGCGTCTTCGCCTACACCGACACGCTTTTCCCGGCGTTCAAAGCGTGGATCGTCGTCGACGACGGCGTCATCGCCAACCGCGCCCCGGCGCTCGACGGCAGCGTGAAAATCGCGCTCGAGCCCAACGAGTACACCTTCAAGATCTTCTTCGAGGGCAAGGAGAAGGCGGCGATCAACAACTTCAAGGTCGACGCCAAAGGCTCCTCCGACGCCAAAGACACGGCAGTCTCTCCCGTCGCCCCCTCGGCTTCGGCCTCCGGTAAGTAAGCGAGAACCCGCCCGATGATGCTCCTCTCCCGCTTCTGGTACGCGATCCTCGCGGTCGCGCTCGCGGCTTCGATCGGCCTGCTCTACATCTCCATCCACGAGCACAATCGCCTTCGCGCGACCGACACCTACGAGATCGTGAGCCACGATCGCGACGTGGTCGATTGGTTCCTCCAGCTCGACGCGCGCCGTCGGCTCGACGCGCTCGCCATCGTCAGCGTCGACAGCGCGGTGCAAGACGGGCTCGTCAAGGCCAACGGCCAAGAGAAGATCGACGCTGGCGTGCGCGAAGCCCTGAAAAAGAGGCTCAACGAGCTCGCCCTCCGCGTCGCCACCCTCGCGCGCGACGAAGGCAAAGGCGGCCAGAACCCGGTCATGCTCTTCGCCGTCGATGCCCACGGCCGCGTCGCCGCGTCGGTGAATTTCGACCGCCAGAACCTGGTCAAGGACGAGACCTTCGAGATGGGGGGTCATCCCGCCGTCGTCGACGCGCTCCACGGGTGGCTCCGCGACGACACCTGGGTGCTCGATCGCGAAGGCGTCTATCGCGTCGTCGTCCGCCCGGTGGTGAAGCAAGCCGACGCCCCGCCGATCGGCGCGGTCCTCGCGCTCCGTCGCGTCGACGACACCTACGCCAAGCTCGTCTCCGAGAAGACAGGCTCGCCGGTCGCGTTCTACGTCATTCCGCCCGACGGCAACGCGGCGATCGTCGTCGGTCGCGAGGCGCCCGAGAAGACGGGCGTCAGCTTCGACGGCTTCACCATCGATCCGAAGCAGCTCGAGGGCGACAAGTTCTACAACAGCGACAACGGCGCCAGCTCGCTCAAGACCGAGAAAGATCGCAGCACCATCTACTCGCGCATCGTCGGCGGGGCGTGGGATCTCGGCGCCGGCTATGCCGTCGTTCGCAAGGTCACGACCATCGCCGATCCGGGCGCGCTCCTCCAAGGCGCCAACGAAGACGACAAGAAGGCGGTGCCGATCCCGCTCGTCGCCGGCGTCGGGCTCGGGGCGCTGCTCCTCGGCATCCTCTTCACGCTCTTCGAGCACAGTCGGCCGCTCTCGGCGCTGAGCCGCGAGGCGAAGAAGTACGCCAAGGGCGAGCAGGACACGCTGCCGCTCGCCAAGCTCTCCGGCGACTATCGCAAGATCGCGCAGGACGTGAACGAAGCCACCGAGCGCGTCATCTCCAAAGGCGGCGGCGCGTCGCGAAAAGCAGCCGATCTCGAGCAGATCCTCGGCCCAGTGCCGGCCGCTCCGCAGATGTCGGCGTTCTCCTTCAACTTCGATGGCAACGCGCCTCAGGCACCGGGCGCTCCGACGTCGAAGCCAGGCGGCGCGGGCAACGATCTCTTCCCCAACCTGCCCCCGGCCGGTCTCGGGGCACCCGCGTCGACGCCGAAGCCGGCCACGCCGCCGCAAGCGCCGGTCCAGAGACCGCAAGCACCTGCAGCTCCCGCGGCTCCGGTGCCGCAGTCTCCGCAGGCCCTCGCGCAGGCGAACGACGAGGACGACGAGGCGACGCAGGTCGCACGCATTCCCGAAGAGCTGATGCGCGCCGCGACCACCGGCGAGCAGCAGATGATCGACAACGCCGACGAGCTCATCGCCTGGCGCAAGACCTTCGACGAGTTCGTCGAGATGCGGAAGAAGTGCGGCGAGGCCACCACCGGCCTCTCGTTCGAGAAATTCCAGGGTCAGCTGCGCAAGAACAAAGAGCAGCTGGTGAAGCAGTACAACTGCAAGCGCGTCCGCTTCACCGTCTACGAGAAGGACGGCAAGGCCGCGCTCAAGGCGACGCCGATCAAAGAGGGCTGAGTCGGGAAGCGTTCTACGCGGGCTGACCGCGAAAGGTCTTCGACTCGACGACCGACCACGACGACGGATCATGCGAGGTGACGACGGTGGTGTTCGGAGCGCGCGTCAGGTCCGCGATTGCGCGATAGGCGCGGGCCTGGTTTTCAGGGTCGATCGTCGTGCGACGGGCGAGCAGTGAAGGGCGACCGCGGACCGCTTCGGCGAGCGTGTAGGCAGCGTCGCCGACGTGGACCAGCGTGCCCTCGGACGTCTTCACCGCCACGCCGAGGGTCCCCGCAGTGTGCCCGCGCGCGTCGAGCAGCATCACATCGCCGTCATCGCCATCGTCACCGAAGAGCGGCGTACTGCGCCTGAAACCGAGGTGCGGCGCCTCTCGCCAAGGGGCCATACGAAAGCGTCCGACGCGGGCCAGCGCCTTGACGTCGAAGCCGGCGCGCTGTCCCCGAGCCTTGGCGCTCGTCAGCTCGTCGTCGGTGGTGACCACCTCGGCGTCGGGAAAATCGGCGAGCCCGCCGACGTGATCGACGTGGAGATGCGTCGCGACGATGGTGCGCACGCGCTCGGGAGCGATGCCGTGGGCGAGGAGCTGCGTGCGCAGATCGTCTCCCGGCTTCGCGCGAACGCCGAGGAAGAGCGCCTGCACGAGCCCGAGCTCGCGACGCGGATCACGACACTGCGCGGCGCTCCAGCCGGTGTCGACGAGCGTGACCGGCCCCGCGCCCTTCGCGCCGCCTTCACCCTCCGTCGTCTCCTTGTGCTCGAGCACCAGGCAAGCAATCGGGGTGAGCGCGAACCCGAGCGGAGAGAAAAGACGCCGAAAAGCGCCACTTCCCGCCGGCGGAGGGAGGCCGAACGCTGCCCGCGGCGTGGCCAACATTCCGGTCGTGAGGAAGAACGCTCGCTCGATCTGCATCGACATGCCGGTCCTGCTTCCCCTTGGCGTCCGATCCGACTACATTGCGCGATCCGAGCCCGAGCCGGCGTTCCGGCTCGAACTCTCGATACGCTCTCGATACGCTCTCGATACGATTGACTGGAAGACGTAGGAGCTTCGGGCCCATAGCTCAAGAGGTCAGAGTTCCCGGCTCATAACCGGGCCGTTCCTGGTTCGAGTCCAGGTGGGCCCACCGCGCAGCAAGAAGGACACCCCTTTGGCCACAGTTCGCGAGCAGATGGAGATCTTGAAGCAGCTCGTCGTCGCCGACGAGGAGATCCGCAAGCTCGATTTGGAGCTCGGCAAAGAGAAAGAATCGATCGACGGCCTGAAGAAGGACCTCGCCAAGGTGCGAGAGAAGATCGAAGCCGAGCGGGCGCAGTACGACATCCTCGAGGCCGATCGCGGCGCGCGCATCCAAGAGGGGCGCGTCCTCGGTCAGCAGCTCGAGCGCTCGCGCGAGAAGTTGAACCGCACGCGCAACGAGAAAGAAGCGAACGCGGTCCAGCGAGAAATCGAGGAGACCCGCAAGCTCCTCCGTGACGTCGAGGACGCCGTCGGTCGCCGCCTCATCGAGCTCGAAGAGCTGAAGAAGGCGATCATCGACCACGAAGAGGAAGAGGCCGGTCACTCGGCGAAAATCGCCGAAACCGAAGGGGCGGTGTCGCAGAAGCTCGCCGAAGTGGGCGGCGAACGCGGCACGAAAGCCGTCGCCCGCGACCTCATCGCCAAGAATCTGCCCATTCCGACCCTCCGCAAGTACGATCAGGTTCGCGCGAAGCGAAACTCGGGTGCGGCGCGGTTGGAGGCGGGGCGATGCAGGGCGTGCAACATGAGCATTCCGCCGCAACTGGCGCAGCGAATCATGCGAGGCGACATCCTCGAGCAATGCCCGAGCTGCAGCCGATACCTCTACGCCGATCCCTCCGCGTCGATGTCACCTCCGCCGCCGTCGAAGTGATCTCCGAAGAGGTGCGCCGAGCCGCACCACGAGGGACCTCTTGAAGGCTTGTCCCACCTGCTATCGCCTCTACTCCGAGGAAGACGGGTTCTGTCCCGTCGAAGGAGTGAAGCTCGGCGACTATGCGGCGGTGGGGCCGCAGCCCGGCACCGACGATCCCCTGATGGGGACGTCGCTCGTGGGGCGCTACGAAATTCGCCGCATCGTCGCCGACGGTGGCATGGGGCGCGTCTACGAGGCGCGCGACGCCAACGAAGATCGCCGCGTCGCCGTCAAGGTGCTCCACCCCGAGGTGGCGCGCGATGCGGTCGCCGTCGAGCGCTTCAAGCGCGAATTCGAAATCAGCAAAGACCTGCCGCACGATCACATCGTCGACGTCAGCGACTTCCAATCGCCGGCCTCGAACCGCTTCGTGATGGTGATGGAGTACCTCGAGGGCGAAGAGCTCCGCACGCTCCTCAAGCGCGAGAACACCGTCGAGCCGGCGCGCATGGTGCGCATCCTCTCGCAGGTGGCCATCGGTCTCGACGAGGCGCACCGTCGCCAGTTCGTCCATCGCGACCTCAAGCCCGACAACATCTTCCTCTGCGGCTCCCGCGACGGCGACGTCGTGAAAATTCTCGATTTCGGCTCGGTTCGCATCAACAAAGACCGCAAGCTGAAGCAGCTCACGAGCATGGGCACCACCATCGGCAGCCCGTACTACATGAGCCCGGAGCAGGCGCAGGGGGCCGAGAACCTCGATCACCGCGCCGACGTCTTCGCGCTCGGCGCGATTCTCTACGAGTGCCTCACCGGCACGGTGCCCTTCTCCGGCGCCAACGGTCCGGCGATTCTTCTCGCGATCCTCACGAAGAATCCGCCGCCGATCACCACGAAGGCGAAGACGCCCGGGCTCCTTCCGCCAGCGCTCGACGACGTCATCGACGACTCGCTGGCGAAGAAGCCCGAGACGCGAACCCCGACGGTGGGCGCGCTCGCCGATGCCTTCGGCAAGGCCTTCGGTCTCGAAGGGACGCACACCGATTGGGCGAAGATGCCGCCGCTCGCCATCGGTGAGCAGATCGCCGCGGCGCGTGCAGCAGGGAAATTCGAGGCGATCGCCGATCCGTTCGCAACCAGCGAGGCGGTCGCCGATCCGTTCGCGAGCGTTCCTGCCGTTCCCGCTGCGGGAGCGCCGGTCACGCCCGGAATGCCCGGTGGCATGGCGCCGCCTCCTGCACCGCTGGCCGCGTCGGCGATGGACGAAGCCTTTGCCGCCGCCGGTCCTGGCGCGCTCGACGTGTCGGATCAGCCGCCGCGTTCGATGGGGCTCGTGATTGGCCTGCTCGTCGGGGCGCTGGTCGTCGTCGCGATCATCATCGTGTTTCTGCTGAAGTAGGCGCGTCCTCGTCGCGATCTTTCGGCGTCGTCAGCAGGCGGACGATGCGAAGGACCAGCTCGCCGCCAAAGAGGGCGAAGAGGAGCCAGGCGAGCGTCGGCGCGAGCTCCTTGGTGGTGCGTTGGAGGCCTGTTTTCGCGCC
The DNA here is from genome assembly GCA_025363655.1 of Deltaproteobacteria bacterium. Taxonomy (GTDB): domain Bacteria; phylum Myxococcota_A; class Polyangia; order Polyangiales; family JADJMO01; genus JANYDK01. The sequence continues at coordinate 21,275 of JANYDK010000103.1, read as the reverse complement.
GGATGCGATGGTGTCGACGAGCGCGCGGGGGGCGAGATCGACCTCACGGGCGACCGGGCTCACGGCGCGGACCTCACGACGTGCAGCGCCACCCTTCGGCGTCGTCGTCACCAGATAGGCGCCGATCTCGCGAGGCGCGACGCGGATGCCCGTCTTCGAGCGCTCGACGGGGAGCGGCGGTCCTGGTTTGACGACGCCGGCCAGGTCGAGCGCTGCCACCTCGAGTTGGTCGTCGGGCCCCGCGAGCCAGAGCTTGCCGGCCTCGAGCCGTTCGCCCGCGCCGCGATCTTCGGCGCGATCGAGGAAGGCATCGAGCATCGCGAGGAACGAGGGACGGAGCGGGAGATCGCTGACGTCGGGCGCGAAGGGGAGCGTCGTCATCCATACTTCGCCGCGGCCGATCGCGCGCGTGACGAGGAGCGGCGCGCCGTCGGTGAAGGCGCTGGTGACGACGACGTGCGCGAGGTCGGCGGGATCGAAGCGCGCGCGCCCCTTGGCCGCCAGATCGGTCGGCGCGACCACCGAAGCACCGAGCGGACCGGCGTGGTTCGGATCGACGCCGAGCGCCTTTCCGGCGAGATCGAGCCGATCCCACTTGGGGAGCTGCTCGAGCATCGGTCCCATCGTCTGTCCGAGCGGAGGTGATGCCGCGCGTGGACCCAGCGCGAGAAGGAGCACGCCACCTTGCTCCATCCACGAGCGAAGGGCCTCGCGCGACTCCGGCCCGAGGCCAGGCGGATCGTCGATCGCGAGGGCAGCGAACGGCGCCAGATCGAGGTCGCGATCGGGGATCGATGGGAGCGGCCGAACGGCGATCGCGCTCTCCGCCGGGCTCCCCTGACCGAGGGCCCCGAGCGCTCGTTCGAGGAGCGGAGGTCCGCCGGTCGCGACCACCTCGTCGAGCGCGCCTCCTTCGCCGACGACGACGCCGACCAACGGAGTGCTCGCGACTCCGAGCACCGGAGCCTCGTCGTCGGCTGCGATGGCGTCGATCGCTCCGACGATGCGCGCCGTCAGGGTCGGCTTGCCCGCTTGCGGATCGAGCGTGCCATTCGAACCACTCGCGCCAGGAAGCTTGCTCCGATCGAGCGGCACGACGACGTCGAAGGTGGCCGGCGCGGGCGGGATTTCCTGCGGAAAAGCAGCTGTTCCGACGACGGTGCGGCCGGCATCGTCGGCGGCGACGAGGCGCACCTCGATCGCTCGCTTGCCGACCGGAGTACCCCCGAGCGCGCACACCACGCGCGCGCGGAGCGACGCTTCCCCATCGGGGCTGGCGGCGAGGAGCGCGCAGTCGGCGTTGCCCGTCGGTGACGGCTTGGTCAACGCTTCGAGCGGCGCTGCGAGCTCGAGTCGTTCGAGATCGGGTGGCGCGAGCGGCGTACCGGAAGCATTTCCATCGGCGAGATCGGAGAGGAGGACGACGCGTCGATCGACGTGCGGCAGATCGCGCAAGGACGCCGCCGCGAGCGCCACCGCGCCGTCGAGATCGGTCGCGCGATCGCTCGGTCCTTCGCGTGCCAAGAGCTCGAGCGCCGCACGCACGTTGCTCGGCTCCCCCGTCGGCGCGAGCATCACCCGCGCCGGCGAGCCCGCGAGCACGATCGCGGTGACGTCTCCGCTGCGCAGCGACCCGGCGATTTCCTGCGCCGCCACCAGCGCCAAGTCGAAGCGACTCTTCGCCCCATCGCGCCGCGCATCGTCGGCAAGCGCCGCGCGCATCGACATCGAGTCGTCGATCACCAGCACGAGCGCGACCGAAGAGCCACCTCGCCGATCGAGCGAGAGGCTCGAACAACGCACCAGCGGCGACGCCGCGAGCATCGCCAAGAGCGCGACCGCGAGTGCACGAAGGAGAAGCAGCGGCCGATCTTCGAGGTTCGCCCGTCGTCGCGCCAACGGCGGCGCAGTCGGCACCAGGCGCGCCGGCGGAAAGGGCTGTTCCTCGGGTTTTCTCCGGCGAAGCAGGTGCGCGACGATCGGACCGACGACGCCGACCGCGATGAGGAGGGCGAGGGGGAAGAGGAATTTCACGACGTCATCCCTTCCTCGGCGGCACCGACGTTCGCGCGTCGCTCACCAGCTCCTGGCCTTCCGCCGGCCTCGCGATCGCGCGCAAGACGTCGCGGACCACGGCGATCGGATCGTCGGTCGTCACCGAGCGCACGAGCGCGCCGCCGTGGCGGGCGAGCGTCTCGCGAAAGTGCCTCGCGCGAGCCTCGAGCTTGGCGAGGTAGGCGTCGCGCACGCCGGGACCGTCGGTCTGCACCACGGTGACGTCGCCCGGACCGCTCTCGAGCGCGCGCAATCGAATCGGTCCATCGAAGGGGAACGTCGCCTCGATCGGATCGAGGATTTCGACGACCGCGAGTGGTCTTCCGCGCATGCCGAGCGCGGCGATCGATTCGGCGGCGTCGTCGGGGAGATCGAGGAGATCGCTCAAGACGACGATCGCCGAGCCGCGACGGGCGCCACGAAGGGCGATGCCGAGGCCCTCGTCGACGAGCCCCGGGACGGCGCGGGCGTCGCCTTCGGCCGTCAGCTCTTCCAGCACCGCGACCACGCGCTCGAAGGTCTCGGAGCGCGCGGAAGGCGGAATGCGACGCGCCCGATCGCCGCCACCGACGAAGTCGAGGCCGACCGGATCGCCCGACGCGATGGAGACGCGGGCGAGCGCGGCGGCGAGGAGCGACGCGTAGGCGAGCTTCGAACCGGGCGCGCCTTTGCCGCGAAAACCCATCGAGGCCGTGGCGTCGACGACCAAGCGAAGCGCGCGTTCGGTCTCGGTTTCGAAGTGACGGACGACGATGCGCTCGTGACGCATCGACGCACGTACGTCGATGAAGCGGAGCTCGTCACCAGGGACGTAGACGCGATGACCGGCGAACTCGACGCCGGCGCCGCGACGCGCAGAGCGGTGCGACCCGGCGAAGATGCCGTCGGCGACGACCTTGGCGCGAAGTTGGAGCGGCGCGAGATCGCCCCAGTCGATGGCGGACTTGATCGGGGAGAGCTTCATCATCAGTGCATCAGCGCATCAGCGCATCAGTGTAAGGAGCCCTCGAGCGTGATGCCGCCGGCGCTGCCACGGACGTTGCCGTTCCAGAGGAAGCTTCCATGCAGGGTCACGCCGTCACCGCTCCCGGACGCGTTGCCTCCGGTGAAGGTGCCGAGCACGGTGGTGCCGGGCGGGGCGCTCTCTTCCGGTGCATCGACGACCACGACGTCGGCGCCGTCGACGGAGCCATCGACGCTGGAGTCGACCGACCCGCAGTCATCGAGGCACGGACCCACCGCCGGCCCGAGACCTTCGCTCTGCAGCCGACAGCCGACCGTACCGAGCAACCCGAGCCCGCTGAGCGAGCCGAGCGCAGAGAGCGCCGCAGCCATCGCCCACGCCCGCCAGGTCATGCGCCGAGAGTAGCGAAGCCGAGCGTATTTGGACAGCGCCGCCACGTGCTATACGCCGCCCACCCCCCATGGGTCTCACCTTCCTCGTGACCGGCGGCGCCGGGTTCATCGGCGGCAACCTCGTGCGTCACCTCCTCGCGGCCGGTGAAGGGCATCGCGTCGTCGTCCTCGACGCGCTCACCTACGCGGGAAATCCCGACAACCTCGCCGCCTTCGTCGGCAACCCGCGCTACCACTTCGTCCACGGCGACATCTGCGATCGTGCGGTCGTGCGCGAGTCGTTTTCGCGGCATCAACCCGACGTCGTGCTCAACCTCGCCGCCGAGTCGCACGTCGATCGGTCCATCGACGGGCCTGGCGAGTTCATCCGCACCAACGTCGTCGGAACCTTCGAGCTGCTCGACGCCGCGCGCACGCTCCATGGCGCGCTCGAAGGCGAGCGTCGCAAGCGCTTTCGCTTCGTCCACGTCTCGACCGACGAGGTCTTCGGCTCGCTCGGCGCCGAGGGGCTCTTCTCCGAAAGCACGCGCTACGATCCGCGCTCGCCGTATTCGGCGTCGAAGGCGTCGGCCGATCACCTCGCGCGCGCTTATCATCATACGTACGGCCTCCCGACCATCGTCACCAACTGCTCGAACAACTACGGGCCCCACCAGTTTCCCGAGAAATTGATCCCGCTCGTGACGTTGAACGCGCTCGAGGGCAAGCCGTTGCCCGTCTATGGCGACGGCAAGAACGTCCGCGATTGGCTCTATGTCGACGATCACGCCGAGGCGCTCGCCCTCGTCGCCGCTCGTGGGGTGCCCGGTGAGACCTACTGCATCGGCGGCAACGAAGAGCGTACCAACATCGACATCGTCGAGACCATCTGCGCGCTGCTCGACGAGCTGGCGCCGACGCCGAAGAGGCACCGCGAGCTCGTCACCTTCGTGAAAGATCGCCCCGGCCACGATCGCCGCTACGCCATCGATCCCGGGAAAATCGAGCGTGAATTGGGTTGGCGTCCGCGCACCTCGTTCGCGGTCGGCATCCAGAAGACGGTCGAGTGGTACCTCGCCAATCGTCCTTGGTGCGAGCGCATCGCGCAGGGCACGTATCGTCGTGAGCGGCTCGGTCTCGCGGCCGGCGTCCGCGCGGGAGGCGCCTCGTGAAGGCCCTCGTCCTCGCCGGCGGAGCAGGCACGCGTCTTCGCCCGCTGACGCACACCGGGGCGAAGCAGCTGGTGCCGGTGGCCAATCGTCCGGTGCTCTTCTACGTCGTCGACAACCTCGTCGATGCCGGCGTCGTCGACATCGGCGTCATCGTCTCGCCCGAGAGCAGCGCCGAGATCACGCGCGCGCTCGGTGACGGCAGCGCGTTCGGCGCCAATTTCTCCTACATTCTTCAAGAGAAGCCTGCCGGGCTCGCCCACGCGGTGGCGACGGCGCGCACGTACCTCGGCGACGACGATTTCGTCATGTACCTCGGCGACAACCTCGTCGGCATGAAGATCCGCGAGATGGTCGAGTCGTTCGCGCGCGACGCGTCGCTCGCCGGATCGGTGATGCTGAAGGAGGTCCCCAACCCGTCGGCGTTCGGGGTCGCCGAGACCGACGAGAAGGGCGAGGTCGTGGGGCTCGTCGAGAAGCCGAAGGAGCCGAAGTCGAACCTCGCGCTGGTCGGCATCTATCTCTTCCGCAAGTCGATCTTCGACGCCATCGCCCGCATCCAGCCCTCGGCCCGTGGCGAGCTCGAGATCACCGACGCCATCAATCGGCTCATCCTCGACGGTGGCCGGGTCCGGTTCACCCACCTCGACAAATGGTGGCTCGACACGGGGAAAAAGGACGATTTACTCCTCGCCAACGACACCGTGCTCGACGACTGGCTCGTCTCGGGCGTCGAGGGCGAAGTCGACGCGGCGAGCGTCTGCACCGGTCGCGTCCGCATCGGCAAGGGGACGCGCATCGAACGCTCGGTCATCCGCGGCCCGGTGATCATCGGCGAGAACGCCCACATCTGCGACGCCCGCATCGAGCCCTTCACCGCCATCGGAGACGGGGTCACCGTCGTTCGTTCGACGGTGGCGCACTCGGTGGTGATGGAGAAGACGAGCATCGTCGACATCGAGCGCGTCGCCGACTCGCTCATCGGAAAGCGCGTCGTCCTCCGTCAGGGCTCGCCGCGTCACCACACGCTCTCCCTCATGATCGGCGACGATTGCGTCGTCGAGCTCTCCAAGGAATGACGATGGAAGCGCGAATGACCTTCAAAAAAGGACCGATCGAGGGCGTCGAGATCCGCAAGCTCCGCAAGTTCGTCGACGAGCGAGGCTGGCTCTGCGAGCTCTGGCGCAACGACGAGGTCGCGGGCCCGCTCGCGCCGGCCATGTGCTACGCGTCGATTTCCCGGCCCGGCGTGCAGCGCGGTCCGCACGAGCACGTCGATCAAGCCGACTACTTCTGCTTCCTCGGCCCCTCCAATTTCCTCGTGGTGCTTTGGGACAATCGCCCGGGCTCGGCGACGTTCGGCAACCGCGTGCGCATCGTCGTCGGGGAAGACGATCCGACGGTGGTCATCGTCCCCGCTGGCGTCGTCCACGGTTATCGCAACGTCGGCGGCAAGGACGGGCTCGTCACCAACCTCCCGAACCAGCTCTTCATGGGCAAGGCGCGCAAATCTCCGATCGACGAGATTCGTCACGAGGACGATCCGAAGACCATTTTCCAGATGGACGACACCCACTGAACGGCGTGGGTGGACGCGACGGGCGATCCCGTGCTCCATGATCGCATGCGCTTGCGCCCGCTCTCGGCTCCCCTTCTTCTCGCCGGCCTGAGTGTCCTCTCGTGCTCACGCGAGACGCCTCGCCACGAAACGAGCACCAGCGCCGCGCGTGTCGATGCTCCTTCGGTGATCGCCGCCGTACGACGATTTCCCTCGTTTTCGAGATTTGGCAAGGCCTCTCCCCGGCCTTCGATCGCCCTCGTCGCCAAGCCGGCCTACGGCGCGCCGGTGCGTTTCGCGCGCGAGGACGATCGCTCGGCGTTCGTCGAGGTCGACACCGGCGTCGGGCTCCACCACGACGAAGAGCTGCACGTCGCGGTCTCGGACGTCGCGCCACAGGCGCACCTCGTGCTCGGGCCTCACGGCGGAGGCGTCGAAGAGGCGTGGCTCCTCGACGATGCACGCGCACCGACGACGCTCACCCAGTCGCTGATCCTCGGTCCCGCGCTGGTCTCGCTCCGCGTGCGCGAAGGTCGGCTCGAAGCGCTCGATGGCGCGGGCCGCGTGCGTCTCGGCACCTCGCCGATCGTCGTCGTCGATGCCGCCGGCGCTCGGCATCCGGTTGCCATCTCGGTCGAGAAAGAGAGCGCTTCACGCTATCGCGTGACGCTGCGCCTCGCCCCTGAATCCCTGGAAAATGCGGCCTATCCGCTGCTCGTCGATCCGCTCTGGACCACCGTCGCGACGATGACGACGCGAAGGTACGGACACGCGGCGATCGTGCTCAGCAGCGGCAAGGTGATGGTCGTCGGCGGCTACAGCGGCGCCGCTTGGCTCACCAGCAGCGAGATTTACGATCCGGTCCTCAACACCTGGAGCGCGGGCGGCACGCTGTCCACTCGCGCCAACGTGCCCTGTGTCGTGCGTCTGCCGACGAACGAGGTGCTCATCGCCGGGGGCTTCAATGACCTCACGGGTCCGATGAAGGCCTCGAACCTCTGCAACGCTGCGGGGACGAGCTGCAGCCCGACCGACGATCTCGGCGCTGCCCGTTACCAAACGCCGCTGGTCGTCTACGGCGGCTCGGCCTTCGCCTTCGGATCGGATGGCCGCGCGGAGGTGTTCGGAGGCTCGGGCTGGTCGTTCGCCACCGGCGCAGGTCGCCCACGGCTCGCGCCGACCGCGACCGCGTTCTCCACCGGCGTCTTCGTCGCTGGCGGCACCGATGGCACGGGCGGCGCGGTGGCCGACGCCGCAGTCTTCGTCCCCACGACGGGCTTCGGTGCCTCGGTCGGGCTCGCAGAGGCGCGTACGGGGCACTCCGCGATCCTCCTCCGTGACGATCGCGTGCTCCTCGTCGGTGGCAGCACCGGCACCGCCTCGCCCGTCTATTCGTCTGGCGCCGAGGCGTTCACGCCCTCGACGGCCAAGAGCGATCCCGTGGCCGCGATGACCACCTCGCGCGCCTCGTTCAACCTCGAAATGCTCGCCAATGGAAGCGTGATCGCCGTCGGCGGCTTCACCGGCGCGTTGGTCAGCGACACGTCGGAAATCTACGATCCCGTCGCCGACGCTTGGAGCGCGGGTCCGAGCTTGAAGACCGCGCGCTGGGGAGCGGCTTCGGCGAGGCTTCCCGATGGTCGCATCCTCGTCACCGGCGGCTCTTTCGACAGCACGTTCAACCCCACCAACACCTCGATGGTCGTCGACGACGAGATCCTCGAAGGATATCTAGGTTATGCATGTACCACCGACGGGCAATGCACCTCGGGTCATTGCGTCACCGGCGTCTGCTGCGACACCACGTGCGCCGGCAGCTGCGACTCCTGCCGGGAGGCGAGCAAATTCACCGGCCTCGACGGGACCTGCGGCGCGACGTCGAGCGCCTGCAGTCCCGGTGACGCCGACGCGTCGGATGCTGGCTCGGACGGCGCGGTGGCCGATACGACGCCCGACGTGACGCTCGACACGGCACCCGACGTGACGCCACCCGACACGACCGTGGCCGACACGACCGTGGCCGACACCAAGCCGGAGACGGCGACCGATGCCGGTCCCGATCTCGGCGTCTGCGGCGGGGGGCCCGGTTGCCCGACCGGTCTCACGTGTGTCGGCGGCAGCTGCGTTCTGCCGACCAACGACGCCGGCGCGCCTTCGTTCACCGCCGCCGTCACCCTCTGCGACGCCGCGCACGCGTGTCCGAGTGGCTTCTGTGTCGACGGTCTCTGCTGCGAGAGCAAGTGCGGCGAGGCCTGCCACACCTGCGCATTCCCTGGTTTTCAAGGCAAATGCATCCCGCAGCCGCCGGGCTTCGACCTGCGCGGCGACTGCAAGGCCACCCAATGCCAGACCGTCTGCAACGGCGCCGGCGGCTGTCGTCCCTCGATCAAGGGAGATCAATGTCGACCGGCGGGTTGCGTCCCTGGTTCGCCTTCGACGGTGGTCAGTGCGGCGGCGATCTGCAGCGGCGTCGGCGTCTGTGACAGCTCGCACATCGAGACGCGCAGCTGCTCGCCGTACATCTGCGCGCTCGGCGCCTGCCTGACGGTTTGCACCTCGAGCGATCAGTGCGAGGCCGACTTCGTCTGCGACGCGACGACCCAGCACTGCGTCGCTCCGGCAGTGTCCGACTCCGGAGGATGTGCAGTCCGTGCAGTCCGTGCAGTCCATGAAGGAGGCAACGACGACGAGAGCGGCCGTGGCGCTTGGATCGCGCTCGCGATCTCGGGGCTCGCGTGGCTCGTCGGAAGGAAGCGGCGCGCGTCAGGTCGGTTCGCTGGCGGCGCGTGACGAGGAGACCCGTGCGTGTTTCGCATCGGCGACGCCGTCGAGCGCGCTGACGAGTCGATCGTCGTCGTCGTCGGCCGCCGCTTCCAGCGCGATGCGCAGCTTGGGCGCGACGGTGGCTTGCGCTGCCAGGCGCACCCGTTCCCGTCCACCTTCGTCGAGGTGCGGTGAGAGCGCGACGGCGGCAGCGGCGCGTTTCTCCGCCGGCGCCTGCACGTCCTCGAGCACCGTCCAGAGCTGGTCCATGATCGCGCCCGGTTCACGAAACGTCGCTGTTTTGGCAGCGATTCCACGCAGCGCGCCGACCCACTCTTCGATCGCGCGCTCACCTTGCGCGAGGAGCGAGGCGTCCCACTCGAGGACCGACGAGCTGCCCTTGCCGCCGCCGGTGAGGGCCTCGCTGATGCGCTCGGCGAGGATCTCGGCGCGCATGCGGGTGAACTGACCGAGCTTCGTCGAGCGACCGCCGAGCTTGCGACCGAACTGGACGAAGAGGTCGACGTCGGGCCCCGACTTCAACTTCATGCGCACGTAGATGGGATAACCGTTGAACGCGTAGTCGCCCTCGACGACCGACACAGAGGCGATTTCTTCGATGGGGATGAAGCGCTTCTGCCAGAGCCAACGGACGTAGACGCCGTCGGCGCCGACGACGACCCGGGATTGCCAGAAGAGCTGCAGCATCGAGACCGCGTAGGCGAGCGCCGCGAACGTGCCGACCGCAGCGCTGGCCACGCCTCCGAGCGCCAGTGGGCGATGAAGCACGCCGAGCGCGATCAGCGACGCGAACGCCGAGCCGGTGCCCGCCCAGCAGAAATAGAGGCGTTTTCGCCAATGGCCGCGGCTCGGCCCGGCGACGCTGTACTCGGTCGCCGACTGCGTGGCGTCGAGCCCGAGCGCATGCAACAGCGCGCGCCCCTCGTCGACGTCCTTCACCTTGAGGTCGATCGGTCCGCCGAGGAGCCCTTTGCGCTCGATGCGCACGAGCGTGCCGACGCCGGTGCCGGGCCACACGTAGGCGCGCGAGATCTCGCGTCGCGCCACGAGGCGTTTGCCGCGCACGTAGACGCCGTTGCGCGTGGCGCGGAGCTCACCCGAGAGATCGGACGGTTTGCGAGAAATTCGGCCGAAATAGAACGAGCCGACGCCGCCGCCGATCATGCCGAGGATCATCACGCGGACGAAATCGCCGAAGTCCTTGGTGTGCGGCATACCCGCCTTGACGCCGAAGAACACCAACGACGCGAAGCAGAGCAGCGACACGCCGAGCGAGAGGGCGACGCCGACGCGATTGCCCTTCAGCACCGTGACGCCACTCAGCGCGCATTCTTCTTCGGCTGCCATGGCGCGAGGATAGCGCCAACGCGTTCAGCGCGGAGGTGGAGGTGCGAAGCTCGGAGAAGGCGCCGGCACTTGCACGCGTTCGTCACGACCTTCGAGGATCGCGCCGTCGACGGTGACGATGGAGACGCCGCCACCTGCAGCAAGGGAGCTGACGACTGGCACCAGCCAATCGTAGACGTGGACCGCTTCCCATTTCGGAGTTCCGGCGCTGAGCTCGACGCGCTTGAGGACGCGACCTTGCGCGGTGGCCCAGGCGACGCCCATCGGATCGATCGCGACCGAGGAGAGATCGCGCTCGCTGCCGACCTGTTCGAGCGCCAGCGACGCGCCGAGCTGCGGATCGAGCCGAATCGCCACCGCGAGGCCGCCGGGACCCACCGCGTAGGCGCAGCCGTCGTGATCGCTCGCGACCGCCAGGAGAGGCCGCATGGTCGCGAGGAAAGGCACGACCGCGTGCGCGGCGCTGTCGTAGACCGAGACGTAGGCGCCGCCGGCTTGCGAACGACCGACGAGCACGAAGTGGGTGTCGTCGAGTTGATCGATGCCGTTGATTGCCGAGGCGTGTTCCAGCTGCAGCGCCGGGCGGAACGAGCCGCCGCTGGCGATGTAGAGAAACGAGGCGCCCTCCGAGGTCGCGGCGAGGGCGAGCGTGTGATCGAGCGAGCCGGCTGCGCGCTCGAACAGCAGCCGAGGATCGGCGCTCGAAGGCTGTCCCCAACCGGCTTCGGAGAGCTCGATGAGGAGCCCCTTGTCGCCGCCGAGGAGGAAGTGACCCGCGGCGAGGCGGAGGACGAAGCGAATCGCGCTCGCCTCGAGCCCGGCGGGCATCGGCACTTGGAACCAAGCGCGCCCATCCCAATAGACGAGCCCTTCGCGGGTGACGCCGAGACAGCGACCGTCGGGCTCCCACGCGACCGAGCGGAGCACGCGATCGTCTCCCGGACGATGACGCGTCGTCCACGAGGTGCGCGCGCCGACCTGCATCATGATGGTGCGTAGGCGCTCACGTGTCGCCGAGCGTCGACCTTTGGCGGTGATCGGACGGACGAGCGTGCGCAGCGGCCGGTCGACGGCGGCGCGGAACTCACGCGCGGAGGCGAAGCGGTTCTCCGGTCGCACCGAGGTGGCTTTCCGAATCGCGGCGTCGATCTCTTCGAGGTGGGCGCCGCCGGCGGCGAACTCGGGGTGCAGGCGTGACGAGTCGCGCAGACGCGGGCGTGGATCGACGCCGCTGTCGTCGCGCCGCATCGCCAGCTGCGCGAAGGGAATGCGGCGGAAATAGTCTTCGGCGCTGAGCATTTTGAAGAGCAGGACGCCGAGCGCGAAGATGTCGGTCGCCTCGGTGGTGGGCGCGACCAGGAGGCCGAGCTGTTCGGGTGCCGCGTAGCCGAGCGTGCCGATCGGTTGCGGGCCGAAGGTGGTCTCGAGGCCCTGCGCGCGCGCGACGCCGAAGTCGGTGATCTTCGCCACCTCGTCGTCGGCGAACCCGCAGAGGAGAATGTTGTCGGGCTTGATGTCGCGATGGATGACGCCGAGCTCGTGGATGACGGCGAGCCCCTCGGTGATGCAACGAAGCGCGCGCACGACCCGCTCGGGATCCCAACCGACGCCGGTGGCCTCGACCGCGCGTGTGATGCGCTCGGTCAGCGTCGTCCCTTCGAGCCCGCCGTTGACGAACTCGGAGGCGATCCACGGCAGGATCACCGCCCCGTCTTTGTACGTCACCTCGAGCTCGCCGGTGTCGACCATCCGCACGATGTACGGGCTCGGTGGGAAGCGCTCGTTGAGGCGCTTCATCGCGGTGTGCTCTTTGCGCTTCGAGACCTCGGCGATCTCCGGCGCCTTGAGGAGGAGGTTGGGCCGGAAGACCTTGACGACGTGCGGCGCCTCGCCCTGATCGGATTGCCGGAGCGCGAAGAACGCCACGCCGGTGCCGCCCTCCCCGAGCGGTTGCTCGAGTCGAAAGCGCGCCGGTGCCGCCGCCGGACCCGACTGCGAGGAGGTGGCCTCGAGCGTCGCGCCGACTAGGGATCGCAGCTCGTCGTCGACCCAAGGCCCAGGCACCACTCCAATCTATACGGGCGCACGGCCGGAGGGGCTTTTTTGGTTACCGAGAGCTCACCAAGAGATTGCGGTCGGCAAGGGCCGATCTTCGCGGCTCCCTCCGCCGAGTTGTCCGCGCTCGTCGTGGCCCCAACAACGCACCGCGCCTTGGACGTCGCGCGCGCACGCGTGCTCGTCGCCGACCGCCAGGTGCGCCGCGACGAGCCCCTCGATCGTGCGCGGAATCGCCAGAAATTCAGGCGTTGCGTGCCAGGTGCCGTCCCCTGTCTGGCCGAAGGCGCGCCAACCCCAGCAGGCAGTGGTGCCGTCGTTGCGACGGGCGCACGAGAGGTGTCGACCGAGCCGCACCTCGGCGATGCCGGTCAGGCCGGGGACGTCGACGGGCGTCGGGTGGTCGAGCTGCGTGCCGTCGCCGAGCTCGCCCATGATGTTGGCGCCCCAGCATCGCACGGTGCCCGCGGCGAGGACTACGCAAGCGTGGACCGCGCCGGCCGAGAGCTGGATGACGTCTTTCAGGCCCGAAACCGGCATCGGATCGCGATGCGGTGCGCCGCTGCCATCGCCGAGCTCGCCGTGCTCGTTCTCTCCCCAGCACTTGACGGTGCCGTCGTTGATGCGCGCGCAGGCGAAGGCATCCCCGAGCGCGAGCTCTGCGACGCCGCGCAATCCGCGCACTGCGACGGGGGCGCGTTGATCTTTGCTGGTGCCGTCGCCGAGCTGTCCCTGCACGTTTTGACCGAAGCAGCGGACGGTGGTGTCGAGGAGGAGCGCGCAGCTGAACGCCCCGCCGCACTCGATCGCGGTGACTGCGTGGAGGGCAGCCACCTGCACCGGATTGGGCCTGCTGACGCGGCTGTTGTCGCCGAGCTGCCCGCTGCCATTGGCACCCCAACAGCGCGCGGTGCCGTCGGTGAGCGAGGCGCACGTGTGGTGCACGCCGAGCGACAGCGTGCTGACTCCCTCGAGCGAGGGGACGAGGCTCGGCCGCGCGAGATCGAGGTGCGTGCCGTTGCCGAGCTGTCCATTCACGTTGGCGCCCCAGCAGCGGACGACGCCCCCTTCGAGCACGCAGCTGTGCGCACCACCGAGCGCCAACATCGGGCCCGTGACGCCCTTTTTCGGCGGCTGCGGTGGGTTCGCCGAGGGCGCCGGCGCGGTCACGCCTTCTTCGGAGTGCGCCCGTCGACAGGCCGCGAGCGAGGTCGGTGCGATGATCGCGAAGACCGCAAAGAGCATGCACGGCACGACGAGCGCGAGGTGATCTCGCATCCGCTCCGGCCGCGACATGCCCGCAAGAGTAGTCGTTTCGCCAAAGATTGCTTCCCAACTTCCGTTCGTCGGATCGGGGGCCGAGGCGTCGCGCCCGCGCGAGGGTGTGCTAACGAGCCTCGGCGATGCCCGGCGCCTTCTACATCACCACGCCCATTTATTACGTCAACGACGTCCCCCACCTCGGCCACGCGTACACGACCATCGCAGCCGATGCCCTCGCGCGCTACCACCGCATGCGCGGCGACGACGTCCGCTTCCTCACGGGGACCGACGAGCACGGGCAGAAAATCGAGCGCGCTGCCGCGGAAAAAGGCGTGACGCCGCAGCAGTTCGTCGATCAAGTGAGCGAGACCTTCCGCTCACTGCCGGCGGTGCTCGCGTGCGAGCCCAACGACTTCATCCGCACCACCGAAGCGCGCCACAAGAAGGTGGTGCACGAGCTGTGGGAGAAGTGTCGCGCGAACGGCTTCATCTCCGAGGGCACCTACGCCGGCCTCTACTGCGTGGGCTGCGAGGCCTACTACACGGAGAAAGAACTGGAAGCGAAGGACGGCGCGTTCTTCTGTCCGATCCACAAGACCAAGGTCGAGAAGGTCGAAGAGCCTTCGTTCTTCTTCGATCTCGACAAGCTCGAAGGTCAGCTCCTCGAGCTCTACGAGAAGAACCCGAAGTTCATCCAGCCCGAGTCGCGTCGCAACGAGGTCATCTCGTTCGTCAAAGGCGGCCTCCAGAAGCTCTCGCTCTCGCGCACGTCGTTCAAGTGGGGCATCTCGGTTCCAGGAGCCGACAAACACGTCGTCTACGTCTGGTTCGACGCGCTCACGAACTACTTGAGCGCGCTCGAGAATGCCGCCGATCGAGCCAAATACTGGCCTGAAAGCGTCCATCTCATCGGCAAGGACATCCTCCGTTTCCACGCCATCTACTGGCCCGCGTTCCTCATGGCGGCCGGCATTCCGGTGCCGAAGCAGGTCTTCGCGCACGGCTGGCTGAACGTGAACGGCCACAAGATGAGCAAGTCGCTGCGGAACACCGTCGAGCCGAAGAAGCTCGTCGAGGTCTTCACGGCCGACGTGGTCCGCTTCTATCTCCTCCGCGAGGTCGCCTTCGGGCTCGACGGCGACTTCAGCCACGAGCAGCTCTTCGCCCGCTACAAAGCCGATCTCGCCGACAACCTCGGCAACCTCCTCAACCGTTCGCTCGGGCTCTGCGCAAAGCTGCGACCAGCGTCGGGGGGAGGCACGCTCACTGCAGTCGATGGTCCGCTCGAGACCAAGCTCGCCGACGTCGCGCGCAGCTCGCTCGCCACGGTGATCGGCGCGTGGGACGAAATCGCCCCGCACAAGGCGCTCGAAGCGGCCCTCGCGCTCGGTCGCGCCGGCAACAAATACATCGACGAGGCGGCGCCATGGAACGAGGGCAAGAAGGGCGAAGAGGGTCGCGTTCGCGTCGACACCATCCTCGCCACCGCGCTCGAAACGCTGCGCTGGATCGCGACCATGCTCTGGCCGGTGATGCCCTCTGTGAGCGATCGCATTCACGAGCAGCTCGGCCTCGCCAAGCTCGCGCCGACGCCATCGGGAAAGTCCGGCGCCGATCTCTGGCAGCTCATTTGGAGCCCGAGCTGGGACGCCGCCAAGCTCCCCGTCGGCACGCCGATCTTCCCCAAAATCGAGCCTGATCGTCAGGCGGCGATCCTCAAAGAGCTCGGCGTCGACGCGGCTCTTGCCGAGGCCAACGCGGCCACGCCGGCTGCCGCTGCATCGCCCGATGGAACCAAGGGAGCGCCCGCACCGAAGAAGTCGAAGGAGATCGCGCCGCCAGCCGCCGAGATCACCTACGAAGAGTTCTCGCGCCTCGATCTACGCATCGGCCTCGTCGTCTCCGGCGAGCGCGTGCCCAAGAGCGACAAGCTCCTCAAGCTGATGGTCGATCTCGGCGAGTCGAGTCCTCGGCAAATCGTCGCCGGCATCGGCAAGAGCTTCGCGCCCGAAGCGCTCGTCGGTCAGCAGGTCGTCGTCGTCGCCAACCTCAAGCCCGCCAAGCTGATGGGCCTCGAGTCGCGCGGGATGATCTTCGCCGCCTCCGGGGAAGCGGGCGAGAGCGATCTCGCGCTGCTGATGCCGGGAAAGCCGCGCGCCCCGGGAACGCGCGTGAAGTAGTGGGCATCTCAGCCTCTTTCTCGGCAGCTTCGAGAGAAGACTGCCTCGCAACCTGCCACGGAGCGTGAGCCATGCGCGTCGGATCCCTCAACCACGTGGTCCTCACCGTGAACGATCTGCAGAAGAGCCGCGAGTTCTACGAACGGCTCCTCCCTGCGCTCGGCTACCGGCTGCTCTTCTCCGCGGAAGACTCCTTCGGCTTCGTCGGCGCCGATCAGCTCAAGCTCCTCTTCCAGCTCGCCCACACCGGGCAGCGCGCCGAGCAGTTCGATCGCTACCGCGTCGGTCTTCACCACCTCGCGTTCAACGCGCCCGATCGCGCCTTCGTCGACGCGGTGCACCAGAAGCTCGTCACCTGGGGCGCCACCATCCTCGACGCGCCGGCCGAGTACCCGAAGTACGAGGTCAACTACTACGCCGTCTTCTTCCTCGATCCCGACGGAATGAAGCTCGAAGTCGTGCACGTCTAAGCAGCGGAGGTCACCTGCACGGGCGCTAATCTCGCCGTGCATCCGTGGGCGGCGGTAGCGCAGGCACCATCGCGTCGGGCATGTCGGCGGCGGGAACGAAGCGCCATTCGCCGCCGTCGTTGTCACTAGGACCTGCGCCCCAGGTGCCGACGAGGTGTCCTTCGGCGAGGCGCGTGAGCTTCGCCCGACCCGTCGAAGTGCCTTCGCGCCACGTGCAGACGAGGACTTCACCGGCAGTGAGACAATCGGCGCGGCCCACCGAGTAGGTCAGCGTGACGACGTTCACTTTTTGCGTCAGCGTCGTCGGTCCGACGCTCCCCGTGTAGCGACCGGCGAACGTCGCAGGCCCAGTGTCTACCGTCGCATCGTGGTGGGCCGTCGACGTGTCGGCTCGGGAGTCGGCGTCGGGCGCGTCCTTCGTTCCGCCTCGACAGCCGACGCACGCGAGCGCGGCCGGCCAGAAGAGCCAGAAGAGCCGTCGAATTCGAAGCCCGGGCGCCGTCACCTCCCTCGATGTACAACATCGGCTGTCAACGTGGCGCATGCATCGATCGAAGCCGGCCGTTCACGATCCCCTCACCGGGACACCTTGTCGCACGCGCAATTCGTCGAGCCCTGCGCTGGCACGCCGAGTGCTCTCGCGCAAACAGCCATGTCTCGCTGGAAGCCCTATTTCAAGCCCGCCACGCGCCTCGCGCTCCTCGCGTGCCTCGCGCTCCTCCCTCTCTCCTCCGTTGGGTGCGCGCCTCACTCGGACTTCATGCGTGAAGCGGCGACGCCGAGCGCGCGTCATGCGCCCGTGGGACAGGCGCTGGTCGTCTTCATCCGCCCGTCGGAGTACGCGTTCCTCGCGCGCTACCAGGTCATCGATGGCGAAGGACACTTCCTCGGCGATGCCCTCGCGCACACGCACTTCGCGGTCACCTTGCCGCCGGGCGAGCACGTCTTCATCGCCTACGCCGACAACGATTCGGTCTCTCGCAGCGACGCGATGCGCGCCAACCTCGCGCCTGGTCGCGTCTACTTCGTCGAGCTGGCGCCGAAGATGACCGGCATCGACATCCTCGCCATCACGCCGCGCAGCGAGACCTGGGCCGACGTCACCACCTGGCTCGCTGACACCCAGGAGCTGGTGCCCAATCGCGTCGCCGGTCAGGCAGCGCTGAACGAGCACCCCGACGATCTGCACGACGAGATCGACGCTGGAAAAAAGCACCTCGCCGAGCAGAACGCGGAAGACCTGGGCGACCGCACCATCGTGCCCGGGGACGGCGTCGAGTAGAGACTCGACTCGACTCGCATGACCATACGAAAGCGCGCGATCCTCAACGTCGTCGGTTCGCTCGCCTTCGTCGCGTTCGCGACGATCGGTCCCGCGCGCGCGGCGCCAATCTGCGAGCCGGGCTGGGTCGAGCGCGTCTATCGCGAACGCATCACGTCGATCGTGCGCATCGAGACGACCAAGGGCATCGGCGCCGGCTTCTTCTACGGCACCACCCAGCGCCACATCGTCACCGCGTACCACGTCATCGCCACCGGGCACGAGCTCCGCGTCGTCCTCGCCGATGGCCGCAAGATCCCTGCGCAAGTCATCGCCACCGGCGAGGCCGACGATCTCGCCATCCTCGAGCTCGAGGTGCCGGTCCCCGAAGCCAAGCCGCTCGTCGCAGCGTCCGGATCGCCGGCGACGGGCGCCTCGTGCGTCGCCCTCGGCCATCCACTCGCGACCCATGAAGGAGGCGAGCTGGCCGGACTCCTCTCGTGGTCGGCGACGGCGGGCATCGTCGGAGGGCACAACGCCAACCTGGTGCAGACCGACGCTCCGATCGCGCCTGGATACTCGGGGGGGCCGCTCCTCGACTGCGGCGGAGACGTCCTCGGGGTCGTCTCGTTCGGTATCGGCAGCGGCGTCACCTTCGCCGTCTCTGCGAACCTGCTGCCCGCGCTCGAAGCCCGCGCCGTGACGGCGCCCGAGGTCTACTCCGGCGGCGGCGTCGAGAGCCTCGGTCAACTCGGCGTCGCCTTCGAGTTCGAGCCCGATCACATCTTCACCGGCCTCGAGCTCAACCGTTCGTGGACCGTCGCCGATCATTGGTCGACCGACGTTCGGCTCGCCGCCTATTTTTGGAGCGGTTCGGCCAAGGGGGTCGCCCTCACGCAGTCGGGCACGCGCTACGAGGTCGAGCTCGGGGAGCGATATCGCCTCAACTTGAGCCGGCGCGCGCACTTCTTCCTCAACTTCGGCGTCGGCATCGTCTGGCGCACGACCACCCTGCGGCAGACGCTCGCGACGGTCGTCGCCGACGATCCGGCGTGCACGGTGGGCTGTTCGTCGCACGTCGAGGCCAACGGCACGAGCACGTCGAGTGGGCGCTTTCCGCTGGTCTTTTTCAGCGGCGTGGATTTGTTCGGGATTGAGCTTTCGTATGCGTATTTGCTGAAGACGAAGGGCGATGACGTCAGCTCTCATCGGGTGGCGGTGACGTTCTCGTTTTGAAGAACGGGCCATGGTGGCGGGTGGGATGTCCCCGTAGGGATACGGTCTCGACACGAGACCGACACGTCGACATGTGGCGCGGAAAAAATAACTTCGGCGGCTCGATTGCCGGCGGCCGAAAACCTCTGGACAGTTGCATTCGTCGAATGCGGTCGAAATCGACGTGGCGTAGATGCCGCTCGTCCGTCCGTTCGTCGTTTTGCCCCACCCGTTAGGGTGATCGGGCGTGCGCCAAATCAAGCCGCGGCGCGCTTGACGATGCAGAGTCGACATGGCGAGGTAAGTCTCCTCGCGAGTTCACGCAACCACCGGACGAGTCATGTCGACGGGGTTCTGTGCAATCGCCACACGCCCCTCCGGGAGGTTCTTTGTCTCACCTGGTGCGCACCCAAGAGGCGCTCCTTCGGCCTCGCTTTGTCTGGTTTCTGCTCGCCTTCACGGCGTGCGGTCCTGCCGGCGCAACGACGGACGATGGCGGCAGCGACGCGGCGAGCGAGAGCTCGATAGAGACGTCGGAGGTCGGCGTGCTGGAGACGGGCGTGGATGCGGTCGGCACCGAGGTCGATGGCGACGCTGGCGATGGCGCTGCGTCGGTCGACGGTGGCGACTCGTTCTCGGATGCGATCACAGATGCCGTCACCGATGGGACGGGTGACGCAGATGCAGCAATTCCTGTGTCGATTCGTTGTGGCGACGGCGTGCGTGGGTCGGACGAGGAGTGCGACGAAGGGACGGTCAGCGGCGACGGGGGCGATGCAACTGTCTCCTCGCGCGCGCTCTGCACGGATGCATGTCGAGTCGTCGACCTTCTCGCCGTCGCCCCGAGCATCGTCGACGCAGGACCCTCCCCCGCGGCGCGGACCCTTGGCCTAGGCCGCCACCCGCTCGCAGGAAGCGGCGGAGGCGGAGGAAGCTTCGCGGTCGCCTTCGTCGAGCCGGACGCGTCGCCCGTTCGCGTCTCGCTGACCGCATTCGACGCGCACGGAGTGGCATCGGATCGCGTCACCTCCTTCAGCGTCGGTTCTACTGCGGTGCTGGCGGCGAATCCCGTCCTGGGCGCGTTGGATGACGGCACCTACGTCGTCGCGTGGACCGACTTCGACGGCGATGGTGACGAGCTCGGCATCGCGATGCGAATCGTCGACCCCGCATCGCCTTCCTCGACGGTCCCGCTCCACGCGAACACGACCACGTCTTTCAGTCAGTATGACCCCGACGTTCTCGTCCTCGGCTCGCAGGTCGTCGTCGCATGGGTCGACGATTCGAGTGCAACAACGGGTTCGGACGTGAAGGTGCGGACTTTCGATCGGCACCTCACGCCGACGAGCGCCGAACAGCCGGTCGCGACGACGACCGCGTCCGAGGCTGACATCGCGCTGGCGCCGTTCGCGGGGAGCTGGGCCATTGCGTGGAAGTCGGCGAGCGGAGGGCTCGAGTCGCTGGTCGTCAAAGCCGGGACGACCCAATGGCAGACGGAGGCCTATTTGCCGGGGCCCTCGACCTCGCGGCCGGCAGTCACGCAGCTCGACGCGACGCACCTGCTGGCGGTCTTCGCGGCGGCGCGGCCTGACACGAGCGATGCCGGAGTGAGCTCCGGCTACGAGATTCGAGCGGCGTTGTTCGATATGGCTGCGCCTGGTGTCGTGACGAGTGTCGTGGTGCCGGTGACGAGCGGAGCGAGCGCCGACGATCGACGTGATCCGAATCTCGTCGTGGTGAGTGGCCGATTGTTCATCGCGTGGCGCGCGGCTGCCATTGCCGGGGACAAGGATGGCGATGAGCTGTGGGTGAAGGAAGTCGTGTGGACGGGAGGCGGGTTGCCGCTTTCGACAGCGGAGTTTCTTCTTCCGCGCAGCGTCGAACATCGGTTGGGTGACCAACGGCATTCGGCGCTGCTGAGCGTGCCGATACCCGGTGGGGAGGCGCTCGTGGGGGCTTGGGATGATCTCGGGAAGACGTTTGGGCTGAGCGACGGGAACGGCGATGTGGTGGTCGAAAAGGCGCCGGTGCCGGTGCTGAGGTTGGGAGGTTCGTGATGAAGGGCTTGGTTGGATTCATGGTCGTAGCGGGCATGCTCGCTGGGTGCAGCAGCACGACCAACAACTCCGTGGCCTCCTGCGGGGTGGGGACGGAGTTGCGTGATGGGGTTTGTGTCGTCGCGGATGGTGGTAGCGACACAAGTGGCGCCGACACGATTTCGACCACGGACTCGACCGTGCCTGGGGCTGATGTCGGCGCCGAAACGAGTACGGAAACCAGCGCGGGCGATTCGATTGGCTCGGACACGCCGACTTCTGCGGGCGACCCGTGCCCATCGAAGGTCATCAACGTCAACTGCTCGACGACCTGCGGCGGTCCGACGACGAATTGCGGCGAGGTGCGTTGTACAGCGGGCCGAAGCGAATTCCCGATCATCATCGATAGGCGCCGCGCGGAAATAATCGCCCGGAAGAATGAATTTTCGGATGGCCCGCCTCGTTCCACGCTTCGATGGAGAACGTGGACTCGATTCGTCGGAAGTTTCTCGCCCTCGGGCCGGTCATGGACGAGCGCCTGATGCGT
>JANYDK010000085.1 GCA_025363655.1 Deltaproteobacteria bacterium | reverse complement strand
CATGTAGGAGGGAGTCCCGAACGCGAGGCGGCGTTGAGTTCGTCGACGTGTCGACTCCATGGCGGTGCCGAAGTCGAGCACTTTGACCGTCGACGTCCCGCCCGGAGCATCGGCGAGGAAGACGTTCGACGGCTTGAGATCGCGATGAACGATGCCCGCCGCGTGACACGCGACGAGGAAGTCGAGGAGCACGTCGGCGATCCTCAGCGACTCGGCGATCGCGATGCGACCGCTCTGCCGCCACGCCGCGTGCAGCGTCTTCCCTTCGAGCAGCTCGAGGACGAGCAGCGGCGCGCCGTCGTCGGCGACACCCTCGCCGAGGATCTGCACGCAGGCCGGATGAACAATCGAATCGGCGATGCGTCGCTCGTCGCGGAGGCGAGCAATCGCCTCGGGATCGGAGCGATGTCGCGCGTGGAGAATCTTCAAGGCCGCGCGCCGGCCGTGAGTGTGCGTCGCCGAGAAGACCGCCGCTGCACCCCCGACTCCGAGCAGCGCGTCGACGTGCCATTGACCTTCGATCGAGCTCCCGACCCGCGCTTGCGCTTCCGAGCGATCACGAGCGCTCATCTCCGAATCGTTCATCGACTCTCCCTCGGTGCGCGAGGAAGGAAGCAACGACCGAGCCGCATTCTGCGCGCAGCGATCGCCTCGAGAACATGCGGCTTTCTTCGATCTCTACACCGTCGGGTGGCGGCATTTCGCCTCGCGGTAGGGCGACATTGCCTCGCGCGAGCTCCCGCCGGCTACCGCGACGCCGATGTGGGAGAGGTACGCCTACCCGCGAGCGCCCTACTTCTTCGGGCAGGTCGACCCTTCGTCGATGAGCCCGTTGCAGTTGTCGTCGATCGCGTTGCACGGAACTTCCGGCATTCCATTGTGAATGGTGCACGACGCCGGGAAGCACGTGGTGCCGACCGCCGCGCAGGCGCCGACGCCACACACCGACATCGGAATGCCGTTGTCGACGTGGCCGTCGCAATCGTCGTCGATTCCGTTGCAGGTCTCGGGCGAAGGCGCGTGCGGGCAGTGCGACGGCACGGGACACGTCACGCCATCGTCGATCACCCCATTGCAGTTGTCGTCGGCACCGTTGCAGATCTCCGCACTCGGCATTCCCGGCGTGCAGCTCGACGGATTGCAGGTGGTGCCGACTCGATGACAGGTTCCGACACCACAGCTCGCGAACACGAGGTGATCGTCGGCCACTCCATCGCAGTTCTCGTCGATGCCGTTGCAGGTCTCGGGCATCGGCGTGCCATGAGGAAACGTGCAGTGATTGGCGCTGCAACTCCAGGTGCTCGTCGCGCTCGTCGGACACGCCGGCGTGGTCAGGCCCTCGGCGAGACAGTCGGCGACGCTGTCACAGAAGGGTGCGTCGACGTGGAACGTCTGCGTGGCGCTCGGGAACGAGCGAACCAACGTCAGCTTGTCGCTCGTCTTCGTCCACGTGTACGTACGAACGGCCCCCGTGGTGAGCCGGAGGGTGAGGCGATTGCCCGAGACGAGGTAGACGCCGCTCGTGCGCTTCAGCGGCTTGGTCGACGAGATCGCGAAGAACTCGTGGCGCCCGCTGGCGTCGGTAGCCGTCTCGAGGACGAGCTCGGAGTATTCGCCGAGCGGCTCGACCGGCGTCGTCGCCTTGTACGAGCCCTTGACCGTGTCCCAGCCGACCGCATCGCTCGACGCGGCGGTCGCCTCGTCCTCCACGGGGCTCGAGCTGCCGGCGACGCAGCCGACGAACGCGGTGGCGATCGCGATCAAGATGAGAGCGGAGAGTCGGGACGTCGAGCTGCGCATGTTCGGTTCCTCGCGGGTGCGGGTCGGAGAAGAAGAGGTCACGGCCTTACGGGGCAAAGTGGCTAACGTCAATCGAGCGCGCGGCGGAAGGTGTCGGCAGCTGCCTTCGCGCATCACGCGGCGAGAAAAACGAAGAGGGCCCGTAACGTCGACATGCGCGACGCAACCGCAACCGCAACCGCCCCCGTGCGCACGACGACAAAAAGAAGCGAGCCCCCGATCGCGATGATCGAGGGCTCGCCGCTCACCTACGAGATCATCGGATGTAGATGTACCCGAAGGCTCCCGTATTCGCCCCGCTCGGCGTGCAGGTGCCACCGCCGGCAGAACCGACCGACGGCCCCTTGAACCCAGCGGCGTAGCACGGGCTCGCGCCCATCAAGCCGCCGAAGCCGAAGTAGGAGTCGGGCGTGGCGCAATCGGCTTCTTGGTTGCCGATGATGCCGAGGCGAACGCGCGGAGTCGAAGGCCCAGCGTAGCTTTCGAAGGCGCCTTCCTCGTTGCAGTTGAGCTGGATGCCACCGGTCGGGAGGAGCGAGAGCCACGTCGCGCGCGTCACCGAGGTCGCGATGCGCGGCCCAGCGACAGCCGTCATCAGCGAGCTCGAGGCCAAGCTGGCGACGATCGCGCGCTCGGTCGGGACGGCGTCGACCATCACGAGACGAACGTTCGTGAAGGGCATCGAGGAGAAGCTGGCGAACTTCGCCTCGACTTGGCTCTTGTCGAGCGAGGTCGCGTTGAGGGTCGCCGTGTTCGTCCACAGCGCGTTGTCGAAGAAGAAGTTCGACGCCGCGTTGTTGCCGTCGGCCTTGATGACGAGGGTCCAGCCGCCGCCGTTGTTGGTCATGTCGCAGAAGGCGTTGAACGGCGCGATCGCGCCGGGGCCGTCGGGATCGATGCCGTAGACGCCGTCCGCCGCGGCCGGGTTGGCGAGCTTGATCGCGTTGCAGCTCGTGGAGGTGGTCGCGAGGGCGAAGCCCGGCGCCGTGGTCCCCGAGATCGACGGCGAACGAACCGCGATGCGGCCGACGCCTCCTTGTGCGGTGGGGGTGATGCCACCGGTGCAAGCACCGGGCGTCCCGCCGTTCGCCTTGACCAGTCCAGCACCGAGGTTGGCGCTGCCCGCCGCGATGACTTCGATGGCGCCACCCGCGCCACCGCCGCCGCCGCCCATTCCGGAGCCGCCACCACCGCACGCGGCGGTGTTCTGCGTTCCGCCGCCTCCGATGCCGCCGTTGGCGGTGACCGCGCCGGTCACCGTCACGTTGTTGCCGCTCATGTAGATGATGCCGCCGCCGTTGCCGCCGGCGCCCGGGACGACTCCGTCCTCGTCCGCGCCACCTTCGCCGCCGGCGCCGCCGAAGAAGATCTGCGCGACCATGTCCGCAGAGCCGATGGCGCTGCCGCCGACGCTGTTGGCCGTACCCGCAGAGCAAGTGCCCGTGGTGAAGGTGCCGGTCCAGGTCGTTCCGGCCTGTCCGTGACCACCACCGCCGCCCATGCCGCAGTCTTGTCCTTGCGCGCCGCCACCGCCGCCGGTGCCGTTGTTGGCCTGACTGCCAGCGGCTGCGACCGCGATGCTCGACTCGCCGGGGAAGCCCTTCGCGCACGTGTAGCGCGTCGCGGCCGAGGTGCAGGTGTGACCGAAGCCACGGAAGCCCGCCCCGCTCATCGAGACCGTGCCCGCGATGTTGACGTCGCCGACGGCCTCGAAGGGCAGGATGCCGCCCGTCGTGCCGTTCCACGCCGTCGCGGTGAGCGTCGCGCCCGCGGCGACGTTGACCGTCGTGTACTGCTGGATCTTGATCACCTGCGCGCCGGGAAGCACGTAGGTGTTCTTGAGTCCGGCCGAGAGCGTGAGGCTGGTCGCCGTGGTGGCGGTGACCGTCGCGATCTCGTAGTTGCCTGCGCCTGCGCCCTGCGTCTGGTGAATCAAGACGCGCTGGCCGACCGCGAAGCCAGTCGAGGCTCCGACGGTGACGGTCGTCGTGCCCGCGGTGCCGCTCGCCGTCGAGCTCGGGAGCGCGAGCGTCGTCGTACCGGTGGTGACGCTGAGCGGACCGTCGACGCCTAGGCCGATGGTCGTGCAGACGCCGCCGCCGCAGACGCCGCCGATGCCACACGACTTACCGCAGGCGCCGCAGTTGTTGACGTCGCCGTTGGTGTTGGTCTCACAGCCGTTGGCCGTGACGCCGTCGCAGTTGCCGGTCCCCGCGTTGCAGCTACCGACGACGCAAGCGCTGGCGATGCACGCCGCGGTCGCGCTCGGCAGCGAGCAGACGGTGCCGCAGGCGTTGCAGTTGCTGGGATCGGTCGCGGTGTTGGTGCACTTCGCCGGAGTGCCACAGGTCGTGAGCGGAGACGCGCACGTCGTCGTGCAGGCGCTGCCCGCGCACGAGGAGCCCGCCGCGCAGGCCTTGCTGGTCGCTGCGGTGGAGCAGGCGCCGCAGTTGGCGTTGTCGGTGGTGAGGTCGTGACACTTGCCGTCGAGCGCACAGAACGTCGTCCCGGCGACGCAGCTCGTGGTGCACGTGCCGGTGCTGCAGACCTTGCCCGCCGCGCACGCCTTGTCGGTGGTGCCGGTGGTGGAGCAGGCGCCGCAGTTGCCATTGTCGCTCGAGAGATCGTGGCACTTGCCGTCACCGCAGAGGATCTGGCCGGTGACGCAGGAGACGCCGCACGTGCCGCTGGAGCAGACGGTGCCGCCGGTGCACGCGACCGCCGTCGAGCACGACGAGCCGCACTTGGCGCTGTCGCTGGAGAGGTCACGGCAGCGTCCATCGCCGCAGTCGATCGTACCCGCCGTGCAGGTCGTCCCGCACGCGCCGGCGCTACACACTTGTCCGGCCGCGCAGACCACCGCGGTCGCGCAGCCCGAGCCGCACTTGGTGCGATCGGTCGTCGTATCGCGGCAGATGCCGTCGCCGCAATCGACGAGGCCGCCGCCGCACGACGTCGAGCACGCGCCGCCGCTGCACACCTTGCCCGCGCCACACGCGACCGCGGTCGAACAAGACGCGCCGCACTTGCTGTTGTCCGCCGAAAGATCGCGACACTTGCCGTCGCCGCAGTTGACGAGTCCCGGGCCACACGTGACGTCGCAGGAGCCCGCGCTGCAGGTCTTGCCGGCGCCGCAGACGATGCCGCAACCACCGCAGTTGACGATGTCGCTCTTGAGGTTCGCGCAGTACGGCGTGCCACCCGAGGTGCCACCGTCCGCAGTGTCTGCCGCGTCACCAGTGGCCGTGTCGACAGCACCCGTGTCGGCCGTGCCGCCGTCGGCATCGGAGCCCGAGTCGGTGCCCGCGTCGCCGCCGCCAGTGGTGCCGTCGCAGAGCGTGAGGGGCGTGCCGCACGAGACGCCGCACTTGCCCGCGCTACACACCTCGCCGGCCTTGCACGCCGTGCCACACCCGCCGCAGTTGAGTCGGTCGGTCGCGGTGTCGCGACAGACGCCGGTGCAGTCGACGGTGCCACCGCCGCACGAGGTCTTGCAGCCTCCGTCGCTGCAGACTTCGCCGTCCTTGCAGGTGGTGCCGCACGCACCGCAGTTGGCGCGGTCGGTCTTGGTGTCGCGACAGACGCCCGAGCAGATGCTCGTGCCGCCGCCGCAGGATGCCGCGCACTTGCCCGTGCTGCAGACCTCACCGGCCGCGCACTTGGTGCCGCAGGCGCCGCAGTTGGTGGCGTCGCTCTGGGTGTCTTTGCAGAGGCCGCTACACGTCGTCGTGCCGCCGCCGCACGAGAGAGCGCACTTGCCGACGCTACACACCTCGCCCGTCTTGCAGGCGTTGAGGCAGCTGCCGCAGTTGGCGAGATCGCTCGCGGTGTCGACGCACTTGCCGCCGCAGATGATTTGTCCCGCGCCGCAGGAGTTGGTGTCGACGGAAGTGTCGTCGACGGTGGTGCCCGTATCTGGATCACCCGTCGAGTCGTTGCCGCTGCCACCGCAGGCATTGAGGATCGAACCGAGGAAGATCAAGCTCGCCGCTCGAAATCGAAAAAATCGCATGTGTCCCTCCCGCTCCGGCAAGCTCGCCGAGTGCGCCGATGAAACGCGCGCTCTTCGCGACTGTCGAGGAGGAAAATCCGCGATGTCCCCGCGGGGTAGGCTCACGCATCGCGTCGTAGCTCAGGACGAGAGCGCAGCGAATCGGGAGAACTCGCGATGTCGTTGCAGCGCCGCATGGGCGACATCGGCGAACGAAGTATCGCTGCACCTCAGAGTCGCGCGGCCAACTCCGTCCCTTGGTGGATGGCGCGCTTGGCGTCGAGCTCGGCAGCGATGTCGGCGCCGCCGATGACGTGAAAGCGCGGACCCGCGCCGTGTCCCTTCGCGTTCATGTCGAAGGGAAGCAGATCGCGGACCGACTCCTGACCGGCACAGACGACGACGTGATCGACCTCGAGGAGCTTGGTCACGCCCTCATGCTGGATATGGAGCCCGCGATCGTCGACGCGAAGATATTCGACGCCGCCGAGCATGTGCACGCCCTCACGATCGAGCATCAGTTTGTGCACCCAACCGGTCGTGCGACCGGGACCGGCGCCCATGCGCTTGGCCTTCGGCTTGCGCTGAAGGAGCCAGATTTCTCGGCGCGGCGTGCGCGGCTTCGGAGTCGTCAGTCCGCCGGCCTCGCGCACCGATGCATCGATGCCCCACGCCTTCTCGAACTCGACGATGGTCTGATCTTGGTCGTGAAGAAGGAACTCGGCGACGTCGACGCCGATGCCGCCAGCGCCGATCACGGCGACCTTCTTTCCGACCGGCTTCTTCTCGCGCAGCAAGTCGACGTAGCTGAGGACCTTGGCGTGCTCGAGCCCCTCGATGCGCGGACGTCGCGGCACGACGCCGGTGGCGACCACCACCTCGTCGAAGCCGACCACGAGATCGGCGGGCTCGGCGCGCGTCCCCAGCTTCACCTTCACGCCGGTGCGGGCGAGACGCGTCGTGAAGTAGCGAATCGTCTCCCGGAACTCCTCCTTGCCGGGAATCGCCGCCGCCATGTTGAACTGTCCGCCGATCGCGCTCGCGGCCTCGAAGAGCGTGACGTCGTGCCCACGCTCGGCCGCTGTCGTCGCCGCCGCGAGGCCTGCCACGCCAGCGCCGACGACCGCGACCTTCTTCACGCGCGTGGTCTTCAGCACGACCAGCTCGGTCTCGTGGCACGCGCGCGGGTTCACGAGGCAGCTCGCGCGCTTGAGCGAGAACGTGTGATCGAGGCACGCCTGGTTGCAAGCGATGCAGGTGTTGATCTCGTCGGCGCGCCCCGCGGCCGCCTTGTTGACGAAGTCGGCGTCGGCGAGGAGCGGCCGCGCCATCGAGACCATGTCGGCCTCGCCGCGCGCGAGGATCTCTTCGGCGACCTCCGGCGTGTTGATGCGATTCGACGCGCAGATGGGGATTTTGAGCTCCTTTCGCATCCGCGCGGTCACCTCGCGGAACGCGGCACGCGGCACGGAAGTAACGATCGTGGGAATGCGCGCCTCGTGCCAGCCGATGCCGGTGTTGAGGAGGTGCACCCCCGCCGCCTCGAGCGCCTTCGCCGAGGTGACGATCTCGTCCCAGGTGTTCCCGCCCTCGACGAGATCGAGGAGCGAGTGTCGAAAGACGATGACGAAGTCGTCGCCGGCGGCCTTGCGCACCGCCTTGACGATCTCGACGGGCAGTCGCATCCGGTTTTCGATCGGCCCGCCCCACGCGTCGGTGCGACGATTGACCCGACGACAGAGGAACTGACTGAGCAGGTACCCTTCGCTCCCCATGATCTCGACGCCGTCGTAGCCCGACTCGCGCGCGAGCTTCGCGCAACGAGCATAATCGGCGATGGTGCGGAGGATCTGCCGCTCACTCATCGCGCGCGGCTTGAACGGATTGATCGGCGCCTTCACGCGCGACGACGACACTTGAAACGGGTGATAGCCGTAGCGACCGGCATGGAGGATCTGCATCGCGATCTTCCCACCCTCGGCGTGCACCGCCGAGGTCACGCGCCGATGATTGAGCACGTCGAGCTTGGTGTTCATGGTCCCGCCGCCGGGCAGGAGCCACCCTTGCCGGTTCGGCGAGATGCCGCCGGTGATCATGAGCGCGACCCCACCCCGCGCACGCTCGGCGAAGTACGCCGCGAGCTTCCCGTAGTTGAAGAAGCGATCCTCGAGGCCCGTGTGCATCGAGCCCATGAGCACGCGGTTCTTCAACGTGAGGGGGCCGAGATCGAGCGGCGAGAGAAGGTGCGGGTAGGGATTCGACATCGGAGGCGGACCCTAGTGCGCCGCATCATGCTTGTCAGCCGAGCGGAGAAGACTCCTCCGCCGACCTCGGGCCCGCGCTCGTCTCCTCAGGCGATTCGTCGATTCGTCTCGCGAATCACTTGCACCCGCGCATACCAAGCTGCAATCCGCGGACGCGCGACGACGAGCTGCCACGCCGGAAACTCCTTCACGCACGTGAAGGCGCCCTGAGCGGCAACGTCGCCGAGCGTCGCCTCCTCGCCGCAGACGAACGGCTGGTCGCCGAGCCAGCTCTCGAACTTGTCGAGCTCGGCCTCGAGCATCTGCCTGGGATCTCTTCCGCCGCGCCGCTTGACGATGCGCTTCGCGACCTGGTGCATGATGAGCGAGCCACCACCGCGTACCATCAAGTTTTGCAGGAGGCCGAAGTTCGAGGTGCGGGCGGTGACCTGCGCGGCCTTGAACGCTTCGCCCCACTTCCCGTAGATGACGGTCGGGAGCACTTGGATGAGATCGTCGTCGACCCAGGCCTCGATTTCGCGCGTGCGGGCGAGCTTCGCCGGATCGGTCGGCAAGAAGCGGAGACCCTCGGGGAAGCGCTGATCGAGGAAGTCGAGGATGGCGGTCGAGTCCTGGACGACGACGCCGTCGATGGCGAGCACCGGCACCTTGCGCGGCGTCCCGGCAGAGAGCGGCGGGAGCTCCCGCTTGCTCATCGGGTTCACCTCGACCTTGGTGAAGGCGAGCCCTTTCGCCTCGAGCCCCGCGCGCACCTTGTGGCAATAGGGGCATAGCTCGAACTGGTAGAGCGTCAGGGCAGGCGTCTCGAGTGGGAGCGCGACGGCAGCGGGGCCCCGGCCTACCTCGGCCGAGCGCGGAGAGTCGATCATCGGCCCGAACCTAGTCGCAACTCCTCCTCACCACCACCCGGTCCACCGACGTTGATCGAGACTTCCGAGTTGGCGCGACGCCGCGCGCCGTCCAGGTGACGGCGTGGTGTCCGATTTTCGGCTGTCGAGGTGGGACGAGCGCGGGGACGATGGCTCCAAGAGAAGCCACTCTCGAAAGGATCCTCGAATGTCGATCTCGTCTTCTCGTCTCGCCACGTCGATTCGCTCGCTTCTCCTGCTTGGGCTCGCGTGCTTTGGCGCCGCGTGCAGCAGCCGCGACGGCGGTGGCGGGACGGCCGCCCTTGACCCGAAGGCCGCCGCACACGGAACGCTCTTCGGCCAGCCGTTCACGCCGAGCTCGACCGTGACGGTCCTTCGCGGGGGAGCGGCGTACGTGACGTTCTACGATCACGTCGTGACGTGCGAACAGGTTCGTGCCCATCCAGACGACCTACCGACAGGTCGATGGGTCACCGTGGTCGTTCCGTGGACCGTGGGCCAGTTCGACCTCGGTCAGAACGACGACGGGGTTCGCTTCGGCAAGGACAAGGCGACGGTGAACTCGGACCACGGAACGTTCACGCTCCTGGAGGCGTCGCCGACGGGAGCCAGCGGAAAGCTGCAGCTCGACGCGCACGGTCCGACCGAGGACAACGTGCTCGTCGGCACGGCTGATCTCGTGCCCTGTCGTTGAAGTCCTTGAGGGGGCACTCGAACGGGTTCTTGAGATAGGCTCCAAACCCACACGGGGGGAATTACATGGGCGCAGCGGTCGTCGTGAATGGCGCGAGCTTGGAGTGTGACAAGGGAACCGGCCCTTGCAGCCTCATCGTGGTGCCTCCCATGGTCGAAGGCGACTCGAAGGCCGTGGCCACGGTGATGGATTTCACCCCCAGCAACGTCCCCTCGTTCGTGATGTGCCAGGGAACGAACTCGGCCAACCCGCAAGTGGCTGCGCTCACCGCCGCTGCGCAGGGTACGCCCACACCTGCGCCGTGCGTGCCGGTCATCACCGGCCCGTGGAGCCCGGGCGATCCGACCGTGAAAGTCGGCGCCGCCTCGTTCACGGTGTTGACCGACGACTCGACCTGCAAGTGCGCCTGGACGGGAACCATCTCGGTCAAGGACGCGGGGACGACCGACGTCACCTCTGGCTGAGCCGATCGGCGTAACCTTCTCGCGCGAGAGTCGACTCAAGCACAGTAGATGTCGACTTCCTTCCCGTCTGCGTCGATCGCCGTGACTGGGCCGGCGAGCTCTGCGCTCGGTGGCGGGCACGCACTCTTCGAGCTCGTCGCGGGTCCGTACCGCGCCGGTGAGCTCACGGTCGTGTCGTTGCGAGGGCGCGAGGGCATTTCTCGGCCGTACGTCTTCGACGTCTTCGTCTCGGCGCAGGGTGTCGATCTCAACACCCTCGAACTGGCGTTGCTCGGACAGCAAGCATGTCTGCGCATGAACCACGCTTCGGCGACGCCGCGCGTGGTGTACGGGGTCGTCGCGTCGTACCGCGTCGAAGGCGCCTATCGATTGGGCGAGGCCGTGCGCCTTCGCCTGCGCATCGTCCCACGCCTGTCGCTGCTCCGACGGCGCAAAAACACCCGCATCTTTCAAGACAAGAAGGTCGACGAAATCATCGGACGCGTCCTCGACGAGGCGAAGGTCCTCCATCGCTTCCAGCTCACGCACAACTACCCGCGTCGCTCGTACTGCGTCCAATACCAAGAGACCGATCTCGATTTCGTCACGCGACTCCTCGCCGAAGAAGGAATCCTCTATCGGTTCGATCAGCCGAACGGGCCCGATGACGTCGTCTCGGCCGTAGTCGGCGCGGCCTCTGCGGTGGCCGGCGCAGTGGTCGACGTGGCGAGCGGCGCCTCGGCTTCTTCGATACTCGGTGACGTGGGAGACGTGGTCGGTGCGGCCGCGCAATTCTTCTCGGTCGGCGAGACGCTCGTCATGCTCGACTCCGCCGAGACCTATCCGGCCATCGCATCGGAGGGCGCCGCTTCGGTGAATGCCGCGACGCTGCTCGGCACGTTCGCGCCAGGCGTCGTCGGCGCAGCGGCCTCCCTCGGCATTTCAGTGGGCGGAAGTCCGATCCTCACCTACCGCGATCGCGAGGGCATGGTCGCGAGCGACGAGCACGTCCAGGCATTCTCGACCTCACGCGCCATTCGCTCGAGCTCGGTGTTCATCACCGACTACGACTTTCGCCGCCCCAGCCTGCGCCTTTCCGCCAAGCTCGACGTCCGCGGCAACCAACTCCTCCCCGGCATCGATCTGCGAGCAACGCTCGGCGGCGGGGCATCGGTCGCGGTCGACGGCGCGCTCAACGTCGCCACCGCAGTCTCCGCTTCCGTGGCCCCCGGCGCACTGCTCGATCCGAAGCAGTTCGAAATCTACGATCACCACGCGGCCTACGAAGAGACCGACGTCGAACCGGGCGAGGCCGTGCAGCGCCTGCAGCAGGCCCGCA
Source organism: Deltaproteobacteria bacterium (assembly GCA_025363655.1). Classification (GTDB taxonomy): domain Bacteria; phylum Myxococcota_A; class Polyangia; order Polyangiales; family JADJMO01; genus JANYDK01. The sequence goes on along the minus strand of JANYDK010000085.1, from coordinate 14,073 downwards.
CGCGCGCCTCGGTCGCACGCGGCAAAAGCTGGTGTCGAAGGCTCACCGCAGGGCACCGCTTCACCCTCGAAGAGCACTTCGACGCCAGCGCGAACATCGAGTGGGTGGTGACGAGAGTCGAGCACGTCGCCGACGTGTCCACCGCGCACGCGGGCAAATCGAAGTCCGAATTCATCTACACCAATCGCTTCCAGTGCGTGCCCGCCTCCGTGACGTTCCGACCCAAGCGGCCGGTCCACGTGCACCGGCAAGTGCTCGAGACCGCCACCGTCGTCGGCGAGAACGACGCCGAGATCCACACCGACGGCTTCGGTCGCGTGCAAGTGCGCTTTCACTGGGATCGCGAGGACACCTCGTCGTGCTGGCTACGCGTCGCGCAGAACTGGGGCGGCGCCAGTTGGGGCACGCAGTTCATCCCGCGCGTCGGCATGGAGGTCCTCGTCTCGTTCCTCGGCGGTGATCAAGATCGCCCCGTGGTGCTCGGCTGCGTCTGGAACAGCGAGCATCCACCTTCGTTTCCCACGCCGCGCGAGAAGACCAAGAGCGGCTTCCGCACGCAGAGCACGCCGAACGCCGAGGGCTTCAACGAGCTGTCGTTCGAGGACCAAGCGGGCAACGAGCAAATCTACGTGCGCGCCCAGCGCGATTTGGTCGAGCTGGTGCAGCACGATCACCGCACCACCGTGCAGCACGATCACGAGACGCGCGTCGAGCGTCGGCAGTCGCTCGACGTCGGAGAGAATCGGCAAGCTCGCATCGGTGGCGACGATCGCGAAGAGGTGACCGGCGACGCCTCGCGTGTGGTCAAGGGCGATGGGCGCGACGAAGTCCGGGGCAAGCGCCAGTCGATCGTCGGCACCGATTTGGTCGACGCCGTCGGTGGCGCGGTCCAACGATCGATCGGCGGCGGGCTGACCGAGCACGTCGGTGGCGCCGTCGAGGTCGACGTCTCGGGCAACGAAGCGGTCCGCGTGAAGGGCTGGGGCCGGCTCACCATCGGCGGCTCGCAGAACGTCACGGTCGGCAACGGCATGGGTGACGACGTCGCCGGCGGCATCGCGCTCGCCGCCAAAGGCGCCGTCATCGCCGACGCGGGTGAAGAGCTCGAGCTCAAGTCGGGCAAGGCAATCACCCTCACGGTGGGCGACTGCTCGCTCGTCCTCGACGCCGACGGGCTCAAGGTTCGTCTCAAGGACAGCGTCTTCGAGCTGACGAAGAACGACATCTACGCGGCCTCGAAGAAGGTGAGCTTCATCGCCGAAGACGAGGTCGGCTTCAAGAAGGGCGATGCCTTCCTCAAGCTGACCGACGACGCCGAGCTGGTCGGCTCGAAGGTGAAGCTCTTCTCGTCCGGCGCCTCGGTCGAGCTCGACGCCAATGCCTCGGTGGTCGGCTCGCAGGTGAAGCTCAACCCGTCGGGTGGAAGCAAGTCGAGCGGTCCGGACAAGAAGGACCCGAGCGAAAATGAGCTGAAGAAGCACAAACTCAAGCTCGTCCTCAAAGGACCCGACGGAAAGGCGTACGCCAACAAGCAGTACGTGCTCACCGTCGACGACAAAGAGCTGGGCAGCGGCTCGACCGGCGGCGACGGATCGATCGACAAGGAAGTGCCGAAGAACGCGGTCTCGGGGAGCGTGCTCCTGACGATCGACGAGGACGACCAGCTCCTCATTCCGCTGACGTTCGGCGAGCTCGCGCCCATCGAGCAGATCTCCGGCGTGAAGGCGCGATTGCGCAACCTCGGCTACTTCCTCGGGAGCATCGACGACGTGTCCGACGCGAAGCTGGCCATGGCCATTCGCCGTTTCCAGCAAGCACAGGGCCTCGAGGTCACTGGACGCATCGACGCGCAGACTCGTTCCGCCATCAAGGAGCTCGCCGGCTCATGAGCCCGCCGCCGCCCGCACGTCCGCCGCGCACCGTTCCGGCCGTCCACGTGTCACCGTCACCGGCAGACCAGGCGACCACGCATCACATCGAGATGTCGAATCTGGTGCTCTTGCGCTTCCAGGTCGCGCCGGGGAACGACGACACCTTGATGATGAAGGCGACGACTCCGATCGAGTGGTCGGTCACCGCCAGCTTCTCCACCGACACCAGCTTCGGCATCGGTACCCCGAGCCCGCCCACCGAATACTACCGAGACGCAGGGACCATCGCCGCGGGCGACGACGTGGTGATTCCCCTGCCCCGCTCGGCGATCGACTTCTCCTACCACTTCGACATCTTCCTCACCGTGGTCTGGGATCACGACGACGCAGGGGCGCCGCTCCCGACCGTCTATCGCATTCACTGGATTGCCATCGACTCGATGGTGGCCAGCGACTTCACCTCACAGAACCACTTGCACACGCTCGGCTACGCCAATGGCTATCTGTTCGAGCAGACCGAAGACAGCCCGAGCTACGACTCCTCGCAGTTGCAGTACGAGATTCTCCAGTTTCAGGTCGATGCTGCACTGCCCGTCGAAGGCATCCTCGACGCGGCGACTGCAGCCGAGCTGCGTACGCGAGCAGGGAGCTGAACGATGAGCGAGGACTCGGAGATCACCCTCTTCACCGCCTACAGCGGCCGCAACAAGCACGCCGCGGTGATGCTCCGCTTCGCCCGCGCCAAGGTGGGGCCGCCGAGCCTGCGCGCTCCCGATCTCGACGATCACGGCTTCGTCGCGTCGACCGATCCGGAAGACCAGCGTCCAGCGCGCGGACCGGTGGTCGGCATGACCCTTGGTGGAAGCGACATTCGCGTCCGCGTGGTGCGCGAGCGCATCGGACCGCGGCCGCGCCTCTTCGTGAAGAAGACGCTGGTCTCCGGCAGCGATGGTCACCTCACCATTCTCTCGCCATCGAGCGGGCACTCGCTCAACGCCCCCGACGCCGGCTTCCTCGTCGATCACATCCACTTGCGCAGCGCCTTCACCACCACCGCGAGCGATCCTGGCGACGCCGCATGGGCCGCCGACGAGGCCGAGAACGAGCGCGTCTTGGTCGTCGCCCTCGCCGGCGAACGAACGCGTCTGGTGGCCGCTCTCGAGGCGCGCGCGCGCGCGTGGAACGGCGCACCGAAGAACTTCCGCGCCAACGCCGGCGAGACCCAGCTCCAGGCGCTCATCCGCAACATGGACCTGCAGCGTCCCATTCAGTACGATCGAATCACTTCGCCGGACAATCGCACCGCGCTCGCCTACCTCGACTGGCTCGATCGTGTTCGCGGCGAAATCACCGCAGCGCAGACGCAAATCGACGAGCTCAGCGAGTATCTCGAAGACCAGGGCGATGCACTCGATGCCGATGCCGTGGTGGCGAGCGCGACGCCGTTGCAAGCGCGCGTCGATGCGGCCCTCGCACGCATCCAGCGTCGTCGTGCGGCCTCGCAGGTGAATACGCCTTCGCTCTTCAAGCTCGAGGTGCACATCGGCTCGGCCTCTGGGCCACTCGCCGGCGAGCTCGGCGTCGTCGTCTTCCCCATCAAAGAGGTCGAGGTCCAACCGAACGTGATCTCGCTCGGCGCCCGCGGTCAGGACGATACGCACCTGCAGTTCGATCAGGTCCCGCCCGCAGGGCAGAGCTACTTCGACTACCCGAAGCTCCTGCTCATCCTCGCGCGCACCAACGTCGTCTACGCGCCGGCTGGCGTGCGCCTCTACGTGCGCTCTCGCGCCCGCGTGAAACGCTTTCGCATCGCCGACGCCGCCGATTTGCCGAACACTGCGATCCCCGCCGACGATCCCGACGGCTGGAACACGTACATGGCGCACTTCAACGATCTCTTTCCCACGCCGGGAGTCTTCTTCTCGCGCAACAACAACGTGCCGCCTCCCCCGCCTCCTCCCGCAGCGGCCCCCGCCGCCGCTCCCGCAGCTGGCCCGCCGCCCGCAGGTGGCGCCGCGGCTGCTCCTCCGCCTCCTCCGCCGCCGCCGCCTCCAGCACCGTCGACGATCGGCCGAAAAGACATCTGGGCGAACGTCGTCATGAACGCCCACACGTCGGAAGAGCTCGGCAGGCTCAACGTCTACTTCGTACGCAAGGTCACCTACGGCTTCACCGGCAACGACGGGCTCCTCGGCCTCGGCTACGGCTCGCGGGCACAGACCGGAACCGCCGGACCAGTCACGCTCAATCGAATGGCGCGCGTCGCCGTCACCACCCCGCCGGGTCGTCCGCAACAGTACATCTACGGCGAGGCGAATCCGCTCGTGCCCTTCGCCATGAACCTCGGCGACGATCGCATCGGGCTCGTCGTCGGCGTCGAGAGCTACAGTGGAACGGCATGGACAGGCTCACTCGCCTTCGCGCGGGTGATCGCCCACGAAATCATGCACTGTTGTAACGTCTCGCACTATCGCGGCGCCGAACAAGTCGGGCCCAACCCGATTCGACAGAACCTTTGGTCGCACCGAAACCTGATGTTCAACTTCCTCTACACGGTCGAAGGCGACGGCTCGCAGGCCTATTCGCGAGCCGTCGGCTACGGCGCCGACAGCACGGGAACGTTCACCGGCGCCATGCTCACCATGAAGAAGCACCCCGACCCGCCGGCCGACGTCGGTCCGTACTCGTCAGGCACGCGCCAGGTCGGGCTCATGCGCGAAACATTTCTCCACATGACGTACTGGGGTCACGTCTGATGTCCGTGCTCAGCGCGCGGCAGGTCGTCGATGCCGTCGAGCGCGACGACATGAGCACGCTCGCCAAGGGCGCACCGTTCGCGATCGACGTACCCCTCGCCCTCGAGACGGCGCTCCCCCAGCTCGGCACCCGCTCACGTCTCGTCGCGACCTGGGTCCTCGAGCGATGCACGGGTGAAACGAAGGGCCACGCGCTCCTCGAGATGACCGCCGATCCGGACGAGCAAATCGCCGTCCTCGCCGCCCGCGCCATGCTGAAGATGCCGCGCGAAGAGCTGCCCGCCGCCGAGCGCATCGCCATCACCATTCCCGTGCGCCTCAAACCACCGGTGCGACGCTTTCTCTATCTCGTGCTCGGCCGCACCGACAATACAGCCGCGCTTCGGCAGTTGCGGCAATGCTACGAGCAAGAGCGCAGCACCGAAGCGCTCGCCAAGGCCCGCGTCGCGGCAGTGCGCCTCGGCGGAGCGAGCGAGCGCGAAGCCCTCATCGAGCGTCTCGAGAAGGTGACGGCGGCGAGCGCCGAGGCTGCATTCGAAGACTTGATCTACGTCGGCGATCCCCGCCTCGCGCTCGCGACGCTCGCGTGGTTCGACGACGACCGCGTGGTGATGAACGTCGGCACGCACGACGGGCCCATCTTCGTCCACATGTCCGATTTGGCGACGGTCGCGGCCGATCGGCTCGGCGTCCCCTTCGAGCACCGCGCACCCCTCGCGGTCGCGCCGCAGCACCCCGCCTACGTGAGCGCCGCGCGGACGGCGGTGGCGAAGATCCCGCGCGCGGAGATGCAGCTCGGCAGGTAGTTTCGCCTACTCGAGCTCGCATGGCGCGGCGGGAGCTGGCATCGGCTGCCTCCCCCACCGTGATTCGCGAGCGCCGCGGTGGCCGAGCTCGGTGGCTAGATGGCAAAGGTGAGTGGAGTCACGGCTTGACCCCAATCGCCACCAGGTTGAGCCCGTACGGAGGTGTCACCAGGTCCTCGAGGCGGCGACAGACGGGGAAGACGACGCGGTCGAAGAAGCGGAGGCTGCCGAGCCCGATCGACGTGCGCTTGAGGACGCGCCCCGTGAGCAGCCACGGGATGACGCCGACCAGATTGCGATACTCGGCGCGCTTGACGGTGAAGCCAGCGCGCTCGAGCTTGCCCACGATCTCGGGGCGGGTGTACCGGCGAAAGTGGCCGACGGTGGCGTCGAGCGAGCCGTAGAGCTCAGGGCGTGCCGGGATGTACAGCCCCACTGCGCCGCCCGGCTTGAGCATCTTCCACATCACGCGCAGGCAGGCCTCGTCGTCCTCGATGTGCTCGACGACGTTGGAGGAGACGATGAGGTCGATCGACGACTGGCCCCCCTCCTCGATGAATCCGTCGAGGGTGCCCTCGAACACCCGAACGTTGGCGCGAGCGGCGAACTTTTCGCGGAGGATCGCGGTGAGCTGCGGATCGGGCTCGAGCGCCACGAGCGAGGAGATGTCGAGACCGAGCATCGCGCTCGAGAGGCCGCCAGTGCCGGCGCCGTGATCGATCACCGAGCCCCGCGCGTAGGGTCGGAAGAGATCGGCCTGCCAAGCGAAGTAGTTGGTGACCTCGTCGCGGTTGGTCATTCCGAACGGCAGCTCGCCGCGCCGACGCTCGTAGTCGAGGACGTCCGCCCCTGGCTTCGCGTTCACGTGACCTCGGGCAGGGCTAATTTCTCGCTCGGTTCCACGTCGCGGAGATGACACGGGCCGGGCCCGTCAGCAACCCGTCATTCCGCCACGCGCCGAGTCGCGTCCGCACCGTCAACCCCGTGTCCGGGCCTCACGGGCGGCGTCGACGCTGCTGCCATTGATCGCGATCGGCAGGCGACCCTTACCCACCACGAGCGAGACGAGCCGCTTCATCGGCGCGACGGAGAGCGCGCCCACCGAGCGGAAGATCAGGCCTTTGAGCCCGCGGTCGCTCTTGCCGACGTAGGTCAACTGCGCGTGCGCGATGTCGTCGTCGGCGCGGGCGATCACGCGCCGGGTCTGCTGCCCGAGTGTGTCTGCATCGACGAGCGCGAGGCCGACCTCGGCGAAGTAGCGCCCGAGCGTGCGCGCGCTGAAGTAGAAGAGGTGTCCCTCGGGCGCGAGGTAGGGCCAATGCGTCCCGAGCACGCGCGCGTAGAGCCCGTCGGCGTTGCCGGTCGTGTAGAGGAAAATGCCGCCCGGCGCGAGGAGCGCCTTCACCTTGCGGAAGAACGCCATCGGATCGCGCACGTGCTCGATGACCTCGGTGGCGTTGATGACGTCGAAGGTCTCGCCCTCGAAATCGGCGCTCACCAGGTCGCCCGCTCGCACGCGCACCCCGGCGTTCTTCGAGGAGAGCTCGGCGCCGTAGGTCGAGAACTCGAGCCCCTGGGACCTCACGTACCCTGCTTCGCGCACGGTCTTGAGAAAACAGCCCGTTCCGCAGCCCACGTCGAGGATGCGCACGTCCAGCCCCGGCTTGAGGACCGCGATCTTGGCGAGGATGCCGAGGCTCTCTTCGCGCCGTGCCCGCTCCTCCTCCTCGAGCATCACGTAGTTGATCGACGAGTCGAAGCCCTTTCCGTTGAAGTAATCGGCGTCGTAGAGCGCCTGATTCTCCGCCTCCGAGAGCCGCGGGTTCACGAAGACGAGGCCGCACGCGTCACAGCGCACGACCCGGAAGCGCTGTCCCGTGTGGCGCCCGAGCTTGGTCGTGAACAGCGAGTGGCGGGTGCCGCCGCAGAGATTGCACGGCCGTTCGGGCTCCATGGACGAGGCGCCGATCTTACTCGCTAACGACCTGCCCTCACGTCGAAAACGGACTCAAGGGCGCTGGACGCGACGGAACATCGCCCCCCAACCCTCGACGTTGAGCGTGCCCACCTCTTGCCAGTCGGGGTCGCTGCGGAAAATGGAGATGTTTCCGTCGCCGTAGTGGCAGTACACCCACTTCGCCCCCTTGCTCTTCGCCTCGGCAGCGAAGTTTGCGGCCGGGATGTAGATGACCTGGTTGCTGTAGCGATTGTTCCAGAACAACGCGGGAAAGCCGCCGTAGCTGTCGTCGAATGCGACGATGTCTCCGGGCCCGAGCTCGCGTTCGCGCGCGAGGCCGACCTTGGCGACGATGGCCGAGCCCCGGGCGAGGTAGATCTTGGGATCGATCACCTTCCCTGGCGTGACCTCGCGCTCGGGATACGAGATCTTCGCGAGCGCCTTGAGCTCGCTCGGCCAGTAGAACCAGCGGGTCGTCCAGGCGAACATCGCGATGGCGGCGATCGTCGCAGCGCCGGCCACCCCCTCGCCGAGCGCGCGCGAGCGAGCGCGTCCACCGAGCCAGCACACGAGCACCATCATCGTCGCGTACGGCACGATGTTGTAGCGCGCGCCCCAAAGCGCAGGCGACGTGTAGAGAGCCGCGAGCGCGGGAAGACTCACGAGCAGCACGTTCCACGTGTCGGCGCGCGCGGTCCACGGGGCCCAGCCAACGATGCGCTTGCACACGGAGCCGAGCGCCGCGGTCGAAGCGAGGAAGAACGACAGCGCCGAGAGGGGGAGGAAGAGGTACGCGAGGGCGAAGCCGTAATCGTAGTCCTGCCCGAAGTAGCTGCGATCTTTGGAGTAGGGGATGGCGGTGAGGTCTTCGAGCAGGTCCCCCGCCGGGATGTTCATGCTCACTCCCGAGCTGGCCCCCGGACCGCCCGCCTGCACCCACGACAGCGAGCCTGGCCAGTGGATGTTCCACTTCTCGTTGTCGTACTTGAAGTCAGGCCACAGCGGGTTGTGGTACTTCCAGTAGTTGCGCAGGTACGTCGAGGCCGCGACGCCGCAGATGAAGAAGAGACCGAACGCGATCGCCCCGAACGTCGCCGCGGTTCTGGCACGCCCATGCCACCAGATCAGTCGCGCGAGCGCGATCACGCTGATGACCGCCACCGCGGGGATCGCCATGTGCTTGGAGCCGATGGCCATCGCGAGGCAGATGCTGGCGAGCAGCACGTCCGCGATGCGCAGCCGCTGCTTGGTCGCGTAGTGGGTGGCCGCCACGACGAAGACGGCGTTGTGGACGTCGACGTACATCGTCTGCAGTAGATTGCAGACGAACGGGTAGAGGAGGAGGCAGCACGCCATGCCGATCACCGGCCCTCGATCGCGTACGTAGCGGCGAGCGAGCAGATACACGCCGAGGATCAGCGAGGGCGCGACGATGCTGTTGGCGACCTCGACCAAGCGCCGATCGGTGAAGACGACGAACCACAGCTGGCTCATCTCGACGAGGCGCGGGTAGCCGTTGACCTTCTGCAGATCGGCCGGAAGATCGACGAACGCGAAGCCGTGGTTCTGGATCGCGAAGCCGATCATCGGCTCGTGGTACCAGAGCGCGTCCCACTGGCCCCACGAGCCGCAGTACCATGACATGATCGCCGACCACCCGATCGACCCGGCCGCCAGCACGATCGCGATCGACGTCAGACTGCGCGCGCGCAGCGCCTGGTAAAGGGCCTCGAAGGGCATCACCACGAGGCCGACCGCTGCCTCGCGCACCTCGCGCGCCGTCTTCCGCGGACCCTTGGGCAACGTCGCTGCCACGAGGACCGCGGCGAAGAATGCGCCGGAGACCCAGGCGAGGGTCCCGCGATGGAGCCTGTTCGTCAGACCGAGGGTGTAGATCGGGCAGAGGATCAGGAAGTTCGCGATCATCGTCGTGGAGACGAAGAGCTCGGCGCGCCCGTCGGGTCGCAGGCGGATCGCGACCACGAGCGAGGCCGCGACGGCGAGCACCGTGAGCGTCGTGAGGACGAGGTAGCCACCGATCATCGCGTGGGATCCGGCGGCGGTTATACCCCACCTCGTGAGTTCCGGGAGCTTGCTAGCCAATCCACCGCTTCCACTCAGGTTTCCGACCTTTGCGGTCGGGGCGACTGAATTTCGAGTCCCGCCACCTTGCGCGAAGGCGAAAGTGAACCTATTCACTTTCTATGACCGCGACATCCTGGAACGAGCAGCCCCGCGCCCGACGCAGCCGGCTTCGCGTCCTCGAGGCCGCCCTCGCGCTCTTCGCGCGGGACGGGTACGAAGCGACGACCTTCCAGCACATCGCCGCCGATGCCGGCGTCTCGGTCGGGCTCGCGTGTCGGTACTTTCCGACGAAAGAGCACCTCGTCATCGCACTTTACGACCGCCTGGCGACGGCCCTCGAGGCGTGGGCGGTCGAGCTCCCCGACGGCACCATGGCGGTTCGCTTCGTCGCGGTGATGGAGAAAAAGCTCGCGCTGATCCGCGAACATCGTCAGTCGCTCATCGCGCTCGCTGCGCGCGCCATCGATCCGGCCGGGCGTGCGAGCATTCTCGGCCCCAACACCGAGGTCGTCCGATCGAAAGTGGCCGGGGTGTTCTGGCTCGCGATCACCGGCGCAACCGACGCACCTTCAGCCTCCGAGTCCGCCCGACTGGCGCGCCTTCTCTACGGGATCCACCTGCTCATCGTCCTGCTCTACACGCAGGAAGCGAATCCCGATGGACCGACGGCGCGCGAAGCGACGAGCTTCGTCAGCGCCGGGCTCTCGATGCCGGCAATGGCGCTCGGGGTAGTCGCCGGTCCGATGGGCGCGCGCATCGACGCATTGCTCGGCAGCGCGCTCAGCACCTCGCGTTCGCTCGCACCCACGGAGACGGCACGATGCGTCGTCGAGCGTCTCCTTCGTCACCGTCGCGTGCTACCAGGCGTCGACCCGAAGCCGAGCGAGGCCGCGTACCTCCTGCACCTCGGTCGCGTGCAAGCGTTCATCGACTCCGGCGAGCGCATTCAGCTCGCGCTTCCCGCCTTTCCCGCCAAGGCGCCCAATCCGCGCAAGGTCCTCGGCAACCTGCCCGATGCAGCCGAGTCGGTCGCGCTCGAGACGCTCGACGGCCTGCTCGGCGACATCGCCGAAGCGCACCCGCCGGGCGCGGAGCTCTGGATCTGCTCCGATGGGCACGTCTTCGCCGACGTCGTGGGTGTCTCGGACGCCGACGTGAAGTCCTATCGGCAATCTCTCGAGCAGATGCTCGCCGAGCGTGACTCGGACAGGATCCGCATCTTCGGACTCGAGGACGCCTTCGGCGACGTGAAGCCCGACCAGGCGCGCGCACTCCTCCTCGAGTCTTACGCCCAGAGCGTGGACGCCATTCGCGAGCGCGCCGAGCGATCAGCGGTTCATCAGGCTCAGCTCGACGGCATTCATCGCCTCCTCTTCGAGGACGAAGTGGTGCGGAGTCCGGGGCAATCGCGCACGCAGTCACGCAAGGTCACCCGTGCGCGCGCCTACGAGGTGGTGCGGCGAAGCGATGCCTGGGGACGGCTCGTCGAGGCAGCCTTCCCCCGTGCGGTGCGCCTCTCGATTCACCCACAGCCCGACGTGTCGCCGAAGATCGGCGTCTCTCTGCTCCACACTGACGACGCCTGGCTGACACCCTGGCACGGCGTCGCGCTCTTCGAGGGCGATCGGGCACGCCTCGTGCGCCGCGAAGAGGCCGAAGCACTCGGGGCCGTCATGGTCGAAGAGGACGGTCGGCCCTCGTACATGGAGGTGCTTTCATGAGTCCTACGAAGCCGTTGGACGTGGCGGTAGCGACGCGTCTTCTCGAGCCGTTCGGGATCGTGGTCACGGTTCCGAGCGGCACCGCCTTCGCCGCGCTCGACGTCGACCAGCTCCACGCCTGGGTGCGCGATCACAAGGTGCTCGTTCTGCGTGGCATCGGTTCGCTGGAGAAGCGCGAGCTCCCAGGCGCTGCACGACGACTCGGCCCGCTATGTTCCTTCGCCTTCGGAGCCGTCAACGAGCTCCGCCCCGACCCCGCCGCCAAGAACTACCTCTACACGAACCGTGCGGTACCCTTGCACTGGGACGGCGCGTTCATCGGCAAGATTCCGCGCTATCTCTTCTTCCACTGCATCGACGCACCTGAGGTCGATGGCGGCGAGACGATCTTCGTCGACACGACGCGCGTGTGGGATGTTGCCGACGACGCGACTCGGGATCGATGGCGTTCACTCCGATTCGTCTACGAAGCGGAGAAGGTCGTGCACTACGGCGGGCGCTTCGAGGCGCGCGTCGTCGGGCGGCACCCCATCTCGGGCGAGACGGTGCTTCGGTTCGCCGAGCCCGTCGACGACCTCAATCCAGTGACGGTGTGGGCGGAGGGACTGACGCCCCTCGAGTCGGCAACGGTGATTACCGAGCTGCGCCGCGCGCTCACCGCCGAGAGCGTCGTCGTCGCGCACGCCTGGGAGAGCGGTGACATCGTCATCGCCGACAATCACGCCCTTCTGCACGGGCGTCGCGCATTCGTGGGCGGCGAACGACGCCACATTCGACGCGTCAACGTCGCCAATCCGGGCCGCACGTGGCGCGACGCTCTGCGAGACGCCGTTCGCATCCGCCGACCTGAGTTCATGGTCGCGGAGATTCCCATCCTGCTCATCCCCGCGCTTCTCCTCGTCGGCGCTCGTCAGCTCGCCACGACTGCCTTCGCCGAGCTCACGCTGCTCTTCTTCCTGCTCTTCCATTTCGGCGACATGATCAACTGCCTCGCCGACCGCGACCTCGACGCCGTCTACAAGACCCGCCTATCGGAGGCGATCTACGGCCTTGGCGTTCGCAACGTCACCTGGCAGATCGCCGCGACCGTCGCCTTTGCCCTCGGCCTCGCCACCCATCTGGCGTGGACGATGGCGAGGCCTGAGATCTTCGCCCTCGTAGTCTTTGGATTGCTCCTCGGTGCGCAGTACTCGGTCGGGCCACTTCGATTGAAGGGCAAGGGTGCCTGGCAGGTCGCAACCCTCTGGGCTCTGATCTTCCTCGGACCGATGGCGCTCGTCGCCCGCACGGTGAGCACGGCATGGACATGGCCACTCTTCGCGCTCATCGCCTGCTATGGCGCCGTGCAAGAGGGAATCATTCTCATCAACACAGCCGAGGACCTGCCGGAGGATCTCGAGTACGGCATCGAGACGACCGCCGTCTCTCTCGGGTTGCGTCGTTGCGTGGGCCTCGCGCTCGGTCTCGTCGGCGCCGGCGGGCTCGCGCTGATGGGTCTACTCGCCGTGATGGCGGCTCGAAGTCACGTACATCGCGGAGTGGCCTTGCTCCCGCTCGCCGTTGCATGGACTTGGGTGTTCGGCGAAATCGCCACCGTCTTCGTCCGCGTGGGTGCGCCGTCGCTGCGGGAGGCCGTCGCGCGCCTACGCCCGAGCGCTCGTCGCATGCCGCTTTGGATCACCTCGACGGCATGGTCGACGCTTTGGGCTGCTGCATGGATCGGCCGCGGTTGGGTCGGTCGATGACCACGGTCGCTGCAGCACAGAAGGCGTTTTTCGCGCTGCATGGGCTCGAGCTCGCCGCCCACCGCGCCCGGCGTCTGCACGTGCAGGTCGGCCCCGTGCGAATTCCCTTCCCCAATCCTGGGTGGCTGCCTTTGCACGACCTTCATCACGTCGCGCTGAATGTGCCGCCCACCTTCTGGGGTGAAGTCGAGATTTCCGCCTTCGAGCTCCGTTCGGGGCCGCGCACCGCGCTCATCGCCTTTCTCTGCGTCGGAGCGCTGCTACTTGGCACGTGTGTTCGACCTCGACAGGTGATGCGCGCTTGGAGACGCTACGCGGGTATGCGTAACCTCTATCGAGAGCAGTACGCGGAGCTGTTGACCTTGGAGCTCGACGAGCTGCGGCGCTGGATGAGCTTCCGGAGCGGAAGGTGGAAGGTGGTCGGTAACGGAAGGTAGACGCGTAGTTCGCGACGGGAGGCGGTACCTCCGCGACCGCGGACGCGTCTTCCGTCGTCGAGCAGCCTCCCTTTGTGACGCTGCTGGGTTGAGCTCCTTGGCTCTCGGAGGCGTCGAGCTCGAGAGGCCGAAGGCCACCGGTGCCAGGTCGGCAACGCCGCGCATGCCACCTCGCCCAGACGCACGAAAGGCCGACTCTTCCGAGTCGGGGCGACTGGATTTGACCGAGACCACCTCAGAAGAGCGGAACTCCACGCGTGAAGGGTAATTTCGTCGGGGAAAGCGGGGATCGCGGGGAACATGGCGTAACAGCGGGGAACGTCGTGTCACGAAGGGCTGGGCAATGGGTGGGAAACGGCAAACGTCACCAGGGCTGACCATCCCAGCCGCTACTCCTCGAGTAGAGCTGCAAAATTTTTCCGGATCCACTCGACGTCGGCTGGCCGCTCGGCCAGTCGGCTCGCCTCTCGTGCCGCCTCCCTCGCCCTGGCGAGCTCGCCGACGTGCCGATACAAGCGAGCGAACGTCTGTGCTCGGGCGAGCGGGCTGAAGTATTTCGGCTCTCCGAGAGGTTTGATGGAAGCGCAGCGGCGTAGGCCGAGCATTGCGGCACGAGAAACCGCGGCGATCGCGACGTAGGAAGCGGTGACGACGATGGTGATGGAACGCGCACGATCGAAGGGCTACCTCGGGGG
>JANYDK010000084.1 GCA_025363655.1 Deltaproteobacteria bacterium | reverse complement strand
CGACCACTTGACGGGCGCATCGAGCGTTCCCACCGGCGTCACGATCGTGTCGAGCTCGACACCGATGCGTTGTTCGATGGCCCGGCGCGCGAGATAGGCTTGATATTGTGCCTGCTTGAGCGCCTCGCGATATCGCCGCGCCGTCGCGTCATACTGCCGCCGGAGCACGACGTTCACGGGCAAGAGCGTGACTTTGCCACCAACGGTGACGAAGTCCGCCCCCGTCGCCTTGGCCGCCTCGTACTGGGCCTTTTTCTGCAGAGACTGCAGTGCCTCGGTGGCCGCGCGAATTCCCCCGACGCTCGCGCGGATGCTGCCGAGATTCTTCTCCATGTCGTTCCAGGTCGGCCCAAGGGACGTCCGAAGGTCGTTGAGTGCCTTGTTGACTTGGATTTCGGCAGACTTATCGGCATCGTCCTTGAGCTCGCCGATCGCGGCCAGCTCTTTTCCTCCGAACGTCACCGTCGCCGCCGTCCCGATCGATGAGCCGGCGATGCCGGTCGGACCCGACGCGACGCTGGACAGGACACTACCTGCCGAGGCGACCATGTCCCGGTAGACACGGAATTCTTGGATGTTGAGGTTGAGCAGCTCCTTGGTCTTTTCGACGGACGCCGCCGAGAGCGCGAGGCGAGTCCCCGTCAGAGCGCTCTTGAAACCGCTCAGGTCGGTGGTCACGCTGTTCCAGCTCGAGACGAGCGTCTGCAGTTGCTCCTCGACTTGGAGGAGCTGTGCGCCGTGCGCTCCGGCGGCGCTGCCCGTTCCGACGCGGCCTCCCGCGAGGTCGTCGACCACGCGTGTCGGCACGCTCTGGAGGAACAACACCCCGACTTGTTGCCTCGCGCTGATCGCCTCGTTCGCGATCCAGCTCTCGAGAGCCGGCAGATCGTCGACGGTGCGGATCGGCGGAGGGTCACTGCCCGCAGCCGCCACGCCTGTCGTCTGGAGGTAGCAATTGAGCCCATAGGCTTGCACGAGCTGATGCGCGGCCTCACAGGGTGAGCAGGGAGAACCGGAATTGACCGCCGCCACGGCTCGCTCGGAGGGCGGAGCCGACTTCGCGTCGACGCTGCCCGCCACCGTGCGCAGCAGCGGAAGCTCGCAGTAGGGAGCGGGAAGCCCCGGCTCGCTCTCGGAACGAGCGATCGCGGCACTGTTCGAGACCCCGTAGTGGAGATCGGGATTGTCGGTACCGTCGTTGGCCCGGACGACACGAAGTCTCGCGAAGTGAGCGTCCGAGGGGCCGTCGAGGTTGAGCTTCGCGGCCGCGAGTCCGAGCGTGAGGTTGGTCGTGGTCGCGGGCGGATTGACGTAGTCGCCTCCAGGGCGTGGACAGTAGGCGCCGCCCAATTGTGGACCGATGTTGAGAGCGTATCGCGCTCCGAACGAGCCCGGGGCAATGTCGGCGAATTTGGTCGCGTTCAGCGCCGGCGTCTGTGCTCGCGCATAGCGGTACTTGCCACTCAGGGTGAGCGTTCGAAACCAGCCAGGAGGAAGCCCGGGCATTCCAGGGTCATGAACTGCGAACTGGTGCGAGATGGCGAATACCCCGCCGAGGGCATTCTGATTGACGACGTCGAACGGGAGCACCGGGTTGCTGACACCCGTCGAGGCGTTCGTGACGAAGGAATCGAGGCCGGAATATTCGCCCAAAGACTCCGGGTCGAATGGAATGCCCGCCCAACCGGGCGCTCCGTGATCGGCGACGACCACGGGCACGTCGAACATTCCGTCAGGCAGATGTCCGCCGATGCTCCCGAGAAGCCACAGCGCGCCTTGAACGCGCCAGGACAACGCGTTGAGCTCGGCGCGCGCCTTGAAGGCGTCGTCGATCCCGTCGGCGCCACAGCCGCCCAACGGGGTCGTTTTCCGCTTCGCGTCATCGTTGGGGTTGGGCTCGCAGTGCCGAAAGAGGCGATTGAACGCCAGATTGAGTGGCATCGAATCGAAGTGACAACTCATGGGCGGCGCGAGGCATCCGGGCCAGAGGTTTCCTGGACCCGAATTCATGACGATGGCGCCGCCCACCCGGACGCTCCAATCGCCGTTGGTGTCGGGGCCGCTCCCCGGAATCGGGGAAGCCTCGACTCGCATGCGAACGACGTCCGCCGTGCTCGTGAAAGCACCAGGAGAAGCCCAATCAGAAGCTGCGACGTTGCCGAATTCGGTATCGTTGAGCCCACCCCCCTCGCCACGAAGCGACGACAATACCTTTTGCACGCCGGTGCACGCCGAAACGTCGGGTGCGGGCGTGGCAGGCACGAGATTCAAGCCCGTGTGCGTGATCTTCGCCTTCTTGCAGAGCTCGTTCGAGATGCCGTCCGTGGCGCAGTGGAGAAAGCGGTCCTTGATGTACGCGGTCGAGGCTGCCGCCTCCGCTGCCGACTCCTTCTCCGACGTCTTCCCTCGCGGATCGGGCCCGAGAAACGCGATGTCGACGCTCGGCTCGTTGATGCAGACGTCGAGGGACGCATCGGCCGGATCGCTGACGACTTTGCCGTCGGGGGCGATCGTCACCTTCGACACCGTGGCAGGATCCCCACAAACCTCCGATAGCGACTCCGAAGCCGCCTCTCTTCGCAACTCCTCCTGCACATCCAACTGCACCAGCTGCTGCCCGAGCTCATCCGCCCGCTGCGCGCTCGCCTTCGCCAAATTCAGATAGTGGCGCCACGAGTTCTCGTACGGATCGGCATCCGACGTCAGCTCGTTCTCGAGCGGCACGAAGATGTCGCGCGGCACGCCATCGAGGCAAAAGCTCGGTCCCTTCGAGGCGGGATCGGTGCCGACATCGGGTTTGGTCGGCGTGCCGCCGACGCCGAGCAATCCGTTGGCGAGCTCACGCTGCATCGGGGCGACGACGAAACCGGTCGAGGTCTCCGCGCCGCCGCCAATCGCGTCATCGACGCGATGCAAGGAGATGACCCCCATTATCCATCCCCTGCCCGGCTGCGTAGGATCATGACGACCAATCAGATAGAGATGGTCGTTGCCGATCGGATCCGTGCCGACATTGTCTTTGAAGGATGGATTGAAACGCGGGGCCGTGCCCGACTTGAAGTCGAACGTAATTTGCGTAAGCGGCCCAGTCGTGCCGTATTGACGACGGACCTCTTGTGTATCGGACGCGAAGGCGTCAGTGGCGTGCTGGACGTAGTCTGCGTCGAAGTTCGCCGGGCAGGCGCCCCGTAGCCTTGCAGCGCATTCAGCAACCCACGGAGGGCCGTAGACCAATTCCAGATCGACCGCGTCCAGGTTCGATGGCTGATTCGGGGACGAAGCGACGCCAGTCACAGTCGAATCGAAGCCAATTGCAACCAGCGAGACATAGTCCGGCAACTCACCAGGACCGTTGTCCTCGGAATTGACGACGACGCGCTCCCCGCCGGCCCAGGTCTTGACTTCGGCGTAGCCACCACGGGCCACGCCTTCCGCGTTCGGATGGAAGCCACCGGCATTCGCCTCCTCGCGCAACACGACGAGCCTTCGAAAAAAGGCTTGGCCGAGATTGAAGGGATCCTGAAGCATGGCCCTCTGCTTGCGCCGCACCTCTGGGGTCCAGCTGGGCCAGTATGCTTGTCCGTCGGCAAGTGCGGCTCCCCAGTAGCCCTGCTCGTCGCTGCACTCGGACGCCTCCATGAGCCCGCCCACGCGTGCGATGGCCTCGGAGCTCAGCCGTGCTCGAGATAGCCCCCCAGCAATGACGTCGGCGCCCGAAGGAAGCGAGCCCGCCACGAACGGTGACTTGGTCAGACCACCGCCCGGAACGACGGGCATCGCCGCGATGTCCGCCTCGTTCGCAATCAATCGATACGTATGAAACGCGCGATCGGCCGCAAATCGCAGATCCGCGTCGGCCATGCGGGAGATCGCGAGCTTGACGGCATCGCCTTGCACGCCGAGATCGGCGACCGTCACTCCGTTGTCGTGCGCCTGCGCGCCGAGCACTTGATCGGCGATGAACGCCTTCAGTTGTTCGCTCGAGGTCGCGGCGAGAACGGTCCCTGGGATGACGATGCCGGTCTTCTCGATCAGCGTCGCCGCAGCTGCGCGACCATTGGTGTCGAGAGGCAGGTCGGTGTGGCGCGCGCTGACGTCGTGTCCATACGCAGCGTTGAGGCCGAGTGAGGGCACGCCCGCGCACTTTGGGTCACCCGCACCGAAGGGACCAAGCTCCAGGCGCCCATAAAGGACGCGCGCCGCATGGACCAGCGAGTTGTAGGGACCGTTCTCGGCGTCTGCGAGCCCCCAAGCGATTTGGTTGCCCTTGAGCGGATCGATCGCCCGCGACGCGCGCTGCTCGGCCCCCGCCATGTCGGCAAATACCGAGTCGCGCACCAAGTCATGAAGAAGGCGTCCACTGGCGCGGAGCACGTGCGCCTCGAACTGGAGCCGGTCGTCGGCGAGCGCATGAATCGTCGCTGATGCTGCGACGGGCGCCTGCGCCGGCGGGTAGATCGGCGTCTCGCCGACTCCCACGCCGAAGAGTAGCGTCGCCCGACTCGTCACCGTCGAGGGAAGACGGGTCTCGGCATACAACTGCGAGCACACGCCTGTCGTCGTCCCGTTGGTCATTGGCCGCGCGTCGAGGCGCGCGACATGCGCGAGGACGTTGATCGCCAAATCGCGGACGATGAACTTGTCCTTGTCGGCTTGGGGCGGAATGAGCCACGGCCCTTGGGGAATGCTGCTGAACGGCGGAGCGACGCCGTCGATGCGATCCCAGTAAAGCGGCTTCACGGTATCGGCGACTTCCGAGAGCTTGTCGGCGATACAGAGCAGATCTTCCTGGTACTCGAGCTGCTCGTCGCAGCTTTGAGGTGCCCGCGGAAAGACGAACCAAGCACCGGACGCCCAGGGCGCGATGACGGGACTCATGTCCGAAGTCCATTTGGTACGCGGCGGCGGCGGGATGTTCTGATTGTTCGGCCCATTGGGCACGTTCGCCGGTCCCCGCATTCCGCACTGGACCGCGGCGCCCCAAACCAGCGCCCAGGAGGCTTGAGCATTGGGCGTTTCGAGATCGCCGGAGGACGGTGACGGCGGCGTTGCTTTGGTCTGTGCCGCAGGAGGAGTCGTGCCCTGAGGATTGGACGCGGTGTCGCCGTCGACTTGGGCGCTCACCTCTTCGACCGGAGGAAAGTCGATGCGCTGACGTCCACCCTCGGCCTGCACGAAGACTTTGATCGACCACGAGGACGACGGAATCGGGCCATCTTGGGGGGGCCGATCGCCGCCTCCGGAGCACGACGAGCACGAAGTCGTTCCGGCACCGAGCGTGACGAATACGAGGCCGGGGATTGCCCATCGGGAAGCGCCCGAGGACACGATTCGACGGATCGAACGACGAGCAGTGGATGGCGATCGCATCGGATTCTTCTCCAACGAAGGGTCGTGAGTCACGGGCAACCCCTGACGCTCGGGTCCTCGATCAAGATGTTTCGCGACGGCGCGTTCGGGTCGTCGGTGTCGATCATCAGATCGACGAAGCTCGTATCGAGGTAGATGCAGCCCGAGCCGAATGACGCCTCCCTCGCGCAATACGGCGACCACCCAGAGTGACTGACCTGACGGACACGCCACGGCGAGCCGACGGTGATCCGCAAACCCTTCTTGTAGTAGGGAAGGTCGATTCGAAGCCCGACGCCGTAGGCCACCGACTTTCCCGGCTCGCAGCCGAGCGAATTGCAGACGGCGTCCATGCCCGGCTTGTCCGGCGTGCGGATGATGTAGGGGAACTTGCTGTAGCTACCGATGAGGGTCGTGAACGGGTCTCGCCCGGCCGTGCATCGCGCGTCCGAACAGTTGGTCGTGGGTCCGCCGCAGGTCGTCGAGCAATTGACGTCGATGACCTTTGAAGGGCATGGATCTCCGCTCGAGGTCGAAGTCTCGGGCACGCTCGTGTCGGTCGCATCGACACCCGTATCGACCGTCGACGAATCGGTGGGCGGCGGCGTCGTATCGGTGGGTGCCACGCCGTCGGGGAGGCCCGTCGTGTCGGTAGACGACGATGTGTCGATGAATGTCGACGTATCGGTAGCCGGCGCGGTCGTGTCCGTCGGCGAGCCCGCGTCGACGAAGACGTCGTCCGATGAACCGGCATCGGCAATGACACAAACCCCGTCGCGGAGCTCGGTGCCGGGCCCGCAGGAGGCCGCCGGTTCACTGGTCGTACTGCCACACGCACCAAGCACCATCGTCCCGAAAATCGCCCAAGCTGCTTTCATCACGAACCTCCCAACCTGAGCACCGGCACCGGCGCCTTCTCGATCACCACGTCGCCATTCCCCTCCCCGACTCCGAACGTCTTCCCCAAATCGTCCCAAGCCCCCACCAGCGCCTCGCCCCCCGGAATCGGCACGCCGAGCAAGGCGGGATGCCGCTGATCGCCGAGCCGATGCTCGGCCAGTCGCGCCCACACGACCTCCGTCGCCGTCAAGGTGAGCGCGCTTCCGGTCCATCCGATCTCCTTCAACCACGACTCGTCCCCTTGGGGATCGCCACTCACCCCTAGGGAGCGCCAGGCGAGGAACATCTTGCCGCCAGCGACGACGAGGTTCGGATCGCGACGATCGGCGGCGCTACCTCCGGGCGTTGGAGGCGCCGCGAGACTCGTCACCGCTCCTGGTGCGGCCGTATCGAGAACGGCGGCGCGAATCTCGTAACCGCCGGTCGTTCCAGCATCGACGTCGTCGGGGCTCGCCGAGGCAAAGACGAGCAACAGATGCGTGGCATCGAGCTGCGCGAGCGCGGGGCGCGAGGTCGATGGGCCGGGCAGGTAGGTCTCGGTCTGCCACTGCGTCGAGCCGGTCTTCACCCCGAGGGACTCGAGACCTGCGCTCGCCGACTTCCACGCGATTGCCCAGGTCCCCGCGAAGGGCGCGAGAGCAACATCGGCTTCCGATGCAGTGGTGCTCGCGATCGCCGACTCGCCACGCATGGGAACGAGATGACGATCGAACGTGCGCACCTTGACGTCGGGCCCGGTGA
Organism: Deltaproteobacteria bacterium; assembly: GCA_025363655.1. Classification (GTDB taxonomy): domain Bacteria; phylum Myxococcota_A; class Polyangia; order Polyangiales; family JADJMO01; genus JANYDK01. The sequence continues at coordinate 125,889 of JANYDK010000084.1, read as the reverse complement.
TCGCGTTCGAGTCGTCGACCCAGGCGACGACCACCTGCGCGCCGACCACGAGCAGATCAGGATCGTACTGACTGAAGGCGGTCGTCACGTTGGCGTGCAGCGGCATCGTCGACGAGGGCGCCGCCGGATCGACGACGCGCAGGGCGATTCCCAGCTCGTCGCCGTCGCCGTCGAAGTCGGTCCAGGCCGCGGCGTACGTGCCGTCGTCGAAGGCTCCGAGCACGGGATTGGCAGCGAGCACCGTGCTCGAGCCGGCGCCGAAGGGCGCGACGTGATCCGACGCGACTCCGTGTGCGTCGAAGGTGGTGAGTGACACGCGGGTCGGCGTAGCGTCCGGCTCGACGAAGGCCACCGCGAAGGCGCCGCCGAATCCTGCTAGCGGATGACGTCCGAGACCGAGCGTGCGGCTCGCGGGCGACGGCCCGGCATCCACGAGTGGCGCAAGCGCGAGCGCATCCATCACCCGACAAGTGGACGAACAAAGCCGACGCGGTGCGATGCCTGCTTCAACGGCATCGCCCGCATCGCCCGCGTCTGGATCGAGGCTTGCGGCGCCTTCGTCGCATTCTTCGTCGGCCCCGCGCACGCCGTCACCACAGCGGGTGGAGACGGGTGGCGCTGCATCCGCGTCGCCGTCGGCACCCGATTCCGCGTCGCCATCGCCAGGCGCAGCGTCGGTCGCGTCGACTGCGCCGGATTCGACGGCGGCATCCGCGTCTCCGCTACCCGCTTCGAGGGCGTCACCACCGACGTCGGCGCCGTCAGCATCGCTCGCGTCGCCGGCGTCGCCGAGGTCGAGCCCAGAGCGCTCGCCATCCGTTGCATCGCGCGGCGCGCACGCTACGGCGAGCAGCCCGGCCGAGACGAGCCAAGGCGTCGCGCGATGGAGTGCGCGCTTCGCGGACACGAAGTGGGACAAGAGACCTCCTGAGCCTGGACGCGACGCCATGACCACAGCTCGACGCGGAGGCCGCGCGAGTTGCGAACATTCGGAGCGCACTCCAACGAATGCATTCACCCGTCAATCGTTTCGAAAATTGGGCTCGCGAGGGCCAACGTCACCCTGGAGGGTGAAGAAGAAGACAATCGGGCGGAACTCGCGGGCCTTGCAGGCCGCCAATCAAGCCACGATCTTCAAAATCAACCGACCGGCGCTCAACGGGGAGAAATCGTCATGACGGTCTGCAGCTCACCGAAATATTTGGTGACGATTGCGCGCACCCAGGCAGGTGCACTGCCAGCAGCTTGTGCGAAATCAAGGTCTCAGGAGTGCGAGGCCGTCGGCATCTCCCCGCGGGGTACATCGCGCCGGTCGCCCAACCAGGCACCGTCCCGCTCGCCATCGCGGCGCCAGCCCCTCACTTCACCAGCGAATACTTCGAGTGACGTTTGATCTCGAGATGAAAATGGTCATGGTGCGCAGCATTGAAGTTGGGCGTGAGCACGAGATGAAAGATGTGTGCGGCACCCGTCGCGCAGAGAATCGCCCGCAGTCGCCACGCACGCTTCGTCGCCGGCACCGGATAGGCGCCGTTGCCGCACGTCTTGGCGCCGACCTCACCACGCCAATCTTCGAGGACGCCGGTGCGACTGCCGTCAGCTTCGATGAGAGAGCCGAGATCCATCGCCAGGCCCGCCGGGTGATCGGTCATCGGCCCTTCCGCGCCCGCCGGCGGGGCGCGATAAATGCTCCAGTGGGCGGCCTCGACGATGTGATGATCGGAGAGAATTTCTGCGAAATCGTCGAGCGCGAGGGCGAGGCGGCAGTCGACGATTTCGGTGGGTGACGTCTCTCGTTCCGCAGGCGGCTCGCCCCCGTGGATATCGACGCCGTGGAGGAGGCCGGTGAAACGAATCGGCGTCTCGACGCCACGCGCGCTCGGCACCTTTGCGAAGGGGATGCCGCGCTTGGTGAGGAGCGCGTAGCACTCGCCGTCGGTCAGCTCACCATAGGCATCGGCGGCGATGACCGACGCGTCGTCGGCCGGATCGGCGACGTAGACCGGCTCGCCCTCCGAGATGACGACGTCACTCGTCGTCGAAGTCGTCGAAGTCGTCGCAGTCGTCGCAGTCGTCGAGGCGGTCGAGGTCGTCGCGGCGGAGCTCGTGGCAGCGATCGCATCTGCGCTCGTCTTCTCGACCTCTGCGCTGCTCGCAGGGATCGTCTTCTTGGCCGACGAGATCGTCGACTGCGGCGTCGCGTTCGTCGCACAGGCCGCGCCCACGAGGACGAGGCCTAGCGCGAGGAGTGCACTGGAACGGGGCCGAGACATCGAGAACAGCATAGAGCACCGCGCGCGGATGGGCTTCTTTGCAGCGGTAGAGGCCGGCCGCGTTGCCCATGTCGACGTCGACGGTGTTGCCGTCGAAGGCCATGAGCGCGCACGCCAGACCCGAGAAGACGAGACCTCGTCACAGCATCTGCTCAGTCTAGGCCGAGACCTCTCGGCTCGCTCACTCGCTCACTCACTCGCTCACTCATTCGCACGGACAGAACATGCCGGTCGGACACTCACACGGGGGTTTGTCATCCTTCATCGCCGCCTGCAGTGCCGAGAGAAGCCCGCGCAGGCGAAGCTCTGCGGCCTCGGCTTTTCCAGCGTTTTCTTCGACGGCGAGGCGGGCATCGAGCAGCGCGGCGCGTAGGGAGGCCAAGTCGTGCTCCGATTTCTTCAGGCGCGCCTCGGCGCTCGCACGCGCGCGTCGCTCGATCTCGAGGTCACTCTCTTGCTCGGAGCGGTCGGAGCGAAGCCGAGCGACGCATGCGTCGACGTCGTCCTTCGAGGTCTCGACGTGCGGCCTGCGAAGGGCGAGGACGAGCAGCAACGCAAGGGCGACCGCAAAGGTCGCACCGATGGCCCAGCGCCGTGAAGTCCGACCAGGCGCGAAGAGATCTTTCGTCAGCCCCTCCTCGATGACGACGTCCGCAGCGCGGTCGACGGCTGCGAGCTCGACGACCGGCGATCGCATGACCAACGTCCGTGCTTCTCCCTCCGTCAGCGCAGTGCGCTCGATAGGGTCGGCGCGCTCGGCCTGCTCCGTGACGGCCTGTTCGGTGACCGCGTCGATCCAGCGCGCGCCTTCGACGCCCGACGGTCCTCGCGGTTCGACCAAACGCGGACGATGTGCGAAAAACGCCTCGAATTCCTGGGCGGCGCGACGTGCGTTGCGATAGCGGTCGGCGGGCTCGCGGGCGACGCAGCGACGGAACCAGTCGTCGAAGCCCACCGGGAGGAGCTTCTCTTTTCCGCGCCTCGCCGCGCGTCGTGACGCAGGCTCGAGCGGCGAGAAGACGATCTCGCGAATCAACCCTTCCGGGCTCGGCGACTCGTCGTACGCGTTGCGCCAGTAGTACGCGCCGGTGAGCAGACGGAAGGCGATGAGACCCATCGCCCAGACGTCGGTCGCCGGCGAGACGTCGCCGGCCTTCGACTGCTCGGGCGCCATCCACAGCGGCGTGCCGAGCGCGGCGGTGGTGCTCGTCCGCGCCTCGGCGACGAGCTTGGCGATGCCGAAATCGAGCACCTTGAGGGTGAAGGGGAGCCCCGCACAGCGTGGCGGCGAGAGCAGCAGGTTCTCCGGCTTGAGGTCGCGATGGACGATCCCGAGGTCGTGCGCGGCGCCGAGCGCGTGCGCCAATTGACCCATGATTTCCCGTACGTCGTCGAGCGGGAGGGGCCCGCGTCGATCGAGCGTCACCGCCAGATCGGCGCCCTCGACGAGCTCCATCGCGAGGAACGGCCGCTCGGCATCGACGCCGGCGGCGAGCACCCGCACCACGTGATCGCTTCGAATGCGCGAGCCGATTTGCGCTTCGAGGATGAAGCGCTCACGCATCCGCGCATCGGGCACCAGCTGCGGATGCATCACCTTGAGCGCCACGGAAGCGCCGGTGCTGACCTGCTCGGCCACCCACACCTCGCCCATGCCGCCCTCGCGCAAGAGCCGGAGGACGCGAAAATCACCGCCGACGCGCTCGTCGCGCAGAAGGGTCGCCATCCCGGTCTGACGAGCGAGCGGGGCCTCGTCTTTGGGCCTCCCCGAAATTCGACGTGGGCTACGTGCGGGGCCGGAAAAATGGCGGCTGCTGCTCGGCGGCGCCCATGTCTTCGGCGGCGTAATACGCGGCGACCACCTGCCTACCTTCGGCCCTGGTGTAGACGTCGGCGCGCGGCTTCTCGATCACCTCGGCGATGATCGCGGCGACCTCTTCCGCGGTCTGCGCGCCTGGGAACTGTCGCGAGTCCATGCCTCCGTGGAGCGCGTTGAGCCCGAACTCGGTGGCGACGACGCCCGGGTGCACCGAGCTGACGTGGATCGCCGGGTGGGTCGCCTGCACTTCCATTCGAAGATTGGCGGTGAGCGAGTTGAGCGCGTGCTTGCTCGCGGCGTAGGCCGAACGGAACGAGGCCATCGGGAGACGACCGAGCATCGACGAGACGTTGATCACGTGACCGCGTCCGCGCGCCTTGAAATGCGGGAGAACGGCCTGCATTCCGTAGAGCGCCGACTTGACGTTGACGAGCATCATGTCGTCGAAGTCGGCGTCGGTGAGCTCGCTGACGTTGCGGGTGATGCCGCGCCCGGCGTTGTTGACGAAGGCGTCGACGTGTCCACGTGCGGCGATCGTTTCGCGGACGACGCGTTCGTGATCTTCACGCTTGGTGACGTCCGCGACGATCGCCAGCGCGTGCCCCGACTCGGCGGCGACTGCCTTCAATTCGGCTTCGCGACGCGCCACCAGGACGGGAAATGCGCCTGCTTTTCCGAGGTGCCGTGCGAGCGCCGCGCCGATGCCTGCGCTCGCCCCGGTGATGACGACGACTCGTTCTTTCAGATTTTCCATCGCGGTTTCCATGGAAGGTCGATGCCTCGTTCGGTCACTTCGTCACTTCGTCGTCAACGTCCGCACCCAGCGGCCGTAGATGTAGATGCCGATCGCGCTGACGATGCCGACGCCGCCCATCACGAGCCAGACGACGCCGACGTTGTGCGAGTCGTGGAGAATCTTCGTCAGGTGCTCGGGCGTGTCCTGGGTGACCTTCACCAGCTGATCGAACGCTTCGCCTTGCTTGATGGCGTCGACCGCCGACTGCGACATGCCCTTCTCGACGAGGAGCTCGCGCGCGAAACGATCTTTCGAGGCGAAGTGATCGTAGAGCATCGGCCCCAGCTTGCCTTCGAGCGTCCAGCCGATGGCGAGCGGGATTTGCGAGAAGCCGAGGTACATCGCCTTCTTGTCCGCGGGCGCGAAATTGCCGATGAATTCGCTGAATTTCGGGCTCGAGAGCATCTCGCCGACGGAGAAGACGAGGATCGCGCCGAAGCTCGCCCAGCCGAGGACCGAGAGGCCGGAGAGGAACATCGCCACCGTCGCCAGGAGCGTGCCGATGACCATCGAGGTGATGGCGCGCATCTTCCCTGAGGCGTAGGCGAAGAGGAAGCACGTGGTCATGATGAGACCGGCGTTGATGTTGAGCATCCCCTCGGGCTCGATGCGCGTGCCCTCTTTGTTCATGACGATGAAGAACTTCACGAACGCGTTGTGCGCGCCGCCGGTGCCGAAGAGCGAGCGGACGACGTCGCTGGTGTCGACCCAGTCGTCGAGGTGCGCCGGGAGCACGTCGAAGAGCGCGTTGAACATGAACCAGAAGCCGCTGAAGATCGCGAGGTAGACCCAGACGTGCGTCTTGCGAAGCTCACGAAGCGACTCGGTGGCGAGGCTCTCCTTCGGCTTCGCACGCGCCAAACGAGCTTCTTTTCCAGGCTCTTTGTAGGTGAGCAGCAAGAGAAAGTTGGCGCAGATGATCACCGCGCAGGCGAAGAAGACGTTCTTCCAGGCGAGCTTGCGCATCGAGCCGGCGACGAGCGGCCCGATGTATCCACCGATGTTCACCGTCTGGTAGAAGATGCCCCAGGCCATCGAGCTGTTCTCGCGCTTCGTCGAGTTGACGAGCGTGCCCTGGATGCCCGGCTTGAAGACCGCGGTGCCGGCCGCGAGGAGCAGCGCGCCGCCGAAGAAGCCGGCGAACGTGGGGAAGATTCCCATCACCAAGTAGCCGCAGATTTTGATGATCGTCGAGGCGAAGATGGTCTGCTTGTAGCCGTAGCGATCGCTGAGACCGCCGGTGAACACGGGGAGCAGCGTCTGCACGAGGGCCCAGGTCATGAGCAGCGTACCGAACTGCGACATCGTCACGCCGAGGCCGCCCTTGCTGATCGGGTCCTTGGCGTAGAGCGTGGCGACCGCCTTCACGCCGTAATAGGCGAGGCGCTCGACCATCTCCATGCCGCCGACGATCCAGAAGACGTAGCCGAGCGAGGCGATCGAGGCGACGAGCCCGAGCTGCTTCACGTGATCGAGGCCAGAGGCCTCCGCGGCCGGCTTTACCGTCGGCGTCTCGGCCGCGGCTTCCTTGCCGCTCTCGGTCGCCTGCCCGCCCTCTTCGTCCTCGCTTTTGGCGCTCATCGCGGGGGAGCGTACGCACAATCGGCGGCCGGCGTCGCCACTCGCGCACACCGGACGTGGGTTTCGCTCAGAACGTGACGGCCCCTCACAGCCATGTAGCCTCGCGCAAACATCTCCGGGAGGGTCGCGGGAGCGATGGGCGTCGACGAGCGTGCTGACGCCTCCGCCGACGGCGCCATCTCGACGCTGATCGGGGCACCGAATTCCCCACCATAGTGACTCCAGCCCCCTCCCTTGCCGCCGTGGCACTGCACGATTTCGGCACCACCGGTCGCTGCGCAATTGGCGCGAACGTTGCTGTCGGGGACGAACGCGGATGCAGTTCCGCGGGGAGGAACCATGGGGACTCGTGCAGCGAGTGGGATGATTGCGCTTGCAGGAGTCTGCGGCTGCGTTCTGTTCGCCGGCTGCGCGGGCGGTGGAGGTGAGCCCGGCGACAGCACCCAGCCTGTGGAAGACGCTCGCGTCGTCGACGATTCCTCCACGCACGTCACGGACTCCGGCCCATCGAACGACGGAGGCGGAGGCGACGGTGACGGTGACGGCCATGCGGACGACGCCGCGGAGACGACGAAGGACGTAGCCGACACGTCGACCAAACCGACCGACGCGGTCTGCTTCTTCTCCGACGCCGACTACGCGGGCAAGAGCTTCTGCGTCGGCGAGGGAAGCGCGAATACGACCCCCGATTGGAACGACGTCATCTCGTCGGTGAGGGTCAGTCCAGGCTACAGGGTGGAGCTCTACGCCGATGCCGGCGCGGCCGGACGCGCTCTCGCGCTGATCGCCGACGAACCGCGCCTTGGCGGCTGCTTCTTCAACGACGCCGCCTCGTCGTACCGCGTCGACGTCGACATGCCGTCGAAGTTCCAGAGCGTCAATTTCTTGAGGAAGGTGTCAGGGTGCAAGATCGTCGCGGGACAACACAACGACGAAAAAGGGAGCTCGCCGCACTACTACACGGATATCGTCCGCTCGATCACCGGACAAGACCCGGCGCTCTGGAGCGGAGAATTCGGCTTCTCTGGCGACACGGCGGCGCGCTGGGACGTGACCCACGAGGCGGAAGCGCAATGGAAGAAAGGCGCGATCATCAACCTCATGTTTCACGCCTGTCCTCCTACCCAGGGGAGCTCGTGCGCTTGGGATGGCGGCGTGAAGAGCAAGCTCAGCGTCGATCAGTGGAAGGATCTCCTCGCCGATGGAGGGACGCTGAACAAGGCATGGAAAGCGCGCCTCGACGAGCTCGTGCCGTTCTTCACCGAGCTCGAGGCGAAGAAGGTCGAGGTGCTCTTCCGCCCGCACCACGAAATGAACCAATCGGTCTTCTGGTGGGGAGGCAACGTCATCCCCAAAGGCACGTCGCGACTCTTCCAGCTCACCCACGATTACCTCGTCGTCACCAAAGGCTTCACCCACATCGGCTTCGTCTGGGATGTGCAGAACCTCAGCACCGACTATTCGGATTACGATCCCGGTGACACGTATTGGGATGTCTCGGCCATCGACTACTACGGTGGAGCGAGCGCCGATTCCGCATATTCGGGCACCGGTTACTACGACGCCCTACTGCCACTCACGCACGGCAAGCCGATGGCCATCGGCGAGACGTTCTTTCTCCCTCCAACCTCGGTGCAGCAAAAGCAGCCCCAGATGTCGTTTTTCATGATTTGGGCCTACGGCATCCACGACGACGGCAGCGGACACGCGACCAACACCGACGCGCAAATCAAAGACACCTACGCCGATCCTCGCGTCGTGAAGCTCGCCGACATGCCGGGTTGGAAATAGGGTTCCATGACTGCCCAGACAGTTTTCGAGACGTCCCTCGCAATCGCGTCGCTGCTCCTCGTAGGCTGCGCGGCGGGAGGGACCGATGGCGACACTTCCGAGGTGCGTGGGGACGCGGCAAACTCCGACGACGGGCTCGGCACCGACACGGCGTCGGCACGCGACGACGGCGCGGACGCCAGACCGATCGACGCCGGACCGATCGACGCGAAGGGGGCCGACGCGAAGGGGGCCGACGCGGGCGATGCGCCGAGCGATGTCGTCGATGCCGCCGGACCGACGGTAGCGAGCCCGTGTTTTCGCCTGCCCGGCAAGGAAGCGTGGAACTGCGGCAGCGATGGGACGACGCTGACGCGCACGATCGGCGGCGCACTCGAGACCGTCGCCTGCGCCCACGGCTGCGTGCCGCTGCCGAATGGCTTCGATCACCAATGTCGTCCGCGCGATGGCGCGCTCACCAACGTAGTGAACGGCCACGCGATGACCCTGCAGGAGACGGAATGGGTGCACTACTTCGCGTTCTGCGCGGTTCCCAAACTCGCTGGCGCGCGCCCCGATAGACTGACCACCACCGCGCGCGTCGCATGGTGGGCCCTCAAGGAGGGCGTACTCGACACCTCGAGTCCCAACCCCGTTGGATTCAACCTCTGCGGCGATGGCGGCACCGATCACAAGATCGCTCCGCTCGCGACGTGCGCCAGCGGCGCGGCGTGGCAGGTCGGCGCTTCGGGAATTCAAGTCCCGTGTTGCACCCTCGCGAGCGTCGAAGGCGCGGCGGTGAAGCTCTTTCCCGGCACCTCCATCGCCGAGCTCTTGCGCGGCGCAGCCGCCGAAGCGGGCTATCCCGCGGGCACGACCGACAGCGACGGAATCGTCGCTGCGACCGGCCAGGTGCGCATCGCGTGGCTCCTCCACGTCACGGCCATCGGCTTCACCTTCCAGGAGCCCATCGTCACTTCGGAGTGCATCACCGGGAGCGAGAAGTGGTGCTTCAGCGCCGACTGGGAACCTTCGAGCCTCTACGCTGCCAACAAGGCCAGTGCGACCTCGTCGATCGACGACCTCCACGGCATTCTCGAGCTCCTCGCTCCGTAGGCCGCCGTAGGCCTCCGTGGCTCGCCCGCGATTGGCTCAACCGTCACGGAGACGCCCAATGCACCCGCATCACGCTCTCTTCCCCAGGCACCCCCACCCGCAGCGGAAACCCGTAGTGCCCAGTCCCCCTATGCACGTAGAGCCTGTCGGTACCCCGCGCCCAAAACCCATGATCGGGAAAGCGTGAGCTGAACGCGCTGATGAACGTCAACGGCAAGCCGAGGCTGACCAAGCCCACCTGTCCGCCGTGCGTGTGGCCGGAGAGCACGAGATCGGCGTCACCCTCCGGGATCTCGCGAAACGCGCCCGGATCGTGGAGCAGGACGACGCGCAATACACCTTTTTTTCTCGGGTGATTGGCGAGGACGGCGGCCATCTTCGAGGCGCGGTCGCGCCAGAGGAAGTCGAGCCCGACGAGCTGCACGGGCCCTGCTTCGGTGTCGACCTCGGCGGCGTCGTCGACGAGATGGATGACGCCGGCGGAAGCGAGCCCGTGCGCGACCGTCGCCGGTGCTTCGTGATCGTGATTGCCATTGCACGCGAAGACTCGCCCCGGGAGCGCGCGAAGCGGCGAGAGCGCCTCTTCGAGGAGACGCGGATCGGATTGCGACTCCATGGTGAGGAAGTCGCCGGTGAGCAGGACGAGGTCGGGGTTTCGCTCGACGGCGCGCTGACAGATGCGACGCAGGCGCTCGACCGACATGAACGGACCGAGGTGCGGATCGCTGATTTGAACGATGCGGAGCGGGCGCTCTTGTTTCTCGCCGACGCGCGCGGCGTGACGACGGAGGCCTTCGACGGGCTCGCCGGTGAGCACGACGTCGAGCTCTTCTTCACCGGTGCGGAGCGATTGCGCGATGCCGACGAGCGCGAGGGCGTAGGGCAACCACGGCAGCGGCAGGTGCGCGCCGAACGCGGCGACGACGGCCCACGGCAGCGAGAGCATCGTCCCCGCGGCGAAGAAGCTCGCCGGAATGCTCACCAGCACGCGATAGGCGAGCGGTCGCATGCGCGGACGCGCGAGCAAGAGGAAGTGCACGTACACCGCCGCATGCAGATACACCCACGCCGGCAAGACGGCGGCGAACGCGGGCGCAGTGGCGACGGCGATGAGCGTGTGCACCGTGAGGATGACGCCGGCAAACGTCGCGAAGAGGCGATTGCGCAAGAACGCCGCCGCACCGATGGTGACGACGAGCGCGACGACCGACCCGAGGGTGACGTAGTGCATCCAGATGACGGATGCCGCGAGGCGTCGAAAGGTCACTCGCGAGCCCATGAACTGGCGCGCTCGGCTATTCTCGCACGCCATGCGTATCGCCCCGCTCTTCGCCCTCCCGCTCCTCGGTCTCGTCTCCTTCGCCGGCTGCAAGAAGGACGATCCGCCCAAGGCCAAAGAGGAGAGCGCTTCGAAGGACGACAAGTCCGAGAAGAAAGAATCGGAAAAGAAGAAGAAGAACGACGACGACAAGCCCGCCGGGAAGACCAAAGACGACGACGACAAGGCCGACGAAAAGGCCGAAAAGGCCGACGAAAAGACGGAAAAGGCGGACGAGCCCGAGGTCGACGAGAAGGCGACCGAAGAGGCGAAGAAGGATCCGAAGAACAACGACGACTTCGGCGATGGCCAGCCAGGGCCACGCACGGCGACGCCGACGGTGGCCGAGTGGAACGCCGCCGGGGACGTCGACGTCGATGGCAAGGACAAGGTCCACTGCGAGACCCGCATGGTGCGCGAGTGGCTCCGCGTCTCGTGTCGCGGCAAGAACGACAGCGGCGGCGCCCCGACGGCCGTGAGCATCACCAAGGGCAAGACGACCGACACGCTCACCTACGTCAACAAGGGCGTGACCAGCCTGATCGTGCCTTTCGAGCCTGGAATGAAGGCCTTCGAGGCGATCTACGCGTGGGAGGACAAGAGCGTGGTGCTGACGGTGAAGTGGCCGGCAGGAGCCAAACGACCTTCACCCGTCGGCGCCTTCGACACCGCGAAGACGCTCCCTGGCGTGCCCATCGACGAGGCGCTCGCCGGTCGACTCTGCGAGTGCTTCAAGAAGCTGACGACCCACCCGACGTGCAACGACCTCCTCGGCGCACCCGACGTCGACTGCGATCGCACGTACTCCGGGGACTGCGAGAAGTTGGTCGAGTGCTCACGCTACGAGCCGGGCGCCGCCCCGAAGTGCCTCGCCGGTTGGGTCAACGGCGGCGTCGCCGGGCACTGCTTCAAGAAGTGCAGCTCCAACGCCGACTGCAGCGCGAAGGAAGAGTGCAACGACGAGATGTCCTACGGCCAGGGCACGATCTGCAACCCGACGGAGTAGCGATCAGAACGTAGGCTCGGTGCCGCTCGGCTTCACCGGCACGGCGAGCGGCGGGGGAGCGAGAACCGGCGGTGCGCCCACGACGTGGTAGTGGAGCGTCATCGGGACGCCCGCCCGCACGATTTTCAGAAGGAAATCGCTCGACGTCTTGAGCCGCCCATACATCTCGAGCGCTGCCGCAGGGTCGGAGAGCCGGCACCCGTTGAGCGACTCCAGCCGGTCGCCGTTGCGCAGACCGAGGTCGTAGAGCACCGAGGGCGGCTTGACGCTCAGGATGCGAACGCCAGCGGGCTTCCCATCGGCGTACGCGGGGACGATGCGCGCCGACTTCATCAGCTCGGGCACACTCTCGATGATGTGAACGATGAACTCGTGCGTCAGTAAGTGATGCGTGTCGTCGACGGCGACGAGGCCCTTGGTCGGTGTCGTCGTCGGCCAGTCGAAGACCTCGGGGTCGACCATCGGTTCGCAGTCCGGCTCGTGGTCGAGCGGCTTCGTTTTCTTCGCCACCGTCGGCGGCGTCGGCGGCGTCGGCGGCAGCGTCGTCGGCGCCGCGCTCATGCTCGAGGACGACGTCGATTTCGGCGGCGGTTTTCGCGGCTCGCCGGCAGCGATCTCCTGCTTTTCCCCGCTCCCCCGCATCATCCAACCGACGCCGACGCCGAGACCGAACGCCGTGATCGTGCAGATCACGCCGATGAGCAAAACGTCGCGGTTCATCGGCATATTCCGATCGAGGCTAACGCGGGCGCCTCGGCCGGGCGAGGCTATGCTGCGCCGCTCGATGCGTCGCCTCCGCAAGCTGCTCGTCACCTTGCTCGTCATCCTCGTGGTGCTCGGCGTCGCTGCGCTCGTCGCGTGGCGAGTGGTGCGCGCGAAGATTCGCAGCGAGGTCGAATCGCGCTGCGCCGCGGCGCTCAAGGCCACTTGCACCGTCGACGACATCGTCCTCGAGCACGATGGTGCGAGCGCCGTCGGTGTGCACGTGCAGGCGAGCGGCGGTCTCGTCAGCACCGACATCACGCGCATCGACGCCAAATTCGATTGGCTGACGATGCTCCGCGGAAGACAGCAGGACGTGTCGGTCTTCGTCGACGCACCCGTGGTGCAGAACGAGATCCCCGTCGGTGATGCCGTCTTCCAACTTCGCCGCATGGACGACGGGCTCACTCCGGACGGCACGCCGAGCAAGGTTCGGCTGACCAAGTTGGAGGTCGATCACGGCGACGTCCGCGTGCGGGTCAGCCTCGTCGCCGACATCCACATCGATCGGGTGCGCGTCCATTGGTCGCACGCCGGCGCCACCATTCTCGAGTGGGACGACGCCGTCTTCGAGACGCTCATCGACAAGAAGAGCACCGGGGCCTGCAGCGTACGCATCGAGTCGCGTTCACCGAAGGCGGCGGTGACCTGCCCGAAGCTGAAGACCACCTTCGACATCGAGAAGGTGAAGGGCCTCGCCGACCTGGCGAAGCTCTTTCTCAAGGTGAAAATTTGATGGTGGTCACAGGCCGGTCGATCCGACGCCGGCGTGGGTGAGCGTCTCCCACACCATCTGGTGGTTGCTGCCGGTCGGTCGGTTCTTGTTCACCACGTTCTTCGTGTGCGGCAACGAAACGCCGAGGCGACCGTCGAGCGCGTTGAAGACCACCTCCCACGTCTCACCCGGCGCGAGATCGGTGAGCTTGCCGGTGCCACAGAGCCAAGTCGGAATCGGCACGCCATCGAGGAATTGGGTGTTGAACTCGAGCCCGGCCGCGAGTCGCTGCTTTTGTTCCGCGTACAAATCGATGCCCTGGATGCGCGCCGTCTCCGCCGCGTTGAACATCGCCGAGAGGCCGAGCTCGAGGTGCCCGAAGTCGCGACACGTCTCTTGCACGACCCCATCGACGAACTTGCCCGGCGAATACCAATAGGTCGTCAGCGCCGAGCCCGCCTTCGTCGTCCCCGGCGGTGGCACCGGCGTCGCTCCGTCGCTGCTGAGGTAGATGTACGCCGGCACCCGCTTGCGCCACATCGTCACCGCACCGTCGAAAATCGCCTTGTCGTCGAGGAAGATGCCAATCGCCATCGTCGCCTCGACCATGCTCAGCTCCCAGTTCCCATTGGCACCGGGATCGCCGTGCACCACTTCTGGCAAGTAGACGTCGCGCAGCAACTTGGCATACCGCGCTTGGCTCACCGCCGGCCAACCGGTCCACGTCGAGCGCAGAATCTCCGCCGCGCGCGGGAACACGGACGCACACCACGCCGACTGCAGAGGCGCATTGCTGTTGGTGTGCTCCTTCAACACCGCCGACCACGCATCGAGAATCTCAGCCGATTTCTTCGCGTGCGCCTCGTCGCCGGTGAAGTACCAGAGGAGCGCATGCGTGTACGCGGCGGTCGCGTCGTCCTTCTCGTCCGAGCAGCCATAGTCCGGCACCGAATACGATCCACACTCGACCGTCGCGCGCGGCGTCGCCTTGTACGTGAGCGCCCCGAAGCGACTGGCACTGGCTTGATCGAAGGCCAGCTTCCACGGCGAGCTGCCTGCAGCGATCTTCGCTTTGACGAGCTCGAGCTGCCCACGCTGCACGAGAATCCCCGGGTGCACGAACGCACCGGTGGCTGCCGCATCTTTGCCCGAAGCGTCTTTGCCCGCTGCGTCCGCCGACGCGTCACTCGAGCCGACCTCGGCCGGCAGAGCATCGCCTCCCAGGTCGCCGCCAACGCCGGAATCGCTTCGGGCTGGATCACGCGCATCGAGGTCAGTCATGCCAGGATTGCTGCCGGGATCGGCGTCGTCCATCACGATCCCACCGTCGTTGTCCGCTTCGGGAGCCTCGAATGCACACCCCGTCACGAGCACGAGACTGACGAGCGCAGCACTTCGCATGGGGAGAGGCAGAGCAAGGTCGATACCGCGCCGTGTAGCCCGCGGAGGCGCGCTCGACGCTGACGGAACGGAACTTTGCGGTGGGGGGTCTACTCCACACCCTGGGGCATCGGCTCGCCCCGCACATCTCCCGTGACCCTAGTGCCGGGACCGGGAGCGGAGCATGGCTGGGCTCGTCGTCACGAAACCACGAGGATTCCTGCGTCGATCGCTTGCCTGGTGGCGGGAAGAATGCGGGCGAGGACGCCTTCGAGCGGCGCGTGCCAATCTTCGGCGAGGAGCTCGGCGGCGGCGCGAACGCTCTCCGAGCGATGCATGAGCGAGACGAGGACGAAGGCCTCGCGGTTGCAGCCCATGGGCCCGAGCATCGCGCGGGCGGCAAAGCGAACGGTCATGACGGCGTCCGAGTTCGGATCGGGCTCGTCGCGCACCTCGTCGAAGAGCGTGCCCTTGGGGACGCGAAGTTGCGCGTCGAGGAGCGTGGCGTCGCTGGCCGAGAAGAGGTCGCGGGCGGCGAAGAAGCGGTCGATGCGACGGCTGGTCGGCACCACGTCGTTCATCGATCGCACGGGCACGACGCGCGTGAAGGCGACGGCGTCGGTCGCCTGCGAGGCGCGCTTGCGGATCACGGTGAACGTCGGGCGAAAGCTGGTGATGGCGACGCGCGCGAGGTGCGTGCAGAGCTCGGTCACCGCATCGGCGTAGCGCACGTCGAGAATGGGTTGTTCGTGGGCGGCGTACGTCGCTGCGAAGCCGTCGACGGCGACGGAAGGCGCGGCGAGCACGAGGAGATCGAAGTCGGTCGAAGGTTGCGCCGCGCGCAGCCGCGCTTCGAGCGGATCGCCTTCGATTTCCGGCCAATCGACGTAGAGCACGCAACGCCCGCCCGGCTCGAGGTGGCGCGGTGCCTCGGCGAGCACGCGCAAGGGAAACTCGTCGCCACGCGCGCCGCCATGAAGGAACGTGGACTCCTTCGACCCAGCGGCGCGCGGCACGAACGGCGGCTGCGAGGAAATGACGTCGAAGCGCTCACCCTCGATGGGCGCGAACATGTCCCCGACGCGAAAGTCGACGTTGTCGATGCCGTTGATCGCGGCGCTCACCTTGGCGAAGTCGATCGCTCGCGGGTTGACGTCGATGCCGACCACCTGCTCGGCACGTCGCGCCAAGGTCAGCGCCGTCGGACCCGATCCACAGCCGAAATCGAGCGCGCGCTTCACCCGCTCGGTCGGCACCGCCGCGCGCGAGAGGTGCTCGGTGGTCGATCCAGAGCCCATCACCGCGGCGTCGCCGTGCGCAAGATCGTCGACCAACATGTAGTCGGCGTCGTGCAACCGAAGGAAGAACGGCGAGACGCAACGGGCGCCTTCGAGCGTGAGAAATCCGACGTCGACGAGCGGCGTCAGCAGCTCACCAAGGACGCTGCGCGCTTCTTCTTCGCGCACCGCATCGCCGTACGAAAGCATCCGAAACGCCCAACAAGCAGGCTCTTTTCGCCGACGGAGCGCGCCTCGACGAAGCACGCGCCGCACCTCGAAGGTCAATGCGTCGAGCGATCGCGTGACGTCGAGCAGCGTCTCGTTGGTCATCCCCACCGCGACGAGACGCTCGCCGAGGGCCCGCCACTTCGCAGGCGGGAGCGCGAGGAGCCGCGACGCATCCGGGAGAGCCATCTCCCTTTTCTATCAGCAGATCAGGGGCAACAGATCACACGCCGTTCCTCACTCGATGCTGGCGCCCTGGTCGACCCAGGCGCCGAGCGTCGCGCGCTCTTCGTCGGTCATGCCGGTCTTGTTGGCGAGCGGCATCGTCTTCACCACCACCGCGCGCTCACGCATGCGCGGCGCCATCACCTTGATCTGCTCCGGCGTGTCGTATTTCACGCCGGCCGGCGCGACCTTCCAGGTGTCGTCGGTCGGATGCTCGCTGTGACAGACGGCGCAGCGACGCGAGACGATCGACTGCACCTCGTGGAACGAGACCTTGGCCCCGCCGGCGTTCGAGGGCGCCTCCTTCGGCTTCGTCAGGATGAAGAGCGCCATCATCGTCACGATCACCGTCATCCCGAGGTACGTCGACCACCCGTTGGAGTGGAAGCGGATGTTCATGAAGTGGCGGATGAGCGCGCCGCCGAACATGAGCACGCCGAGCACCAACCAGTTGAGCGCGTTGCCGTACGTGCTCGGAAAGTGGTTGCTGATCATGATGAAGAGCAGCGGGAAGGTCAGGTAGTTGTTGTGAATCGAGCGCTCTTTGGCGCGCTTTCCGAAGCGCGGATCCTGCGCGCGGCCTTCCTTGGTGGCGTTCACCAGCTCGCGCTGCGAGGGGATGATCACCATCCAGACGTTGCCGGTCATGATCGTCCCGATGGCGACGCCGACGTGGATGTAGGCCGCGCGTCCGGAGAAAATGCGCGTCATGCCATAGGCATACGCGGCGAGGAGCGAGAGCCCGATAACAGCCACCAAGACGCGCTGCTTGCCGACGAGCCGGAAGAGCACGTCGTAGACGACCCAGGCAGAGGCGATCGACGCGAGCCCGATGTGCACCGCCGCGAGGTGGCTGATCTTCGAGACCGACGGATCGACCAGGTACCCCTTGCCGAAGTAGTAGACGACGCAGAGCAGAAACACCCCCGACACCCAGGTCGTGAGGTTTTGGTACATGAACCAATGCAGGTGCTTCGGCAGCGCCTTCGGCTCGAGCTGCTTCTTCACGACGTCGTAGAAGCCGCCGCTGTGCACCATCCAGATGCGCCCCTCGAACTCGGGGCCCTTCTCCGCGTCGTCGCCCTCTTTCTCGAGGTTGCGATCGAGCCAGTTGAAGAGCATCGAGTTGCCGATCCACATGATTCCGGCGATCAGGTGGAACCAACGGATGACGAGGTCGGCGATTTCACGAAACTGGGAGGACACGCGCGCACCATAGCGAAAAGTCGGTCGCGCGGTACAATCCGCCTCATGAGCTCCGTCGTCCGCACCGGCCTCGCCTTGCTGAGCCTTTTTGTGCTCGACGCCGTTGCACCGCTCGTCGTCTTCGGTGGAGCTCGCAGCGCCCACGCAGCTCCAGCCGCGATCACCGCCTCGAGCTTCCTCGAGGCCAAGCAAGCCAAACTGAAATCCATCTTCGCCGCGCCGACCAAGACTGCCGCCGACGTCGCTGCGCAGGACGCGAAGGCCGACGCCGAGCTCGACGCGCTCATCGACACCACGCAAATGGCCAAGGACACGCTCGGCGCCGAGTACGACAAGCGCACCGACGGCGAGCGGAAGGCGTTCACCGACCTCTTCAAGCAGTTGGTGCAGAAGGAATACAGGAAGAGCCTTCGTGGCATTCGCGGGTACGACGTGGCCTATCTCGGCGAGAAGGCGGCGACGAAGACGAGTGACGTCGTCGTCCACACCGAGGCGACCGATCCGTTGGACAAGCGGGCCATCGTCATCGAGGCGGACTACGTGTTGCGCAAGACGACGGCGGGCTTCATGATCGTCGACTTCGCGTACTCGGGCGCCAAGACCTTCGTCTACAGCCAGAACAAGAACGTCACCGCCGAGCTGAAAAAGCCGGCGGGTTGGGATGGTCTCCTCGCTACCATGAAGGCGAAGGCCGCCAAGCCTTAGCGGAGCAGCACCTTCATCAACGCGTCGATCACCCGGCCATACGGCGGCTTGATCAGCGGCATCGCGTTCACCTTCGACTGCTCGAATATCGCCTTGGTCTTGGTGAAGGTCTCGAAGCCTTCGCGGCCGTGATAGTGGCCCATGCCGCTCGGGCCGATGCCGCCGAAGGGGAGGTCGTCCTGGGCGAAGTGGAGCACCGTCTCCCCGATGCCGACGCCGCCGGCGTGGGTCTCGGCGATCACCCGGTCTTGGCGCGCCTTGTCGTCTTCGTAGAGATAGAGCGCGAGCGGGCGCGGGCGATCGTTGATGTAGTCGAGCGCGTCGTCGAACGAGCGATAGGTGTGCACGGGGAGAATCGGCCCGAAAATCTCTTCCTCGTTGATCGCGAGTGACCCCCACTCGCTGGCGTCGAGCGCGAGCGTGGGCGGGATCTTTCGCGTGCCCTCGAACGACTCGCTCGCGGGGTTGATTTCGACCATCTTCGCGCCTTGCGTGCGCGCTTCGTCGATGGCCTTGCGCAGCCGCGCGTGGTGCTTGGCGTTGACGATGTTGGTGTAGTCGGCGTTGTCGCGCAGCGTCGGGTACATCGCCGCGACGGCTCGGGTGAACGACGCCACGAACTCGTCGCGACGCGCTTCCGGCACCAGCACGTAGTCGGGGGCGATGCACGTTTGCCCGGCGTTGAAGCACTTTCCGAAGGCGATGCTCTCGGCCGCCTTGTCCATCGAGTGCGTCTCGCCGATCAGCGCCGGCGACTTGCCGCCGAGCTCGAGCGTGACCGGCACCAGGTTCTCGGCCGCCGCCTTCATCACCAACTTGCCGACCTTGGTCGAGCCGGTGAAGACGAGGTGATCGAAGGGAAGATGCGCGAACGCGTTGCCGACGTCGGCGTCCCCGATGACGACCTTGACGTCGTCGGGATCGAACGTCTCGCGGACGATCGTCGCCAGCAAATCGGACGACGCCGGCGTCAGCTCGGACGGCTTGATCATCGCGCGGTTGCCGGCGGCGAGGACGTCGACGAGCGGACCGAGCGAGAGATTGAACGGGTAATTCCAGGGTGAAATGATGCCGACGACGCCGAGCGGCTGCTTCACCACGCGCGCTCGCGCCGGAAGGAACGCCCAGTGCACCTTGCGCGACTCGCCCTCCATCCACTGCTTGAGGTGCGCGCGGACGTAGTTGGCCCCGTTGACGATCGGCATGACGTCGCCGATGTACGTCTCGTACGTCGAGCGATGTCCGAAGTCGGCGTCGATCGCCCGCGCGATCTCGGCTTTGCGCGCGAGCACGGTGTTCTTCAGCCGCTCGATCGAGCGACGGCGCTCCTCGTAGGTCGGCGCGCCACGATCGCGGTTGCGCTTCTGCAAGCGACGGAGACCGGCGAGGAGCTGGTCTTTCGGGTCGACGAACGTGGCATCGGCGGCGGGTTGGTGGAGGGTCGTCGACATGGGGAAAGGAGGATAGCAGACGTAGAGCAGGCGCTTTCTGTAGGCTGACGCGATGACGCGGAACCCATTCGCTTCCAAGGTCGCCCTCATCACGGGCGGCGCCTCGGGCATCGGCGCGGCGATCGCGCGCGAGATCGTCCGCCAAGGCGGTGAGGTCGTGCTCGCCGACAGACAGCTCGACCTCGCCGAAGCACTCGCGAGCGAGCTACGTGCGAAGGGTGGCCGTGCCACCGCGGCCGAGCTCGACGTCCGCAGCCTGACCGCGTTCGAGAAGTTGGCGAAGGAGACCGCCTCGCGCACGGGCCGAATCGACTACCTCTTCAACAACGCCGGCATCGGCGTCGGCGGCGAGATGGACAACTATCGCCCGCGCGACTGGGACGACGTCATCGACGTCAACCTCCGCGGCGTCGCCTACGGCGTCCAAGCCGTCTATCCGCTGATGATCGCCCAGAAATCAGGGCACATCGTCAACACTGCGTCGATGGCTGGGCTGGTCGCCGCTGCCGGCGAGGGGAGCTACACCGCGACCAAGCACGCCGTCGTCGGGCTCTCGAAGGCACTCCGCATCGAGGGCGCGCGCCACGGCGTCCGCGTCTCGGTGCTCTGCCCGGGCGCGATTCGCACGCCGATCCTCAGCGGCGGGAAGTTCGGGCGCATGAACTTCGTCGGACTGACCGAGGCGCAAATCCTCGGCATGTGGGCCGACGCGAGGCCGATGGACGTCGACGAGTTCGCGCACAAGGCCCTGAAGGCGATCGCGAAGGGCGAGTTCATCATCGTCCTCCCGCGTTGGTGGAAGGCGCTGTGGTACGCCGAGAGGCTTTCACCACATTTGGGTTTGGCGATTTGGGGGCGAATTTTGGGCCGAATGCGGAAACAGCTGGAGAAATTCGGGGCCCGGCAGGAGTGGAGCGACGAGAACTAATACTGCGTGAGCATGACCGTCGCCCACGCCTGTCGCAGCGCCACGAACCCGCGCACGCTCGGGTGCAGCGCATCCCTCGAGAGGAGCGACGGGTTCTGCTCGAAGAGGGTCCACGAGTCGGGACCGCGGACGATCTCGGGGTGCTTCGCGTAGAGCTCGGCGACGCGTTGGTTGAGGGCGGGGATCCACGCTCGATACGTGTGATGGCGCGCCCAAGGGATGGTCGGTACCACGGGAATTTTTCCGGCGGCGAGCACCGAATTCACCATCGACTCCATGTTGGTGAAGAAGCGCTCGGTGCAGACGGCGAGGTCGAGCTCGCACGGCGGCGCGTCGTTGGTGCCGAAGGCGAGCGCGACGAATCGACCGGGAAATTGCGGGAGAAACTTGGCGATCATGCGCACGCCGTCGGTCGTGGTGGCGCCGCCGATGCCGGCACCTTGGACGAGGGGGAAGTACGCCGGACGCTCTGCGTGGATGCGCTGCCCGAGGGTGCCTTGGCCGAACGGGCACGGCGCTTTGCAATCGTCTTCGAGCTGGTTGATGGTCATCGCGGTGATCGAGTCACCGAAGAAGATCCAATCGTCGTCGAGGCCTTCGCCGGCATCGAAGACGTCCATGCCGATCGCCAACTGCTGTTTGTACATCGTGCCGAACGGCGCCGTGCAGCGGAGTCGAATCCAGGGATGGAGAACCCCGCCCTCGTCGAGCGGGACGACGTGCTGACGAGAGAGGAGCGCATTTCCCGTCACCGTGGTGACCGTCGTCCAACCCGGATCGTCATCCGGAGGCGGCGAACCTCCGCCGGGCGCCGCGTTCACCTGCAATTGGTAGTCGCGCGGGAGGTGATAGGCGAGCTCGGGAATCGCCGTCGAGTCGTAATGGGCGAAGCCGTGGTCGTGGTACCAGTGGACGACGACGCGACGACGATGCGCCTCGGGGACGCTCGATAGATCGTAGGCCAGCCACACCGGCGAAGCGGGCCAGGGAACGACCGCCGAACGCCAGCCGCCCCGATAGTCGTCGTCGTTGGCGAGCGAGGGTGACGAGCCAGGAAACGTCTCCGAGGCGTGCGCGGGAACGCCACCGCTGATGCGCGCCATCGGGTGCAACCGGGCCGGTTGCAGCGCCAATTCTGGCTCGTTCACGGTCTCGGCGACTTCGTCGGTCTCGGAGACGACGAACGCGCGCTCCGGATGCACCGGTGACACGCGCGCGGCGTGATCGTCGCGGGCGCACGAAATGCCGGCGATCGCCAAAGAGGCCACGGCCGCGCGTGCGAGTGACGGGGCCACCGATCGACACTATCTCAAGAAGACGCGCGACGTGACCGCGGGAATGCACGGGCTGCGCTCGAGCGTATTTGCAAGGTGATCATGCGCACTGTCTTCTTCGTCCGACTGGTCATGCTCGCGAGCCTCGCATCGCTCGCCACGGCGTGCCCGCGCTCTTCCGACGGCACGCCATCGACGACTGCCAGCGTCGACGCGGCGATCGCTGATTCTCACGAAACCAAGGCCTCCGACGCGACGGCTCCCGATGCGCGCGACGGCGCGAACGGAACGCTGCTTCTCCCCGACGAAGAGGTCGGTCCGCTTCTCGCGCGACTCTCGGAGAGCCCCGGCGAGTTTCCCAGCGACAACTACGTCACCAACGAGACGTCACTCCTCGACGTCGCCCCGGCGCTCCGTGCTCCGCGCCTCGGCGGACGCGCCTACGTCGGCGTCGGTCCCGAGCAGAACTTCAGTTACCTGGCGATGCTGGCGCCGAAAGTCGCGTACGTCGTCGACATCCGCCGCGGCAACCTCCTCGAGCACATGTTCTTGCGCGCCTGCTTCGAGGAAGGAAAGACGCGCAGCGAATTCCTCTCCGCGCTGCTCGCGCGCACGCCCCTCCCGATCGGCCCGCCCGAGCGCGAATACAAGGGTTTTCTCGGCCTTTCGGCGGCCTTCCTCGAAGCGAAGGGAGAGCCCGCCCTCCGCGACGCCAGCCTCGCACGAACGAAGAAGCTCCTCGATCGCCTCCACGTCGCGCACACCGCCGCCGACGACGAAGAGCTCGCGCGCATTCACCAGGCATTCTTCGAGAAGGGCCTCGCGCTCGCCTACACGATGAAGAACAGCGGTCGAAAGTATCCGACCCTCGCCGAGACCTTCAGCGCCCTCGATCCGAGCGGAAAACCCGCCACCTTCCTCGCCTCCGACGAGGCCTACGCGCGCGTCCGCCAGCTCGTCCTCGAGAACCGCGTCCTCCCCATCGTCGGCGACTTCGGCGGCAAGCACGCGCTCCTCGCCATCGCCGACGACATGCGCACGCGCGGTCTTCTGCTCGGCGCGTTCTACACGTCGAACGTCGAGCAATACCTCTTCGACGCCCACACCTACGGCAACTTCATCGCCAGCGTGAAAGCCATGCCCCGCGACGACGCCAGCCTCCTCGTCCGCGTCTGGTTCGATCAGGGAAAGCAGCATCCGCTACAAAAACCAGGACAGCGAACGACCCAACTGACGATGAGCGCCGACCTGTTCGTGACCAAGGCCGAAGGACAGGGCTTCACGAGCTATTGGGACGTCGTGAAATAGCCACTGCCCGCGCCGCGATTCTCTCCGGCCATCCTCTCTCGCTATCCTCTCGAGATGCCCTCCGTCCTCCCGTGCTCCCAATGCGGCGCCGCCCTCCCCGAGGCCGCGATGTACAGCGCCGTGGTCTGCGCCTTCTGCAACGCGACCTCGACGCCGGGCCCGCGCGTCATCGAAAAAGTCGTCGAGCGCATCGTCGTCGCCACCGCACCCGGCTCCAATCCCAACGCGCTCCACTGCCCGCGTTGCGCGATCGCCTTGCGTGAGAAGAGCGTGAAGGAAATCCCCCTCGCCTTCTGCACCGACTGCGGCGGCGCGTTCCTCCGTCGTGACGACCTCGCGCGCTTGCCGAAGAAGAACGACGCCGAGCTCGACGCCATCGCCTTCGCGATTCGACCCGAGGGCCTCAAGCGGCTGATTCGCACGGATTTGCAGGCGAGCGTCGGCTGCCCGATGTGCGCGCAGCCGTTTCGGCGGGAGTCGGTGCGCTTCTCTTCGGTGCAGGTCGACGTCTGCGATCCCCACGGGGTGTGGTTCGATTGGGGAGAGATGAAGACGTTCGTGCACCCGCCGACCGACGATCCGAATCAGGAGCTGTCGGAGGAAGAGCTGAAGGCGGCGGGGCTGAGCGGAAGGACGAACGCGGACGATGGGTTTTTCACGTCGCTACGCCGGCTACTCTTCGGGGATTGAGCGGGAAAGCAGCGAAAACGACCGATTTTGCCCTCCCGCTGACGTGCGCCCTCACCGATTCTGCGTTAGACCCATCGCCCCTCATGGCCGCACACACCTCGCTGGTTCCCGCTCCCCCCATGGTCGTCAAAAACCAACACGTCCTCGACTGGGTCGAGGAGATGGCGAAGCTCACCAAGCCCGACAACATCGTCTGGTGCGACGGCTCCGACGAAGAGAACGAGCGCTTCCAAGCCCTCGCGGTCAAGCAGGGCATCCTCGAGCCGCTCAACGACGAGAAGCTGCCCGGGTGCTTTCTCCACCGCTCGAATCCGAACGACGTGGCGCGCGTCGAGAACCTCACCTTCATCTGCACGCCGACGAAGGAAGAGGCCGGTCCCACCAACAACTGGATGGCTCCGAAGGATGCGTACGCGAAGCTGACCGCGCTCTTCGACGGCTCGATGAAGGGCCGCACGATGTACGTGGTGCCCTACGTGATGGGCCCACTCGGCTCACCGATGAGCAAGGTCGGCATCGAGGTCACCGACAGCGTCTACGTCGCGCTCAACATGCGCATCATGACGCGCATGGGCCGCGGCGCGCTGAAGATGCTCGGTGAGTCGAACGACTTCAACCGCGGCTTGCACAGCACGCTCGACTGCAACCCCGAGCGCCGCTTCATCTGTCACTTCCCGCAGGACAACACGATCTGGAGCATCGGCTCCGGGTACGGCGGCAACGTGCTGCTCGGCAAGAAGTGCCTCGCGCTCCGCATCGGCAGCTACCTCGGCAAGAAGGAAGGCTGGCTCGCGGAGCACATGCTGATCCTCGGCGTCGAGAGCCCCGAGGGCGAAGTCACCTACGTCGCAGCCGCGTTCCCCAGCGCCTGCGGCAAGACCAACTTCGCGATGATGATCCCGCCCAAGCGCTTCAAGGGTTGGAAAATCTGGACCGTCGGCGACGACATCGCCTGGATGCGCGTGAACCAGGAAGACGGTCGCCTCTACGCGATCAACCCCGAATTCGGCTACTTCGGCGTCGCGCCTGGCACGAGCAACCACTCGAACCCGAACGCGATCAAGACCGTCAGCAAGAACACCATCTTCACCAACGTGGCGAAGACGCCCGATGGCGACGTCTGGTGGGAGGGCAAGGACGGCCCGGTGCCGCCCGAGCTCATCGACTGGCAAGGTCGCCCTTGGGACAAGAAGAGCGCCGAGAAGGCCGCCCACCCGAACTCGCGCTTCACCGCGCCGGCGACCAACAACCCTGCGCTCTCGAAGTTCTACGACGACCCGCAGGGCGTGCCCATCAGCGCCATCATCTTCGGTGGTCGTCGCGCGACCACGGTGCCGCTCGTCATGCAGGCCTTCAACTGGATGAACGGCGTCTTCTTCGGCGCGACCATGGGCAGCGAGACCACCGCGGCGGCCACCGGCAAGGTCGGCATCGTCCGTCGTGACCCGATGGCGATGCTTCCCTTCTGCGGATACAACATGGGCGAGTACTTCGCGCACTGGATGTCGATGCAAGGCCGCATGACCCAGCCGCCGAAGGTCTTCATGGTCAACTGGTTCCGCAAGGACAAGAACGGCAAGTTCCTTTGGCCGGGCTTCGGCGAGAACATGCGTGTTCTCAAGTGGGTGGTCGATCGCGCGCGTCTTCGCGTCGGTGGTCAGGAGACCTTGTTCGGTTGGGTCCCGCGCGCCGGCGACCTCGACCTCAGCGAGCTCGACATCAGCCCCGAACAAGTCGACGAGGCCGCGAGCATCAAGCTCGAAGAGTGGGAGCAAGAGCTCGCCAGCTTCAAGGAGTTCTTCGACTCGATCGGCCCGACGTTGCCGAAGGCGCTCAGCCTCCACCGCGAGCTGCTCTTGGCCCGCATCGAGGCCGCGAAGGTCGACCTCAGCACCAAAGAATACGCGACCGCCGAGTAACGGTCAGTTCCGCGCCAACACCTGCGGCAGCGCGTATTCCAGCGCTGCCGGCAGGATGGCGACGTGCGCCGTATCGAGGTCGCGGCCGAGGCCGAAGAGCAGACGCGTGCGCCGCAAGATGGGCGGTCCGTAGGCGGCGAGGCCGACGAGCTCGGTATCGAACGCGCGCACGTCACGTCGCCAGAACGACTCCCAATAGGCAAGCAACGGCGCCGCAGTCGCGTGGTACGCGCGACCGAAATCTCCGTCGAGACAGGTGTCGATGGCGATGACCGCGCGGGGATGGAGCGTGCCGCCGGCGCCGGTGACGATGCCGCCTTCGAGGTTGCACCCGCCACCGCTGTGACCGACGAGGATCACGCGACGCCGATCGATCACCACACCCGCAGGGAGCGCAGCCTGCGTCGCATCGACGAAGGCCTCGAGCGAGAACGCGGGGAAGAGATGACTCCCCTTCGACGCGTCCTTGGTCTGGCTCGGCGACGCGACGATCGGCGCCTCGATGCGCCCGCTCGCGACCAATCGATCGACGACCGATCGGACGTACGCCAAGCTCGAGTTCTTCGGCCCGCGCCCATTTTTCCCGTGCAGAAACACGATGAGCGGCGCGCGCGAAAGGTCGACGCCGTCGGGCACGATCGCCTTGCCTCCATCGTGCTCGCCGTCCTTCAAGAGGCGGGCATCCTCGAAGGGGAACGTCACCGTGACGCGAGCGCTCGCAGTCTGCACGACCGCAAACTGCGCGAACGCAATCATCAGCGTGATGGTGAGGACCATCGCCAGCAATTTTCGAGGCGCATGCTTCGTCATCGAACGAAGCCGAGAGCAAAGAGCGGGCTCGACGAGCGAGATGCACGAACGATTCGAGAAACTGCGGCGATCTCGAAGGAACGGCGAAGCACGCGCGAACGAGAGACGTCGATTCGCAGCCTCTCGTCCTCAGCTCAGTCTCGCGAACGTTCCTCGAGCTTGCCGTTCGCGACGGGCTCGATGCGGATGATGCCCTTGCGCGAGACGACGACCCGGATGCGGTGCCACTCCCCGTCGCTGCCCGGGCCGGCGAGCCGATAGATGACGTTGATGTTGTAGACGCGCGGCGCCATCGCCGAATAGACGCTGGCGTCCTTCGGATCGGCGAAGACGATGCGACGGCGCGGGTCGTCGGTGTGCGAGAGCCAGTGGCCGATGTTGAGGCGGAAGATCTCCGTCAACATCGGCGAATCGAGCGGCGTTCCTTCGGGGCCGGGCGCGACGAGGGCGACGTCTTTGCGGTGCCAGATCACGCGCTCGGGACGCGCGTGCTCTTCGAGCGCATGCTCGAGCGTGATGCGGCGCAAGTCGAGGACCGGCGCCGGCAGACGACGAAACGGCACGAATCCGGCCCGTTCACGGACGCTGCCGACGTCGCGACGTCGCTCGCGATCGCGAATGGTCCAGAGGCGATCGGCGTAGCGCTTGGAGACGAACTTGGAGAAGGCCTCTTGGAGAAAGGCCTTGAGGCGATCTTTGACCGCGTAGGCGAGGACGACGATGACCGCGTAGCGGAAGAAGTTGTCGCTGACGTTGCTGGCGCGGACGCCGGCGAGGATGGCCGCGAGCATCGCCAACATCGCCGCCAGCGCGTAGACCGAATAGGTGACCCACTTGGCGACGCCTTCGCGCACCTCGAGCGAGAGCCACAAGACCGACGAGGTGAAGCGCTTGAGCACGTGGCGACGAAACTCGAAGTGCTCGATTTCCCGCTTCGTCGCGGTCGCCGAGCCGACCGAGTCGTACTGCTTGCGCGCGCGGTAGCGGGCTTCGAGGACGGCGTACTTGGCGACGCGCTCGGCGAGATCGGGGAGTGCTGCGTCGACCTCCGGATCGGCCTCGAGCTTGACCGCGATGTCGGCGCAGAGCGTCTCGATGGCGAGGGAGATCTCCTCGTCGGCGAGATCGACCACCCGGCGGATGTCGTCGCTGAGGCTGGCGGTCGTCGAGCGAGCCTCGTCGAGGATCGGTCGAATGGCGGCGATCACCGCGCCGCAAGAGACGAGGAACGAACCGGTGAGATGCTTGAGCGCGGCCGGATCGAGCGGGCGCGCCGCGGCAGAGGCCTCGACCTCGCGCACGGCAGCGAGCCCCGAAGCACGCACGAGGCAGGCGAAAAAGCGGAGCGCGCGCATCGCCAGGGCGCGATCTTCGTCCCGCGCGCTCGCCTCCTGCACGGTGCCGAGGATGTCGTGGAGGCGCCGCAGATGCGCCCCGCGCGCCTTCGACGAGAGCTCGTGGAAGGGAACCTCGGGCACCGCATAGCGCACGTACGACTGCAGATCGTCGTAGATGGCCTTCTTCGAGTACGTCGCCTCGTGGATGCGGAAGCTCTCGGGGACGAAGAAGTACGCCTCCCAGGTGTGCTGCTTCGCGCGCAGCGCGTAATCGATGGCGAACTCGAGGTGGGTCTTGTCGTGGATGCGCCACTCGACCGGATCGTCGGGGCGCGCCGTGTGCGAGCCACGCGCGAGGTCACCGAAGAAGGACGCCCAGTCGGAGACCGGAGCATCGTCCACCGCGCGAATGTGCGGCCGCGGACGCTTGCCACCGCCCTGCGGCTCATGCGTGCTTAGGCCGGCCTCGGAAGGCCGCAGTGGGTTTGCCAACGTGGCAATCTTGTTACATTTTCGTGAACGGCGCAAGAACGGCGCGCTATTTTTGCGCAGGTTTCTCGATCATTTTCTCGATGCGCGAGGCTGCGCCGCCACCTGACTCACTTTCCGGCGACGAGCTTGGCGGCGAGCGATTGGCCGAGCGTGACCGCCACCGAGTGATCTTCGATCGGGGCGACGACCGCGCTTTTTCCGGTGAAGACGATGTACGTGACGCCCGAGTCGGTGCCCCCGGTGGCCGGGTTGGGATCGATGCCGAGGCTCTTCGCCATCGCGTACGAGGCTTCGCCGATGATGTTCGACGGGCCCTCGTCGCCGAAGACGCCGTAGCTCACCTTGCCGCCGTAGATGACGGCGACGACCGCGCCGAGCTGGATGCCACTCGCGCCGTAGTCGAAGCGGGTGCTCGGGAGGGGCACGACGACGTACGGGAGCGAGGCAGCGTCGAGCCAGCCGCCCTTGGAGTCGGTGGTGCTGGTCTCGTTCTGGAACGCAGGATCGGTCGACGCGTTGCATGCGGTCGACGTCTTGCCGTCGCAGTCGATGTCCATGTCGGCCTTCCAGAAGAAGGCGCCGGGGAGCTTGCAGATGTCGATGTTCGACGGGAGCGCGGCCTCGTCGTCGGTCTTGTATTTGGCCTTCGATGCGACGTCGCAGGTGGCGACGAGCGCGAGGAGCTGATCGGCCGTCGGCGCGCCCGAAGGCCCGGTGTCGGTCGGAGGCGAAGTGTCTTTCGGCGAAGCGGTGTCGGTCGCCGGCGTCGTGTCGGTCGCGCTCGCCGTGTCGCTCCCCTTCGCGTCGGCACCATCGACGGAGGTGGCCGTGTCGTCCGACGACGCGGTGTCGTGGAGGACGATGCCGACATCCGCGCCAGGTGTGTCGTCGCCGCTCGAAGAGCTACATGCGACGAGCGCTCCCATCGCGAGTGCCCCGAAGACCGAGCGCGGGACGACGACGGCGACCTTGGTGCGGTTGGGCATCTCCCTCGAGTGTAGCCAGCTTCACGCCAACTCGCCGGCGTCGAATCAGGCTGGAGAATAGGCCGAAAGGAGCGTCTTCGGGCGGACGCGGGGGCTCTTCTCCCCACGCCGGGGACCCACCTCCCCGCGCGCGCCCTCGCGTCTCAAGGCAGCTGTTTGCCGGCGAGGTGACGGATGACGCCGACGAGCGTCGAGGGCTCGGCCGGCTTCGGGACGTGCATCTGGTAGCCGGCGAGGAACGCCTTGCGGGCATCGTCGGCGCGCGCATAGGCGGTGAGGGCGAGGGCAGGCACGCGGGCGAGCTCGGCGTTCTCGTGGGCACGCACGCGGCGAATGAGCGCGTAACCGTCTTCCCCGGGCATGCCGATGTCGCTGAGGAGCACGTCGACCGGACGGGCGAGGAGCGACGCCATCGCTTCGCCGGCGCTCGCCGCGGCCGCGACGTCGGCGCCTTGTTCTTCGAGCAAGAGCGCGATCAGCTCGCGCGCGTCGGGCTCGTCGTCGACCACCAAGATGCGGACGCCACTGAGCGGCATCGACTCGGGAAATCGTTCTTCGGAGACGGCCGGCGCGTCGCGAATCGGGAGCACGAGCGAGAAGACACTCCCCTGCCCGAGACCCGCGCTCTCGGCGCGCACGGTGCCTCCGTGGAGCTCGGCGAGACGTCGGACGATCGGTAGACCGAGACCGAGACCGCCTTCGTCACGCGCCGCCGATGCGTGTCCCGCACGCTGAAGGTGATCGAAGAGATGAGGCACACGCGCCAGGTCGATGCCGACGCCGTGATCGCGCACCGCGAGGACCACCTCGGAGGCATCTCGCGTCACCTCGGCGACCACGTTGCCGCCGCGCGTCGAGTACTTGATTGCATTGGAGAGCAAATTCCAGGCGATTTGTCGCAGTCGTTCGGGATCGCCCTCGACCATCACTTCGCCGTCGGCGACGCGCACGTCGAGCGTGACGCCGCGCGCCTCGGCGACGGGACGAAGGAGTTGGGCCGCTGCGCGCAGGCTCTCCCCGACGTCGGCAGGCACGCGCTCGAGGAGCAGCTTGCCGGTCGCGATGCGCGAGACGTCGAGCAAATCTTCGACGATTTGCGCCTGCGCCTTGGCGTTGCGGGTGATGACGTCGAGCCCGCGCCGATACGACTCGTCGGGATACGAGCGTTTTCGCAGCACGTGCGCCCAACCGAGGATGGCGTTGAGCGGCGTGCGCAGCTCGTGGGAGACCGTCGCGAGGAACTCGGCATCTCGCAGCCCGCCGAGCGGACGCGGCGTCGCGAGGACCAAGAGGCGAGCCTCGGCGATCGGCCGGAGCTCGAGGACGAACCCGGCCGTCTCGACGCGCGCCGGTTGGCGATCGTCGAGCGCTTTCTTCGCCGCCTCGCGAAGCCCCGCGGCGAGCGAGCGCGAACCCGAAGCGACGAGCTCGGGGTCAGGCTCGGCCGAGTTGGCGTAGACGACGGCGAGCTGCGCATCGACCAGCACCACCGGCCGATCGGACGACGAGAGGAGCGCCGCGAGGAGCGCGTCGCGCACGGATTCGTCAGGGAGATCGGGGAAACTGCGCGTACTCACGTCTTCGGCTTGCGACTTTGGCCGTCCGGTGGCGGGGGAACGGACGAGCGCCGATTCGTCGGCCCTGGACGTGGCGTGGCGACGATGGGCTGCGGCCCGGTGACCGTCCCGGCGAGCGCCTTCGGATCTCGCAACGTCACCGTCGTCTTCTGCCGCTTGTG
Source organism: Deltaproteobacteria bacterium (assembly GCA_025363655.1). GTDB lineage: Bacteria > Myxococcota_A > Polyangia > Polyangiales > JADJMO01 > JANYDK01. Next base: position 94,779 of record JANYDK010000084.1, on the reverse strand, counting down.
CCTCTCCCAACAACGCGGACAACGCCACTCGACGACGAAAGTCCCGTCGCTCGCCACGTGGCGCGAGAGGCGCCAGCCGTACCGCGAGCTGATGAGCGTGTAGTTGGTGTCGGTTTCGGGCGAGCGCGCCTTGCAATCGATGCAGACGTGCGCCTTGCGTTCCGACGACTCGTCCATCGCGCCCCCGGGCAGCCTAGCCCAATTGGCCGAAGAATACCCGCGATGGTGCTCTCCTTGTCGGGAGCGGACCCTGCGCCTAGTTTCAAGCGATGCGCGTGGAGAGTCCGTCGCCGAAATCGAGCGAGCCGAGTGCTCCGAGCGCGTCGAGCACGCACGACGAGGTGCTGCCGTCGCCGCGCAATGGAGACGCGACCGAGGTCTTGCGCGCGGCGGCAGAGGCCGCAGCGCAGGGAGCTCGCGTCGTGCTCGCGACGGTGCTCGAGCGGCGTGGTTCGGCGCCGTCGACACCGGGGCAGAAGCTGCTCCTCGACGAGACGGGACACTGCCTCGGCACCGTCGGCGGCGGCGCCATCGAGCGCTCGGTGCTCTTGGCGATGCGCGCGCGTCTGCAGCAGGCGAGCGACCTGCCCGCGACGGCGACGATCGAGAGCTACAAGCTCGGCCCCGAGCTCGGCATGTGCTGTGGCGGAGGCGTGGACGTGCTCGTGGAAGAGATCGCGGCGGCGATGCCTGCCTTCCTCGTCGGCGCGGGACACATCGGCACCGCGGTGGCGCCGCTCCTTGCGCGATGCGGGTTCGCGGTGACCTTGGTCGACGAACGCGACGAGCTCGCCGAACGCGACGCCGGCCGGCACGAGCGCGTGCGTCGCATCGCCGGCGATTTCGCCTTCGTCGGCAAGAAGCTGCCGCGCCGTGGGCTGGTCTTGACGATGACCCACGATCACCAGCTCGATCAACGCGTCGTCGAGTGGGCGCTGCGCGAGAAGTTCGCGTTCGTCGGCGGCGTCGGTTCACGGGCAAAAGCAGCCCGAACACGCGCACGGCTGGAGGCCAAGGGCTTCTCCGCCGAAGACGTCGCGCGGGTGCGGATGCCGATCGGCCTCGACATCGGCGCGCGCACGCCCGACGAAATCGCCGTCTCCATCGCCGCCGAGCTCGTCGCCTTGCGGCGGGGAAAGCGTTGACGATCGACGCGCTCGCGCTCGTCCTCGCCGCCGGGCGTGGCACGCGGGTCGGCGGTCCGAAGGCGCTGCTCCTCGTCGACGACGTTCCCCTCGCGGTACTGCATCTGCGCGCCCGCGCCGCCGACTGTGCGCGCGCGGTGCTCGTCACGCGCAAGCACATCGTCGATGCGCTCGCTCCGCTCGTCGCCGAGCTCGCCAACGTCTCGTTCGTCGTCAGCGAAGAGCCAGATGAAGACGGACCTGCCGGCTCGCTCCGCGCGGCGATGCAAGCTGGAGTCTGCCGTGACTCGCACGCACACGTCGTCGTCGGGCCCGTCGATGCGCGTCCTGTCCGCAGCACGACGATCGACACCCTCCTCGCACCGCTCCGGTTCACTCCCCGCGATCGACCGATTTCCGCGACCCGATTTTCCCGAGGACATCCCGTCGCGATGCGAACCTCGGTGCTGAAAAAGGCCTATTTGCGCGCTGGCTCGTCGCCACCGCCGTTGCGGACGGTGCTGCAGGCACTCGGCGACGGCCTCGTCACGCTCCCCGATTGCGGCGACCCTGCAGTCACCGACGAGCTCGACGAGATCGCCGACGTGTTGCGCGTGACCGGCGCGCCGCCGCGTTTTCGCGCGTTTCGTGACCTGAAATGAACGCGACGGAGACGCTTCGAAAAGCATCTCCGTCGCCCGAAAGCCCATGACTCTCCGTTCGTCTCAGTCGTCGCAGTGGTCTTTCTCGTCACCATCGAGCGTGCCGTTCAGGTCGCGATCGATGCCGATGCGTTGACCCGAGCCGAGCGGAACGCAGGTGAACGTCAGCTCGCGAGCATGCTTGCCGGAAGCGAGGGCACGAAGCGCGACGTCACTCGGCGCCACGCCCTTCTTCCGATCGGGCGTGAAGGTCGCCGTCGTCGGCGAGTAGAAATACCCATGCCCGTCGGCCGATTTCACGACGAGGTCGCACTCGCCGGCGGCAGCACGTGCCTCGAAGAGATCGATGCGAGGACCGGCAACGCTCGCATTGTCGGCGCTGAGCGTCACTTGCTGACCGACGATCGGCGCGAGGTTGGTGTCGAAGGCGAGCACGAACGCCTCGATCGATCGACGGAGCGCGAGCCCGCCGGCGTCACGCGGGATGCCGAACGGGTTGGGGAGCGGATCGGTCGCCGGCCGTTGGGTGAAGACGTTGGCGCCGAAGAAGCGGTACATCGTGTCGATGCTGCCGTCGTGGAGGAAGCCGAAGCCGCGGATTTGATCTCCCTGGAAGGAGAGGTCGTTGAACGGCGGCGGGAGGAACGCGGCGAGCGCGGGCGTCGGAGGCGGCGCGTCGATCGGCAAGCCGAAGGTGTTGGTCATCCCGAACATACCGACCTTCTGGTAGGCATTGCGCAGGTGCGGCACCTTCATGAACTGCGGCTCGGCCTCGAAGGAGTACAAGCCGCTGCTGCCGAAAAATCCCGGCTTGGCGACGCCAAATGCCTTATTTCCTGCAGAATCGAGCGTGTGGCAACCGTTGCAGTTGTGGAACGTGTCGTCCGGGAGCTCGTGGCTCGTGCCCGCGGCGTCGACCACGTGGTTGAAGTAGAAATCGCGCCCTGCCTGCTGTTGCGCGGTCAGTGAGTTGTCGAGATTGCGCACCGGGTTCGGCGGATAGGTGACCTGGAGGATGAAGTCGGTGAACGACTGCATGTCCTCCGCCGAGAGCTGCGCGCCGTTGCCGAGGAGGCCGGGGAAGGCGACGTTGAACGCGCGGAAGGCCGCCTGTTCGTCGAAGCTGCCGGTGTCGGGTTGGGCACTCGGCAAGACGCTACCGTCCGCCGCGAGGCCGCCGTTGCGGTCGCCACGCCAGTGCATCGCGCCGTGGTTGGCCATGCCGCGAAGACTCTGCGTCGTCATCGGCCCCTTCATCGACGACTGGAAAATCGTGGCCGGCGTGAGGCCGAGGGCGGCGAGCGGGAAGGTGAACGGACCAGGAATGAGCTTCTTGCTGCCGTCGGGATCACCGAGATCCCACGCCAAGCTGTCGAAGTCGCCGAAGACGTGACAGCTCGCGCACGCGGAGTCGCCGTGGCTCGAGGTCTTCTTCGCGTCGTAGAGAAACTTGCGTCCCTTGGTGATGCTCGTCGGCTCCGGGTTGTACATCGCGACGTGCGAGATCTCGCGCTGGTGCTTGAGATCGACGACCGAGATCGAGTTGTCGAAGCGCGTGAGCACGAACATCGTGCGATCGCCGTCGGCGAGGACCATTCCTGTCGGCCCGCCGCCCGTGAGCTCGATTTGCTTCGCCGTCGAAGGCACGAAGGTGTCGTCTTCGAGCGCCTTGGTCCCGAAGACGCCGACCTTGCTCGAACCGAGCGCGGCGACGTAGAGCGTGCCGCCGTCCTTGGTCACCGCCATGCCAGTGGGGAAGGCGAGGCTCTTCTCGGCCTCGGCGGCGTTGCCATCGACGGTGTAGTCGATGTGCTTGTTGAGGTGACGAGGCGTCACGCTCGCGCCATCGAGCACGGTGATGCGGCTCTCGGCGATGTGGCCTCGCACCGAGCCGGTGCCGCCCGAGGTGTTGTGTCCCTCGAAGCGATGCTCGTTGCGCGCCTCGGTGTTGGAGACGTAGACCTTCCCGCTGACCGGGTTGACGGCCATGTTGAAGAGCACCGTCCCGACGCCGGCGAAGAAGCCGTGATCGGCCTTCTGCGCGGGGATCGCCGCGGCGGCGTCGATGGCGAAGACGTCCTTGTCGGGGAGGTTGAAGTTCACCTTCGAGTCGAACACGCGGCCGAGCTCGTCGGTCCAGTGCGTTCCGTCGTTCTTGACGATGAGCGCACCGAGCGGCGCCGCGTTGCCGTCGTGATCGGCGTGCGGCGCGGGGAGGAAGCCGTTGTTGGTGACGATGCGCTCGTTGAGCACGGTCGTCTTGTTGCCGGTCTGGAAGCCCGCGGCGTAGACCGTGTTGCCATCGGGCGAGACAGCGAGCGCGCGCGGCGTGTCGGTGAAGAGGTTGACGATGGTGAGCGGCGTCCCTCCGAGCGAGGTCCCGAGCGCGGCCGCGTCGAACACCCAGACGTCGGCGCGTCCGATGCCTGGCGTGGTGAACTGCGGATCGAAGCCGACGTTCTGGCCGCGATGCGCGGTGGTGATGAACGCGCGCTGCTTGCCCGGCCCGGCGAAGACGAGGTCGCGCGGTTCGTCGCCGACGAGGAGCGTGCGGACCACGCGCGCCGAGATGTCTCCGTCGTCGTCGTCGCAATCACCGTCGAGCTTGACGATGCTGATGCTGTCGCTGAGGTGGTTGACGACCCAAACCTCGCGATCGGAGCGCGCGGCGACAGCGACCGGCTCTAACCCCACGGGGATGGATGCAATGGCCCTGAGCCCATGATGCTGGACGCGAAAGATCTCGAGCCGATTGTCCGGCGTGTTGACCGCGAAGAGCAGTTTCCCGTTCGGCGAGAGCGCCAGCGGTCGCACTTGCCCGGACTCGAACGCGGTGAAATTGGCTTCGGGCACGCCTCCCTTGGCGAGCGCGGCGGTGGACTTCTGGGTGAGAGGAGCGACCGACTTCGAATCGTCGCCGAGGCTTCCGCAAGCTGCGGAGAGGCCGAGGACCGGAACCAGGAAGCGCCACTGAGAACGCCAATGCAAACGGCTCGTGGACCACATGGGTGCACCGTGCCCTTCTTGTGCGGGAGGTTGGGTGGAGGTTGCGTGGCGACAAGCTCGCTCGCTCGCCGCGCACCGATGCTCGTCCCATCCGCAACCGACATGCCGAAGTGACATCGACATCGTCGATCGCCAAGTGCGCGGGCTTTTCCGGAATCGCAACGATGTAGTTGAGGACTCATGCGCGCAGTTGCGCAGGCATCACCTTGCGCACGTGCGCAATTGCGCAACGTCGCACCACGTGCGATAAAAATCGTCTCTTTGCCACACGACAACGAGTCTGAAAGTCGTATCGCGCTCGAAGCGCGGAGAACGAGATCGCTCTGCTTGCTCGTCATGAGTCAGCACGGCGTCTTCAATCATCCGTTGCCCGAGCGCGGCCTCGTGACCATCGGTCGCGCCGATCACTGCACCATCACCATCGACGATCCGAAGCTCTCGCGTGAGCACGCGCGGCTCCGTCTCGGTGACAAGCTCGAGCTCGTCGATCTCGGCAGCTCCAATGGGACGCGGCTCGGCGAGCGGCTCATTCCTCCCGACGTCCCGGTGCCGATCGCGCCCGGCGACATCCTCAGCGTCGGCAACTCGCTCATGGTGATCCAACCGGCGCCGGCCTCGGGGCGTCCGCGTCATCTGTGGAGCCACGCGTACTTCGAATCACGCGTCGAGGACGAGTGCATGCGCGCCGGCGAGACGGGCCGTGCGTTCGCCGTCTTGCGTGTGCGCGCCGAGCCCGAGTCGAACGCCGACGTCCTCGTCGCCAGCCTCTCGGCGTACGTCAGCGCCGCCCACGTCATCGGTTGCTACGTGCCCGGCGAGTACGAGGTGCTCCTCGTCGAAATCCAGAACACGCCGGCCGATGCGTTCGCGCGTGGCCTCCGTGAGTCGCTCGCCGCCGCGGGAGTTCGCGCCGACGTCGGCGTCGCCTGCTATCCGAAGGACGGTCGCACGTCCGAGTCGCTCGTCGCTTGTGCCGGCGCGCGTGCACGTCCTCGCTCGGAGCCCCCGCCCACCTCGGCAGTCACGGGGGGCGTGCTCGCCGATCGCGGCGCGCTCTACCGACTTCGTCCTCTCGTCGAGCGCTTCGCCGCCGGCACCATCCCCGTCTTGATCCTCGGCGAGACCGGCGTCGGCAAAGAAGTGATGGCGACGATGGTCCACGATCTCTCGCCGCGCGCGCGAAGACCGCTCGTCCGGCTCAACTGCGCAGCGCTCCCCGAGCCGCTCCTCGAGAGCGAGCTCTTCGGACACGAGCGCGGCGCCTTCACTGGCGCAGTGCAGGCGAAGGCCGGGCTCCTCGAGAGCGCGAATGGCGGCACCATCTTCCTCGACGAGGTCGGCGAGATGCCGCTCTCGGTGCAGGCCAAGCTCCTCCGCGTCATCGAGGCTCGCGAGGTGATCCGCGTCGGCAACACCCGCGCGCGCGCCATCGACGTCCGCTTCGTCGCCGCCACCAACCGCGATCTCGAAGGCGACGTCAGCCGCGGCGTCTTCCGCCAAGACCTATTTTACAGGCTCAATGGCGTCGCCATCGTCATTCCCCCGTTGCGCGAGCGCGTCGACGAAATCGCGCCGCTGACGAAATCCTTCGTCGAGCAGGTGTCGAAGCAGCTCCATCGGCCGCCACCGAGCGTGTCGACGGAAGCGATGACGCTGCTCGAGGGCTACGCCTGGCCTGGCAACGTCCGCGAGCTCCGCAACGCGGTCGAGCGCGCGGTGCTCCTCGCCGGTCCGGTGATCCTCCCCGAGCATCTTCCACAGGAGAAAATGCACCACATGGTGCTGCCCGAGGACTCGCAGCGGTTCATGCGCGCAGGGCTCCCGGCGGCCCTCTTCACGCCGAAACCCGAGCGCACGAACGGCGCCCTCGCGCATCGCCGCTCGGTCACCGGCCGGATGCCGATCGTCACCGATACGCCTGAAGGAAAAGAGCGCGCGCGCATCGTCGCTGCCCTCGAGCGATGCGAGTGGAACCAAACCGCCGCCGCCAAGTTGCTCGGCGTCTCGCGTCGCACGCTCGTCAGCCGACTCAGCGAATACGGCCTCACGCGCAAACGCACGCCGCACTCGTAGTCGACTCTCGACGATCGCCTACGCGAGCTCGACTGGCGTGCGCGGGAACTCGGAGTCGGTGCGCACCTCGGCCTCGATCGCGGCCATCGCCGCGAGGACGACGTGATCGGCCCAGGGCCTGCCGACGACTTGGACGCCGACGGGGAGCCGCGCGCTCTCGGCGTCTACCTTGGCAGCGTGCTTCTCGAGCTTGCCACGCGCACCCGGTCGCGCTGTCTCGGCCTCGCGCACGCGCGTCACCGGCACGACGCCGCCGGGGAATTGCAACAAGTTGTAGAGCATCGAAGGTGAGCCGGCGACCGGGAAATCCTTGGCCATTCCGTGCGGGAGGGCCGTCGTCGCGTGGGCCGGGACGAGGAGCACGTCGAGCTCGGCGGCGTCCATCGCGCCGAGGAAGGTGCCTCGATAGCGACGAATGAAGTCGGTCACCTGGTAGAGCTCGGCGACCGTCTTGCGTTGCGTGACGCGGAGGATGCGCGCGAGCTTCTCGTCGCCGAGCAACTCGAGCGTGCGCGCGATCATCAGGCGAACACGCGGCGGAATCTTGGTGAGACGACGCAGACCTTCGAGCACCGGATCGATCGGGCCATCGCCGAGGCCGCGGGCGATCGTCTCGCCGCCGTCGGCGCTGAGCGCGGCGAAATAGTGCTCGATGGCGGCGTCCGTGCCTGGTGGCGTGAAGGGGACGATGCTGCATCCCCGCGTGCGAAGCGCTTCGGCGGCGCGATGGACTGCACGGGCGACCGCGGCCGAGGGACGCACCCAACCGTCGTCGACCAAGACTCCCACGCGCAGCTTCGGGACCTCGATCGAGCTCGGATCGGAGAACGTGATCGGGGGCACGCGGGGATCGATGCGGGAGAGCTGGCGCGGATCGAGCGCGGTCATCGCCATCACCAAATCGGCGACGGTGCGGGCCATGGGACCGATTTGCCCGCGCACCGCCTCTTGTCCGGCGAGCGCGGTGTTCGAGCCCTTGTTGGTCCAGAAATCGAGCGTCGGTTTGAGCCCGCATATGCCGGTAAAATGTGCCGGAACGCGGATGCTCCCGCCGATGTCGGTGCCGAAGCCGAGCGGCGACATGCCGGCGGCGATCGCTGCCGCTTCACCCCCGGACGAACCGCCTGGCGTGTGCGCGAGGCTGAACGGGTTCTTCGTCTCGCCGAAGAGCGGGTTGCGACTCTCGTGGAAGAAGAGGAACTGCGAGACGTTGGTGCGGCCGAGGATGACGGCGCCGGCCGACCTCGCCGCTTGGAGCATGCCGCCGTCGGTCTTGGCGATGAGCGAGCGACGCGCGTGCACGCCCATGGTCGCGGCGTGACCCGCGAAGTCGATCGACTCCTTGACCGACATCGGCAGACCGTGGAGCGAGCTCCGGACGTCGCCGCGCCCGCGCTCTTCGTCGGCACGTCGCGCAGAGGCGAGGGCCTCGTCCCGGAAGACGGCGGTGAAGGCGCGAAGGCGATCGTCGCACGCATCGATGCGCGTGAGGTGCGCGCGGGTCAGCTCCTCGGAGGAGACCTCGCCGCGCTCGAGGAGGCGCGCGAGCTCGGTCGCGCTCTTCTTGCACAGTTCGTCGGACGGGCTCGGCATCGGTGGGGCGAAGGTATCACCGGTCGGTCGCCGACGTCGTGTCACGAGACCGCGATGAAGACGCACGCGACGAGCAGCGCCGCCCCTGGCACGAGCCACCGCCGCTGGCCGCGAACATCGGCGAGCAGCGGGAAAAACATCGGAAAAACAAGCGCGATTGGCACCGTCGTGGCCGGATGCATCTGCACCCCGACCATCACCAAGAGAATGCGGAACAGCGGGAAGAAGACGACGCCGGCGACGAGCGCGACGGCGGAGAAGGCGACGAGTCGCGCACGCGGTGAGGACGGCGAAGGCGAGCGCGCGGTCGAGACGATGGCGATGCCGCTCGCGAGGAGGGGAAAGAGGAAGAGGTAGCTCGCACCCGGCAGCGCACCGGCGACCATCACCGCCAGCATCGCGAGGAAGACCGAACCTCCGGCCAAAGCCGCCCGCGGATCGGCAGGCGGGACGAGCGACAGACCGAGCGCGCTCGACGCGGCGACGGCGACGCTGATGAGCGCGAGCCACGCCGGCATCGGCCCGGCGAGCGGCAATCGCGAAACCCCGTGCCGCGCGCAGAGTATCCAGAAGACGACCGCGCCAGCTGCGAGCGCGGCGATGGGCGCCAACAGCGCGGCGAGAAATCCGCGTAGAATTCCGCGGAAATCGAAGATGCCGAGCCGCGCACCACGAAAGAGCGCGAACGCCAAAACGAGCGAAGCAAAGAGCGCGAGTGGCAACGCGAACGACGCCGGGTAGCGAACGAGCGCCACCGAGAAGAGATCGAAGTAGACCGCATCGCCCGTCGCCGGACGCCCGAGATCGACCGCTTGCAGCGCGCGCAAGACCGCCAGCGCTTGATCGCCCATGTGCTGCACGCTGCGGGGATCGAGACGCTCGGGCGAGTCACTCGGCGTGTGGTAGTCCCAGACGCCATCGGCGAACGCGAAGTTGAGACCGAGCATCCCCGCCTTCTTGAAGACGGTGAGATCGGTGTCGTTGGGGAGCTTCTGGTAGAGCGTGTAGATGAGCGAGCTGGCGGTCGGTCGCGAAACACTCGCGTAAGCGTCGATGAGCCAGGCGTTGCCCGCGCTGGTCTCGAACATCGCCGTTTGCCCAAAATTCCCGCGTGCTTCGAAATTGAGAACGACCCGCGCTTCCTTCGCCGAGGGGCTGAGACGAACGAACTCGCGCGCGCCGAGAAGACCAGCCTCCTCGCCGTCGTCGATGAGGACGATCACCGGATGCGAGATGGGCGGCCCGCTTCGTAGTGCGCGAACCGTCTCGAGGACGACCGCAGTTCCGGCGGCGTCGTCTCCCGCGCCAGGACCTGTCGGCACCGAGTCGTAGTGCGCCGCGAGGAGGATCGCCGGAGGGCTCGCGCCCTCGATGCGCGCGACGACGTTCTCGACCACCACGCACTCTCCCGACGCGTGACAGAGTCGCGATCGCTCGATCGTCGGCGTGAGCCCGAGCTCTTGCAGACGCTTCATCACGTAGTCGCGCGCGCGTGCGTGGTCGGCCGTTCCGATCGCGTGCGTCGGCGCATCGCCCACGAGACCTCGGACGTCGCGCATCGCACGCTCGGCGGAGAAGACGTCGGGTCCCGCGCTGGCGGCGACGACGGCCGGCGGACGCGCGCCGAACATGACGGCGCCGAGCAACACCACGAGCACCAAGGCGAGCACGCCGAGACCGGCAAACGAGGTCGATACGCTGATTTTTCGGCTCATTCGTGCGCTCCCGCGGCACGACGACGATGCGCTATCGTCGGAACATGCCCCTTCCTCCCGGACCGGCACAGATGCCGATCTTCCAGACGCTGAGCTGGATGCGCACGCCGATGCAGTTCATGGAGGAGTGCCAAGCACGCCACGGCGACTTCTTCACCATCCGCTTCGCCGGCCTCCATCGCGCGATCGTGATCGTAGCGGATCCGACGGCGATTCGAGAGGTGTTCGCGTCCGATCACGACGCGATGCACGCCGGGGAAGCGAACATCTTCCTCGGCCCCTTCCTCGGCAAGCACTCGCTCATCCTCCTCGACGGAAAACCGCACGCGCGTCATCGCAAGCTGCTTATGCCGCCCTTTCACGGCGAGCGCATGCAGGCCTACGGGCGCGAGATGATCGCGCGCACCGAGGCGGTGATCGACGACTTTCCGGTCGGCGCCCCCTTCCCGCTCCACCCCTCGTGTCGCGACGTGACGTTGCAAATCATCCTTCGCACCGTCTTCGGCATGGAGGACGAGCACGAGCGCATCACCCTCTCGCAGCTCCTCGGCGAGGCGCTCGACATCGTCGAAGATCCGGTGCTGCTGATGCCTTTTTTCCAGGTCGATCTCGGTCGGCTGACGAAGTGGGGTCGCTACCGACATCTCGCCGGACAGGTCGACGCGCTCCTCCTCGGACAAATCGAGCGGCGGCGCTCGCAAGGTACGAAAGGGCGGAGCGACATCCTCTCGATGCTCCTCGATGCTCGCGACGAGAACGGCGCGCCGATGTCGGACGAAGAGCTGCGCGACGAGCTCATCACCTTGCTCGTCGCCGGACACGAGACGACGGCGACCGCGCTCGCCTGGACCTTTCGTTGGCTCCTCGAGCGACGCGACGTGATGACGCGGCTGCGCGCCGAAGCGATCGAAAACGACGCGATTGGCGTGCCTGAGCGCATCGCCAAGCTCGATCTGCTCGACGCCACGATCAAAGAGGCGCTGCGCCTGCAGCCGATCATCCCGCTCGTCGGGCGCGTCCTCAAAGAACCGCTCACGCTCGGCGGCTTCGAGCTCCCCGTCGACACCATGGTCGCGCCGTCGATCTACCTGGTGCACCGGCGTCCCGGGCTCTATCCGCAGCCGCGCACCTTCGATCCCGATCGATTCCTCGCCTTTCGGCCATCGCCGACCGAGTTCTTTCCCTTCGGTGGCGGCATCCGCAAATGCATCGGGATGAGCTTCGCGCTCTACGAGATGAAGATGGTGCTGACGACGATCCTCGCGCGCACCGAGATGCGCCTCGCGCCCGGTGCGAGCGTGAAGGTGAAGCGCCGGGCGATCACGCTGGCGCCTCCGGAAGGCCTGCCAGTGGTCGTGACCTCGAAACGAACCACCCATCCACGCGCTGCCTGAATGAGCGAGCGGACCGAGCCGGAGGCGAGATTCAGCGAGCGGCCAGAGTTGCGAAGCAATCTTTGGCGAAATGAATCAGCCGCCGGTCGCGCGCATGTTGACGTCTTGCGCGCTCTCTTCGGTGCAGCCCTTCCAGACCGTGCCGTCGGGCTTCTGTGCCCACGCGCGATCGAGCGCAGCGCCGATTTCGCCCTGATTTCCAGCGTGAATCGCCTCGCGGGCATCGACCTCGGCGGGGACGGCGAGGCATGAGCGGAGCGCGCCGTCGCTGGTCGCGCGCAGGCGATCGCACCCCTCGCAGAAGGTGTCGCTGGAGCCGGTGATGAAGCCGACACGGCGACCGTCGCCGCTCGCTCGCCGGTCGCGCGCCCGAAGGTAACGCGCCGGACCGCGATTGTTCGGACGCGCAGGAGCACCCTCTTCGACCAGGCCTTCGACGCGCGCGAGCATCGCCGGATAGGGGACGATGCGATCGCGGAAGCGCGCTCCTTCGCCGATGGTCATGACCTCGAGGAAGCGCGGGGTCAGCTCGCGCGCCCACGCCCACTCGACGATCGCCGCCAGCTCGTCGAGGTTGCCGAGGTCGTCGTCGTCGCGATCTGCGATCACCACGGTGTTGGTCTTGATGTCGGTGAAGCCGGCGGCGCGGGCGGCGTCGATGCCGGCGAGCACCGACCGGAGCGAGCCACCGCGTGAAAGTGCTGCAAAACGTGCTTCATCGAGCGAGTCGATGGAGACGTTGAGGCGATGGAGCCCGGCGCGCGCGAGCGGCTCGGCGAGCTCTTCGAGCTGCGTCGCGTTGGTGGTGAGCGCGACGTCTTCGACCCCGGGCACGCGCGCGATGCGGGCGACGATTTCGACGACGTGCGGGTGGAGGAGCGGCTCACCGCCGGTGACGCGGAAGCGGGTGACGCCCTTCAGCACCAGGCCTTCGGCGAGCGTCACCCAATCATCGACGCCCATCCGGCGCTCGTGAGGGAGGTATCCGTCGTGGCGATGTGGCCGGCAGTAGACGCAGGCGAGGTCGCATCGATCGGTGATCGAGATGCGCACCGCCTTCGGTGCGACGCGCGCGCTCGGGCCACGAGGCGGCGTCGCGACCGAGCGACCGACGATGGGGAGCTGACGCACGACCCATGGACTATAGTCCGGCGTTGCCCCGATCGCCCGTCGATCGTAGCGTCCGCGCGATGCCCGCGAAACCCACCTCGCGAATGCGCCCGACGCATCTCGACGGGCGCGGTCACGTCCGCGTGGTCGACGTCGGAGACAAGCCGGCGACCCGGAGAAAGGCCATCGCGCGCGCCACCGTGCAGACGACGCCGCGGGTGACGAAGGCGATTCGTGACGGAAAAGCGCCGAAGGGAGACATCGCTGCCGTCGCACGCGTCGCCGCGCTGATGGGCGCGAAGAAGACCAGCGAGCTCATCCCGCTCTGCCATCCGCTCGCCCTGACGCATCTCTCGGTCGACGTCGTCGTCCGCGGCGCGCGCATCGTCGTCGAGGTCAGCGCCGAGTGCGTCGGCCCCACTGGCGTCGAGATGGAGGCGATGACCGGCGCCTCGATCGCCGCCCTCACCGTCTACGACATGATCAAGGGAATGGACCGCGGCGCGCGTATCGAGAGCGTCGAATTGCTCGAGAAATCAGGCGGTCGCAGCGGAACTTGGAAGCGGTCATGAGCCCGCGCGTCGCCCTCGTCACGACGCCGATCGACGTCGCGGAGGTGATCGCGAAGGTCGCGCGCCCCACCGCGGGCGGCATCGCCATCTTCGTCGGCACGGTGCGCGATCACAACCAAGGTCGCGTCGTCAGCTTGCTCGAATACGAGGCCTATCCGTCGATGTCCCTCGCCGAGATGCAACGCTGCATCGACGAGGTAGAGGCTTCGTTCGGGTCCCGCGGCGAAGACGTTCGACTCGCGGTCACCCACCGCATCGGTGCGCTGGCGATCGGCGACGCCGCGGTCGTCTGCGCCGCATCCACCGCACATCGGGGAGAGGCCTTCGCCGCCTGCCGCGCACTCATCGACGCGGTCAAGGCGCGAGTACCCATCTGGAAACGTGAGCACGGACCCGACGGGCCGTATTGGGTCGGTTGGGACGACGCTCGCTGCAAAGCGCGCGATCACCATGATCAGCACGATCATGACGGACCTCGAAAATGAGCACGTTGCGCGTCCTCGCCTTCGCCGGCGCACGCGACGTCCTCGGCGCATCGGAGATCTCGTTCCCGGTCGCCACGCCGATCACCGCACGCGCACTCCTCGACGCTCTCTGCGTCGCCTACCCTGCGCTCTTGCCGTGGGCTCCGGCGCTTCGCGTGGCGGTCGATGGTGCCTACGCTTCATGGGACGAGACCATCGAAGCAGGCGCCGAAGTCGCGATCATTCCACCGGTCGCGGGCGGCGCTTGACGCTCACGGGTGCGTCACGGTGATCGACGCCTGACCGCACCCATCGCCGCGTCGCCACTTCACTTCGAGCCAAAAATCCTGGGATGCGGGGCACGTCAGGTCGGTCCAGGTGACGCTCTCGGTGCCGCCGAGGACGCCGCTCGTCGAACTCCCCACGAGCACTCCCACGTTGCAGGCAACGGCGCTGTAGACGTTGAGATCGAAGGCCATCGACGCCGGTGAGTCGACGCGGAAGTGCGCGCGCCCGGGGTTGCCCGCCTTGCACGTGCCGACGTCGCAGCGCTTGAGGGTGACCTTGTAGTACGACGTGCCGAACGCATTGTACGTGCTCGTGGTCTCGGTCGCCGGGCCGCTGGTCGAGCAGATTTGCGACAGCCCCGTGCTCGACGAGATCATCGCCGTCGCCGTCGCGCAGCTCCCGGTCACCGTCGCCATCACGCGCTCGCAGCCTGTTTTTGCCGAGGCGTCGCAGTCGGCGAAGCCCCGATCGCAGGAGGCGACGCTGCACGCCCCGGCCGCGCAAATCGGCGTCGCGTGCGCGGTGGTGCAGGGCGAGGCGCACGACCCGCAGTTGACGAGCGAGGTCGTGGTGTCGCTCTCGCAGCCATCGCTGGCCACGCCGTTGCAGTCGCCGCGACCGAGGATGCAGGTGTCGACCTTGCACGTGCCGGTCGCGCAGCTGCTCGTCGTCGTCGCCGGGAGCGAGCACGGCGTGCCGCATTTTCCGCAGTCGGTGACGGTCGTGAGGCTTGTCTCGCAGCCGTCGCTCTTGATCTTGTTGCAGTCGTCGAAGCCGGCGACGCAGCTCCCGTAGCCGCACGTCGAGGCCGCGCAGCTGGGCCCCGCGACGTGCGCCGGTGTGCACGATTTCCCGCAGCTCCCGCAGTTGCCGAGGTCGGTGGCGAAATCGACGCACCCGCTCGCGCAGCACGATTTGCCTCCGGTGCAACCGCCGCCGCAAGGGTCGATGACCGCGTCGAAGGCGTCTGCAGTATCGAGCGTATCGAGCGTATCGAGCGTATCGAGCGCGTCGGCGTCGGCGACTTCGCTGCTCGCGGTGTCATCACCACCGGTGTCGCTCACATCGGCGACGTCGGGACGCGTGTCGACCGCCGGCGCGTCGAGCGAAACGTCTCCGCTCGCGCCGTCGTCGATCGAGCCGCCAGTATCGAAATTCTCGTCGATTTCGTATGCCGGCACGTCGCAACCGACGTTCGCGAACGCGAACGCGAACGCGAACAGGGCTCCCACTCGCCTGCGCATCAGAAGGCCCCCTGCACGCCGAGGCCGAGCGAACCTTCGGGCGACCACGGAGCAAGGCGCGCGTGATCGGTCGCCGAAGAAGGCTCTTTTTTGCCGCCCTTCGCGCTGAGGTAGAGATATGCACCGACGCCGAGCGAGACGACGCCGACGCCGAGCGTGATGCGGCTCAGCGTGGTGTACGTCTTCGCCGAATCGAGCGCGTCGCTGCTCGAGGGGGGGCACTTGAGATCGACGCAGTTGGCGTTCAGGTCGCTGACCTTCCCCGCCCGCATGGCATAGAAAATCGCCGATGCGCCGAGAGAGAGAACGCCGACGCCGCCGACGACGAGGCCGATCGTCTTGCGGCTGTCGGTCGACTCGCGCGGTGGCGGCGGTGGCGGCGGAGGTGGCGGCGGAGGCGCGGGCTTGCGCAGATCGATCGGCACCGCGCGCACGTCGCGTTCGACCAAGTGCAGCTCGACGCGAACCTCAGAGACCCCGACCGCCCGCGCGACGATCACGTGATCGCCCGGATCGAGACGAATTTCCCCAGCGATCGGCATCGTCAACGCCTTCTCGTCGAGCCGCACCTCGGTCGGCGTCTCCCCCGAGAGCGTGATCGTGATCCGAGGAATGCGCTCACGAAGCGCCGCCGCGAGCATCGGCGCGGCGGAGAGCACCTCGGCGACCTTCTTCTCTTTGGCGTCGACTTCAGCTGCTTCGTAGTCGGCGAGCGCGGCCAGCAACTTGCCGAGCTTGTCCTCGCAGAGCGCGAGGTGGAACGTCACCTGCGGCGTGCGCTTGATCGCCGCCGTAGCCTCGAAGGCCGCGAGCGCACCAGACCAATCTTCTGCGCGCTCGGCGTCGAGTCCTTGCTGGAACGACTTTCGGGCAGCCGCGATTTGCGCCGGTGTCAGCTTCGGCTCGAGCGCAGCCAAAGCAGGCGTGACAGCGCCGAAGGTGAGGCTCGTGGTGAGGCTCGTGGTGAGGCTGGTGGTGAGAATCAAGGCGAGCGGCGCGGCGATCCACTTCGACGTCATGTCAGATCCCCGAGCTGTGGACCCCGAATGCGGGATCGGTCGTCGGCTTCGGCTTCGGCTTGACGGTCGTCACCGTCGGCGCTGTCCCCGTCGGCGTGACGGGGGGGTTGCTCGGCGGCGCGAGTGGCGCCGACGCCGACGCGCTCGGCAATGCAGATGCAGTCGTCGAAGCCGCCGCCTCCGCGCTCGTCGAGGGAACGGCGGAGACGGTGGGCATCGCCGAAGTCGAGCTCGTCGCAGTCGTGGTCGTAGTCGTCGTCGTCGTCGTCGTCGTCGGGTTGGTCGAGGTCGTCTTGCTCGACTCGGGCGATGGCGACGTCCCCGAAGAGGACTGACTGCTTCGGTACGCATACGCACTCGCAGCAAAAATGGCCGCCAAAACCAGGGCAATCGTCGCATAGCGACTCGCCCTCGAAGACGATGGTGGGGGCAGACTGCGTGGCGTACCGACCACCGGCGACGGCGACGCACGAAGCGACGATTGGCTCGGCTCGGGATCGAAGATCGACGCACTGGCGAACGGCGCCTTGGCCGGTTCGACTTTGACGGGCTCGATCTTCGCCGGCTCGACCTTGGCAACCGCGCGCGGCGGATCGGGCGTGGGGAGCGGCGGAGCTTCCTTGGCGATGCTCGCGCGCGACGCGGCGACTTGCGCCAGGAGCGCGTCCTCCAAATCGTCGAGCTGCTCGATTCCCTGCGGCGCCGGGCTTGGACCGCTCAGCCGTTGCGCGATCAGTTGGCTCACCGGACCGGCATCTTCGAGCGCTCGCGGCGGCGCGATCGGCGCACGCGGTGCCGGCGGCGAATCGCTTTGGCCAGCAGGACGACGCGCCCCGAGCGGTGAACCGAGTGACCCACCACCCGGCCTCGGCGGAAGCGGGCCCGCGAGCGGCTTGGAGATCGCGCTCATCGTCGGCTTCGGCGCGCTCGGCGCCGCTGGCGCGCGAAGAATCGCCGGCGACGGCATCGGCAGCGGCGTCTTCACCGGTCTCGGGTGCGTCGAGCGGGTAACCAGCGGCATCGGCGTCTGCAGCGGCGGCGGTCCACCGGCATCTTCGAGGTTCGACGACGAGAGTGGAGCCGCGTCGCTCGACGGCGGGATCTCTTCCAATTGCGACGACGACACCGGCATCGAAGAAATCGGCGCCGCGTCGATCGACGGTCCCGAGAGCGGAATCGCCTCTTCTCCGCCGAGCGACGAGAAGTGCGCCAGCGTTCGGTTCTCGGCAATGACCAGCGAGCCCGCGAGCTCGGCGAATCCATCGCGGAGCCCTGCAGCGAGCAGCTCGAGACGACCCGCCACCTCGGCCATCGACGGACGGAGCTCGGGCTGGAGCGCCAGACAATCGATGAGCAAGCTGCCGACGCGTGGATCGAGCTTGGGATCGCGCTGCTTCGGCGCTGGCCTCACCGTCAGGTGTTGCTCTCGCAGCGCCTCCCGCGAGGCCGCCCGAAACGGCGGCGCGCCCAGCAGCGCGTGATGAAGGAGCACGCCGAGCGAGAAGACGTCGGTGCCAGCGTCGGGCGTCTGCGAGGGATCGAGCTGTTCGGGCGCGAGGTAGGCGATCGGTCCCGACAGGTTGAGCTTCATGCTCGAGGGCGGCGCCGCGTCCTCTACGAAGCGCGCGACCCCGAAGTCGACGAGCTTGGGCACGAGCGTGCGCGCCTGACGATGGAGGAGCACGTTGGCCGGCTCGATGCGCAGATGCGGGAGCTTCTTTTCATGCGCCAAGACGAGCGCCGACGCGAGCTCGCCGCAGAGGCGGAGCGCGGTGCCGACGGCGAGCTTCTTCCGACGCTCGAGGAGCGAATCGAGCTTCTCGGCCTCGAGCAGCTCCATCACCACGTAGGCGACGTCGGCGTTCGTCTCGCCGAGATCGAGCAGCTCGACGATGCTCGGGTGACGCAGCTTTCCGCTCGCCTTCGCGTCGGAGAAAAAGTGCTGCAGCGCCGCGGCATCGACCGCCCAATCGGGCGCGAGCATCTTGATCGCGACCTCGCGCTCGATGGTCTCGTTGCGCGCGCACCAGACCTCGCCGATCGCACCGCCCCCGAGGCGCTCGAGGAGGCGATACTTCGAAGCAATCACCTGCCCGCGCTCGATCGACACGCTTCCCCCAACGCTGCGGCCGACGCGGCTCGCAAGCTGATCGTATCGCGTTCCGACGACTTGCGCGAAGAGCCTGGCCTCGGGGCAATTCCCGGCATTTTCAGCCATCCCGATCGCGAAAGATGATTGATCCGAGGTGGGCACAGCTGCGTACCATCCGGACATGACCACCGCCGACGACGGGGCCAAGCGCCCCCTTCCGCCCGGAACCAATGGCCTCCCGCTCGTCGGCGAGACGCTCTCCTTCGCCAAGAACGGCTTCGGCTTCGTCACCGATCGCCTGGAAAAGCACGGTGGAAATGTCTTCCGTTCGAGCGTCCTCGGTCGCAAGACGGCTGTCATCGCCGGCACCGCGGCCTGCGAAGCGCTCCTCGACGGCGACAAATTGCAGCGTGAAGACGCGATGCCGCCGCACGTGCAAGAGCTCTTCGGCGGGAGGAGCCTGCCCACGCTCGACGGCACGGTGCACCACGCGCGAAAGCAGCTGGTCCTCGCCGGCTTCGGGCGCGCAGCCCTCGAGTCGTACCTGCCGAGCATGCAAGCGGCCATCGAGGAAGCGCTCGCCGAGTGGTCGAAGCACGACGAGGTCGTCGGCCTCGAAGAGTGTCAGAAGCTCGCCCTCGGTCTCATCTGCCGCAACGTCCTCGGCATCGACGATCCGGCGCGCCTGGCGTCGGTGATGGCCGACTACGAGTATCTTCGCTCGGGCTTCGCCGGCCTTCCCATTCCGCTTCCGGGCACCGCCTACAGCAAGGCGCTCAAAGCGCGCGACCGGCTGCTGACGTTCTTCCGCGGAGCGATCGCCGAGCACCGCGAGAAGCTCCCCGACGACGGCCTCACGCGGATGATTCGCGCCAAGACCGACGACGGCACCACCTTCGGCGACGACGAGCTGGTGCTCGAAGTGCATCACGTCATCGTCGCCGGCTTCATCATCTTCGCCGAGTTCGTCCGCACGATCCTCGAGCTGGTGAAAAATCCGGCGGTGGCCGAGCGCGCGAAGGCCGAGGTGACGAAGCTCGCTCCGAGCGGTCCGCTCACGCTCGGAAAGCTCGCGTCTCTGACCTACGTGAACGCGGTCGTGCAAGAGGTGAAGCGCTTGACGCCGATTCTCCCGGCGCTCTTCGCCAAGGCCAAAACCACGTTCGAATTCGAAGGGCACACCATCCCCGAGGGGTGGATGGTCCTCTTCGCCCTCCGCGCCATCAACACCGATCCCGAGTCGTTCGTCGATCCCGAGAAATTCGATCCCGAGCGATTCGCACCGGGGCGCGCCGAGCACGAGAAGCATCCGCATGCGTTCGTTCCGCACGGGCCCGGTCCGGCGAGCGGTCACAAGTGCCCCGGCACCGACTACGCGACGTATGCGATGCAGACGTTCGTCGTCGCGCTCCTCCGTGGCTACGACTTCGAGCTCCCCGAGCAGGCGCTCGACTACGACTGGGCAGTGACGCCGCCGCAGCCGAAGGGGAAATTGCGTTTACGCCTGAAATCCACGACAAACACGGCATAGACTGCGCGCGTGGCCAAGCCCTCGCCCTCCCCCGGCCTCCGCTCTCGTCTCGTCCCCACCGCCATCGGCGACGTCGGTCTCGTCTTCTCCGATCGCGGCCTCGCGCGCGTCGTTCTCCCCACCGTCGACACCGCGGCGACGTTGCGACGAGCAGGCGCGTCGCGCATCGCCGACGACGTCGCTGCCGAAGAGCTCGCGGCCCGTGTCACCGCGCACCTCGGCGGTGAAGACGTCGACTACGACGACATTCGTCTCGACGACGATGAGCTCTCGCCGTTCGCGCGCGGCGTCTACGCGGAGACGCGTCGCATTCCGCGCGGGACGACGTCGACCTACGCCGAGCTCGCCGCCAAGGTGAATACCGTCTCCGCGCGCGCGATCGGCGTCGCGATGGGCAGGAACCCGCACCCGATCGTCACGCCCTGCCATCGCGTAGTCGGCGCGCACGACAGCGGCGGTTTCTCCGCGCCGGGCGGGACCTCGACGAAGGCGACGCTTCTCACGGTCGAAGGAGGCTCGCTCGACGACGAAGAGCACACGCGCGCGCGTCGTCACCTGTCTCGCGTCGATCCCGTCCTTGCGCCGCTGATTCGCGCGATCCCCTGCCCGCTGCCGATCGCGCCGCGCGGGGAGCTCTTCCGCACGCTCGCGCGCGCCATCGCTGGACAGCAACTCTCGGTGAAGGCTGCGGCGACGATCTTCGGCCGCGTCGCCGCCAAGATCGGTGAAGCCGATCCCGCGAGCTTCGGCCCCGACGCGCCGGCGAAGGTGCACGCGACCTCCGCCGACGAATTGCGCTCCGTCGGTCTCTCGCACGCGAAGGCGGCGGCGCTCCACGATTTGGCGAGGCGCGTCCTCGAGAAGAGCCTGCCCCTCGAGCGCGTCGCACGCATGCCCGACGAGCGCGTCGTCGAGGCGCTCTGCGAGGTGCGCGGCATCGGACGATGGACGGTGGAGATGCTCCTCATCTTCGAGCTCGGTCGACCCGACGTGATGCCGGTCGCCGATCTCGGCGTGCGCAAAGGCGCGCAGAAGCTCTTCCGACTGCGTTCACTCCCTTCGCCCGCTGCGCTCCTTCGCCGCGCCGAAGCCTGGCGTCCGTTCCGTTCGATCGGCGCTTGGTACCTCTGGCGCGCGCTCGATACGCCGCTGCCGGCCTGAAAGGTGACATACCCGCGTCCCGCCTTCGGCGGATCCGCGGAAATCACCACCGATCGCGTTCGGTGCGGAAAAATACACAATCGGTAGCCATTGCATCTCCAGAGAGTGCGCTAGCATCACCTTCTCCCGTGACACCGCTCGCGCGGGCGCACGTCTTCCCGCCGCGAGGATCTTCCCGCCGCGAGGTCTCGAACGCTCAGAAGCTCTCCACGACACGGAGGTCCTCGTGCCGCGAGTCCGGTTCCGCTTGCTTCTTGCTGCTCCCGTCGCGCTTGCGATCGGTTGTGGTAGCACCGCCAACTTCGACGACGACGTCCAGCCCGGCTCCGACACGGGCGGCATCCCTGGCAGCGACACCGGCATCGGCGGAGGCGACTCCGCGCCCGGCGACACGCTGCTCGCGACGGTGTGCAAGGCCAAGGTCGACCTCGTCGTGAAGAAGCCCGTCGCTCAACTGCGCGACAAGGGCGCGATGTCGATCGCCCTCACGCTCGCCGACGACGGCAGCGCCAAGGGCGATCACCCGCTCGACGTGGGCGTCTTCGACAAGGACGGGACCCAGATGACGTCGCTCTTCAGCGGCAAAAAATCGCTCGGAAGCGCCTCGTTCGACTTCGTCCCCTCGTCGGTGACCGCGCTCGTTCCCGGCAAGTACACCGTGCGCGCCAAGCTCGGCTGCCCGACCGAAGCGACCAACGCGACCCCGGCCAAGCAAGAGTCGACCGTCTGGGTGCTGCGCATCGGCGCCAAGGCGCTCAACGTCGAGAAGGGCACGGGCGCGCGCGTGCCGCTCATGTACCACGCGGTGAATCACGCCTTCAAAGCGTACTATTCGATCCCCGACGCCGCGCCCGCGAGCGCGATGGCGATCCCCAGCGGCGAGCCCGAGCTCGACACGCCCGCTGGCGTCGCGCGCAACTTCGCCGATCTCTGGACGACCCTCGACTCGCCGATGGTCGACGGCAGCGGCGCGGTCATCGAGACCGGCACGACGAGCCCGATCGCGCTCACGATCGGGAGCAAGCCCGACCTCGTCTTCACGATGGGCAAGACGGCGGCGGGTGGCGCCGGCAACGTGCCAACGGGCCTCGAGCTCGAAGGCGCGCCACAGCTCCGCGTCGCCCTCGACGACACCGCTGCTCTCACGGGAGACGCCGGCGTCATCAAGAGCGGCGTCGCCACGCTGTCGCTCGCCGCGTCACCGGTGCCGGCCATCCAAAAGGCCGATTTGACGCTGAAATGGCACTTCGAGGCGAAGGTCACCGGCGGTGATTGGTTCACCGTCGGCGGCACCAACCAGACCGCCGCCGTTCGCATCTACGGCGTGCTCGGCAACACGCAAGGCACCGCGGCGCCGAACATCCCCTGGGTGGCCGTCGTCGACGACGCCACCACCGCGATCGCCGGCGGCGCCACTGACGAGAACGGCGCGCGCTCGATCCTCGTCAAGCACGTCTACGAAGACCTCAAGCTCACGTACGACCGCAAGAGTGGCGCCTCGCACTACTGCGGAGCCACCACCTCCGACGGCTACAGCGCCGAGATCTTCCACCTCTCGTCGTTCCTCACACGCAGATACGGCAACATCGTCAACTGCAGCGACTGCGCGAGCATCCTCTCGACGTACGCCAACATGATCGGCGCCAAGCTGCACTACGCGATCATCGGCTGGGGCTTCGGTCTCAACCCGATCATGGGCATCGGCTCGACCACCTTCGGATCGCCCTTCGACAGCGGGCGATTCTCGTTCAGCTATCACGCGGTGACGACGCCGAACGCCACCGCCAACATCTTCGACGCCACCCTCGCGGTCGACGGTGACAGCGACCCGGCCACCGACCCGCACGTCAAAGAGCTGGTGCAGAACCTCACCGGCGACGATTACCTCAAGCGTCTCTCCACCGGAGGAGCGAGCTACAAATATGCCGATCAAATCACGACCGTGGACTGACCCGCTGCTGCTCTCGGTGGGCGCCCTCCTCATCGGCGGCGCGGCCATCGCGGCTCCTTCCCTCGGCACTTCCGGGACCAAGGGCGACGACCCGGTGCGCGTGTCGTACGCACTGCAGGCGCCGAATGCGCAAGGCGTCCTCGCGGGCGTCGAGAAGAGCGCGATCGTCATTCCGGGCCTGACGCTGCGAGACACCGTGCCCGACGACGGCGGCCTCGTGCTCACCTACGTCGACGGCTCCTCGGCGGTGCGCGCGGTCCTACGCCTCGAGGTCGCGAACGACGGCGAAGGCGCGCGTCGCTTCCTCGATCGCCAATTGCACGGAATTTCCCGTGTCTTGCCGCAAATCGAAGGCACAGCGCTCGGCGATCTCGTCTACGGCGACGAGGCCGGCGCGACGATTGTCCTCGGCACCCAAGCGAACATCGCCTTCGACGTCCGTCTCGTCGACGATCCGAACGGCGCCGGCGCGGTCCCGACCGCCAAGGTCATCGCCGGCATCGTTCGCGCAGCCATGCGTCCGGGCGCGCCGACGCTCCCTGCGCCGAAGGTGTCGTTGCCGACGTCGATCTCGAGCAAGGATGGCGGCGACATCGCAGTCACCGGCGTCGGCGCGTCGCAGACGCCGCAACTGCGCGTCGAGGGCGGCTACGTCGTCCACGGCGCGAAGGGCCCAGTCGTTCGTCCGTTCGCCGCCGGACCGGTGACCGTTCGCGCCATCGTCGTCGACGAGCTCGCGCGGGTCGGTATCGGCACCGCTACCACGTTCGCCAAGTAAGAGCAGACATCGGTACACGCTCACCGGTCCCTGACCGGTTTACGTGCGAATCGACCACCGGTGTGGTCCGCACGCTACGCACCGTGAACCGCCGAACTGGGTATGCCGCTACGCGTCGTACCTTCGCGTACCCAGCTTTCTCTCGAAGATTTCGCGCCCTCCTACGCCGCATCGCGTTGGCCCATAACTGGCAATACCAGTGGGCGAACCTGCAGATAGGGAGGCCCAGATGTCGAAGAAGAACCGTCCCGTCGTCCTCGAAGTGGTCGTTCGCGCGTGGTCGGTGATCGCCTTCGTGGCGCTCACGCTCGGTCTCATCCTCTGGATGCTCGCTGGCATCGTCTTCGCGGCGATCGGCACGCTCGCGCGCAAGATCGGTGGTCGCAAGCCGGGTGCATCGCGAAGCTCGCGGGTGAGCGAGTCCGAAGACCGACGCTGGCACATCGCGGATTGGATGCGCGCCTAACTTCGCGGCGCGGCACGCCGCATCGCGTCAGATCTCAGCGCAGAAGCACGCTGGCCAGCGCGGTCGGAATCGGCGGGGCGTCGGTTGCGTAGGTGGGCGCAGGCCGCTACTTCTTCGTAACTCAGCGATGCGTTACGTCGTCCGTTCGCTCCTCACCATCGCCACCGTTTCGGGGCTCTGCGCAGGCAGCGCCACCGCGGCGGTCCCGCACACGTCGTTCCATCAAGCCAGCATCGGCAACGGCTACGGCTTCGGCGTGGTCGACGGAGTGAGCGGACGGCTCGTCACGCTCACCGAAGCTCCCTACGCGTTTCGTAGCGCCGGCGTCGCCTCACGCGACGTCGTCTACGACGCCTACTTCGGCGTGCGCAGCGGCGGCGAGGGGAGCTGGCTCGGTGAGGTGCCCGTCGACACGATGCGATACGTCGATCAGGCAGGCATCGTCGAAACCACGCAACACGTCGGCGCGCTGACGACGCGCACCTACGCATTCTCACCGTTCGGTCTCGAAGCGCCGTGCGTGGTCCTCGCCCTCTCGGTGACCAACGACTCTGGCGTGGCGCAGAACGACGCCGCGGCCTATTCGCTCTTCAATCTTCACCTCGGCAGCGGCGCGCCCGAGCCCGGCAGCGCTGGCGAGCACGTCACCTACGACGCGGCGCACGACACGTTCAGCGAAACGGGCCCGTCTGGGCTCACGGCGCGCTATCTCGCGCTCGGTGCTTCCCGTCACCACGGCGCCTCGCCGAAGAACCCCTATTCGATCGTCAAAGCAGGCGGTGAGCTGGTCGACGTCACCGACTCGGGCGTGGTCGACGACGCAGTGGCCGGCTTCGAGTGGAGCCTGAGCAAGCTCGCTCCCGGAGAGACGCGTTGGGTCGGTGTGGTGCTGACGCTGGGCGACGACACGGCCGCTCGCACGTACGTCGCCGGTCGCAGCGCCGACAAGCTCGTCACCGACGAACGCGCCGCGTGGGAAGCCTGGCGCGTGAAGCCTCCCGCCGGCACGAACGCCGACGAGCTCGCCGTTTGGCGGCAATCCGAGGCGATTTTGCGCATGGCGCAGACGCGGATGGCCGCTCCGGCGAAGGGACAGATCGTCGCCGCGATGCCACCGGGTATTTGGTGGATCACCTGGGCGCGCGACATGAGCTACGCCACCGCCGCCCTCGCGCGCGCCGGGCACAAGGCAGAGGCCGACGCGGCGATCGACTTCTTCGCCGGCGCCAAGGTCGGTGGCTACAAGAGTTACGTCGGCACCGATTACCACGTATCGGTCGTCCGCTATTTCGGTGACGGCACCGAAGAGAGCGACTCCAATGCAGATGGCCCCAACGTCGAATTCGACGGCTTCGGCCTCGCGACGTGGGCCGCGCACGCCGCCGGTCGCAAAGATCTCGACGCCAACGCCGACACCCTCCGCGCCCTCGTCGATCCGGCGAACGGACTCCTCAAAGCCGACAGCAGCATTTGGGAGGTGCATTGGAATGGCAAACAGAAGCACTACACGTATACCTCTCTCGCTGCTGCCCGTGGCCTCTGCGACGCCGGCGACGCGAAGAGCGCACTCTCGATTCGCGACGCCATCTTGAAGAACCTCGTGCTCCCCACGGGGGGCCTCGCGCAGAGCCTCGAAGAGCTCGCCGCTGCAGGAAAAGACGGCAACGGAGCGCGGGACGCGGCGGTCATCGAGGCCATCGCCTGGGGGCTCGTCAACCCGCTCGGCGAGCGCGCCCAGAAGCTGATCGCCGATCTCGAGCCGCTGCGCGCACCGACGGGCTTCGGCTACTTCCGCAACGACGACGGCGGCGGATACGATTCGCAGGAATGGGCCTTCATCGACTTGCGCGTCGCCACCGCGCTCCATCGCATGGGCAGAAAACGCGAGGCCGCGAAGCTGCTCGGATGGATCACCGCGCAAGCCGTACAGAACTACGATCTCGTCCCCGAGCTCTTCACCCGTGAGACCGCCGATTACGCGGGCGCGATTCCGATGGTCGGCTTCGGCGCCGGCGCCTACATGCACGCGCTCCTCGATCGCGCCGATGCTTCGCTCGTCGGCGCCACCGACCCCTGCTTTCCCAAAGAGGGACCGGACGTGACGACGATCGAACCCGATCCCGACGCCGGCCCGACGCCGACGGATGCTGGGGCGGAGACGTCGATCGACGACGCTGCGAGCGATGCCGGCGCGGACGCGGCGATGACCGACACGAGCGCGAGCGACACCGCCTCAGCGCCGCCAGGCCAGGATTCCAAGAGCGGGTGTAGTTGCACCATGAAGACAGAAACCCATTCCAATCGGTGGTGGCTGGCCGCTTTGGGGCTGGGCGCGGTTTGGCTTCGCCGAAAGCGTGACCGCACGAGCGCGAAGGCGGGCGCGGCCCTCCTCCTCGCGTCGTCCCTCTCGTGGTCGATCGGCTGTGCCAACGAGAACCCCAAGGACGAGCCCTCCACTCCCGACGCCGACGCGGGGCCTGGGGACGTCGTCCTCGTCGACACTGCGCTCGATGGTCTCGACTCTTCGAGCCCTCCCGATGGCGCCTCCGATACGCCCATCGTCGACGCGCCTCCTCCCCCGCCGGGTACGATTCCTCTCCGTGATTGCCAAACTTCTTTCCGCTTTCCGCTCGGGCGGGCCGGCGCGAAAGTGGAGCTCATCGGGGAGTGGGATGGGTTCGCGAAGAAGACGGCGATGACCGATGGGCTCGGCACCGGGACGTATCGCGCAGAATTGACGATTGCCGCCGGGAGCTACGGATACAAGTTCGTCGTCGACGGGACCGACTATCGGTTCGATCCAGGCACCCGCTACACGCGATACGTCGCGGGGACCGAGAATTCGCGCGTCGACGTCGGTGATTGCCAATCACCGCTGCTCACCGTCGTCTCCGCGGAGGCCAAACCAGATGGGACGCTCGACGTCGAGGTGCAGTACACCGACGGGGCCTCGGCGAAGGGGCCCGATCTCGCGAGCCTCGTGGCGCAGCTCGCCGGAGCGAAGGTCGCGACGACGTTCGACGCCAAGTCGGGGCGTCTCCATCTCCACCAGACGGGCCTCTCCAAGAACAAATACACGTATACGTTCGACGCCAAAGACTCGGCGGGAAAATCGGCTCTGCCGCTGATCGTGCCGATGTGGGTCGAGCTCGAGCCGTTTCGCTGGGAGGACGGTCCGCTCTATTTCGTCTTCACCGATCGCTTCCGCGACGGCGATCCGACGAACGACGCCCCGCTCGCCTCGGTCGACGCGCGGGCCAACTACCAAGGCGGTGACTACAAGGGTGTCCTCGCCGCCATCGAGGACGGGTATTTCGACGCACTCGGCGTGCGCTCGATTTGGCTCTCTCCGCCCAACGACAACACCGGCAAATCGGGGATTGGCACCGGCGGACATCAATACAGCGGCTATCACGGATATTGGCCGACCGGCGCGCGCAAGGTCGAAGAGCATTGGGGCACGCTCGCCGATCTCCGAGCGGTCACCGCCGCGGCCCACAAGCACGGCATTCGCGTGATCCTCGACTTGGTGCAGAACCAATTGCACGAGGAGCACGAGTATTATCTCGCGCACAAGAAGGACGGCTGGTTCAACGGCGACGGGAGCTGCGTCTGCGGCGGGCCTTCCTGCGACTGGGACACGCATGCGACCGACTGTTGGTTCACCAGCTATCTCCCGGACATCAATTGGACGAACATGGGCGCGGTCGATCAGATGACCGACGATGCCCTTTGGTGGCTTTCGAACGCCGACGCCGACGGCTTCCGGGTCGACGCCGTCAAGCACATGCAGGACATCGCCAGCACCACTCTGCGCATCAAGATTCGTAACCAACTCGAGACCGGCAACGCGCGCTATTGGCTCGTCGGCGAGACCTTCACCGGCACCGATGGGCGCCCGCTCATCAATCGCTACGTGGGTAACGAAGCCCTTTGGGGGCAATTCGACTTTCCCCTCTATTGGACCATCGACTCGGTCTTCGCGGCCAACGCCGGGACGATGAGCGATCTCGAGAGCGCGGTCGCGGCGGGTGAGGCGGGGTACGTTCCGGGGGCGGTGATGTCGCCGTTCCTCGGCAATCACGACGTCACCCGCTTCCTCTCGCGCGCCGCCGGCCAAATCGCCTCCGACACGACGACGCAGGCTTGGAGCGCGCCGCCGACCGCGCCGAGCACCGACGAGCCGTACGATCGCCTCTTCCTCGCGTTCACGTTCCTCCTCACCCAGAAGGGTGTTCCGCTGATTTACGATGGTGACGAGATCGGCCAACCGGGCACCGCCGATCCGGACAACCGACGGATGATGCGGTTCGCCGGCGCGCTCTCGGCGCGGGAGCAGAAGCTCCTCGATCGCGTGAAGATCGTCGCCAAGGCGCGCGGCACACTTCCCGGCCTCCGTCGCGGCGCGCGCAAGTCGCTTTACCTCGATGGCGACGGCTACGTCTTCTCTCGGGGCGCCTCCATCGACGCGGTGATCGTCGCCCTCAATCGCGGCACCACCTCCCGCGTCGTGCACGTAGCCCTCGACCCGAGCCTCGGAATCGCCGACGGTACGATCTTGAAAGACTTGCTCGGCGGACCCGCCGTGACCGTGACTGCCGGCGCCATCGACGTTCCGTTCACGCCCCGCGGGGCCTCGCTCTACACGCTCTAACCAGCTCGCCCATCCCCATGAAATCTTCCGCGCTCCGTCCTGCGATCTTCGCGCTCTCCGCGTCTCTCACGCTCGCCCTGGTCTCGACTGCCGAAACGGCGCGCGCCGACGCAGGCGAGTTCTCCTTCGGCTCCTACGGTCGCGTCATCTCCGCGAGCGACCTCCGCGGCGGGAGCGGGCGCCAGGCGAACATCGTCTCGCACGGCACCCGCATCGACGAGTCGACCTATGCCGAGCTGCAGCTCGAGCGCAAAGACCGCTATGCAGCCGACTATGGCGACGGGAAGATCTGGACCAAGATCGTCACCACCATCGCCATCGCCGGACCGCTCTTCCACGAGACGGGGCAATTCGACGCCAAGCTGGCGATTCGCAACCTCTACGCGGAGACCGGCGGAATCTTCTACAAGGGATTCTCCGCTTGGGTCGGCTCGCGCATGTACCGCGGCGACGACGTCTATCTCCTCGATTTCTGGCCCCTCGACAACATCAACACGGTCGGCGGTGGCGTGAAGCTGGCGCTCGACGACGACGAGAAGACGACCCTTGCCTTCCACGCCGGCCTCGGTCGCGCGCTCGATCCGTTCTCCTTCCAACAGCGCCCGTCATCGTCTCCCACCGGCTTCGGTGCGACCGACGTCATCACCCTCGATCGGCCGCGCCTCATCGTCAGCGGCAAGGCGACGCACATCGAGAAGATGGGCGAGAGCGGCGGTCTCAAGTTCGTCGCGTATGGTGAGCAGCACTCCATCGCCAAGGGCAACCGCACCACCGACAGCGGCGACAAAGAGCTGCTTCCGGCCGAGCGCGGCACCGTCGTCGGCGCGCAACTCGGCTATTTCACCGGCAAGCGCGACACCTTCGTCAATCTCTTTCTCCGCTACGCCACCGGCATCGCGGCCTATGGCGACAAGACACTCCCCTCGGCGCTCGCCGCCGACCACACCACCAATGGCGCGCACGAAGCCCTCGTCGCGCTGAGTGCCAATTACGAGAATGGCCCATTCGGGGTGATCGTCGGCGGTTATCTCCGTGGATTCCGCGACGCCAGCGGCAATGCCTATTCGCGAAACACCTACAACGAAGGCACGTTGGTGGTGCGACCGCAGGTGTGGATGGGCGATCACGTCGGCGTCGCCGGCGAGGTCAGTTACCAGGCACTCGCCGCCGCTGGAGTCGACGACGCGGGCACGCCCATCCGCGGACATCTCTGGCGACTCGGCCTCATGCCGTTTCTCACCCCTGCGGGCAAGGGCAGCTTCACCCGCCCGCAGTTCCGACTCATCTACGCCTACACCGCGCGCAACGACGGCGCCCGCGCGCTCTACGCGCCCGACGATCGCTTCGCCCGCCGCAGCGACGAGCACTTCTTCGGTGTCGGCGTCGAGTGGTGGTTCAACTCTTCGTATCGTTGACGAGATGTCGACGAGATGTCGGCGAGATGTCGACGAGTCGAGCGCTGCGCTAAGCTGTGACGATGTCGACGAAGAAGCGGGACGCGCTGCGGGGCAAGGTCTTCTGGATCACCGGCGCCAGCTCGGGCATCGGTGAAGCGCTCGCGCGCAAGGTGGCCGAGGCCGGCGCGAAGGTCATCATCTCCGCGCGCCGCGCGTCCGAGCTCGAGGCGGTGCGCAGTCGTTGCCCGCGGCCCGACGACGTCTTCGTCCTCCCCCTCGACGTCGCCGAGACCGATCGCGCGGACGAGTTCGTGAAGAAGGCGATCGCCGCCTTCGGGCAGGTCGACGTGATGGTGCACAACGCCGGCATCGGTCAGCGTTCGCTCGTCGTCGAGGCCCCGCTCGCCGAAGACCGACGGGTGATGGAGGTGAACTACTTCGGTGTCGTCGCGCTCACCAAGGCGCTCCTCCCGTCGATGATCTTCCGCAAATCAGGCCACTTCGTCGTCGTCTCGAGCGTCGTCGGTTACGTCGGCACGCCCTATCGCTCGGCCTACGCCGCGAGCAAGCACGCGCTCCACGGCTTCTTCGAATCGCTCCGCGCGGAGGTGTTCAAGGACGACATCGCCGTCACCATCGTCTGTCCCGGGTTCGTCGCCACCGACATCGCCGTCAAGGCGGTCGCGCGCGCTGGCGGTGGAGATGCCGAACAGGCCGAACAACGCACCAAGGCCAACGCCCACGGTATCAGCCCCGAAGCTTGCGCCGCGGTGATCGTCCGCGGCATCGAGAAGAAGACACGCGAGGTCTACGTCGGTGGCAAGGAGATCGCCGGCATCTACCTTCGACGCTACGTACCTGGCGTGCTGGCGAAGGCCCTGCGTCACGTGAAAACGGTGTAGTCGCCCACACCGCTTCCATGATGTGCTCGGGAGATGGTCCGCGCCTTCTCCGCCAAATTCTCCGCCGTCGTTTTCGCCTCTGCTCTCCTCATGGTCGCGTGTCACCCGACGCCGCCGCCGAACAACGGTGGTGATCCGCCGCCTCCGGGGCCGGGCACGCCGCCTCCTCCGCCGCCGCCAATCGCCAATGCAGCGACGCCGATGTCCTGTGACGACTTCTGCAACAAGGTCAACAGCGTCCCTGGCTGCGTCTTCGATCCGGCGAACATCCCGGCGTGTACGCAGATCTGCAACGACATGCAGAAGAACGCCTGCAAGGACAAGCTGCAGGCGCAGATGATGTGCGTCGGCGGCGCGAGCTTGAAGTGCAAGGGCCCAGGGCAGGTCGACTACGGCGCGTGCAGCGCGCAAGAGAAAGACGCCAACGACTGCTTCAAGACACTACCGACTGGCAAGTAGTCTCGCGCTCGCGCTGGTCATTTCCTTCACCGAAGCCAATCCCGCGTGACGCGCACGCGCCAGGCGTGGACGATGTCGTCGTCGGCGACGGTGATCTTCGGCCCCTTTCCGGGAGCGCTGGCGACGCCGAAGACGAGCACCTCGCGATCGAGCAGGTCTTTCTCGGTCTTCGGCTCGCCCAGTTTCTTCTTCAACAGCGCCAGCGAAATGGCCTGGAAGGCTGGGT
Organism: Deltaproteobacteria bacterium; assembly: GCA_025363655.1. Lineage (GTDB taxonomy): Bacteria > Myxococcota_A > Polyangia > Polyangiales > JADJMO01 > JANYDK01. Next base: position 62,898 of record JANYDK010000084.1, on the reverse strand, counting down.
AGTCTTCGTAGGAGAGGGGAAAATCGAACGACTTCACCTTTCCCGCGGAGTCGAAGTCGACGTTCACCCAGGTGAAGGTCGCCTCGTATTCGGTCGGCGGGAGCTCGAGATGAACGCTCGCCTGCGCAGGACCGAGCTTCTCTTTCAACTTCGGATCGCCGACGACGACGCCGATCTTCTCCTGCGTCGCCTCGGCTTCGGCCGCCGACTCCTCGACGACCGCGCTGCCGAAGGTGGCCTTCAGCTCGTCGAGGCTGCTCCCGAGGAGCGGGCGTGTCTCGAAGCCGAACTGCGCCGGGCTCACGACGGGCACGCCCGAGATGCCGAGCAGTTTCTCGGTCGGAAGATAGGCCTCGAAGACGAGTGAGGTGTCGTCGGCGATGCCCGGATCGACGCGCGCACGAATGCCACCCGCGGGATCGAACCAAAAGTATTCCGAGCGCTGCAACACCGGATCGGCTGCGATTTGGGCGTCGCCCCAGGCACCGCGGACGAACGCGAGGACGTCGGTGATCGAAGAGAGGATCACCAGCCGAATGGAGACGACGCGCTTGCTCGAGTCGTCGACGTGGACCCACGCCGTCACGTCGCGGAGACCCCCCGGGTGGTAGCCGAGCGCGCTCATCACCTCGGGCGCAGCCTTCTTCGCTTCTTCCTCGGTGCCGCCGAGCTTCACCTTGGCGAGGTCACCGGGTGGACGCGGAACCCTGCTCGCCGAAAGGAGCGCCCCGAGCGAGCCCGGCGTCGCGCTGGTCGCACTCGCATTCGAAGGAATCACCGTCGCGCTCGCCGGCGTCGGGGTCCCGTCGCTGGGAGGCGCGCTCTTGCGACAGCCGAGAGCGAGGCAAGTCAAGGCGACGACGGCGAAAGGACCACGCATGGATGCACGGACTACCGCACTTTTCACCCGAGAAAAACAGCCAGCACGGACGTACCTCTGACCTGCGTTACGCTTACCCTTCCAGAGCCGCCTCGGGCGTGGGATATTTGCCGAATGCGTCGTCGGTCGCGTCGGCTCGGCTCGGTGGGAAGTGCGCTTCTCCTCACGGTCGTCACGTTGGGGCTGAGTGCCTCGCAGTCGTCGTGCGTCGACGTCTCGCCGGCGCCGCCGACGCAGAGCATCGCCGCCAAGATCGACGACTGGCGCGACGAGATCATCTACCAGGTGCTGATCGACCGCTTCGCCGACGGCGACGTCTCCAACGACTACCGAGTCGATCACGCCGCGCCGGCGCGCTATCACGGTGGCGACTGGAAGGGCCTCGCCGATCACCTCGACTACGTGCAAGCCCTCGGCGTCACTGCGCTGTGGATTTCTCCGATAGTGAAGAACGTCGAGACCGACGCTGGCATCGACAGCTACCACGGATATTGGACGCAAGACCCCTTCGCGCTCAATCCCCACTTCGGCAACTTGAGTGACCTCCGCGACTTGGTCGGACGCGCGCACGCTCGCAACATCAAAGTGGTGCTCGACATCGTCACCAACCACATGGGGCAGCTCTTCTATTACGACATCAACATGAACGGGCGTCCCGACGAGGACGTGCGCGGCGGCGTCGATCCGACGGGAAAAAGCACCTCGCCGACGATTCACATCACCGAATACGATCCCGACTACGAGGGTGGCGGCGTGCAGTCGTGGACCTCGCTCGGCATCGCCGGCCCGGCGCCGATCATGTTCTTCCACGACGCGACCATCAACCGCTTGGCGCCATCCGACGGTCGCCTCGCCAACCCTGCCAACTACCATCGACGCGGGCGCATCATCAACTACGACAATCCCCCCGACGGCCGCGAACAGACTCTGTTCGGCGACTTTCCCGGCGGGCTCAAAGACCTCGCCACCGAGAACGCCGAGGTCGTCGACGCGATGAGCGAGGCGTACGCCAAGTGGATCGAGCTCGCAGATCTCGACGGCTTCCGCATCGACACCGTCAAGCACGTCGACCATCCCTTCTGGCAAGAGTTCGGTCGCCGCATCCGCGCCAAGGCAGCGAGCCTCGGCAAGAACAAGTTCCTCATGTTCGGCGAGGTCTTCGACGGCAAAGACGAGCTCGTCGGCAGCTACACGCATGACAAGGAGCTCGACGGCCTCTTCGATTTTCCCCAGTATTTCCAGGTTTATCGTGACGTCTTGATCGGCGGCGCGCCGACCAAGAACATCGAGAATCGTTGGACCGAGCGGCGCGCCAACTGGTCGACGAAGCCGGAAGAGAGCGGCCTCGGTGTCGCGCCCGCCGACTTGCACGTGAACTTCCTCGACAACCACGACGTCGGTCGTTACCTCTGGCAAGCCGCCGTCGCCGGACGCACGGATGCCAAGAGCGTGCTCCACGACGCGCTCGTGCTCCTCCTCACGGAAGATGGCATTCCATGCATCTATTACGGAACCGAACAAGACTTCACCGGTGGCAACGACCCCGCCAATCGCGAAGATCTCTCGCCGACCAACTTCGCCACCGGCGGCGACACCTTCCAGCTCATCCGTCGCCTCGCCGACGTGCGCAAGAGCTCGCGCGCGATCTCGCGTGGCGCCATCAAGTTCGTCTGGACGACGGACAAGAAGGCGAGCGAGCCCGACGGCGGCATCGTCGCCTTCGAACGATCGACCCCCGAGGGTGACTACGCGCTCGTCGTCCTCAACACCGCGGCCGATCACAAATCGGCCACGGTTTCCGGCACCACGCCGATGACCGTGGGCGCGGCCTCGGGGACGCAGCTCGTCGACGCGCTGGCGACCAAAGACGCGCGCGCCTTCGTCGTCGGTGCTGGCGGCCAGCTCAACGTCGAGCTCGGGCCCCACGACGCCGTCGTCCTCTTGCGGAAGAAGTGAATCATGCGAGCGGACCGAGCCAGAGGCGAGATACAGCGAGCGGCCGAAGTCGCGAAGCGATCTTCGGCGAAACGATACGAGAGCGAGAAGTACCCGTGGCCGAGGTGAGCCTGCGAAACATCGTCAAGAGTTACCCGGGGAGCGGGAAATCCCCTGGGAAAACCATCTTGAAGGGCATCGATCTCGAGATCGCCGACGGCGCGCTCACGGTGCTCGTCGGCCCCTCGGGGTGTGGCAAGTCGACGCTGCTTCGTACGATCGCCGGTCTCGAGCTCCCCGACTCCGGGCAAGTGCGCATCGGTGATCGTGACGTCACCTTCGCCCCGCCGCGCGATCGCGACATCGCGATGGTCTTCCAATCGTACGCGCTCTACCCGCACCTCACGGTGCGCGAGAACCTCGCTTTCGGCTTGAAATTACGGGGAACGCCGCAAGCCGAGATCGACAAGCGCATCGGCGAGGTGGCGCCGCAGCTCGGGCTCGAGGAGTACCTCGAAAGGCTCCCGCGGGCGCTCTCGGGTGGGCAACGGCAACGCGTGGCGATGGGACGCGCCATCGTCCGGCGTCCTTCGCTCTTCCTCTTCGACGAGCCGCTGTCCAACCTCGACGCCGCCCTGCGCGGTCAAGTGCGCGTGGAGATTCGCCGACTGCATGAGCGCCTCTCGGCGACGATGGTCTACGTGACGCACGATCAAGTCGAAGCGATGACGCTCGCCGATCAGCTCGTCGTCCTCAGCGGCGGGAAAATCGAGCAGGCTGGTGCGCCGCTGGAGATTTACCAGCACCCGAAGACGCGCTTCGTCGCGTCGTTCCTCGGCACGCCGCCGATGAACTTCATCGAGGCCAAGCTCGTCACCGAAGCCGACGTCACCCACGCACGCGCCGCCGGCCTCGACGTCGTCATCGCTCCTGCTCGGCTCGGCGGCAGCAAGGCGATGGACGGTCGAAAAATCGTCGTCGGCATCCGCCCGCAAGACGTGAGGCGCGCCGACGACGAAGCGCGCGTTCCCATCGATTTCCGCTTCGAGCTCGTCGAAGGCCTCGGCTTCGAGTCGCACGTCCATGGTCGGCTCGGCGAGAAGGACGACGGCACGACCTTCGTCGCCAGGCTGCCGGGAGACGAAGGTCGAAGCATCGCCAAGTGGGGAAGAATGCCGCTCGGCGTCGCCCCGCAAGACGTCCACGTCTTCGACCTCGAGTCGGGCCGCGCGCTCGCTTGAGTCTTCGCTAGGGCCAGACGAACGACGACGACGTCACCGAGCCGGTCGCGTCGCAGCGTCGAACGACGAAACGATAGGTGCCAGGAGCCGCCATCACGTTGGCGCGGCAAGGGCACGACGCACCACAAGACATGCCCATCCAGAGGGTCGGTCGCAGCTCTTCCCCGGGAGAGATGGTCACGCAGGTGGCGCTCTTTCCGCGCTGACATCCTGGCTCGATCCAAACCTCGTAGTGGGTCGAGACGAACACGCCCGCCTCCTCGTGTTGGAGGTCGATGTCCTCGGCGAGCGAGACCGGCTCTTCGCTCACGTTCTTCACCCGCAGCTCGACGGCGTCCGACGGCAAGTTCGCGACCACGAGCTGGAGCGGAGGCCCCTTCGGCGGGGCGCTCGGCGCGGGGGGTGGCGACGGCTTCACGCTCTCGTTCCCCTTCGGATCGGGCCCCAATTCCCGTCCGCTCTGCCGACAGCCGCACGCCAAGGCGAGAACGAGCAAAACGCCGCGCATCCTCTGATGACGGACTGCGTCGCAAAACGATCTCGTGGGCCTCATCGACTGCCCCAAGATGCCTTGTTTTTGGTACCAAAGCCCATCGTCGTGAGGGGAGCTCACATACCCGCGTCCGGCCTGAGGCGCTCTGCGGCAAGGTCCGTCCTCTCGCTCGTCGCGATCGCGTCGGCGCTGCTGGTCCTCGTCTTCCCTTCGCGCGCGTTCGCGGAGCCGAACAAGGTCGTCCTCTGGCACGCGTACCGCGGCGCCGAACAAGAAGCGCTCGATCTCATCCTCGCCGACTTTCGTGCGGCGCACCCGGCTGCCACCGTCGAGGTGCTCGCACTTCCCTTCGATGCCTATGCCTCCAAGCTCGAGGCGGCTATACCGCATGGGCACGGGCCCGACGTCTTCCTCGATGCGCACGAACGGCTCGGCGACTATCGCGACAAGGGCCTGGTCGCGCCGCTCGAGCCTGCGCTCGTCTCCGCCGAGGCCTACGACGAGGTCGCGCGCGCCGCGGTGACGCTCGACGGAAAGCCCTACGCGATCCCTCTGTCGCTGAAGTGTCTAGCGCTCTACGTGCGCGCGCCGACGTGGCTCGATGGAACGTCGCCCACTTCACCGACCTCGCTGGATGCGCTCTTCGGCACCAACAGCGGCAAGACCGTCCTCGGCTACGAAGCGGGCAACGCGTACATGCACGCGCCGCTCTTGCACGCGGTCGGCGGGCAGATCCTCGATGCATCGGGGCGTTATGCGTTCGCCGATGGGCCGGCGGTGCAGTCCCTCGAATGGCTCCTTCGCGCGCTCGATCGAGGGAGCGTCCCCGAAGAGGCCTCGGGCGCGCTGGTGACGCAGCTCTTCTCGTCCGGGAGCGCTGCCGGTGGAGTCGATGCCGCGATCAGCGGTCCCTGGCTCGCCGCCGATCTCCCGAAGGGCCTCGCCTACCGTGTGGTGCCGATCCCGCCGGTGCATGAAGGAGGCGGAAAATCACGGCCATTTCTCACCGTAGAAGGGGCGATGCTGGCTCCCGCGCCGCGTGACGTCGGCCTCGCCCACGCCCTCCTCGATGCGCTCGTCTCGCGCGAGGCAGCCATCGTTCGCGCGAAGGTCGGACGACAAGTCGTGGCCACGCGTGCGGCTTGGGACGACGCGAGCCTCGCCGCCGATCCGTTCCTCGCCGGCTTCGCAGCGGCCGCGCGTGATGCCATCCCGATGCCAACGAGCCCGGCCATGCGCGCCGCGTGGGAGCCGACGACGCGCGCGATTCAAAAAGTACTGCGCCACGATCTCTCGCCGGCCGATGCCATCGCCGAAGCGGCGCATCGCTACGCCGACGTCACGCGACCACTCCCAGGAACGCGCGACCCACGCATCTTGCTCGTCATCCTCGGCGCGCTCGCCCTCTACGTCGCCTTCCGCGCCGTCGTCGCGGTGCGCGATCCGGCCTTCCGCACGGCCGTGCGCCGCTCGGCCCCGGCCTATGCGTACGTCACGCACGCGGTCGTCATCGTCGCGCTGCTCGTCATCGTCCCGCTCGTCCTCGGCGCCACCACCTCGCTCTATGCCGGACGCACCGGCGAGATGCGCTACGTCGGCTTCGGCAACTACCGTGAAATTCTCACGGCCCGAGGCGGCGAGCTCCTCGCGAGTGGCTCGTTCTACGCGGTGCTCCTCGTCACCATCCTCTGGACGGCGTGCAACCTCGCGCTCCACCTCTTCCTCGGCGTCACGCTCGCGCTCCTGCTCTCGAGGCCGACGCTCAAGCTCAAGGGCCTCTATCGCGTGCTCCTCATCGTGCCTTGGGCCGTCCCTTCGTACGTCTCGGCGCTCGCTTGGAAGGGAATGTTCCACCGTCAGCTCGGCGCCATCAACGCCATCCTCGGCGTCTTTCATGTCGAGAAAATCAGCTGGTTTTCCAGCTTCGCGACCGCGTTCACGGCCAACGTCGCGACCAACGTCTGGCTCGGCTTCCCCTTCATGATGGTGGTCACGCTCGGCGCGCTCGCCGCCATTCCGAAGGAAGTGCTCGAGGCCGCCGAGGTCGACGGGGCGACGCCGTGGCAGCGCTTCTGGCGCGTGACGATGCCGCTCTTGAAGCCGACGCTCGCGCCCGCCGTCGTCCTCGGCGCGGTGTGGACCTTCAACATGTTCAACGTCGTCTTCCTCGTCAGCGGCGGCGAGCCCGACGGACGCACCGAGATCCTCGTCTCCGAGGCCTATCGCTGGGCCTTCACGCGGCAAGCGCAGTACGGATACGCGAGCGCCTATGCGGTGCTCATCTTCGTGCTGCTGGTGACGACGACCCGGCTCTTGCGGCGTCGGAGTGAAGCATAGATTGGTTATAGATTGGTTATATTGTTCGTGAGCTCGGCGCGCTGCAGCTCGTCGAGCGCTTCTTCGAGCGCCGCATCGTCGTCGCTCGCCGCCGCGACCAGGGCCAGGCGGAGCGGCGGCGAGACCACCGAGTCGGCGGCGATTCGCAACCGTTGACGCACCGGCGCCCGGCTCCCCGAGCTCCCCGACAAGGCAGCCGCCGCGGCCGCACGAGTGCTCTGCGAAGCGAGCGGATTCTCCACGGCACGCAAGAGCGCCTCCTCGGTGATCGGTACGTCGCGAAACCCTTCAGCGCGACGCGGAAGGACGCGCAACCCCTCGAGCCACGCCCTCCCATCTCGCCCGCGCGGCGCGAGAGCCAGCGAGAGCTCGGCTTCGTCGCTCCCACCGGCCATCGCCTGATGGATGCGTTCGATGAGCACGTCGTGGACGCGCAGCGACGAACGACCGAGGAAATCCACGACGTCGGTGGTCGTGCGATCGGTCGTGATGTCGACGAATCCACCCGCGCGCAGCCGCAATCGCACGCCGGTCGCGAGCTCGTCGACGGAAGCGACGTCGACGTAGCGGACGCCCCTCGTACGCGGCCCCCAACGCACGCGCAGCCCGTCGGAGCCGAGGGTGACCGTCGTGGGAATGAGCGCGAGCAGAGGAATGACGAAGAGGCTGAGCAGCATCGCGACAATCGCGCCCGCGCTGACCCACCACATCGGCCTGAGCGCGAGCCAGCCCGCCACGAAGGCCGAGCCGAGGAAGGTGGCCGTCAGCACCGCGAGGACGCTCCGCAGGCTGATTTTGCCGCGCGTCGCCGACGGAAGCTTGAGCGCGACCCGCGTCTGCCTGGCGTCGAGGCCCATGGCGTGGAGGAGGCCGCGCGCGTCCTCGATCGAGGGCACGGCGATTTCGATGGGTGCGCGGAGACGCTTGCGAATCAGCCTGATCGTCGGTCCTTCCGGCGTCACCGGCAGCACGAGACCGCTGACGATCTCGTGCCGCGCCGCGAGCTGCTGGCCGTGGGAGAAGAGTCCTTCGCGATTTGCCGAGAGCCGCACCGACTGCGCACCGACGAGACGCGGACGATCGAAGCGAGCGCGCGCCAACATCGCGAGCGCGAGAATGGCGACGACGGCGAGCCCGTAATGATTGAGGAGCATGCCCCCGCCGAGCGCGACGAGCATGACGCTGAACCAGAAGTTGATGGCCCCCGACGGCCGGTCGAGCACCTTGGTACCGCGGACGACGACCTCGTCGGGGCTGGCCGCGCCATCGGTGTCATCGGTTTGCTCCTCCTCCGACACGGCCCTCGACATTAGTACAAGGCCGCTGCACATGCTCCCTCGCCGAAGCGCGGGAGTCTTTGGCAACCCGTGAAATTCCGGCTAATTTGCGCGAACACATGTCGACAGCGCGCGTTCGTGGTCCCAGCCTCGCCCTCGAGGCGCTCACGCACGCCGTGCTCGTCGTCGCCACGCTCGTCGCCCTCTATCCGGTCCTCTGGGTGGTCGCGCTCGCGCTCTCTCCCGGCGATGCACCGGCGGCGCGTGTGCTTCCCATTCCCACTGCGCCGTCGCTCGACAACTTTCGCGCGGTGATGAGCACCCACGACACCACCACCGGCACCTGGCTCTTTGGTCGGCAGCTGGCGAGCTCGCTCGTGGTCTCCCTCGCGACCGCCGTCGTCGGCATCGTCATCGCCACGCCCGCCGCGTACGCCCTCGCGCGCTTTCGCTTCGTCGGAAAAGATCGCGGCGTGTGGATGCTGATGGCGACGCAGATGTTCCCCGGCGTCGCCACCTTGGTGCCGCTCTATCTCATCCTCGAAAAGCTGCACCTCCTCGACTCGCGCGCGGGGCTGGTCCTCGTCTACGCGACGACGTCGGTGCCCTTCTGCGTGATGCAGCTGCGCTCGGCGTTCGAGGCGATTCCCATCGATCTCGAAGAGGCCGCGCAGGTCGACGGGGCGACACGTTTCCAAGCGTTCCTTCGGGTCGCCTTGCCCGCCGCGCGTCCGGCGATCGCGGTCACCGCGCTCTTCGCCTTCATGAGCGCATGGAACGAGTTCATCCTCGCGGCGACGCTGCTCTCGCGCGAAGACGCGTTCACGCTCCCGGTCGCGCTCCAGCGCTACGTCGGTGAGCACGGCGCTTCGTGGGGAAAATTCGCCGCGGGTGCGCTGGTGGTGTCGGTGCCGGTGATGGCGCTCTTCTACCTCGCGCAACGCAACATCGTGTCCGGTCTCACCGCCGGCGGCGTGAAGGGCTGACGACGTCACCGTGTTGGTGCCATCACCTGCTCACGGACCGAGCACTGCGACGCGGGTGAGCGCTGCTGCGCGGCGGGGGTAGGTTTTCATATCCACGCCGGCTGCTCGAAGACCACCTGCACGAGCTACCAACTCTGCGCCCACGACGCCGAGTGCCCCGACGCTGGCCATTGCGTCGAGAGCGGCGCAGCGGGGTTTTCGCTCTGCGAATGAGCGAGTTCCCCCGCGGAGGGCAAAAACGTGCCCAGTCGGGGCCGCCCCCGTACGCTGGATGGGACGCACGTGGGGCCAGCTTCGAGACGTCGCACGCGACCCGATGGACGGTGGGAGGTCTCGATTCGCGTGGCCTACGTGCTCGCCTGCATGCTCGCGATCGTGCTCGCGGGTAGTGCATGCAAAAACAAAGACAAGGTCGACGTCAACGGCGCGCCGACACCGCCGCTGCAGGCGAGCGCGGTGCCGACGCCGGTGCTCTCGCCGGCGATCGGTGGTGACGTGCGCGTGGCGTTGCGCGAGCTCTTCGGTACGCCCGTGCGCCCGGGACAAGTGGTCGCCACCATCGAGCCAGCGACCAACGGTGATCCGCAGACCAACGCGGCGGGCGTGCTCGTCGCCACCGTCGCCGGGGGTCGCGTGGTCACCGTCTACGCGACGGGGCCCGCGCTCTCCGACCTGCACACCGGTGGGCCGATCGATCTCGGCGCCGCCCGATTCCTCGCCACCGACGGCCCGCACGTCTGCGCTGCGTCACGCGAATCGTTGCGCTGCGCCTGGGTCGACGGCGCCAGCGCCTCGGCACGCGCGCTCGCCGGCGAGACCACCGGGCTCTGGGGAGGACCGAGCGTCCTCGTGCGCGGCGTCGGCGCGGGCACGCAATGGAAGCTCGCCGCTTCGAGCGACGGGTTCCTCACCGAACGACAAATCCAGGTCCCCCATCGCTTCATGGTCGCCGATCTGGAGATCGAATCGGCGTTGCGATGGAGCGCCGTCACCGTGCCGACCGAGGGCACCGCCAAGGTTCGGCTCGCGCTCACCAACGACGGCGGCAAGACGGCGATCGCCGACTTCGGCAGCGTCGATCGTCTCGGATGGTCGTATGGCGATCGCCTCTGGCCAGCGCAGCTCGTCACCGGCGCGCTCGCGACCGAGCTGGTCGTCGCCGAGCGCGGCGAGAAGCAGCACACCCTCAAGCTCCCGTGGGCCGCGGCGGGCGGATTCGCGTGGGCCAACGGTAGCCTCGTGCTCTTCGGACGCGGCGCCACCGGCACCGGCGGCTTCATGCTCGTCGAGGTCGCGAGCGGCACCGTGACGACGTTCACGCCGCCGGGAACGGGGCCGATCATCGCCGCCGGCCGTGTCGGCGCCCGCCTCGCAGCGGTGACGAGCGACGGTCGCGTCCTCGCATGGTGAAGGTCGGGAGAGACGCGAGAGACGTGACGACGTGACGACGTGAAAGACGCGGATCAGCTCTCGCGTACGAGCCGCACGCGTTTGTCGTGGAAGTCGGTCTCGTCCCACGACGCGGCACGGAGCTCGCCCGCGACGTAGAGACTCGCCTGATCGCGATAGTGACGCGTCGCCGGATCGCCGCTCTGGCCAGGCGGGAGCACGATGCGACCCCCGGAAGGGACGCCGGCGATCATCACGGTGCGCATCGCCGGCGCGACACGGACCTGGAAATCACCGCCGATTTCGAATTCGCCCATCGAGACCGTGGTGCCGTCGCCGGACGCGGGGAACGGTCCCGGAGAGGCGATCGCGCGGACGCCGGGGCCGAGGAGCGTGCCGTCGGCGGCGGAGGCGAGCGCGTTGTCGAAGGTCATCGTGTGGAGCGTGCCCCATCGCCACGACAGCGGATCGTCACCGAGCCGACGACGGAGCACACCTTCGGCCATCGCCGCGGCGTCGCGTACGAGCGCGGCTCGGTCGCGCCCTGCGAGCCAAGCGCCGGGATCGTCGCCGTCGCCGAAGATGCCGAGCATCGGCAGCGCCGACGCGTTGAGGAGCTCGAAATAGCGCTCGAAAGCTTCTTCGCCGAGCGCCTCGAGGAAGACGTGCCGCATCACCGCGTCGAAGAGCGCGTAGGTCGCCGTCGCGCCGACGCTCTCGTGCCCGGCATGTCCATCCCAAGCGCGGGCGAGCCGCACGACGTCGCGTCCACGCCTCGTCGGCAAGACCAGCGCGTCGTCGTCGAGGCCCGAAAAGAGCGCGTCACGGAGCTGCGTCGCCCACGCCGAGCGCGCGTCACGTTGAATCGCGGCGATCTCGGTGAGGCCTATTTTTCCGAAGTGGGCGTAGGCGTCGAGGAGCGCACGGATGCGCGCCATGCGGAAGGGCGGTTCGAAGAGCTCTCCGAGGAAGTGCGGATACGACGTCGGCACCGGACAGACGTTGGCGGAGACGATGACGCCGTCCTTCGGATCGCGGACGAACGGCAGCGCGTCGAAGGGGACGAAGCCGACCAGATCGCCGCGTGCGTCGTCGCCGTTCGTGTCGTCGACGATGTCGAGCCCGGAGACGACGACCGCGCCGTCTTCGTTGCCGCGACGAACGGGGATGCGACCGGCGTATTGCCAACCGATGTGGCCGCCGTCGTCGGCCCAGACGAAGTTGAGCGTCGGCGCGGTATGCAGCCGAAGAGCCTCGCGCAGCTCATCGAAGGTGTGCGCGCGCATGAGCGCGAGCGCGGCGTCTCCATCGGGGCTGGCCTCGCGACCCGACCAACGAATCGCGATGCCGTGCTCGTGCGCGGCGGATTCACCTCGCGCCGGGGGACCTTCGGCGAAGGGCGTGATGAGCGGACCGCGCGGCGATTCGTGGAGGGAGACGTGTCGATCGTCACCGTCGCGGACCGCGATCGACTCTCGTCGCGTCTGCAGGCGACCTTCAGCGCGGAGGCGCGCGAGATCGACGCGATACAACTGTGCATCGTCGCCCCATCCAGCCGTGACACCCCAGGCGCCGTGCGCATTTTGACCGATGGCGATCGCGGGAACGCCTGGAATTGCGACCCCGCGTGCGTCGAGCCCCCCGCCCTTCACGCGCGCTTCCCAGAAGATGGAGGGCGCCATCAAGGGCATGTGCGGATCGCTGGCGACGAGCGGACGACCGTTCTCGGCGCGCGAGGGACCGACCGCGAAGGCGTTCGACCCGAGGTGCACGCCGCTCGTCCCGAGGACCGCGCGGAGCACTTCGAGCGTCGCCACGAGAGGAGCGAGCCCGTCGTCGCCGAGCGCCCCACCGCGCGTGGCGGTGAACGGGTGGACAATCGGTCGCAGTGCCTCGGCGCGGGCGTCGCCTTCCCCGCCGACCGCGTCACGCACGAGCGCGTGGGCGAGGGCGAATCGATGGGAAAAACTGAGCTGAAAGGCGATTCCGCGAGAGATCAGGATCGGATCGGCGCCGGTCCAAGGCGTGGGCTCGAGGTCGAGGAGGAGCATTTCGAGAGGACGACGACCACTCGCGAGGTAGGCGTTGATGCCGCGCGCGTAGGCATCGAGCCAGGCGCGTCCCTCGGTGCTGCAGACGGCGTAGCTCGCCTCGGCCGCCCCGCGGAGCCCGAGCGCGCGCGAGAAGGCATCGAGATCGACGTACGTGCGCCCCGCGAATAGGCGCCCGGAACGCTTCGGATCGGCCTCACGATCGCCGAACGTCGCCGCCAGCTCACCCCGCATGGCGCGGCGAAATAGCTCGATTTGGAAGAGTCGATCTTCGGCGCAGGCCCAGCCCATCCCGAAGGCGACGTCGGCGAGCGTCGTTCCGAAGATTCCGGGAACGCCGAACGCATCTCGCGCGATGGTCACCGTGTCGTCGAGTCCGCGGACCTTCTCGGCGCGGGAGGGCTTCGCCGAAACGTCCGATTTTCCCCGTGCGACGAGGGCCGCGCGTGCGTCGGCGGCGCGCAAGAGGAGGGCACGCACGGCCCGCACCGGCCGGCTTTGGATGACGTCGCGTAGCGCGAGCACCATTTCGGTCCCGCTCCTGTACGCGTGAGGGCGCGGGGGGGCCAGAGCGAGTGCTCACCGTCGGCTCACCGTGTCCAGGGCGAGTCTTGTTGACGAAAAACCCACCGGCGTGATGACCTTCGTCGAGCCCGCGGCGATCGCGCCGGTGCGGCCGTAGCAACAGAGGGATGGGCGCCGACGCATGTCGGTGGTCGAGCGCCCGGGTTCGCCGGGTGAAGGAGTGACGAGATGCGTCGTTTCCGTCATGCCGAAGATTGCCGTGCGACTCTCGTCGCTCGCGGTTCGTTCGCGATCTTGGCAGCGGGGGCGCTCGTCCTCCTCTCTACTTCATCCGCAAGCGCCAACGGCTTCGAGATTCCGGAAAATGGCACCGAGGTGATGGGCCGCGCCGGCGCGTGGACGGCGAAGGCCGACAATCCCATGGCCGCCTCGCTCAACCCCGCGGGGCTCGCCGGTCAGCCGACGGCCTTCCTCGTCAACACCAACCTCACCTGGCAGAAGCTCTGCTTCCAGCGCTCCGGCACCTATTCGAGCGACGCCACCAACGGCGGAACGCGCTTCCAAGGCAGCACCTACGGCGGCCAGGCCTATCCCGAGGTCTGCAAGAACAACGGCGTCGGCGACGTCAACATCGTCCCCCAGCTGGCCTTCAATTACGCCGTCAACGAGAAGCTCGGCATCGCCTTCGCGCTCGTCACCCCGAGCTCCGCCGGCAAGGCGAAGTGGCCCGATCAAGTGACGTTGCCGAACGGCGATCTCGCGCCCGCACCGCAGCGCTACATGCTCCTCGAGCAGAACGGCGTCGTCGTCTCGCCGACGCTCTCGGCCGGATACGAGGTCGCCAAGGGTGTGCGCTTCGGCGCCGGCTTCATGTGGACGATGGCGTTCCTCAAGTTCTCCAACATTTCGCACGCCACCAACAGCGTCCCCAGCGACGCCGCCGAAGGTCCCAACGCCGACCTCCGCGCCGACCTCAGCGTGAAGAAGCTCTTCGTCCCCGGCTTCGTCCTCGGTGCGCTCATCACTCCGCACGAGGCGTTCGACATCGGCGCGATGTTCAAGTGGAGCGCCGACATCCACGCCACCAGCGGCGACGTCACCATCACCGGCCCCTACTACGGCGACGGCAAGAAGCCGGCGAACTCGTCGGTCTCGACCCCCGCGAACCTCGGAGAATTCCGCCTCCCCGCGCCGTGGGAAGCGCGCATCGGCTTCCGTCTGCACCCCGCACGCAAAGACGGAAAAGTGGTCACGTCGGGCAAGCGTCGCGACCTCCTCAGCAGCGACGCCTTCGACATCGAGCTCGACGTCACCTACGCGCACAACAAGACGGTCGATCAAATCACGCTGCTCTTCCCGCCTGGTCAGCCCGTCGCGCTCGGCCAATTGACGTCGAGCGCAGGCTTCGTTCCCGCCGACGCCTCGTCGCCGCACAACTGGAAAGACACCGTCGGCGTCCGCCTCGGCGGCGAGGTCCCGGTGCTCCCCGATCAGCTCGCGGTGCGCGCGGGCGCGTTCTACCAAACGGTCGGACAGGACGCGAAGTTCCTCGCCATCGACTTCCTCCCCTCGGCGATGGTCGGCCTCTACCTCGGCGGCACGTACCGCATCTCACCGAAGGTCGATCTCTCCGTCGGCTACGGGCACATCTTCCTCTCCGGTCTCGACAACAACGGCGTCGGCGGCGGCTATGGCCTCGTCGCGCAAGAGACGTGGGATCCCGGCGTGTGTCCGCAGAGCCCGGCCGGTCAGAAGGGCCGCACCTGCAACCCGGTCAACAACGGCAAGGTCACCGGCGGCTACAACATGGGCTCCATCGGCGTGACGGTCCGGCTCTGAGGGGCCCCGGCGATGGCCGGGGATGAGACCATCTATCCGTAGCGCTCAGTTCTTTGCGTGCTCTTCGCCTTCGCCGCAGAGGCGGTGGACGAGGTAGCTCGCCACGTCGCCGGGCCTCGTTCCGGGGCCGAATCCAGCGTCGAAGCCGAGATCGAGCGCGAGCTTGTGATCGACGCGTGGTCCGCCGAACAGCAAGACGAATTGCTTGCGGAGGCCGCGTTTTTCCAAGAGCTCGACGAGCGCGCGGCCGTTCTCTTTGTGACAGTTGCGCTGGGTGATCACCTGGCTGACCAAGATGGCGTCGGCCGAGAGGGCGAGCGCGCGCTCGATGAGCTGGTCGTTCTCGACCTGCGCGCCCATGTTGTAGGCGTCGAAGCCTTTGTACGCCTCGAGGCCCTTCTCGCCGGCGTACCCCTTCATGTTGAGGATGGCGTCGATGCCGACGGTGTGCGCGTCACTGCCGGTGCACGCGCCGACGACGACGAGCTTGCGACCGAGGCGCGTGAGGATGCGGTGATCGACCTCTTTGATCTCGAGCCGCGGCACCTCGACGTCGGGGACCTCGAGGTTGGTGACGTCGACGCTGTGCTGCGAGTGGCCGTAGACGACGAAGTAGCAATAGCCCTCGGCGCACTCTTCCATCGTCGAGACGAGCGGCTCTTTCAGGCCGTGCGACTCGGCGAAGCGCTTGGCTGCCTCGCGCGCGCGGGCGCCCTTGGGGAGCTGGAGGGTGAACGACATCTGGACCATGCCATCGCCCTCGCGGTCGCCATACGCGCGGAGCAACTTCGGCTCGGTGGGGTGCATCGCGCGCACATTCTCCACGCGCCGAAACCGTGTCAACCCAGCAGTCGCGTCAAAGCCTCGAGCGCACCGAGCGGGAGGCCGAGGGAGCCCACCGGAACCTCGGGCTCACGCACGTTGATGCGCACCAGCGTCGCCCCGCGCGCGGCCAGACGATCGCCGAGACGGCGCACCGTCGGGATGGCGGTGCCAGCGCCGCATTCGATCACGACGAGACTTGCCGGATCGGGGAGCACCGACGCGAGAAACGCGGAAAAACGTGCTTCCTGCGCTTCGCTGCGCGCCCCGTCCCAGGCGCCGTCGCCGAACATGAGCACGTTCGGTCGAAAGAGCGCGCGGCATCTCGGACATCGGGGGAGCGGCTCTTGCGCGCGAAAGGTCGTGGGATCGACCTCCACGAAGATCGAAAGCTCGTCGGCGCGGAGGATGCCCACGCCGCAGTCGCCGAGGCACTGGACGTAGTCGAGCGCGCCGTGGCATTCGACGATGCGCGCTTCATCGAAGCCCGCGCGTTGGAAGGCGCCGTCGACGTTGCTCGTGAAGACGAAGTGACCACGCGACATGCGCGCGGCGAGCGCCTGCAAGAGCGCGAACCCGTCGTGTGGCTTCGTGCGTCGATACAGCTCGAGGCGATGTCCGTAGAAGCCCCAAGCGCGCGCCGGATCGCGCTCGAACCAGGTCGGGTTCGCCAGATCGACGAAGGAGAGACCGAGCTCGCGGAACGGTGGATACGCGTTCCAGAAACCTTCGTCGCCGCGAAAATCAGGCAATCCGGAGTCGACGCCGATGCCGGCCCCGGCGGTGACGAGGAGCGCGTCGGCCTCGCGAATCACGCTCACCGCGCGCGCGACGTCGGCCTCGAGCGACATGAACGTCAAGGTATCACCGCGACCACGTCGGGCGCATCACCCGCCCGGACACGACCCAGCGCACGCGACGTAGGCGACGCACTTGGGATCTCCTTTGCACGCGGTCGTGACCGGGCCGTTGCACTTGCCGGCGACGCCACCCGCATCCGAGCCGCCCCCGGCCTTCGCTGCTTCGTTGAAGCAGGCTTTGCACGCCGAGTCGGGCGTGCTCGGCGGGGTGGCGCATCCCGTCGAGGCGCAGACCGTCTTGCAGATCGAGTCGGTGCAGGCGCACCCGACGAGCGCGGTGGTCAGCGTCGCGAAGCCTTCCTTGTGCTCTTTTTGACAACAATCGTCACACCGCACCTTGGTCGGTTCGGCGCTGCAGACGGGGCGCGCATCGCTCGGTCCATCGCTCGGTCCATCGGTGATGACGTCGGCGCCGACGGTGCCATCGCTCGGAGCCCCGTCATTCGCGCCGTCGCTCGCATCGTCTCCATCGATGCCGCCATCACTGACGCCATCGAGATTGTCGGCATCCGAGGCATCCAGCGCCGAGTCCGTACCGTCGTCGCTGGGCGTGGTCGTGCCGCCGCACGCGAAGAGTCCCGTAGAGAGCGCGAGGGAGAATGCGCCGAGGACGAGGTGGTGCGATCGCGCGGTGAAAGTCATCTCTCGAGGATCGCGCTCGCCGACGTCTCACGCCAACGATGTGGCGTGAAAAGCGTATTCGAGTCGAATACACGCAGTGCTAGGTTGCACGACATGGCGAAGACCGGCGAACGCGCGTTGAGCTTCTGGGGATGGGGCTGGGCCGACAAGTTTCCCGACGACGACGCGCGCCGAGGAATCGCCGTACAAGTCGCCGCCCTCCTCGGCTTCGATGGCCTCGTGCCGCACGCGCCACCGACCCTCGAGAGCGCGAAGGTGCCGACTCCGAGAGTGTCCGTTCCCGAAGCGCTGGGAGCGTTCTGCACGAACGATCGCGAGCAGCGCATTCGTCACACCTACGGTCGCAGCTACCGCGATCTCGTGCGCGGCTTCTCCGGCGACTTCTCTCCCGCGCCCGATCTGGTGGCCCATCCACGCGACGAAGACGACGTCGCCCTGCTCTTGCAATGGGCGGCCGCGACCAAGATCGCCGTCGTCCCCTATGGCGGTGGCACCAGCGTCTGCGGCGGTGTGGAGGCTGATTTTGGCGCTTCCGGCGGGCGCTACCACGGCACGGTCTCTCTCGACATGACCCGGCTCGATCGCGTGCTCGAGGTCGATCGCACCTCCCGCGCCGCGCGCATCCAGGCCGGCGCCAAAGGTCCGCAGCTCGAGGCGCAGCTCGCCGAGCACGGGCTCACGCTTCGTCACTTCCCCCAGTCGTTCGAGTTCTCGACGCTCGGTGGCTGGCTCGCGACGCGCGCTGGCGGCCACTACGCGACGCTCTACACCCACATCGACGATCTGGTGGAATCGATGCGCATGGTGACGCCGACTGGCATCTGGGAGTCGCGACGTCTCCCCGCTTCCGGCGCAGGCCCCGCGCCCGATCGTCTGGTGCTCGGCTCCGAGGGCATCTTCGGCGTCATCACCGAGGCGTGGATGCGCGTGCAACAGCGGCCTCGCTATCGCGCGAGCGCATCCGTGCACTTCGGCGGGCGCGTACAAGGAGGTGCGAACGACGAGGCGATTTCCTACGCGCGCGCCGTCGATGCCACACGCGCCATCGCCCAAGCCGGTCTCCATCCGACCAACTGCCGTCTCCTCGACGCGCGCGAGGCGGCCCTCAACTTCGTCACAGGCCCTGAAAATCAAGAGGGATCGCACGTCCTCATCCTCGGCTTCGAGTCCGCGGATCACGCATGTGACGCGTGGATCGATCGCGCCGTCGCCATCGCAGCGAGCCACGGTGGCGTCGTCCCGCGCGGGGTCGTGAAGAAGGACGACGGCGCCAAGACCGAAGGCGCCGGCGCCGCCTCGACGTGGAAGGCGGCCTTCCTGGAAGCGCCGTACCTACAAAGCGTGCTCGTGAGCCTCGGCGCGGTCGTCGACACCTTCGAGACCGCCTGCACCTGGGACGCGTTTCCCAAGCTCCACGCCGAAGTGCACCGCGCGGTGACCGAGGCGATGAAGGAGCAATGCGGCGGCGGACGCCTCAGCTGCCGCTTCACCCACGTCTATCCCGACGGGCCGGCGCCCTACTACACGTTCATCGCGCCGAGCCGCGCGGGGATGCAGCTCGAGCACTGGTGGGCGATCAAGCGCGCCGCCTCCGACGCGCTCATGCGATGCGGCGCCACCATCACCCATCATCACGCGGTCGGACGTCTGCACCGGCCGTGGTACGAGCGCGAGCGCCCCGACACCTTCGCGCGAGTGCTCCGCGCCGCCAAAAACGAGGTCGACCCGGCCTCGATCATGAACCCGGGCGTGCTCATCGAGTGACGGGCCCTCGGCCTACTCGAAGACGATTTCGTTCGGGTATTTCGGGCTCCAGATGATTTGCACCTCGGAGCCCGGCGCGATCTGCTGGTAGCCGAGACGCTTCGTGCTCGCCATCCGCGGGGGATGGTTGTCGACGTGGATCTCGACGTCGATCTTCATCAGCGGAACGCCGTTGATGCGCGTGCCCGTCGGCGAGATGCCGACGATGCGACCGCGTCCGCGAAGGCCGTTCTGCGCGATCTCTTTCTTGCGCGCAGCGGAGCGGATGAAAGTGATGCCGACGGCACCGAAGACGATGGGAAAGATGAGGACGAAGAACGTCGTCTCGATCGGGAACTTCGGCGTCGTCAGGTAGAGCATCCCGATGATCAAGACCGGCGCGAAGCCGGCGATGAGGAAGATCCACCCGATCATCGAGCCGCCGCCGGAAGACGCCGCGCGCTGCGCTACGACTTGCCGAACCTGTTGCTGCGCCGAGCCCGCCGACTGCGCGCACACCTGCCACTGCGCCGGCATGCTCGAGGTGATCGACTGAACGGTGGAGGCGTTGCCGTGCCTCGCCATGTACTGCGTCAGCACCATCTGCGCGGCCTGGAGGTTGTTCGTCTTCTCCCAGGCGTTGGCGCGGAGCACCGCGGCGAGCGGATCCATCGAGTCGTCGATGGGCACGTCGGCCTCGTTGCCTCCGAGCACCTGGAGCACGTTGGCGAAGTTGCCCTTGCCGGTGTCGATGAAGGAGCGCGTGATGCGATACGCGCTGTCGGCGAGCAGATCTTCGGAGAACGGATCGCACTGCGCGATCCAGGCCTCGGCGCTGTCCATGTCGCCGACCTTGGCGGCGCCGCGCGCGAGGTAGCCGAGCATCGACTGCTTGTGACGCGGAAGAAAGAAGACCTCGAGCGCACCTTCGATGAGCGCCCGCACCGACGGCTCGTCCGTCGGATTGTCGAGCATCGTGTTGCGCATGATGATGGTGAGGAAGAGCAGGCGCTCGGCGGCGGCGACGTCCGACGCATTGGTCACGAGCGACTTCCGCGTCGCGCTCCAGATCATGCGCGCCTCCTGCATCCGGTGCGGCTGCAGGCCTCCTTGCACGAGCTGCTCGATGCCCGGCGGCGGCAAGAGCGGACGGCCATCTTGCGTACGCAGCCGCGCTCGTCGCGCCATCTCGTCGGTCGCCGCCGACTTCGGCATCGCCGTGTTCGGCCTCGCGTAGGCGACGAACGGCGCTTGGCAACGCGTGCACTGCGTGGTCCCGCCGGCGACCGGCGTCTGGATTCCGAGGCCGCAGTTGTCGCAAGGCAGCCAACGATCGGCGGCGGCAAAGACGCTCGTGGGGGCTCGATATGCGCTCATGTGTTCCTCCCTCGAAATGGTTCGCAAGCGAGGCTACCAGGTTGCGCCGGGGCTCGGCTCGGGGGAAAAAGCGGTTCTTGCCCCACGCTCAAGGACAGGGCGGCCCACCGTCGACGGTGAAGTCGTTGTCCCATCCCTTCGCGGTACATCGCAGGACGCTGCCGCACGCGTAGATGCAGACCTGATCGAGCGTGTCGCACTTCGAGAGCCGCGTCGGCTTGAGCGTGGGACACGCCGGTGCGTCAGCGGTGTCGGCGACATCGGGAGCGTCTTTCGCAGCATCGGTCGCGGCGTCGCTCGCGGCATCGACGACGACGTCGCTCGACACGTCACTCGGAACATCGGTCGAGACGTCACTCGAGACGTCACTCGAAACGTCACTCGACGAGTCGGTCGCCGCGTCCTTCGGGAGCTCGCCGACGTCGGACGTGGCGCCTCCGGTGTCGGTGCTCGACGTCTCGTCGGACGAGCCACCGCAGGCCCCGAGCGACGAAACGATCGAGAAAATGAGCACGAACGCGGAAGTGCGGGAGAAGAAAGGTCGCATGTTCAAGCGGCTAGCTTGGACCGCTTCACGACCCTCGTCGAGATCGAGAAGATGATCACTCCGAGCACGCCGAGGGCGGCCTCGGTGAAGAGCATCTTGCGCGCGCCCCACTTGCCTGCGGCGAAGCCGAGGAGAAGGCCGAGCCACCAGATCGGGAAGTTGGAGAGCGACGCGAAGAGGTTGTACTTCGTCGCCGCCGAGCCCTTACCCATCGCCTCGAGGACGATCGCGGTGAATGCCGCGTAGGCGAGGCCGACGCCGAACGCGTAGATGAAGCACCAGAGGATGTACATCTTCACCGTCGCCGGACAGACGCCCATTGCGACGGCGATGGCGGCGAGGGCGATGCCGACGCCGGCGTAGGTCGTGCGCGGGTGAAAGCGCTCGCAGAGGTAGCCGCCGGCGAAGCAGCCGACGGTGGTGACGAGGCCGGAGACGAGCCCCTGCATCAGCTCGACATGCTCGGCGCCTGCCCCCCAAAACGCGGCGACCTCGGCCTGCGAGAGCGTGCCCTGTGCGGCGCCGGTGCCGACCGGGAGCACGCAAAGGATTGCCGAGAGGAGACCCCCCTTGGTCTTGAGCATCACCCACAGATCTTTGGCGACGTGTTTGACCGCGGCGAAGGCGCTGCCGTGCTTGACGTGCGCCGCGACCTTCGGCGTGGCGGAGAGCGCGAAGCAGCAGAGCATGAAGAGGGTCGCCATGATCGCACCCGACATCCACGGCTTCGGGAGCTTCTTCAGGAGATAGAGACCGAGCCCGCCACCGAGGCCTGCTCCCCCGAGATTTCCCGCTTGAAACCACGCGCTGACGCGGCCGATTTGTTCGGGTGGCGTCGAACCGGCGATGAGCGATTCGACCGACATGCCGACGATCGAATTGATCAGGCTGGTGATGGCGATGACCACCAGCAACACCACCAGCGTCGAGGGACCGAGCGGCACCGCCGACATCGTGAGGACGCCGAGCGCGGTGACCGAGGTCGCGATGACGTACCACTTGCGCGGCGAGAGCGTGACGTCGACGAGCGGCGCCCACAGCCACTTGAGCCAGGCCGTGAGCAAGTTCGCGCCGTTGAGGAGCGCGCCTTCGCCGATGGAGAGGCCGTTCTGCGTCGCAAGAAAAGTGAGGGCGACGCCGACGAAGCCGCTGAGCGCTCCGAAGGGCATGTAGAGGATGGTCCAGACGAACGGGTGCGGCGCGCGAAGCAGGGTGCTGGCTTTCTCGGCTTTCTCGTCGGCGGCGGCGTCCATCGGGACGCGTTGTATCATTGAAATCCCAACGAGAGCGGCAAACGCGGCGCGTCAGGACCGTAGGCGGCGCAGGCGATCGGCGAGAGGGCTAGCCAGCCCGGAAGCCGCGCGACTAGAAGTCCCTGCATGGCCCAGGTCCCCGTCGACGAGAAGCTCGTCGCTCGTTGCCGAGAGCTCGCCGCGCAAGTCGCAGGCGACGTGCAGACGTACGTCGATCGTCACACCACCGTCGGCGTCGAGCGCGTCATGGTCCGCGCCCTCGGCGTCATCGGCACCGACGATCAAGGCGTGCCCTTGGTCAACGCGCTGGTCGAGCGCTTGCGCGTCTCCGGACAATTGCCGATGGGCGCGTCGTTCGCCCTCGGTCGCTCGGTCGTCGAGCACGGGGGCAGCCTGCAAGACGCCGCCGAACGACTCGCCTACGGGCCCGAGCTCGATCAGGTCGATCCGAAGGCGGCGATCTCGTCCGACGTCATCACCTCCGCACGCAAGGCCCTCGCGGCCGCGACCGATGCAGCCCTCGATCGCATCGATCGCGCACGCGATGAACGCGAGGCCCTGAGGGCACGTTTTCCCCCGCCGAACGACGTCCCGCACAAATACGTGATCGTCGCCACCGGCAACATCTACGACGACGCGGTGCAGGCGAAGGCCGCTGCGCACGCCGGGGCCGACGTCGTCGCCGTCATCCGCGCGACCGCCCAGTCCCTCCTCGACTACGTCCCCGAGGGCGCCACCACCGAGGGCTTCGGCGGCACCTTCGCGACGCAGGAGAACTTCGCCATCGTCCGTCGCGCGCTCGACGAAGCGAGCCATCGTCACCAACGCTACGTGCAGCAGACGAACTACAGCTCGGGCCTCTGCATGGCGGAAATCGCCTGGATGGCGGCGGTCGAGCGGCTCGACATGCTCCTCAACGACGCGATGTACGGAATCCTCTTCCGCGACATCAACATGTGTCGCACGTTCATCGACCAATACGTCTCGCGTCGATTCGTCGCCCGCTCGGGCATCGTCATCAACACCGGCGAGGACAACTACCTCACCACCGCCGACGCGGTCGAGAAGGCGCACACCGTCCTCTCGTCGCAGTTCATCAACGAAGCCTTCGCCCATCGCGCCGGCCTCAAAGACGAACAACTCGGCCTCGGCCACGCCTACGAAATCAACCCCTGGATCGAAGACAGCTTCTTGATGGAGCTGGCCCAGGCGCAGATGGTTCGGCAGATTTTCTCGCGCCATCCGATCAAGTGGATGCCGCCGACCAAGCACAAGACCGGCGACATCTTCCAGGCGCACGTCCACGACGCGATGTTCAACCTCGTCGGCATCACCACCAACCAATCGATTCAGCTGCTCGGGATGTTCTCCGAGGCGGTGCACAATCCTCTCTTGATGGATCGCTATCTCTCGCTCAAAGCGACCCGCTACGTCTTCACGGCGGCGCGTCACCTCGGCGAGGAGATCTCCTTCAAGCCCGGTGGCCGCATCGAGCAGCGCGCGCAACTGGTGCTCGCCGAGGCGCACGCGCAGCTCGAGGACGTCGTCGGACGGAGCATCTGGAACGCCATCGAAGAGGGCGCCTTCGCCGACGTGAAGCGCTCACGCACCGGTGGAAAAGGCTTCGCCGGCATCGTCGAGAAGGCGCCGGGATATCTCAACCCGGTGCTGGAGAAGCTCGAGGGCAAGTAGCGCAGGCGCAATGGCCGAAGTCGTCTCGGCGTTGCACACTTCGAACATGTCTCGCGCGCGATGGCTCTCTCTCGCGACCGGCCTCGCCGTCGTCGTGGTCGGCCTCGTCGTGAGCACGCGTGCGTCCGCCGAACCTCCCCTCCGAACGCACGACCCTCAGCCGCGTTGGGGGCTCGTCACGCAGCTCCCCATCACCTCGCTCGTGAAATCCGCGCCCGATCCTTACGATCCACGCCTCCTCGTGCGGCAGCTCGGCCTCGCGCGGTGGCACAGCATCTGGCTCGCCCCTGGGCTCGAGCTCACGTTGGTGAACCCGAACACGCTCGCCACCCTGGAAATCATGGGCAAAGGCGAGATGAGCTTCACGCCGACCGGCTTCGGCAGCGGCGTCGTCAGCTTTACGATACCGCTGGCCTTCTAATTCTCGAACGTCACTTCGCGCAGGCCGACATCGACGGCACCACGCACTTGCCGTCGAGACACCGCGACGGGGCCGCGCAACGAAGGCCCATCGTGATGTCGCACGCGTCGCCGAGGTGCGGCTGGGGAACGCACGTCGACGCCGAGGCTCCGTCGGCACGGCGACAGAGGAGACCCCCGGCGCAGATACGGAGCTCGCCTTTCTCGCTGGTGCAAGACTCGCCCTTTTTGGCGACGTTCATCGCCTTGCACTGCGACGCGGCGATGTCGCAGAAGAGGCCGAGTCGCCCATCACAGTCGGGTGCATCGCCGAGGATGCTGCACTTCTTGCTCGCGTCCTCGCTCGTCGTCGTGATCGGAGCGGCGCACTTGCCGGAGACGCACGAGAGCCACGGCTGACAGCTGCCCGACGTCCCGGTGCCGGCGCACGCTCCACCGAGCTCGCCACGCACGGCGCACTTGCCGGAGACGCAGGCCAGGCCCTCGGCGCAACGCTGCTTGTCGCACGGCATGCCGTTGCCGGGCGGAGTCGCACACTTGCCGCAAACATCACGAATCGAAGCACGAACGCAGAACCGATCGGCGCACTGCTCGTCCGAGATGCAGCTCGCGGCGGCGGCGAGCTTGCCCTTCGGCGGCGCACAGGAACCGAGCGCGGGCGCGTGGAAGAAGACGTCGCACGAAGCCTCGCGCGACGCGGTCGCACAAGCGGTGATCGTCGCGGGAGTCCACCCGCTCTCGGGGAGCCCCATCGACGACAGGCAAACCGCGACCGCATTTGCTTCGCAGGCCGCGACGTCACCGTCGCTCACCGACAGCAAGTGATGCGAGCACTTGTCGAGCGCTGCACAGCGCGACGATGCATAATCATTACATGCAATTCCGAACGGTGTTTCCGGCACCGGCGCGGCAGCCAAGGCCGACGCGCTCGTCGAAGGCGCCGCGCTGGCGATCGAGTTGGCGCTGACGGCGGCCGACGACTTCGCGGTCACAGAGCTCGCAGAGGTCACAGAGGTCGCAGAGGTCGCGGAGGTCGACGATGCACTGCCCGAGGGCGGGTTCGTCGAGTCGCTCTTCTTGCAAGCGATCGCGGTGACGACGGTGACGACGGTGACGCTCAGCGCTCGCGGTAGAAGGTCGCGCAACACGTGTCGTTCTCCCACACCTCGACGCGGACGATGCGGGCGCGCCCGTCGTCGACCTTGGGCGCGAGGCCCTCGAGCACGACGCGCGCGATGTTCTCGGCCGTCGGATTGATGTCGTTCCAGGGCGGCAGCTCGTTGAGGAAGACGTGCTCCCAAGGCTCGACGAAGGCGCGGAGCTCGCGGCCGAGATCGTTGAAGTCGAGCACCATTCCGCGCGAATCGAGCTGGTCACAGCGGATGACGGCCTTGATGCGCCAGTTGTGTCCATGGAGCCGCTCACCTTCGCCAGGCGAGAGGCGGAGCTGGTGGGCAGCGGCGATCACGGTCTCTTGGCTGATCTCGTACATCCGGAGTTCCCTTCGCCGCGCCTCTTCGTCGCCGCCCAAGATCGGGTCGACGCATTGCGTGGATGCGGGCGGATTAGCACGTAGCGGGGAAGAAGGCAGTAGCTCAGCGGGATGCTCAGCGAGAGGGCGTCCGACGTGCCACGAGGAGCCTCCCCGAAGAGGCGCGATACGGCCGCGGACCCATCCGGCGCAACCGCTCGTTCATCGCGCGTACGGAGAACGGCTTCCAGAGGATCCGCTCACGAAACGTCTCGAGGAAGCGCGCCGAGCTGGCGTCGAGCACCCCGCCAGTCATGAATAGGAAGCGCGGTTCGAGCTCGGGTCGCTTGGCGATGGCCTGCGCATAGACCTCGGGGCCGAGGAGATCGGGCAGCATCAGGTCGCACAAGACCACGTCGGGCCCGAAGTCACCCAGACATTGCTCGAGCCCCGCCTCGCCTCGATCGGCGATCTCGACGACGTGGTGATCGCTCTCCAAAACCCGGCGAATACCGTGCAAATTGCCAACTTCGTCGTCGATGAGGAGCACGCGCACAGGGGTTGACGGGAGTACGGCCAGCTCGACTCTGCCGATAAGAGTCACTTTTGCGCTCGGTCAACCCTTCACCGAGCTTCGGCAACCGAGCGGAGCGAGATTGACCGAAGCGGCCAAAGTCGCGAAGCAATCTTTGGCGAAACAAGAAGCTACAAATCGCGGCAATACACCCGATAGCGCTTGTAGACTTTGCCACCCATCATCTTGATCCCGAGGTTCACCGGCGCGTTGTCCTCGAGCGTCCAGCTGAGCTCGCCGCTCTTGATGCCGAGCTTCTTTCCGCGGTCGTTCATCTCCACGTAGAGCGCCGCCGAGAGACCGCCGAAGCGCTTCTGCGTGCGGAACTTCTTCTTGATGCCGAGGATGATGAGGCGCGCCGTCTCCGGGCCCTTCACCTTGAGGCGCCAGAGGAGCTTGGGGAGGCCAAAGGGAAAGAGCTTGCCGTCGAGATCACGGATGAGCTCGTTGAGGTTGGGGAGCGCGAGGCTGACCGCGGCTGGCTCACCGTCGACCTCGGCGATGAGGCCGAGATCGGGGACGAGGATCATCTTCATGTCCGCAGCCATCTTCTTCAGCTCGGACTCGGTGAGGGCGACGAAGCCCCAGTTGTCCTGCCAAGCGTCGTTGAAGATGTCCATGACGATGCGGACGTCGCGCTCCATCACCCGCGGGTCGACGGTGCGGATGGTCACGCCGGGGATCTTCATGACGTCGTCGTGCGCCTTGCGCGCGCGCACCGGGACCTCGCCGACCTGATATTTCCAGGCGAAAACGTCCTTCTCTTTGACGAGCCCGGCGGCCTCGATGAGCGCGCCTTGGTAGGCGCGGTGGTGCGGCATCATCACCATCGGCGGCGTGTCGAAGCCCTCGACGAGACACCCGAGCTCTTCGTTGATGTTGAGCGACATCGGCCCACGCATCTTCTTCATGCCCTTGCCCTTGAGCCAGGCAGCGGCGGCCTCGAGCAGCTTCTTCGCGACGGCGGGATCGTCGAAGGTGTCGAGGTAGCCGAAGAAGCCGACGTCGTCCTTGTAACGATCTTGGTGCCCGTGATCGATCTGCGCGGTGATGCGGCCGACGTCGACGCCGTCCTTGACGGCGATGAACGTGGTGCCCTCGGCGTGCTCGAAGAACGGGTTCTTCTTCGGGTTGAACCGGTCTTTGAAATCCATGTCCAGCGGCGCAACGAAGTTCGGATCGTCGCGATAGATGCGACGCGCGAGATCGGCGAAGCGCTGGGTCTCGACACCGAACGGGCGCTCGACGATTTCGATGTGGTGCTCTTGCCGGCGGCTCGTCGGGGCGGTCTGCGTGTCCATGGGCCGGCAAGCTAGCGAAGAATTCGGGCGGGGGCGAGGCGCAGGCCAGATGTCGGTGACTAGATGCGGATGCCGAGGGCTCCGCGGTTGAAGTACGCGGCAATTGCGGCGCCGATGAGGAGGGCGATGACCATGATGAGGATCGAGACGCTCGTCTTCGGGGCCGGCTTGGTGCGCCACGCGGCTGGATTTTTTCGAAGGAGTCGTTTGGCGAGGACGAGGGCGATGGGGCTGCCAGCGGGGACGCTGAAGAGCGCGGCCATGCAACGGATCGACATCTCGTGCGCCGCGCTGGCGCCCTTGTCGCTGGCGGCGGCCGACTCGCTGCGGGCGAGGGCGTAGACGAGACCGAGGGTCGGCGGCAGCTTGCCCGCTTGGTCGGCCGGGCCCAATTGGGCACAAATTTCCGACCATTTGGCCGATGCGAGCAGGGGCTCGAGCGCTTCGAGACGCGGGTCGCCGATGGTGACGACGGCGCGGTCACCCTTGCGCGGTTCCGGCTCGCGCGTGGAAGAAGGCTCCGGTTCGCGCTCACTGACGGGCTCGGCCTCCCGTTGGGAGACGGGCTCCGGCTCGCGCTTGGAGTCGGGCTCGGGCTCTCGTTTGGAATCCGGCGGGGGCTCGCGTTTCGAATCCGGCTCGGCGTCCTCTTGCGACTCGGCGTTGGCCTTCGCCCGCTCTTTCGCGCGGCGCAGCGGGGCCATGATCTCCTCGCGCGCGACCGGCGGCGCGCTCTGTTCGGCGCGCGGGTCCCTGCGAGCCGAACGCCGCTTCCTCTCCCCCTCGTCACTGCTCATCGCCGGATCGTCGCACGCCGAGAAATTCCCGGCGAAAATCGCGACAACCTCCCATCGCTCGCGGTGACTTCGCCCTCAGCGCCAACTCGGCTAAGCCACGACGCATGGCTGGTCTCCTCGAGAACAAGGTCGTCATCATCACGGGCGCGGGCGGCGGCATCGGGCGCGCCGAGGCCCTGCTCTCTGCGCGCGAAGGCGCCAAGGTCGTCGTCAACGACGTCGGCGGCAACCGCAGCGGCGATGGTCAGTCGACCTCGATGGCCGACGACGTCGTCGCCGAGGTGAAGAAGGCCGGCGGACAAGCCGTCGCCCATCACGAGTCGATCGCCACCGTCGTCGGCGCCGACACCTTGATCAAGACCGCGGTGGCCGCGTTCGGTCGCGTCGACGTCCTCATCAACAACGCCGGCATCCTCCGCGACAAGAGCTTCCTCAAGATGGAAGAGGCGATGTTCGACCTCGTCGTCGCCGTCCACCTCAAGGGCAGCTACCTCTGCTCGCAGGCCTTCGCCAAGCAGGTCGTCTCGCAAGGCGGCGGCGGGCGCATCGTCAACACGACGAGCGTCTCCGGCCTCCTCGGCAACTTCGGTCAAACCAACTACAGCGCAGCAAAGGCTGGAATTTACGGGCTCACGCGCACCACCGCGATCGAGCTGCAGAAGCACCGCATCACCGTCAACGCCATCGCGCCGATCGCCAAGACGCGCATGACCGAAGACCTCCCGATGATGGCCGGCGTCGACAACATGACGCCCGATCACATCGCGCCGGCAGCGATCTTCCTCGCCAGCGACCTCTGCGGCGACCTCAGCGGCCAAGTCCTCGCGGTCGCGGGCGGTCGCATGTATGCGTACAAAATGATGGAGTCGCCGGGGAAGTTCAAAGACGAGAACGACGGCGTCTGGACGGCCCAGGAGATCAAAGACAACTGGGACGCGATCGCGAAGTTCCCCGGCGTCTGAGCGCCCGAGAGTCTCGTTTCGCCAAAGATTGCTTCGCAACTTTGGCCGTGCGTGGGTCCTCGTGCACGCGCCGCGGGTCTCGCGCCACGCGGAGCGAGCTTCGACGAGCACCGTCTAGCTCGAAACAAGCACGGCGGCGTGTGGTCCGCGGTATGCACACCGGCGCCCATGCGAACTCGCCCGTCGCTCCTGTTTCTCTTCGTCCTCGCCCAAGCCTGCGCCGGCCCCGTCGCGATGGCCGCACCTCGTCACGACGAACCGGTCGCCGCGAGCGAGCCTCGTGAGACGCTCATCGTCCAGCTCGACCTCCCGAAGACGGCCAGCTGCGAAGAGACCTTCGATCTCGCCCTCTACGGCTCGCGCGCCGTCGACCTGGTGAGCTGGGAGGGCACGACGACGAAGTGCGCGGGGCGCAAAGCGAAGATTCGCTACCTCAGCAAACGCATCACGCGCGAGGCGCTCATGGAGCAGCTGAAGAAGCTCGCCACCAAGGTCGAGGTCGTCACCCAATGATCCGTAAATCCAAGCTCATTTTGGTGGCGCTCCTCGGGCTCGGCCTGGCGCCAGCGGCCCTCTCGATGAAGAACGCGCTCGCCGACTCTCCCGACGGAGAAGAGGGCGACGAGTCGACCGAGGTGACGCCGACCGAGGCGCTCTCGAAGAAGAAGAAGGCGACGCTGGCCGCGATGAGCGCCGGCGAGGGCGAGACGGCGCTCATCAACGTCACCGCCCGCGAGATGCCGGCGAGCCCCGACATCCTCAACCTCGGCAAGCGGGCGACCAAGCCCCTCGCGCGCTGCGTCGCCGACAACGTCGACGATCACCTGCGCTACACCTGCGCGTCGATCCTCGGTCGGCTCGGCGATCGTTCGGCCCTTCCGGCCCTCCAAGGCGCGCTCGAAGCGTGGGATCCGAGCGTCCGACGCGCGGCCGTCGACGCGCTTCGTCGCATTCCGGACGTGAGCTCGGTCGAGCCGCTGATCAAGCTCCTCGCACGCGAAGACGAGCTCCCCGACAACCGCATGGCCGTCCTCGAGACGCTCGGCGTCCTCAGCGATCAGCGCGCGGTGAAGGTGCTTCGCGCGCGTCTGCGCGACGAGAAAGATCCGACCTTCCGCTCGTCGGCGTTCTCCGGGCTCTGGAAGAGCCGTCATCTGATGGCGCGCACGACGCTGGTCGGCGACGTGAAATATGCGCTCGAGAGCGACGACGCCGGGCTCATCGTCCAAGGCACCTTCGCCGCCGCCGAGCTGCGCGCGCCGGAGCTGGTCGCGCCGCTCATCCCCCTGATGCAGAACCTCGACTCGCACCTGCGCAACCGCGCCGTCTACGCGCTCGGTCGCATCGGCGACAAGGCGGCGACCAACGCGCTCCTCGAGCAGGTGCCGAAGGTCCGCGAGGCGCGCATGCTCAACAACATCGCCTTCGCCCTCGAGCGCCTCGACGCCAAGGCCTTCTACACGACGGCGCAGGCGCTGATCGAGCACAAGCAGGCGGCCATTCGCATGAACGCGGCCTTCGTCCTCGGTGACGTGCGACGTCCCGAAGGCCTGCCGATGTTGAAGAAGGCGCTCGACGACAAGAACGACTACGTCCGCGTCTCCGCCGTCGCCGCGCTCGGCAAGCTCGACGCACCCGAGGCGATGCCCCTCCTCGAACGCTTCACCGACGAGAAAATCGAGAAGAACGAAACGCTGCGCGAGACCGCGATTTACAGCCTCTTCGCGCTTTCCGACGGGGCGAAGAAAGACCTCGTCTTCGACAAGCTCTACTCGTCGAAGAACCCGAACGTGAAGCTCAAGGCCGCCCTCGCGCTCGCCAAGATCGACGATCCGCGGGTCACCGATGACATCGTCTCCTGCGTCGAGACCCGTCGCTGCGCGCTCTCCGAGGTCGACGACTACCTGCTCGCCTCGAAGGGCGCGCAGGTACCTGGTCGCATGCTCCTCTCGTGGGTGAAGGGTCGGAGCGATCTCACCGACCTCGTCGGCGCGCTCAAGCCGGCCGGCGCTGGGCCGCTCTCGGTGAGCGACATCTCCGCCTCACTGGCGATGGGCGATTTCTACCGCGCCGGTTGGTCGATCGATCTCGCCGGCGATCTCGGCGAGAAGGGCGCCATCGCGGTGACGAAGCCGCTCCTCACGACCGAGAGCACGCGCCTTCGCCTCCACGCCGCGATCATGCTCGCCCGCGAAGGCGTCACCGAAGCCGACGCCGTCATCTTCAAGGACTTCGACAACGTCCCGGAAGATCGCCTGCCGATCGTCGTCCGACTGCTCGGTCGCATCCAAGAGCCGGTGGTGCGCGCGCGTTTTCTCCCCGAGCTGCAGAAGCGCGAGACGGGCGCCGACATCGGACTCGCCCTCGCCGCAGCCGCCGTTCGACTCCGTTGGGATCCCGAGTCGTCGTTCTTCCGCTTCCTCGACGCGCTCGCTTCGGGCAAGGCCAGCGAGCGCGAGCTGGCGGTGAAATATTTGATGCGCGATCACCGCGCGACGGTCACCTACGAGATGCGACGCGCCCTCGCCCGTGAAGAGCGGCCGGTGGTGCGCGATCTTCTCCGCAAGCTCCTCGATCAGCGCTCCGGCTACGACGACGAGGGTTGAGCGCAGGTCGCTGTCGTCCATGAAAACAGCGCCCTTCGCGATCGCGATCGCCCTCTCGGCGCTGGCCTGGGATCCGCACGCCGAAGCGGCCCATCCGAAGCGCGCGCTCCTCCTCGTGGTCGCGCTCGCCGGCTTGGCATGGACCGCCACACGCAAAACCAAAATCGAATCGCCTGCGCCCTCGCAGTCGCGCGCACGACTCTTCGCTCTCGCCTTCGTCGTCGTGTCGGCGCTCGGGGCGCTCCACGGAGGCGGCGACGTCTTCGCTCTCCTCACGCTCCTCGTCGTCGGCGTCGCCCTCGCGCTCACGGCCGGCACACTCGGACGCGCGGAGGCGCTCTCCACATTACGCATTGCCACATTATGTATCTCCGGCATCGCTGGGGGAATCACGGTGATTTCCGCGCTCGCAGGCGCACGCGGCTTCTCGCTCCACGGCGGTCAGGGGAACCCCAACTGGCTCGGGCTCCTCCTCGCGGTGTCGATTCCGATCGTCGCCGATCTCGCCTACGCGTGGCACCGTCGTGGCCCTCGCGCGCGCAGCGTCGTCGCCATCGGGGTCCTCGTCCTCTCGTCGTTGGCGCTCGGCCTCTCGCATTCGCGCGTGGCGTGGATCGCGTGCGGTGTCGGGCTGGTGACGATGTTCTTCCGCCAAAATCCGAGCGCGTCGTTGCTCCGTCGCGCTGCGCTGACGTTGGGCGTCGTCTCCGCGCTCGTGGCGCTCCCCAACGTTCCCCTTCCCCGAAGACCGACGTCGACGAGCACCCCTGCACCTGCAGCGCACTCGAGCCCTCTCGCGAGCCCGGCGCATGACGAGGCGAGAAGCGGCGAGGTCGATGCAGCGACGTCACTCCGCGGGCGCCTCTGGATCGCGAAAATCTCGGTCCGCGCGGCGGTCTCGTCGTTTCCCTTCGGCGTCGGGCTCGGCGGCTATCCCGACGCGTACCTGCGCGAGCAAGGGGAGGCGCTCTCGACGATGTCACCGAAGGAGGCCTCGCGACGCTTCCTCAACGCGACGACGGCGCACGACGACTTCTTGCAAGCAGCCGTCACCACCGGTCCGCTCGGGCTGGTCTGCTTCGCCGGCGCGATCCTCGCGGCCATCGTCGCCCATCTTCGGAGCGGCACACGTGCGATCGCCGGAGCGTTGGCCGCGTTCGCCGTCTGCGCGCTCGGCGACAGTCCGATGCAGCAGCCGGCCCTCGTCGCCCTCGTCGCCCTCGCCTTCGCCGCGCTGCCGGCGGCGCGCATCGCGAAGACCGATGACGCGACGAAACATCTGGTTTTCTCGACGCGATCGCACTTGGCGTTGGGGCTCGCGTGCGCGCTGCTCCTGGTTCCGGCCTCTCGCGCGTGGCTGGGGACTCGAACGCGCGTCGCCGCCGAATCGCTCGAGCCCGAGGCGCGGCTCTCGAAGCTCGGACGTGCCGCGCGCATCGATCCACGTTCCGGAGAAAACGCCCTCGCCCTCGGCCTCGCCCGTCTCGAGCTGGGAGATGCCGACGGTGCGCTCGACGCCCTTCGTCGATCTCTTCCGCTCTTGCCCAACGTCGGCACCTACGTCGCCATCGGCAACGCCGAGCTCGAACGCGCCCGACCCGATCTCGCCGAGGCTGCCTATCGAGAAGCCCTGGCGCGCGATCCGGGCTCACGCCGCGCGCACGCCGATCTCGCCGAAGCCTTGCGAAGACTCACCAGGCTCCCCGAAGCCGAAGAGCACGCCCGCATCGCTCTTCAGCTCGGCCCCGGCGACGCCCGCGTCCGCGCGCTCGTCGACCAAATCCATAAAGACATGATGGAGATGGCGACGCAGGAGTGACTAGCCCTTTCGCGCCACCAGCACCGTCATCGGGCCGCTACGAAAGCGGACGTCGACCGACGCGAAGCCTCCCTCGCGCAACATCACGAGCTCCTCGTCGACGCCGAAGAAGCGGTCTTCCAAGTCCCACTGGGTGAACCGCGCGCGGGCCTGCTCGTCGGTGTCACCGTTCGCGATCAAGTGGCTCGCCCAACGCTTTCGAAGCGGGTCTCGCAGCGACGGATCGGCTGGAATCGTCGCGTCGGCGATGACGAGCACCCCGCCCGCCGGCAACGCACGGTGCACGTTGGCGTAGACGGCGACCTTGCCTTCACGATCGTGGACGTGATGGAGCGAGAGCGACGCGACCGCCGCATCGACGGACGGAAGCGCATCGGAGAAGAACCCATGACGGAGCTCGACGCGGTCCGCAAAGGGACGCATGCGCTCCTCGGCACGTACCAGCATCTGCGCGTCGGCATCGAGGAGAAGGAGGCGCACCGCAGGCATTCGCTCGGCGATCCAGCCGGAGAGCCCTCCCGTGCCGGCGCCGAGGTCGACGATGCGCGCGTCGTCCTTCGGGAGATGCTCGCGAAGCGCGTCGACGACCTCGCCGAGCATCTGCTCGTACGCCGGAACGAAGCGACGAATCTCGACGTCATAGACGGCAGGCGCGACCTCGAGGTGACGTTGCACGGAGTGGCTCATCGAAACCTGTACTCGACGTTGAGGGTTCCGACGCCGACGAACGAGCCGTATTTCCCGCTGCCGTCGACGCGCCGGGTGATCGGATCGACCGCCGGATCGGCGAGGATGCTCTTGCCGGTGTTGTCGCGCGGCAGATACTGGATGTGCGTGTACGAAGCGCCGAGATAGAGGCGCTCGAAGATTTCGAATCGGCCGCCGAGCGCGGTGGAGACGGTGGTGGCGTCGTAGAGCATCGGCTCGAGCGTCGCGTCCGGTACTGCGCTCGTCTCGACGCCGGCGCCGACGTAGAGCTCGACCCGCGGGGAGAACCAGTGACTGACGCCGACGCGAATGCCGAGGGTGTCACTCCAGCCGCGATAGAGGGCGTTGACGGTGCCGGTGCCGTCTTCTGCCGAGCCGTTGCGTTTGACGCCACACGCTTGACCCTCGAGGGAGATGCACTGTTGTTCGAGGCGACTCCAACGAGTGAAGTCTCCGAAGAGTCGCAACTCCCAATCAGGCACTGGCCGATAGCGGGCGCCGAGGCGGACGATGTCGGGCATTCCTTGACGAAAATCGACGGCGCGCACGAGCGTCGCGTCGCCCTGGGTGAGGGTGAGCGTGCCGTGTTGTTTGCTCCCCGGCGCCGCTTGGTACGACGCGCCGATGTAGAGCACGTTCTCGATCGCCTCGAACATCCCGCCGAGGGCAAAACTGCCGGTGGTGGCCTTGACGTCGATCGCGCTGCGCGCTTCGGCGTCGACGTCGTCGTCGCCATTGACCAGCCCTTTGGCCTGATTGAGCTTCAAGTTGGAAAAAATGAGATTGCCACTCAAGCCGACGCTGAATCGCCCGAATTTGTAGGCGACGCCGAGGGTGGCATAGAGATACGTGACGGCGCCATCTATGCCGTGCCATCGCTGCACGCCGTCCACTGCAAGAGGGTATCTAGCGTCGTTGCGGAAGGCCTCGTTGGGATTCCACGAGACGCGTCCGCCGAAGGGAACGAAGAGCCCGGCGCCGACGGCGAGGTTGCCGAATTTCGTCGTCGCTCCGAGCGTCGGTGCGCCGAAGACGTTGGTGAGGCTCGCTTTGCCGTTGTTCGCGCCCGCAGCACCGGCCGGCTCGGCGACGTCGTTCTTCGCCGCCGTGTGCTCGTACGTGTTGTGACGAATGGCGAGCTGGCCCTCGGCGAAGAGATGCGTCCCTTCGCTGAAGGCGATGCCCGCTGGGTTGTAATAGAGCGCCGTCGGATTCGACTCGGTCACGTTGCCGTGCTCACCACCGAAGCGCGTCGTCGCGAACCCCGACGCCGAAGCCGGCGGTGCGACGAGCGCGACGAGCGCGACGAGCCCGAGGATCGGAGCGAGCGACGAGACGGTGACGATGGCGCTCGGCGAGAGAGCGCGCCGGGTCATTTCGCAGGCAAGGCAGCGCGAATGTCGGCGCAGGAGGCCCCGTCGGCGAGGGTCTTGGCTTCGAAGGTCGAGGTGCCGATCGCAAAGACGGTGCGGTTGTCGTCGACGAACTTCTGCTGCGCGGCGGTGCACTCCGCGCCACCGGCGATGTGGCAACCGATGACGTGGTTGTCGAAGGTGGTGACCGTCGCGGTGCCGGTGGCCATGTCACACGTCGTCCGCTTGCCGCTGATCGCCGAGGTGGTGCGAGAGGCGATGTAGAGAAGATCGGCGCGCGAGCCCATCGAGAGATCGACCGGCGGCTGCGAATAGCCACCACCCGTCTTCGGCGTCGCGCTGATGCCGAGGTGACCATCGCCGTCGTGATCGACGCCGGTGAGCGCGCCTGGTGAGGGCCACGCGCCGCCAGGATCGGCGAGCGTGGTCCCGACGATGACCGCGATCGGATCCATCGCCACGGTGTCGCCGATGTTGTAGCCGGAGACCTTCCCGGTGACGGTGAAGACCGGCATCTTCGTCCCTGCCCACACCGCCGGGAGGAACTCCGGCTGGATCTTGGTGCTGCCCGCGATGGCGGTGGTCATGATGTCGGGGATCATCGATCCACACGGCGTTTGCTGGGCCGTTCGCTTGCCCGCCGCATCGGTGGTGAAGACCGATTTCGTCCACAGGTGGGCAACGCCGCTGCCGGCATTGATCGCCAACGTGCCCTTCCAGGTGACGTTCAACATCAGGTGCACGCCCTCGGTGCCGGCGGCCTTCGCACACGTGGTGCCGCCATCCGTCGGCGGAACGCTGGTGTCGGTGCCGCCGCCATCGGTCGGAGGCGTGCTGGTGTCGGTGCCGCCACCATCGGTCGGAGGCGTGCTCGTGTCGCTACCGCCACCGTCGGTCGGCGTCGTGCCGGTGTCCCCGGTCGGCGTGCCCGTGTCGTCGTCGCCGGCGGGCGCAGTGGCCCCCGATCCGCAGGCGAACGCCCCTGACGCGAGGAGGATGAGAACACTCGGGGATAAGCTTCGTTTCATCTGCCACCTCGGTTGGTTGCGCGTTGGTTGGGCGTGACCGTCACGTCGTCATCGTGGATCGCCGGCGACACGTGAGCTCTCGTCGAGCCGACGCATCCCTTCGAGGAGCAAGCCCTCGGCACTCATCTGAATCACCCGCTGATCGGCCTTGAAATTGGGATCGAGTTGGAAGTCGCCGGAGCGGAGCCGAATCATCGCGTACATCGCCTCTTCGGCCTTCAGCTTGCCGAAGTTGGCGTTGTAGATGTCACCGTTGACGAAGTGAATCTCGCCCTTGTCGCTGCCCGTGGTGATCTTCAGCGCGCCGGTCTTCCGACCCTGCGAGAGAATTTGCACCATGTCCGGGAGGCCCATTTCTTCGAGCGATCCGCTGACGCCACGTGAGGCGGTCTGCTTCGCCGGGGCACCTTGCTCGACCAACTTGCGCAGCTTGGCGACGAGGATCTCGGCCTTGGCCGGCTTCTGCACCCAATCGGCGGCGCCGAGCTCGAAGCCGCGGTTGACCGCGTCGCGATCGGCCTTCGTCGAGAGAAAGACCCACACCGCGTCCTTCGAGGCTCCGACCTTGCGCGCCTTCTCGATGAGCTCGAAGCCGTCGAACGGCTGGAGCTCGACCTCGGAGACGACCATCTCGAAATCGGTCTCCACCAGGAGCCGCTGCGCCACGTCGGCGGTGCGCGCGATTTTCACTTCGAAGCCTTGCTCGATCATTCGCAGCTCGAGCACCGTGGTCTCTTCCGGATCGGGATCGACGAGGAGAGCCGTCTTGCGGTTGGCGAGGAGCTTCGCCTTGAGGTCGTCGCCGGTGACCACGTGACGGAAGATGTCGACGAGATTCGGATCGAAGACCTGCGCCTTGAACTTCGCGAAGACGTCGATCGCCTCCTTCGGGCGGAGGATTTTTCGATACGGATTGCGCGGGTTTTGCGTCAAATCGGCGTAGGTGTCGGTGATCGCGAGGAAGCGCGCGCCGATGGGGATGTCTTTGCCCGCGAGGCCGTCGGGGAAGCCTTTGCCGTCGAAGCGCTCGTACATGTGCGTGAGCGCGCGCGCGGTGGCGTCGCTCATCCTCACCGAGTCCATCAGCCGCGCCGGCGTGAGGTAGCTCTTCTTCGCGGCGATGCGATGACCTTCGTATTCGGCCACGTTGAGCGGCGTCAGGTGGTAGCTCGAGGCCTTGCCGAGATCGTGGAGGAGCGCGGCGGCGACGACTTGATCGACCTCGCGCTCGGAGAGGCCGACGCGCTCTCCGAGCTTGCGCGTGAGCCGCGCTACTTGCGCTGAATGACCGCGCAAATCAGGGCGATTGTTCTCGAGGAGCGAGATGAGGACGTTGAGCGTCTCCATCCAGTTCTCGGCCGGTGGCGCGGGCGGCGGCGGCACCGCTGGCGCGAGCATCGGCGCCGGCGTGGCGAGCGGAGGCGCCGGCTGGGGCGGCGGCGCGGCAGTCGGCGGCTTCGGAGGCAGTGGCGCCGGGAGCTCGAGGCTGGCGACCGCACGTTGCGGAGTCGCAGCCGGCGGCGGAAGCGAGATGGTCCCCGAGGGCGACGGATCGGCCGAAGGCCTCTGCGTCTCTTTGCGCTCACCGACGTTGTGCGCGCGCTGATCGCCGAAGCGCTCGAACTCGACGAGCATCGGATCGTTGCGGACGGCGCTCTGTTGATTGGGCGCGATCGTCCGCCCGTAGATGTCGGTGCTGACGCGGTTCGCTTGCTCGATCATCCGCCGCGCGAGCGCTTGGAAGGGGCGATCGTCGAGGGCGTAGAACTTGGCGATGGCGGCGGCGATGGCCTCGGGGCGAGCGACGAGCGCGGCCACCTCACGAACGCGCGAGGCCATCTTCACCTCCTCGAGCGCCTGCACGTTCTCCGGATCGACGATGACGATCGAGAGCGTGGCGGTGCGGCGATCGAGGATCACGGGGACGACGCCGTTGCGCTCGGCGACCTTGCGCGGAATGAGATCGAGCGTCGATTTCTCGATGCTCGCCTTCGACAGCTTTTCGGTCGAGACGAAGCGCGTCTTGTAGACGGCGGCGAGGTTCTTCAAGAGGTCGCCCTCGCTGAAGACGCCCGACTCGATGAGGATCTCCTCGACCGCGCCCCCGTCGCGGCGATGAATCGCCAGGGTCGACTCGTACTGCTCGCGGGTGATCTTCCGTTCGGCGAGCAGCCGATCGAGGATTCGCGGATGCGGAGCCGCCATCACGGTCCAGTGTACGCGGTGCCGCGCTCTTGGGCATGGTTTCGCGCACCTCCAGCCTCGGCAACGGCAGAGCGCGCGGTTATGATGGGGCGTGTCCCGCCGAAGGCCCACCCCTCCCGCCTGCGCCGCTACCCTGGTTTTCGGAGCTCTTCTCGTCTCGGGAGCTCCCGCACGCGGCGCTACGGCGTCGCTCGACGGAAGCACCGCTGCCGGTGGAGGTCTCGGAGCGAGCAGCGTCCACGTCGATCTCGCGCAACGAACCTTGACGGCCCTCGGCTGCTCGGCGCCGTGCGTCGACAAAGACGCGAAGACCCTGGCCATCGACCTCCCGAGCCCGATCGACCTCGCCACGTCTCGCGTCGAGACCCTCGCGGTCGGCAGCGGACGAAGCGTCCTTCACGTCGTCCTCCACGACACCGGACACCCGGAAATCGCTTGGGAAGCGTTGGTCTCGGGCGCCAAGAAGGGCGGCGCACAGGTGCTCTTCTCCGGCCTCACCGGTTTCGCCGGAGAAGAAGGTGTCGGCGGGCGGGTCCTCATCGACGGCGCGACGATCTACGTCGGCGAGATTCGTCGCGCGCTCACCCTCTGCGGACAAAGAGAGACGCTCCTCGCACCGCGCCGCCTCGACGTCGCCTCGATGACCTTGCACGCGATCGCGATGCCGCGTCTCTCGAAAGACGCTCGCGAGAAGGCGTCACCCCTCGCCGGCGTCCTCGCCACGCGCGCTCCCATCGGCAGCACCCTCGGCCTCCGTGGCGCCTCGACCAACGACAGCGGCTCGGCTGCCTTGGTCGACGACGATCCCTCGACGGTCTGGACCGAAGGTCGCAAGGGCGATGGCCGCGGCGAGTTCGTCGTCTTCTCGGCGCCGAAAGCGCTACCACTCGAGCGTCTCTCCTTCGTCGTCAGGCCGACCAAGCCCTTTTCTGAGCTCGCCCAACCGACGTCGATCTACGTGGTGCTCGACGACGCGACCTTCCGTGTGACGATCCCCGAAGTCACCGAAGCTGGCGCGCGCGTCGACGTCGTCTTTCCCGCGCCCCGCGCGACGACCTGCGTCGGTCTCGAGCTCGATAAAGCCTCTATGGATCCGAAATCGGAGCCAAATGTGGGGCTCGCCGAGGTCGAAGGGGTGCCGGTCGTGCCGGCGACGATCCACACGCTCGACGACGTCGTCACCCTCCTCGACGACGGCGGCAACGGCGCCGAGCTCGCCAAGAGTCTCCTCGTGCACGCAGCCTC
Source organism: Deltaproteobacteria bacterium (assembly GCA_025363655.1). Lineage (GTDB taxonomy): Bacteria > Myxococcota_A > Polyangia > Polyangiales > JADJMO01 > JANYDK01. The sequence continues at coordinate 22,500 of JANYDK010000084.1, read as the reverse complement.
CCGCGGCGCCACCACGGTCATCGGCAAGCTCGGGTCGATGGGCGACGGAGGCAAAGCGTTGGCGGTCGAAGTGCTCGAGTCGACGCCGTGCGAGGCTGCCGCGCCGGGTCTCGTCCGTCTCGCCTGGGACGCACCGAAAGAGGCGACGGTGGCGGCGCGCATCGCCCTCGATGCCTGCGGCGGAAAAGCGAAAGACGCGATCGCCAAGGGCTTCCTCGAAGGGGGCGGCGCCGCGCGGGAGATCCTCGCCGAGCGCTTCGCCAAGCTCTCACCCCAGATCGCGCTCGCCGCCATCCTCGACGCGCTCCCGACCGCGACTCCGGCGCGAAGGCGAACGTTCCGCAAAGCCCTCGCGCGGGTCGTCGATACCTCCGAAGGACGCGCGGTCACGCTCGCTTGGATCGGCGCGCACGTGACGCCTCCGCCTGCTGGAGAGGTGGCCCCGCTCATCGAGCTCGCGCGCGCCATCGCCGGTACCGTGGCGATCGGCGAGAGCACCGAGTCGGGACCTCTCCTCCCGCCGCTCGCAAAAGCGCTCCTCGCCCACGCCGCTGCCGGACAACCGTTCGAGCGACGTTGGCTCGCCGCCGAGCCGCTGGCGATGCTCGCCGCCCGCGCCGAACCGGGCTCCGTCGCTTGGTTGCGTACGCTCTTCGCCGAGCCCGATCGCTATTTGCGCGCGCGTGCGTCCGAGGTCGGGGGCGCGGTCGAAGCGCTGCGTCCGGAGCTCTTGCACGCGCTCGGCGACGTCGATCCACGCGTCCGTCAGCGCACGCTCGAGGCGCTCCGCAAGGCCGCGTCGTTCGGCGCGACGCCGGCCGTGAAGACGATGCTCGCGGCGGACGCTTGGACCTACGTGCGCATCGCCGCGGCCGAGCTCCTCGGCGATTCGCCGAGTGGCGCCGACGTCGACCAGGCGCTCGCCACCGCCACGCGCGACGACGCCAAGAGCGTTCGCATGGCCTCGCTCCGGGCCCTCGCGAGCCGCGGCGCGCACGGACAGCTCCCTGCAGTACGGGCACGCGCGTTCGACGCCGACGAAGCGATCGACGTCCGCCGCGACGCCGTCGAAGCGCTCGGCATTCTCTGCGATCAACCCAGCGCCGACGCGCTCTTCGAGCTCGCCCGCCACGTCGACGACGGCGAAGGCGCACGTGTGCTCGGTCTCGCCGCCATCGTCGCCCTCGGCGAGCTCCATCCGAAAGATCTCGCGCAACGCCTCGCCGCGCTCGACAGCTCGGTCTTGGTGGTGAAGGACGCCGTCGGCCGGGCCCTTCGCGCCGCGCCGAAATGCGGAAAATAGGCCGTTTCAGCGCACCGGACGAAGCATATGGAGTTGATGCATCGGGCTCTTCCCCGGTCCGAGCGGAGTCGCGGCCCGCAGCGACTCCTCGACGTAGCGCTTGGCCGCGATCACCGCCGCGCGCAAGGTCTGGCCGCGGGCGAGCCGCGCGGTGATCGCCGCCGACAAGGTGCAACCGGTGCCGTGCGTGCAACGCGTTCGCACCCGCATGCCGCTCATCACCACGAAGCCTGCGGCATCGACGAGGACGTCGACGACCTCGTCACGACCGCTGCGAAGATGCCCCCCCTTCGCGAGCACCGCGCGCAGCCCGAGCTCTCTGCGGGCCCGCTGCGCCATCTCGCGTAGCCCCTCGAGATCGCCAGGTGCCTCGAGGTCGAGGAGCACCGCCAGCTCGTCGACGTTGGGGGTGACCAGCGTCGCCCGCGGAAGGAGACGTTCGCGCAAGATCTCGAGCGCCTTCGTCGGAAGGAGCGCCGCGCCGCTGGTGGAGACGAGCACCGGATCGACGACGAGCGGGAGCCTCGGCCGTTGCGCCGCGATCTCGGCGACGACGACGACGTTCTCTGCCGAGCCGAGCGCGCCGGTCTTCATCGCTTGCGCCCGCACGTCCTCGAGCACGACCTCGATTTGCGCGCGCACGATCGCTGCGTCGACCGGATGGACCGCGCGCACGCCTCGGGTTCCTTGCACGGTGAGGCAAGTGACGGCCGAGAGGCCGTGGACGCCGTGGGCCGCGAAGGTGCGCAAATCGGCTTGAATTCCCGCTCCGCCGACGGGATCACTGCCCGCGATGGTGAGCGCGACATTCTTCGCGCCGCGTGCGCGGTGGGCCGCCGACATCGTTCGATGATACCTCACCCACCTCTTGACCGAGCTGGATCGAGCTGAACCAAACATGACCGATCAGGACGAGCCGACGCAGCCGACGCGGCCGACGCGACTAGAGCTCACGTTGCTCTTCGGCGTCGCCCTCGCCGCAGCGAGCACCGTCGGCACGCATGGGCTCGCCTATTGGGACGCCGGCGACTACGTCCGCCAGGCGCTGCGTGGTGAACCGAGCGGGCTCCTCCTCGGCAGACCGCTCTTCCTCGCCGTCTCGCGCTGGATCGTCGACGTCGCCCTCCGCCTCGGTGCCGGCGAGGCCGCGCTCGAACCTTGTTTGCGCTGGTGGTGGACGGCGTTCTCGTCACTTGCTCCCTCTCTCTTCGCGCTCCTCGTCGCGCGCCTCGGCCTCGGACGAAGGGCTGCGCTCGCTGCCGGCGCCGCGCTGGCGATTTCACCGTCGTTCGCGCACACGGCCCACCAAGTACTGACGGACGCGCCCGCGCTGACGCTCGTCTTCGGCGCGCTCGTGCTCGCGTGCCCGACAGGGGGCGGCGACGATCGAAGGTCGTCGATCCAGGCTTTTTTCGCGGGCGTGCTCGTCGCCGCGGCCGTCGCGGTGCGTGAAACGGCCGCTCTCCAATTCGTCGCCGTCGTCCTGCTCCTCTGGCCGAAGAAGCGCGCGGCGTCGGTCGCGACGCTCTCGTTCGTCGTCGGTCTCTCGCTCGTGGTCCTCCACGCCAAGGGCTCGGCCACGCTCGCCGGTTGGTTCGACGCGATGGCAAGCTCGTCGAGCAAGCATCCGATCGGCCTCCGCGACGTCGGGCTGTCGATCGTCTGGATGCTCACGCTCGGCCCCCTCCCCGTCGTGCTCGCGGTGATCGCGATGCGCCCACGCGAACTCCGAACGGTGCTCGCGCAGCCGAAAATACGGGCCGTCGTCCTTCCTTCGCTCCTCGGCACGCTCCTCCTCACGGTCTATCCCGACGGCTCGTTCAGCCCGCGCTACCTCCTCTCCACCGCGCCGCTCGCGCTCCTCGTCGTCGCCGCGAAGCCGCTCGCGAACAAGCTCGGCGGCCCACGCCGCGTGAGGTTCGCTCTCCTTCTCGTCGCCCCGCTCGCGCTCGCACCCGTCGCCCTCGCACGAACGCACGCGCTCGCCCGCGAAGGAGAGGAGATGCGCTCACGCCTCCGCATCGCCCCCGATCACGCCCTCGTCGTCCCCGGTCACCTCTGTCCCGCTGCCGGCGCGGTGCTCGCAGAGGCCGATGCCGCTTCCGTCCATCGCGCCGGCATCGGCGTTCCCAGGGCGCGACTCGAGCTCCTCTGTCCGGGATGGGCGTGGCCTGCGAACGAAGGTGCGCTCACCGCGCGACTCGACGACGCCCGCTGCCACGGACGCGCGGTGCTCCTCGACACACGCGACGAAGCCTGGGTCGGCGCGCGCGAATGGGAGGCGAAATCGTGGGTCCGCGCCTACGTCGCGCGAGAGGCGAACGCCCGAATCCTCGCCGACTTCACCGTGCTCGAGCCGTTGCTCCCCGGTGCGTCACATTGCCTGCTTTCGAGCGCCATCTCGAACTGAAACTCGAACGGAAACTCGAATGGAACGTCACGGCTGCCAGTTGGTGCCGTCGGTCCAATTGGCCTCGCACTTGGGCGCTTCTTCCTTGCACTCGCACTCGCGATGCTTGGTCACCTCGTACTGCTTGCCGTCGAAGGAGAGCATCAACTGGAAGCAACGGAGATCGGCGCCATCGGAGCGCTTCGGGCGCGCCTTGATGTCGTGCAAGCCGTGCGATTTCTCGGGCATCATCTCGTAGTAGTCCTCGGACGGGAACGTGCCGACGTAGTGGCCGCAGGTGCCCCGCGAGATGTACGCGGACCGGTTGCACCCGTGCCCGCACGACCAAGCCGGCTTGACGAAGATGTCGACCTTGCCGTCGTCGTCGAGGTCGAAGCTGTGGACGTCGAGCTGTACGTGCTTGCCGAACGGGCGCGTCGAGTCGTGGTTGTCACCGTCGGTGACCGGGTCGACGCACTCGCCGCCGAGGGCCAAATCCGAGCTGCCCCCAGGCTTCGGTTCTTCCGTGCCCTCGGCCTTGGGAACGTTCGCGGGTGTGCCCGAGCCTCCGCAGCCTCCGAGCGGCAGCGCGAAGGCGAAGGCGGACGACAACGAGACGAACGCGAGCAGATGGACGGCGCGCATGGTGACCTCGGACGTCGGTTGCGAGCGGCGACCGTGCCCCCGCACGATCCCGAGCAAAAGATAGCACGGTTATAGAACGATGTTCACCGCACTTTGCACTGGGGCTCACGACGCACGGCGATTCGCTCTGACGCGCCGCCGCACGAGCTCGCCGACGGCGACCAAATCGAAGGGCTTGTCGAGCACCACCTTGCCCGAACGCGACACGTCATCGACGAACTCGCGGGCGCGCGGGGTGAAGGCGCCGCCGGTCATGAAGACGAAGCGTTCGACCGAGGGATGCGCCTCGCGCCGCAAGGTCTCCCAGAGGTCCATCCCGGTGACGTCGGGCATCATCAGGTCACAGAGCACGACGTCGTAGCCGTCGCCGCGTCGCAACCGTGAGAGCGCGTCCCGGGCGCTGACCACGTGCTCGATTTGATGCTCATTTTCCAGCGCGCGCGAGAGCGCCTGTCCCACCGCCGGATCGTCGTCGACCACCAACACGCGCCCGCGACTGGCCTCGGTCATCGAAGGCGGTGACGACGATGGGCCGTACTCGGTGAGCGGGGACTCGTCGGCAGGCAACGCGACGCTGAACGTCGAGCCGCTCCCGAGCCGGCTCTCGACGGTGATCTCGCCGCCGAAGCTGGTGATGATCCCCTGGCAAATCCAAAGGCCGAGGCCCGTGCCCTCGCCGACCGGTTTGGTGGTGAAGAAGGGATCGAAGATGCGCGCGACGATGTCCTCGGGGATGCCGGGCCCGGTGTCGCTGACCTCGACGCGCACCCGACCTCGCCCATCGACGCCGACGAAGACGCGAATCTCGTGCTCGCCCGCCTTCCCGACGGGGAGGGACTGCGCCGCGTTGACGAGGAGGTTGACGAAGACCTGCGCGAGGCGCGACTCGTTGACCGAGACCGTCGGCACCTCGTCGTAGTCTTTGACCAGCCGCGCGCGGTGACGAATCTCGTTCCACGCCATGTTGACCGAGGCGTCGAGCACGCGCCGCACGTCGACGGGGCCCCGTTGCTCGTCGTCGGCGCGGCTGAACGTGCGCAAATCGCGGACGATGTCCCGCACGCGGGCCGCCCCTTCGCGGGCGATTTCGAGCATCTCGATCGCCTGCGAGAGCACCTCCTCGGGGCTCGCAGAGCTGTCTTTGTCGCGAAGACGTTCGAGCAGCTTGGGGAGCGTCCGCACGGTGACGACGTCGAGGTTGGCCATCAGATAGGCGAGCGGGTTGTTGATCTCGTGCGCGACGCCCGCCGCCAACGTCCCCACCGAGGCCATGCGATCGGCCTGGAGGAGCCGCAGCTGCATCTCTTTTCGCTCGGTGACGTCGCGGGCGACGAGGATGAGTGACGGCTGCCCGTCGAACTCGGCGCGCACCGCGCTCACCTCGCAGGTGACGAGCGTGCCGTCGTGACGCACGAGACGCGACTCGATCGATGGCAATGAAGAACCATGTTCGTGCCCCTCGTCGGCGAACTGGAGCAGCCGCGCGACGTCGTCGACGAAGGCGATCGACGCCAGCGGCCGGTCTCGCAACTCGGCCGCCTCGCGATAGCCGAGAAAACGCACCAGCGCCGGATTCGAGTAGACGACGAGCCGCTCGCGCGTCACCGCGATGAGCTCCGGAACTTGCTCGATGACCTGCCGAAAACGGGCCTCCGAGCGACGGAGCGCGGCCTCGCTCTCCTTGCGCTCGGTGACGTCGGCGACGAGCGCGGCGACCCCGATGACGTCCCCGGCGTCGTCGACGAGCGGCGTGTTCCACCAATCGCAGAGGATGATACGTCCGTCCTTGGTGACGTTGGGATTGGTGTTTCGTCGACCGCCGCTGCGGGTGAAGAGCTTCCGCGCGACCGCTTCGATCTCGGCCCGCTGCGCTGGTGGGACGAAGGTGTCGAGCGGGTGCTTGCCCAGCATCTCCTCGGCGGTCCATCCGAAGATGCGCGTCGCAGCGTCGTTCCACTCGACGACGAGCCCCTTGCGGTCGTAAACGACGACCCCGAGCGGACTGTCGCGCACGTGAAGCGAGAGCCGCTGCTCCGACGTCCGCAGCTTGGCGGCCTTGCGCATTCTCTCGGTGACGTCCTCGACGAGCCCCATCCCGCCGACCACGTTGCCGTCGGCGTCGCGCAGGGGCGCGAGGCGCATCGACACGTGGAGCTCGATGTTCGAGTGATGCGTACGGTACGCCCCCTCGAAGATCGTCGACTCGCCCTCGAGCGCGCGCTCGATCACCGGCACCACTCCTTGATCACGAATGCGCCGGATATCCAGCCCGATCAAGCGGTCGTAGCTCGAGCGCACGAGGTCGACGAAGCGGAGGTTGCACTCGGTGATCCGCATCGAGCGATCGAAGAGGAACACCCCCACCGGCGCCTGCTCGAAGAGCGTGCGATAGCGCTCTTCCGACTCGCGGAGGGCCTCGTCGATGTCGACCACGGAGAGCCCATGCTAGCAGGCGCCCCCCTTCGCGCTCTCCACTCCTGCAGTCATTGCGCGCTTCGTGGCGCGCCGATTGCGCTCTGCTAGGCTCTCGGCCCTCGATGAAGACCGCTTCGACACTGGCCCCTCACCCCTACGCTGACTTCGTCGCCAGCGTGCAGAAGCCCGCCCGCTACCTCGGCGGAGAGGCCGGCGCGGTGTTGAAAGCGTGGGACGATCCGACAATCGTCGCCAAGGTCTGTCTCGGTTTCCCCGATCTCTACGACATCGGGATGAGCCACCTCGGGCTGAAAATTCTCTACTCTCTCCTCAATAGCCAACCTGACCTGTTGGCCGAGCGCGCGTTCTCGCCGTGGATCGACATGGAGCGCGAGCTCCGCGCCCGTCAGCTCCCCCTCGTCTCGCTCGAGACAGCGCGCCCCTTGCGCGACTTCGACGTCGTCGGCCTCTCGTTGCAGTTCGAGCTGACGTACACCAACTGCCTCCAGCTCCTCGATCTCGGCGGCATCCCGCTGCGCGCCGACGAGCGCGGGGAAAACGATCCGTGCGTCGTCGCCGGCGGACCGACCGCCACGCACCCCGAGCCGCTCGCACGCTTCCTCGATGCGGTCGTCGTCGGTGACGGCGAAGAGGCCTTCCCCGCGCTCATTCGCGCTTGGGCCGACGGCAAAAAACGCGGCCTCGATCGAAACGCGCGCCTCCGCGAGCTCGCGAAGATCACCGGCGTCTACGTGCCGAGCCTCTACGCGACGGAGATCGACGCCGACACCGGCATCACCGTCGTCTCGAGGCCGACGGGATCGACGGCGTCTACGAATGATGCGCTCCCATTCCCGGTGCAACGCGCCTTCGTCCCCGATCTCAATCGCTACCCGTTCCCCTCCGACGGTCCGGTGCCGAATCCCGAAGCGGTCTTCGACCGCATCTCGGTCGAGATCGCCCGCGGTTGCACCGAAGGTTGTCGCTTCTGCCAAGCAGGGATGATCTACCGCCCCGTCCGCGAGCGCGATCCGGAGTCAGTCATCGACACGGTGATGGCCTCGCTCAAGCGCACCGGCTTCGACGAGGTCGCGCTCACCAGCCTCTCGACCGCCGACTACTCCTGCGTCTCGCCGCTGGTCCGCGAAGTGATGAAACGCCTGGAAAAAGAGCGCGTTTCTCTCTCGGTCTCCTCGCTCCGCGCCTACGGCCTCGACGAAGAGCTCCTCGACGAAATCCAGAAGGTGCGCGCCACCGGCCTCACGTTCGCCCCAGAGGCGGGCACGCAGCGCATGCGCGACGTGGTGAACAAGAACGTCACCGAAGAGCAGCTGATGACCACCGCCGAGCGCGTCTTCTCGCGCGGTTGGTCGAAGATGAAGCTCTACTTCATGATCGGCCTCCCCACCGAGCGCGACGAAGACGTCATCGGCATCGTCGAGACCGGTCGCAAGGCGCTCGACGTCGGACGCAAAGTACAGAAGGGCCGCAGCCCCACGGTCACCGTCAGCGTCAGCACCTTCGTCCCCAAACCACACACCCCCTTCCAGTGGTGCGCCCTCGACGCGCTCCCCGAAATCCAGCGCAAACAAGCGATCGTGCAAGGCGAAGCGCGTCGCGCCGGCGTCGATTTGAAGATGCACGACGCGCCGGGCACCGTCCTCGAAGGTGTCCTCGCCCGCGGCGATCGCACCGTCGGCGCCGCCATCGAACGCGCCTATCGCGGCGGCGCCCGCTTCGACTCCTGGGAAGAGCAGCTCGATCTCGATCTCTGGCAGCGCTGCTTCGCCGAAGAAGGCATCCCCCTCGCGCGCTACACCGGCACCATCCCGCTCTCCGCGCGCCTGCCCTGGTCGCACATCGACGTCGGCCTCGAAGACGGCTTCCTCGCTCGCGAATACCGCAAGGCGCTGAAAGACCAGCTCTCGCTCCCGTGCGGGAAGGCCGCCGGCATGTTCGTCCACCACACCAACGTCGAGCAGACGGTCGCCGACAAGCGAAAGCTCGTCTGCTACGACTGCGGCGTCGCCTGCGATCTCTCGGCGATGCGCGACGAGCGGCTCGTCTATCTGAAGAAGCTCGGCGCCGACGGCCCCGTCGTCATCGACACCGAGCGCCTCGAAAAGCGAAAGCCGCGTGGCCCCGAAGAGCGCAAGCCGAAGGTCCGCTTCATTCAGGGCGAGCCCCACCGCTATCGCCTCCGCTTCACCAAGCTCGGCCCCGCTGCGTTCCTCTCGCACCTCGACTTGCTCCGCGCGCTTCCCCGCGCAGTGCGGCGCCTCGATCTGCCGCTCTACTATTCGCAAGGCTTCCACCCCAAGCCCGACCTCACCTTCGGTCCGGCGCTCTCGCTCGGCGTCGCCTCCCTCCACGAATACGTCGACGTCCGCATCGCCGCCGATCTCGAGCTCGCCAAGCTCACGCGCCTCCCCGAGCTCCTCACCGAACGAGCCCCGTCCGGCATGAGCTTCGACGCCGTCGCCCGCCTCGGCCCCAACGACGCCAACATCGCCAAGATCCTCGGCGACGGTGCATATGCACATTATGTAGTTGGCATTCCCCGCGCCGCCCTCGAGGTCCTCGGCCTCGGCGACATGCGCGCGCTCGCCCGTGAAGTCGAGGGCCAGCTCGAAGGCGGCTCGCTCTCGGTGATGCGCATCATCGAAGGCATCGGCAAACGCATCGACGTCCGCAGTTACCTCGAACGCGTCGTGCCGGGCGTCGGCGGCGACGTCCTCGAGCGCGCCGGCATCGTCGGCGATCTCTACCCCATCGACATCGTCGTCCGCCTCGCCAGCTCCGGCGGCGTCAAGGTCGGCGAGGTCATCGAAGCGCTCCTCGGCAAAGACGTCCCCATGCGCGCCGTCCGCGCCGGGATGTGGTCACAAAAGCACGCACTCTCGATCGATCCCATCGACGTCGAGCGCCTCCGTGAAGCCCGCGGCGCCTTCGCGGTCACGACCAGCACGAGCGAAGCTCACTCCGCTGCCGAGTGAGCTGAGGTCCCTATTTTTCCCGTGCATGCTGCGCGTGCCGTTCGAGCGCGAGCGTGATGCGGACGTCGAGGTGATCGTCGCCGAAGCCGACGATCGTCACCGGCGGCGCGCGACCGAGTGACGGCCTCACGAGCGCGCCGAGGAGCGCGTGAAAATAGCGCCGATAGAGCTCGTCGCCGAAGAAGGGAAAGTCGCGATAGTGCAGCTCGGTCATCGGGCCGTGCTGGTGAATCGTCAGCGTCGCCGGCCCCCGTCTCAACATCGACCACAGCGTCGGCGCGCGCCGAAGCACGAAGCTCGGTGACGCGAACGAGAGGATCAGCCGCGCGAACGAACGCACGCCGAGCTCGGTCGCCTTGGCGATGATCTGCTCGTATTCCCGTGGATCCTTCTGCGCGAGCACGACCCAGACGCCGCGGAGCACGCGCTGGTGCACTTCCTCCGGGTACCAAGCCGACGCCGTCGGATTCGTCAGTGCGTCGCGATCGGAGAAAGGCAACGCCTCGACGAGCGCATCGAGCGCGAGCTTGCCCCGCTCGGCAAGCGTCCATCGCGCCAGCGTGACGAACGCCGACCCTTTGATTTCGTGCGCCCCCGCCATCGAACGCGGCGGAGCATATCACCGCCTCACTTCTTGATACCCCCGCTGTTGAGCGCGGCGATGCGATCGGCGAGCGCCATGTTCGTCGGCTCTTTGCTCTGCGCCATCTGCAGCTGGAAGAGCGCCTTTTTCAAGTCACCCCGGGCGAGGAGCTTGTCGGCCTCCTGCGCGAAGTTGACCGCCGAAGGATTCGTGACGAGCGATTCGAAGGGCGCCGAGGAGAGCGCCGGAGCAGGCTGACCGGTCCCTCCCGCGGGCGCTTCGGGCGCGCCCGGTGTCGGCAGCTGCAACGCCTGCATCGCCTGCATCGTCGGCTTGCGTGTCAGCTCTTCGCCCTCGAGCCGGACCTTCCCCTTGGCGAGATGTCGCACGTAGCGCGCGCGCAACCCAGGGTTGCCGAGCACACGAAACGCCTCATTTCCTCGACGAAAAATCGTCGTCACCTTGGTCACGGTGTCCGGGTCTTCTCCCTTGTAACGATCGGGATGGAAGGCGGCGGCGAAGGCACCGAAGGCGCGGCGGAGGTTCTCGTCGGTCGGCCACTCACCGAGCTGCCTCGGCCTCTCGAGATGAAGAATCTGAAAATAATCCATCAAGTCGAGCTGCTCGAACCAAGCACGCACCAGCTCGCGATTGTCGGACATGGGCCCGATCATTGTATCAGACGAGCGGGTGACTACACTGGCGCCCATGCGGATCGCGCACTTCTCCGACCTCCACCTGCTCTCCTTCGATGGCGTCGGCGTCGGACGGTTCCTCAACAAGCGCCTCACCGGCTTCATGATGCTGCGCTTTCACCGGAAATCGGTGCACAAGCCGCACGCCGTCCGGGCCGTCGCCGACCAGGTCAAAGCTGCCGGCGTCGACCACGTGTGCATCACCGGCGACCTCACGAACCTCGCCCTCGAGCCCGAATTCGAGCTGGTCCGCCGCTTCCTCGAAGACGACCTCGGCCTCCGCCCCGATCAGGTCAGCGTCATCCCCGGCAACCACGACGTCTACACGAGCGGCTCGGCACGCAAGCGGCGCTTCGAGCAGTATTTCGGCCCCTACATCGCGAGCGATCTTCCTCAGTTCGGCGTCGAGCACTTCGGGGCCAAGTACCCATACGTGAAGCTGCGCGGCCACGTCGCCATCATCGGAATGTCCACCGCCGTGCCGCGTATGCCGATGGTCGCCGCCGGTCGCTTCGGCTCCGCGCAAATCGATCAGCTCGAGCACATCCTCGAGCACGCCGAGGTGAAGGCGCGCACCAAGGTGATCCTCCAGCACCACCCCGCGCACAACCTGAAGAACCGCGTCGTCGCCTACATGGAAGGCCTCCACGACTCGCGCCACATGGTGCGCACGCTGCAAAAGCTCGAGCACGGGATGATCCTCCACGGCCACTCGCACATCCGTGTGCGTCGCACGATCACCACGAAAATGGGCACCATCGACGTCGTCGGGGCCACCAGCGCGTCGCTCCTCTCGAGCAACCGGCACCGTCACGCCGGCTTCAATCTCTACGAGTTCGACGACGCGACGGGGCGCCTCGCCAACATGGAAGCCCACGTCCTCGGCGACGACGGGAAGTTCCGACGCGAATCGGTGCCCCACGACCAAGGCACCCTCCGCGAGACGCACGCCTCCTGACGCGCGTCTCGGTCGGCAGGCTCGGTCGGGTCCAGGATTACTTCGTGACGACGACGTAGAATTTCGCTTCTTTGCGCTGCAAGCGCATCAAGAGCGAACCCTTGGTCCCCGCCGCCTTCACTTGATCGGGCGTCGGGTTGGTCTGCGCCGAGACCTCGAGCACGGCGTCTCCCGACTGCACGCCGGCCTTGTCGGCCACCGAGTTCGGCTCGACGAACGAGATGTACGTCTGCGCCTTGCCCTTGAGGTTGTATTTGACGATCGCCTCTTCCGGGATCGGCTTCAGCGTGACGCCGTAGCCGGAGCTCGGGCTCGTCTTCGTCTCCTCCATCGGCGTCGGTTTCACCGGCGCTTCCGGACGCGCCGAGAGCAGCGCCTTCGTCTCGTAGGGCTTGCCGGCGCGGATGACCTCGATGGCGATGGTGGTGCCGACGTCGTGGTTGATGACCTCGCGAATGAGGTCCTGCGCGTCGTGCACGTTCTTTCCCGCCACCTTCGAGATGATGTCGCCGGCGACGATCTTCGCGCCCGCGGCCGGACCGGTGTCCGACGTCTCGTTGATCAATACGCCGGCGTAAGGCTCGACCTTGAAGGCCTTGGCGAGATCGGGGGTCAGGTCTTGCACGCCGACGCCGAGCCAAGCGCGGACGACCTTGCCGTTCTTCATGATTTGCGCGACCACGCGCGCGCACATGTTGGAGGGCACCGCGAAGCCGATGCCGCTTCCGCGCCCGACGATCATGGTGTTGATGCCGAGCACCTCGCCGCTCAAGTTCACCAGCGGCCCGCCGCTGTTGCCGGGGTTGATGCTGGCGTCGGTCTGCAGGTAGTCCTCGACCGCATTCATGCCGAGGCCGCCGCGACCCTTGGCGCTGACGACGCCGGTGGTGACCGAGTACGAGAGCCCGAACGGCGAACCGACCGCGACCACCCACTCGCCGACCTTGACCGCATCGGAGTCGCCGAGCTTGGCCGAGACGAGACCCGCCGCTTCGATCTTCACGACTGCTAGATCGGTCGCCGGATCGCGTCCCTTGATCTTCGCCGGGAGAATCTTCCCGTCCTTCGTCCGCACGGTGATCGAGAGCGCGTCCTCGACGACGTGATTGTTCGTCAAAATGTAGCCGTCGGAGGAGATGATCACCCCCGAGCCGTTGCCGTGGATGATCGATTCGCTCTTCTTCTTCAGCCACCACGGCAGCTGGTCGGCCGACTCGTCGCGCACCGTGACGTCGATTTGCACGACCGACGGGGACACCTTGTCAGCGACGGCGATGAACGCCTCGGAGAGCTCCTTGGCCTTCGACGTCTTCTCGACGGGAGGCGCCTTGCTGTCGGCGAACGCCAGCGTGGGGACCGCCAACGTGACGGTGAGGGCGAGGACCTGGGCGAGCGAGGAAATCGTCGAGCGGCGGGCAAAGGTCATGGTGTCTCCTCCATCAGACGTATGAGACCCGAGAAAGATGGGCAAGCAAGGGGCCTCGGCGACGGCCGGGGATGTGATCGTGGTCGTCTCCTCGCTTTACGCAGGCGCGCGTCGAGGCCAAGAATCCGGAAAACGTTCGAGGCGTTGGGTCGTCTTACATACCAGCGACCGAATCTAGACACCCGAGCCCGCCGCAAATGCACCCGACCGAAGCTGCCGCTGCCCGTGTCGTCGCCCCTCGCGGGCCGCTCGGTCGCGACTTCTTGGTGCGCTTCGTCCCGGTGTCGATTCTCCTCCACCTCGCGAGCGCACTGCCCTGGGCGGCGATCATCGCGGCCGTCCTGAAGCTGCTCGGGGTGGGCTCATCGGTGCACTGGAAAGAGGACAACTCCGATCACCCCACCGTCATTCCCATCGATCTCGACCAGCTCGACCCAGGCGACGACCCACCCGCAACTGCGCCGACCGGCCCAGGGACGTTCGGAGGAATGCTCCCGAACGGCGCCTACGGGGACGCTGGACCCGACGTATTCGATGCACAAGCAGACGCGTCCGATGCTTTCGATTCGCAGCCGAGCGCGCCCGATGCGCCGCTGCGTGATGCCGGCGACGCGGGTGGCGACGCGGGCGACGGCTCGAGCGATGCCGAAGATGCCGACGGCGGCAGCAACAAGAAGGTCAAGGATCCGAGCCAAGCCGCCGGCGGTCTCGTCGGGCTCAAACCGACCAAGGGCGAGGTCAACGTCAAGGTCTTCGTCCGCTTCGACCACCTGCGCGCGCACCCCATCGGCCGCGCTCTCGGCGCCAAATTTGCGAACATCGAGCAGTGGAAACCCTTCTTCAAGGGCACCGGCATCGATCCGGTGACCGATCTCGACGCGCTCCTCGCCGACGGCCCGCGCTTCTACGAGACCTCGCGCGTCACCGTCATCCTCGCGCACTCCAAGTCCGAGGCCGACATCACGCTTGCGCTCAAGGCCATCGCTGGCGACATGAAGGACGCCTCCTGGGTCGGCGACGACGACGTCCCCGCGCTCAAGGGCACCGTCGACGGCGCCGTCCGCGTCTTCATCCAAATCCCCGCCGGTCTCATCGTCACCCCGGCCGACGGCGAGAAACCGGGCCTCGCCATCGCCCACGCGATGGTGAAGCAGAAGAAGACGGCCAAGCAAATCCTCCCCAAGGGCGACGACTCACTGATCGTCTCGGCCTACATCCGCAAGCCGAGCAACGTCCTCAGTGACGTCCCCGAAGATCTCACCGACGTCGAAATCGCCATTCACGCGCGCCCCGACGAAGGCGCCATCCTCGACCTCGAAGGCAAGGCGAAGGACGAAGCGCACGCGAAGGAAGACGCCGAAAAGATGCGCAAGCTCATCGAGAGCCACCTCACCGGCTTGCAAGGCGCAATCGCCCGAAAATGGGTCGACGGCTACAAAATCGAGACCGACGGCGATCTCGTCCGCTTCCACCACGAGCTGAGCGGCGAGAAGCTGAGCGACCTCTACACCCTCCTGCAGACGCTCGGCGTCCTGTAGGAGCAGCGCTCAGTCGTCGTAGAAGATCGGCGTGCGCTTGGCGGCGAAGGCCTGGAGGAGCTTGGCGGTCGCCGCCGGGAGCTCGACGAAGCGGACGCCAATGCCGGTCGCAAAGTCGTCGCCTGCGGAGGGAGGACGCACCCAATGAACGTAGCCGTGGAGCGGCAGCGGCTCGTCTGCGCCCGGCAACATGACGGACATGTCGACGCGCGTACCGACCGATCGAATCTCGTAGGTGGCGACGAAAATCCCGCCTTCCGCGAGATCTTGGCTGAAGCCGAGCCAGAGGTTCGATTCGCTGTGCGCAGCGAGCACCACCTCGACGGCGAGCGCGGCGTCGGGGCGAACCGCGGCCATGCGCTGCGACGAACGACGACGCGTGGAGGCGGCGCCGCGACGAGAAGCGGGGATGCCTCGCTCGACGATGATCGCCGCCGGCTCGTCCGACGACGACGCGTGGCGCGCCGTCCGCGAGACCTCGGCGATGGCATCGAGGTTGGGGAAGATCGCCTCGCCGCTCTCGGCGAAGAGCTCGCGCCCGACGTCGGCGACCTCACGATACGCAGCTTGAAAGAGCGCCCACATGCGATGGAGCGCGCTGCGCGATTGCTTCAGCTCGGGCGTGTCGGCGGCGTAGAGCACGTCTTCGAGACGCCTAGCGAGCGCGCGCGTCGAGGCGATGAGCTCTTGCGTCGCCACCGCATCGGCTTGCGCCGCCGCTGGATTCGTCTCGATGGCAGCAGCGAGACCGCGTAAGTCGACGGCGAGATCGAGCGGCCCGAACGAGAGCTCGACTTGCTTGAGCATGCGCCAGACGCCCGGCAGCTCGGTGCTGAGCGCGACGAGAAGATTGACGAGGAGCGTGCGACGCGCGCGGCACTCTGCCTCGAGCGCATCGGGCACGGCGATCGGCTTCGGGTCGCGAGGCGCGAGATCGAAACCGTCGACGATGCCGAGGAGCGCCTCGGCCAACATGGCCAGCTCGTCTAGCTTGGCGCCGTCGAACCCATCGAGCGCCACGAGCTCGGCGAAGCGCGCCTGTCCCTCGGGGCTCCGGGCAAAATCGACGAGCCCGAGCGCCGCCAACGCCGCCACGTGCGGATCGACGTGCGGAGGGGCGAGCTCGGCCGTCGTCAGCGCGAGCAGTCGCGCGTGCAGAGATCGGGTGCGTTCAGCGTGATTCATGGATTCTCGTTTCGCGCCGCGCGCCGCTCGTAGCAGGAGTCCAGCGGCGACGCATCTCCCGAGGGAAATCGAGCGCAACCTCGGCGGCCTCATCGATCGCGGTCCATCGCGATCCATCGCGATCAAACGAGCCCGCGATAGACCTCGCCGTAGCGCAACGCGACGACCGTCGGTCGCCGAAGCTCGAGCAACGCCATCCGGGCCATCGGCCGCACTGGCTCGGCGATCAACGCGTGCTCCATCGCTGCACGCAACGACGCGACCTCGCGGGTGACCTCGCCGAGCGACGGATCGCTCACCAGCTCCGCGAGCGAGGGCGCCGGACCGACGACGATCCGCGTGCCGAGCGCGATCGCCTCGAGCAGCGCCCGCGGATGATCGAGCTTCGCGCGCGTATCGGTCGCCGGCAGCAGCACCGCACGCGAGGCCGCGATCCAGGGCAAGAGCGAGGGAAGCTCGCCGAGCACCCTCACGCCCGCGATTTTCTCCAGACGACGAGCGATGCGCGCGCTCTCCGGCGTCTTCGTCCGCGCCGCCACGAGCAACGTCGGCCGCACCCCGAGCGGCGACGCCATCGTCGCGAAGGCCTCCAGCGTCGGCTCGAGCGCACCTCCGAGCTCGTAGTCGCCGACGAAGAGAAGCGACGGCGCTGTCCCGCCGTGGGCGCCTTCTGGAAGCTTCACCTCGGCGAGCTCGTCGGCGGCGAACGGCATCGGCAGGTAGATCGCGCGCGCTCCTCGACCCTCGAGCTCACGCAACCGCGCCTGCGAGGTCGCCACCAGGACGTCGACGCTCCCATCGATCCGCGAAGCGATCGGCGCGCGGATCGGCGAAAAAACCCGTCTCGGAAGCCCCACCGAGGCGAGCGTCTGCACCACCTTGACGCCGGTCCAACGGCGGAGCGCCGCGAGCGCGAGCGCGGTCCGCATCCGAGGCGCGAAGATCGCGTGCACGACGTCGAAGCGCCCACGCGCCGCAGCGGCGAAGATTTCCAGGGGCCCGCCGCGCACCGTCAGCGCATCGCACCCCGCGGGCACGATGGCGCCGGGCCGCACCAAAATCGTCGGCCGCGCCACCTGCGTCTCGACGAGCCCTCGCGCGAGATCGACGATCGCGCGCCGCGAGCCATCGAGCCGCGTCCGCGCATCGAGCGGCGTGCCGAGCAAGAGAACGCGAAGCGACATCCGTCGCGCCCATACCGCTGCGCTAGAAGCCTGACGAGACTTCAGGGCCCGGCTGCGGCCTTGAAGGCCGTCGGCGCCTTGCCCATCGCACTCGTCACCGCGCCGTCGACGGCCATGTCTTGCAGCTTGGCGAGCACCGCCGGGTTCTTCGACGCGCTCGGCGAACCGATGCTCGAGGCGTTGCCCTCGATCGACGCCTTCACCACCGCGAGCTTGGTGATGGCAAACGCCACCTTTGCCTGCACCTTCAAATCGCCTGCAAAAGTGCCTTGATCGAGGGCCGCGACGTTGGCGTCGACGCCGAGGATGGGGAGGCCCTTCTCCTTCGCGGTGGCCATGATCGACGTCGCCGAGGAGTCGTCGGGGAGGACGTAGACGCCCGCGAGGCTGCCGAATTTACCGATGGCCGAGGCCCGGAGAACGCCTGCCAGCGCCTCGCCGCGCACGCCGGTCGTGTTCGCCATTTTGCCGAGCTTCACGAGGTACTTCGTCGTCGCCCAGTTTGGAGCGCCGCCGACGCCCACCGTCGAGGTCGTCGGGCCAGCGGTCGTCCCGCCAGCGACGCCGTTGGCCTTCAAATCGGCGATGGCTTTGTTCATCGCCGCCTTGGTCGGGACGTTCGGCTCTTTCTTCGCGACCTGCTCGAGCGCGGGGATCGCGAGCGCATCGCCCAGCTTGGCGAGGGCCGACGCGGCAGCCTGTCGCACGCTCGGATGCGGATCTTCGAGCGCGGCCTCGAGCGGCTTGCGCGCCTTGGAATCGCCCGTATTGCCCAACGTCAACGCGGCACCGAGGCGCAGCCGATAGTCGTCGCTTCCGGCGAGGATCTTCGCCGCCTTGTCGATGTCGGTCCCCGCGCCCGTGCCCACACGCGGCGCCGCGACGGTCAGCAGCGTCGCGGCGATGGCGGCGTGGAAGAGACGACGAAACTGCATCACTTCTCCCGTCGAGCGAGGGCTCGGCGATCGTGGCGACGATCTTCGAGGGCGGCGAAGATCACCCGTTCAGTGTACGTGAGCCCTTGGTTCTATGGGGTGACGCCTTCTTCGTCCATGCCCATTTTTTGTGGCTCCTCGTAGATCACAAGGAATCCGCCCGCCGCGGAGATGGGCAGGTGTACCGCACGCACGACCGTCCACCTACATACCGCTCACGCGGGTGCATTCGGTCGAACGAGGCGACGAAACGCGCGGCTGCACATGCGTTCGTCATGCGTTCGTCGAGTCGTGGTTGACCCCCGTCCCGGCTCCGTCTTATGCGGCTGCACCGGTTCTCGCGGGTACCACCCCGCCCCACCCCCCCTTCCTGGTCTTCCGCCTCCCCGATGGACATCCCCCGAGAGCCCGCCCGACTCCCTGGGGGACCACGAAGAAGGAGCCCGCGCACGCTGCTCCGCGCGGTGCCGCTATGGATCGCGTTCCTCGTCCTCGGCGCGCTCTTCTTCGGCTCGTCGCGTGTCGCTGCGCAAGTCGGCCCCGGCGCGGCCTCGGCCTCGGCGTCCGTCTCGGGCTCCGCATCCTCGAGCGCCAGCGCTGCGGGTTCGACGTCGGCCGGACTCGCCCCCAGCGCCTCGGCCTCAGGTAGCGCTTCGGGAGCCGGCAGCGCCGCCCCCATCGTCGAAAAGCTCCCCGAGCTCCCGAAGTCGGTCGCGGAAGAGTCCGAAGGCAAGACGATTCGCACGATCGAAGTCGACGGCAACGCGCGCGTTGCTGCCGAGCGCATCCTCGACTACCTCCGCCTCAAGGCCGGCTCGAAGTTCTCGCCCGTCGAGCTCTCCCACGACGTCCGCGAGCTCTGGGGCTCGGGCCTCTTCGACGACGTCGAGGTCGATCTCACCCCCAACGACGACGGCACCATCGATCTCCGCTTCCTCGTCCGCGAGCGACCGAACGTGAAGAACGTGGTCTTCGAGGGCAACAGCGCCTTCGACACCGAGAAGCTCCGCGAAGAGATCGAAATCAAAGAGAACACGGTGCTCTCGACGCCGGCCGTTCGCCGCAGCGTCCAGAAAATCAAGGATAAGTACGCCGAAAAGGGCTACTTCCTCGCCACCGTCACCAGCGAAATCGTCCCCCTCAAAGACAACGAGGCGACGGTCAAATTCGTCATCGTCGAAGGCCAGGAGGTGACGATCAAGAACATCACCTTCGTCGGCAACTATCACATCCCCGACGAAGAGCTGCGCGCGGTCATGCTCTCGGCGCAGGGCGGCTTCCTCGGCTTCGGCAGCGGCGCGACGTACCGCAAAGACGTCTTCGAGCGCGACATCCTGATGCTGCAGGCGCTCTACAGCGACCGCGGCTACCTCGCGATCGCCATCAACACGCCGCGCGTGATGCTGACCCCCGATCGCGAAGGCATCGAGGTCTCCATCCTCATCGAGGAAGGGCCGCAGTTCACCGTCAAGAAGCTCGAGATCATCGAGCGCGACGAGCTCGGCAACGACATCGAGCCCGTCGGTGGTCGCAAGAAGCTCCATGCCCTCATCGGCATGAAGGCCGGCGACATCTTCAACCGCGCGCTCCTCGTCAAAGACCTCGCCACCGTCAAGACGCTCTACAAGGACGCCGGCTACGCCAACGTCGAGGCCGATCCGCTCACGCAGCTCGACTACGAGAAGCGCGAAGTCTCCATCACGGTGCCGATCAAGCGCGGCCCGCTCGTCCACATCGGGCGCATCGAGATCCGCGGCAACACCAAGACCTCGGACAAAGTCCTCCGCCGCGAGATGACCGTGTTCGAAGGTCAGCTCTACAGCGAGACCGGCCTCGACGAGTCGCGTCGCCGCATCCTCGCCCTCGGCTACTTCGAGCGCGTCGACTTCTCGAGCGAACGCGCGCAGGCCCCCGACACCGTCAACATCTACTACGAGGTCGCCGAGAGGCCGACGGGCACGTTCCAGGTCGGCGCCGGCTTCTCCTCCATCGAGTCGTTCATCGCCACCGCGCAGGTGCAGCAGGCGAACCTCTTCGGCCGCGGCCAGTCGCTGACGTTGCAAGCGCAGGTCTCCGGCCTTCGCCAGCTCGTCAATGTCACCTTCTTCGAGCCCTACCTCTTCGACAGCGACTGGTCGGCGTCGCTCAACCTCTACGACCAGCTCCGCATCTACGACACGTTCAAGCAGAGCTCGCTCGGCGGCGCGGTCACCTTCGGCTATCCGATCATTCACCCGTGGCTGCGCGCCAACGCGACCTACACGGCGGAGAAGGTCTCGGTCAGCAACTCGTCGGGCGGTACCTTCCTCGGCACCAGCGCTGCGGTCACCTACTTCCAGCGCCTGCCGCTCGCCAACCTCTTCCTCGACGGCTTCACCAGCTCGCTCCGCGGAGCGCTCGTCTACGACACGCGCGACAACCGCCTCTTCCCGACGAGCGGCGTCTTCCTCCAGGGCTCCACCGAGCTCGCCGATCCGGCGTTCTTCTCGCAGACAAGCTACCTGCGTCACCGCCTCACCGGCCGCTTCTACTATCCGCTCGGCGAAGGCTTCGTCCTCAAGCTCAACAGCGAGTTCGGCCACGTCTCGAGCCCTGGTTCGCAGGGCGTGCCGATCTTCGCGCGCTTCTTCCTCGGCGGCATCTTCGACGTGCGTGGCTTCCGCCTCCGCTCGCTCGGCCCGCGCCTTCCGCTCAACGCCTCGACCGATCCGAACGCCGGGCTCTTCCCCAACGGCGCCAACATCGGCGGCAACATGCAGTTCTATACCAACCTCGAGATGGAGTTCCCCATCCTCGACAAGGTCGGCATCCGCGGCGTGCTCTTCATGGACGCCGGCAACACGTTCAACACCGAAGCGAACTACTGCTCGGTGGCCGGCAACGCGCTCAGCAAGTCGACCGACCCCTGCAGCCGCAACATCATCCCCGACGTCTTCTCGCAAAACGGCGGCCTTCGCACCAGCTACGGCTTCGGCGTCCGCTGGTTCTCCCCGCTCGGCCCCCTCCGCTTCGAGTGGGGCTTCCCGTTCCGCCCGCTGGCCTACGAAGATTCGAGCGTCTTCGAGTTCACCATCGGCAACTTCTTCTGACAGTCTCCTCTCCGGCCGTCGCCGGGGCGCTGCGACCAAGCGCACGGGCCGGGCATCGCTGTAGGCTCCCACTCTCCAACCGCGGAGGCTCAACCCCATGGATCACGTTCAACTCGGGCGCGCCGGTGTGCGCGTCAGTCGGCTCTGTCTCGGCACCATGAATTTCGGTCCGGAGACGACCGAGCCCGATTCGTTCGCGATCATGGATCGCGCGATCGACGCCGGGATCAACTTCTTCGACACCGCCAACGTCTACGGGCAGAAGTTCGCCGACTGGGGAATTCTGCCGAAGTTGGGCCTCACCGAGCAAATCGTCGGGCGATGGCTGGCCCAAGGCGGCGGGCGACGCGAGAAGGTCGTCCTCGCGACCAAGGTCTTCGGCGGGATGTACGAAGGGCCGAACGGCTCGCGGCTCTCCGCCCATCACATTCGCCGCGCCTGCGAAGACAGCCTCCGCCGTCTCCAGACCGATCACATCGACCTCTACCAAATGCACCACGTCGATCGCACGACGAGCTGGGACGAGATTTGGGAGGCGATGGAGCGGCTCGTTCGTGACGGCAAGGTCATCTACGTCGGCAGCTCGAACTTCGCAGGCTGGCACATCACGCAGGCGAGCGAGCTCGCCAAGCAAAGGCACTTCCTCGGCCTCGTCTCCGAGCAGAGCCTCTATCACCTCGCCGCGCGCACCCTCGAGCTCGAGGTCTTGCCGGCGTGTCGTCACTACGGCCTCGGCCTCCTTCCGTGGAGCCCGCTCGGCGGCGGCATGCTCGGCGGCATCTTGAAGAAGACCGACGGCGGACGTCGCGCAGGACCGGTCGTACAGGCGCGCATCGAGAAGAACCGCAGCAAGCTCGAGGCGTACGAGAAGCTCTGCGCCGAGATCGAGCAAGAGCCGGGAGAGGTCGCGCTCGCGTGGCTGCTCCACCAGCCGGGCGTCACCTCACCGATCGTCGGGCCGCGTACGATGGAGCAGTTCGAGGGGAATCTTCGCGCCTGCGCGGTGAAGCTCGAAGAGGGCGTCTTGAAGAAGCTCGACGAAATTTTTCCCGGCCCCGGCGGCACGGCTCCCGAGGCGTACGCCTGGTGAATGGGGTGACTGCGTGAATCCCGCTCGCGCGAGCCTCGCCCCTTCCACGTTCGTCGTTCTCATCTCCGC
>JANYDK010000076.1 GCA_025363655.1 Deltaproteobacteria bacterium | reverse complement strand
CGGCGTCTCGTCGAGCGGCTCCGGGGGAGCGGCCGGCGAAGGAGGCGTTGCGTGTTTGACCGCAGTGGCAGGGCCGAGCCAGTTCCTGATCGTGCCCTCCGTCACTTTCGGGCCGTCCTTCGAGAGCTCGTCGGCAATCTCGCGGTTCGATCGCCCTCTTGCTCGCAATCGCTTCGCAGCGGCAACGCGTCGCGGTGTCTTCTTTCCCACTGGAAACCAGGCCTTTCGTGGTGCGTAGTGCGCAATTACGCGTTGGTTTTTGGCGAAGATCGCGTTGAGAGGGCCCTCTTTTCGCGACGACTCGACCCCCGGATAGGGGATCGACGCGGTTCTCCTCGGCGCGCGACGCGAGCCACCGGGGGGCCTTGCTGCGCTGGCGCGAGCTCGTGGACGACGGGGGGCGGGGGCCGGGGGTACCGTCCACCCCCCCACCATTGCGAGGCTCTTGCGCGCGCGTGAGGCGAGGCACCGGGCTCGGGCCGGGCAGGAGCGAGCCCGCCACGCACCGAGGGAGCCCCTTGGCGTGCGAGCAGGCGGCGCCGCCGACGCTTGCTAGGGGATGCGGTCTGGGGGCGGTACGCCCGGCGCGTGCGGGTCTCGGGAGCCGGGCGGGTACTCGCGGACCGGAGGCTGAGGGACCGACGTCGGTGCGTGACCCGGCTCGTTGCGGATGCGCCCCGGAGTCGTGGGGCTCGGGCCGGGTGTGCGGCTCGGCCCCGGCATCGGTGAATTGGTGGGCTCGATGGTCGACGGCATCCCCGGGACGCGCGGGCTGATGCGCTGTTGGGTGCCGGTGAACGCGAGCAAGGTGGGCGTGCGATTGAACATGGCGTGTCTCCTTCGGCCCAGCGGTGGGCGCTGGGAACGTCTTGGCGAGGGCGCGACGAGCGGCGGCCCCAGGAGCTCTCTTGAGCGCAAGCGTGGCGCGGGCCATCACTCCGATCCTTCCGCGGCGAGGAGCTCGGGGGGACCGCCGTCGCTGCGAACGCGTGCGAGGGGCTTCGCAGCGCCGCCGAGGCCGAGGGCGATGCGCCGCTCAGCGGTCGTCGTCGCGGCCCACCACGCCGCCTGCTGGCGCTGGCGGTCCGGCTCGATGGGAAAGTTGGTGCGGATGATATCGCGTGCAGCGCGCTCCGCCTCGGAGCCTTGCTCGCCGCCGGCGATAGCGAGGTCGAGGTCGCTCGGCGGATCGCTCGGTGGGAGCAAGAGCGCGCGACGTGCGGCGCGCTGCTCGTCGCTGTCGCCGGGCGTCTCGTCCCACACGCGGAGTCGTCGCGCGCGCTCGAGCGGGTCGGCGACGTTGCGCTCGATCGTGCGCTGAGCCGCCGTTCGTTGCTCCGAAGACTCGATGCCCCAGAAGAGCATCGCGAGAACAAAGTCCTTCGCCTTCGGGATGCCTTCGGCCTCGGCGACTTCGAGCGCTTCCAACTGCTTCTCGAAACGTTCCAGGCGACTGCGCATGCCGTCGAACACCACGCTGGTTGGCGCGATGTCGCCGATGCGGCGTCGGCTGTCTTCGACCTGACGTCGCAGCTCGAAGTGATCGCGCGTCTCGCCGAGCTGCTTCTCGGACTCGTACCTTGCCACCGCGGTGCGCTCTTCGTTGGCGCGGCGCTCGGCTGCCTTGGCGCGCTCGAGGGCTTCGCGCTCGGCCTCGGCCCGGAATCGTCGCCGCTCGGCGCGTCCAGGGTTCTGCGCATCGAGCTCGGCCTCGAGCGCCTGCGGTTCGACCAGGTCCTCGAGAAGCGTGACGAACATCCCGCCCGGCCTCGTCACCGGCGGCTCGCGTTTCATCCGCTCGACGAGTCGCGGGTAGTTCGCTCGGATCGCTTGGTCGAGGTCGCTCACGACGCCGGGTCTCGCGCTCGCCCACGCCCCCCACCGGTGGTCGATCGTCTTGGCAAGCTGGACGATGTCGCCGAGCTTGTGATCGCGCGGCGCGACGTCAGAGAGAGCATTCAGGGCAACGAAGTCACTGCCCTCGTCGTTGCTCTCGGTGCTCTCGGTCCTCCGAGCCGCCGCCGCTCGAGGCGGTCGACTCGAAGGGAGACCCGCCTCCCTGCCGCCCCTGGGGGGGGTGGCAGGGGCCTGCTTGCTGCTTGCTGTTCTTGTTTCCTGATCCTGATCCCTGATTGCTGATTGCTGGAGGCCAAGACCACCCCCGGGAGGGTCGGGCATGGTCTCCGGGGTGGTCCCCGGGGTGGTCTCTTGTTCGCTCATCACCAGAGCGCGGAAATCCCAGCCTCTCGCCCGGCAGTGGGTGTCAAAATCTGACGCAGCTTTTCGCTTCGGTTCGCAGTCGGGAAGGTCCAGCCACGAGCGACGCCATCCGGCCACGACGTGCGGATTGTTGGGCGCTGACACGTCCAGAACGCTCGGCACGTAGATCACCCGCGCCACCGGGTCGTAGATCGCGAGGTCCCCGCCTGCGTCGACGATGTCTTTGACAGCCTTCTTCGCTGTGTTCAGGGAGACGTCGATCTCCTCGGCGGCGACCTGCACCGAGTAGCGCGACAGGCCTGGCATCGCGCAGCTCTGTCGGCCGGTGAGGACGTTCAGGAAGACGAGCTTGGCCGTCGCGCTCAACGCCACGAACCGAGGCTCGTCCCACAATCGCGTCGCGACGTTCCGATAGGTCGCCGTCTTCGACTTCGCGCGCTCAGCCATGGGGGCGCTCCTCCGTCTCTCCGGCAAGGGCGAGCGTGTGCAGCACCACCGGTGCCGGCGACGCGACAGCACGGCCTCGACGACCGCGACGCACGAAGGCGCTCTCAAAGAGAGTGGCGCGCCGGGCCGCCGGGTACGGCTCAAGAACCAGGGCGATCGCTTGGCGCGCGATCTCGCGTAGCTCGAGCGATGCCGTTACGTCGTCCGCGAGGCGCGAGAGCACCTTCAGCCGTCGTCGGTCGCGTTGACGCAGCACGATCATGGGGCCACTCCGGGTACGCCGGTCCGAGCCGGCGCACGTCGCGCGAGATCGCTCTCGAGGTCGTCGACGTCACGGCCGAGACGTTCGAGCTCGGCCCTGAGCGTGCCGTGCAGAGCACGCGCGGTTGCGACGTGCACGCGACGCACGTCGAAGTCGTCGGCGTGCGAGGCCGCCGAGATGGCGTGAGCGAGTTGGCGAAGCGAAGTCACGTCGACCTCGGCATCGACGACGCTGCGACGTCCGCGAGCAGGTCGACGGCTTCGATGGTGGTGAGCAGCTGACGACGGTGCCCATCGCGGACCTGCACCGAGGCCTCCGCGAGGAGCCACCAACCTCTCGCGCGGGTCGAGCGTCGAGGCTGCCCGATGTGCGAGGCGCACAACATCATCGCGGACGAGCGCGCTCACGAGGGCGGCCTCCGGGTAGGCCGCGGCACCTGCGCGGCCTCGACGGGCGCGCACTCGAGAGCCGACGACGAATCGTGAGGCTCGAATCGCGAGGAGCCGTCGACGTATTCGACGACCATCCCGACGTCGGTGCGCCGATAGCTACGCACCGGCGGCTCGCGTAGCGCCTCTCGGCGCTGCTGCTCGGCAAGCTGAGCGGCGCGCCGCTGGTCACGACCGACCGCGCCTCGGGCCGCGTCACTGGGGTTCGAGCCGTAGGCACTGCGAAGGGTGCTCATCGCCTGCGCCCTCCCGACGCGGCACGCGCGAGCAGCTCGCCGTCACGGTCGACACCGCTGCTTTCGGGCACGACGGAGAGCTTGGCGCGCGCGCGCGTTGCCTTGCGCTGCACGCGCCCGGCGAGCCATTCGACAATCGCCTCCCTCGGAGCGTTCCAACCATTCACGCCGCGCAACGCATCGCGGACGAGACCTGCGCGGCACGCGTCTGCGAAGAGGCGAGGCGTGCCGCCGATTTCTGCCAGCGCCGCCGCGTCGGTGCGCTGGTGCAGACGCCGGCTCGACGCCGGCTCGCTCGCGGCGAACGCGAGGCCGAGGAGCTCGAGCAGGGGACGGACAGCGCGGCCGATCTCCTCGTCGGTCGGCTTGCTGGTGTCGATGGGATCGTGCAGCTTCATGGCGTCCTCGTCGGTCGGGGACAGGAGCGGCGTCGGGGTAGTCACCCGGCGCCGTTCGCGTCTCTCAAATGCGATCGCCCGTCGGCGCCATGTCCGCGGCCAACGTCTGGGTCAGGAGGGCGACGGTTCCGCGGCGCACCGGGAGTGCGGCGCAGACACGCGTCACGACGCTACGATCGACACCGAGAGACTTTGCGGTGACGGCTACGCCGTCGCGAGCAACCTGCTGGCGCACGCGGTCGACGATGGCGGGGGCGAGAGCGATAGCGGCTGACGACATGCCGCGAAGGTGCCAGACGCCGCGCGCCGCCTCATTTCCATTCGCGCAATGGAATTATTTGCGGCGGTTCTTCCCGCGCATAACGCTCGACATCTTCACCCAGTTCGTCGGCAGATCGACTTCGAGGGCCGCGCACAGTCGACGAAACGACGCGGTCCACTCCTCGCCGTTCGCCGCCGGCAGCCGTCCGCGCGTGCTCTGTCGCTTCGTCTCACGTGCGGCTCGATCTCGCCAGGCAACCGCTGCCGCCTTCCATTCGGATAGTGGAGCGTGCACGTCGGCGGACCTTGCGCCGCAGTGGTACAGCCACGCGCTCGCAAGCGCACCCGCGATCTCGTCGACACGAAATGGGGTTGCCTGCGTCGGGTCGGGAACAAGTGAGCCTAGGAGGCGATAGACATCGGCCCAGCCATCTATCGTGATGCCGCCTCGATAGCTTTTCCACGCGTCGCTGACGAAGGCGGCGTCTTCGGGTCTAATTTCGGTCGCAGTCGCGATTCGCTGCAGCGCGCGCGCAAGGTCCTCGGCGCGCTCTCGCGTGAGGCTGTGTGGGTCAGCCCTCCGTTCCTTGGTGCGTGCGGCTAGCCATGCCGCATCATCGGCAGCGGAGCCACCATCGCGCTCGATCGGAGCGCCGTCAGCGCGAGCGCGGAGGTCGGCGAGCTCGGTCGTGAGCTGCTCGAGGTCACGCACGAAGCGCGGATCACCCCAGGCACTCGCCGACGACGTCTCGTGCGGCGCGTTCGTCGCCTTGCTCTTTCTCGCTTCGCGCGTACCGTTCGTGCTCGGGGCCACGTGCAGCGTGTCCTCTCCGCGCCTCGTCGGTTGCAGCCGCGGGGCGCTTCTCTTCGAGCCTAGCGCCGCGACGAGAGACACGCGAGCCACACGCCTCGGTCACTTCTCGCGACGCAACTTCGACGCGGATTCGAATGCGGCGGCGAACTCGCCGCTCGTGGGATCTGTCTGTCGCTCCCAGGCGTCGCAGACAACGACGCGTCGATCGTCGCAGTACGCGACGACCGCGATGCGAAGGCCGCCGCTCTTGCCGCACCCAGGCATTGCCCACCGCACCTTGAAGCACTTTCCGCCGCCATCGGTGCCGCCCATCGGATTGATTTGCAGGCCAGCGGTCGCGCACTTGGAGGCGCTGAAGTATCGGCAGAGATGCTCCTGCAGTGCCTTCTTGCTCGCTTGGTACGTCTCCTCGCCCATGCGATCACGCAACGGAGCGAATGCCTGCGCCGCTTCCGTCAGTAGTACCCAGCAGACTTCCCCGGGCACTACAGGCGCGTGAGGTTGCTTCGACACGAAGTCGTTCACCAGCGCAAGCCCTCATCATCAGCTCGGTCGGCCCGAGCGAAGGCCGCCGCGGTATCGTCGTCGTCTTCTTCTAGCCAGGGATCGACGTCGACCATCTCTTGCAGAGCGAGATGCAAGTCGATCGGACGCGGAACACCATCCGCGAACGCGACCTTCCAACCGGGATTTTCGTGCGAACGTTCCGAGATGAACGCCGCGGTTCGTGAGGCCACGGCGCGACCGATGTTTGCCGCTAGCTTTCGAACGCGTTCGTCCAGGAACTCGAAGCGATCGAGCTCGGCCTTCGCAACAAGTGGCTTCGCGTCGCCTCGCTGGTCCTGAACTACGAGACCAGCGTCAACAAGCGGCTTCACCAGCCTCTTGTCGTACTTCGCCACGACGGGACCTTGGGCCAACGCGATGTACGTGGCCTCTGTTGCCGTTTTGCCAGCGTCGCGAAGCTCGAACAGGTCGAGGTAGAACAACGCCTTGTTCAGATTGGTGATGTTCATGGAGCGCGCAGGGCAACCGTCGAGCACGGCCATGGCCGCCTCCATCAGGCGTCGCTTCTTCTCGGCGGTGTCTGCTGCCAACGCCTGAACCATAGCCCCGTGAACGATCCACCGCTACGGGCGAGGCCGGCTTGCCAGGTCTGGCCCCCGCGGGGAGGGGCCGTCGACCGTACGCCTGCGGCTCACGTTCGCGATAGGCTCGGGCGCGGAGGTTCGGATGCGATTGGCTCTCGTTTTCAGCGTGCTTGCTGTCCTCGTAGCGGCGTGCACCGGCAAGGAAGGCGCGTCTGGCGAGGCCGGTTCGCAAGGTTCGGTCGGGCCCGCTGGAGAGGTCGGCCCGCCGGGGCCGCCTGGTGAGCCGGGATCACCGGGCGCGCCTGGCGAGGCTGGACCACCGGCCACCTGCGACGCTAGCTGTACCGGACCGAGCGACACCGGTCGGCGCGTCGTATGGAAGGACGCAAAGGGAGTCGTCGTCCCCGTCTACGAGGGGCTCGGCGGCGCGGCGCTTACCGCCGGCGTCTTCGATTCAGCTGGCTTCGTTCACGGCGTGAACTGGGACGGGACATGGAACGCTCAGACGGTCGGGGCCTATTTCGAGTCGACGGACTGTAGTGGGCCAGGGTTCGTACCGCCCGTTGTCGCAGCGCGCTTCGTCTTCGTAGTTGGCGGCGATCCAACTCTTCGCGCACTGCCCGATTCGTTCGTCCTCGCGACTCGAACCACGCACTCCGCTCGAGGCTCGGATGGCAGTTGCTACACCAGCACCGAGACACACCCCTACCTCGACCTCGCGTTGACGGCACCTGCCGTGCCGATCGCGCGCCCGGCGTCGTACGCACCTCCGCTGCACCCGGAGCTGGTCCCTTAGCTTCCCGCTCGCGAGCTCGAGCGCAGGCGGGTGGCGAGCTCCACCACTTCGGCAGGCTCCACACATGCCGACCCGAGGAGCCTTCCGGCGGCCTCGTACGCGATGCGCGCGGCCTCGTGGTCGCCAGCTCCGGCGAGCTCGGCGATCGCAGCCGTGAGCGCCTCGAGCAGCCTCACGCGGGGAGCCTTCGACAGCTCAGCACTCGCCGGCGCCGAGGCGGTCCGAACGTGGTCCGGCGACCGTGCAAGTGCGTGATCCTTCGTCACCGCACGTGAGCGCCCCGCCTCCGACGACACGGAGATTTCCGCATCGCTACGCACCTCGCTCCCCGATCGTGCGTTCGATTCCCATGCGTTTCCGCCAATTCCTCCATCACGGCGCATACACCCGAAAATCGTCCGCCTCCAAAATCGCCGGCTCGCCCGTCTCCTCCAGGCTCGTCACCTCGTCGTCGATCAGCACATTGAGAATGCACTTCCGCCTCTGCGCGGCAGCGACATGCGGCGGTGACGGGGGGCTCGAGGGTTCGAGGCGCGCGATGCCGAAGAGCGGAGGCAGCGTCAGCCACGCGCGGACGACGCACTTGCTGCCGAGAAAGCCATAGTCCGGTCGTCCGGTGGAGAAGGGCAGGTAGACGACGACGCGTTCGACCGAGCGATCTTCGCGTCGGTGCACGCGCGCTTGCCACGGCAATTCATCAGGCGTGCACTCGTCGACGAGGAACGAAGACTCCGACGTCTGATCCTCGATGCGGCAGACTTCGAAATGGATCTTCGCCTTCGGATCGAGGTTCGCGGGGGCTTCGAAGATGACGTGGTGCGATCGGTGCGCGCCTGTCCGTGCAGGGACCGGCACCGGACCGTCGGGTGCGCTCGGAAGACGTCGACTGAGCTTGAACGTCGAGAGGAGATTGACGGCGTCGAGCATCTCTTCGCGGACGTCTCGGGTCGGCATGGCGATGCCGGCCTCGGTCCACCTGACGGACCGGTCATTGTGTCCGGTGCCGAGGAACGAGAGGTGTGCGAAGCGTTCCCAGAGTCCGCGTGTGAAGAGGCTGGTGAGGACGGAGCCGGCGACGCTCATCGTGCCGGCGACGACTCCGGCGACGACTCCGAAGGGGCCGAGGGTGACGCCGCCGAGCGCGCACGCCGAGAGAATGACCGAGGCCGCGCCACCGACGACGCCGACGAGGCTCGCGGCGGCGGCTTCTCGGTCACCGGCGCCGCTCGTGCTCCTCCATCGTCCATATTGATCCGCCGTGTCGATGATCGCGCCGATCAGGCAGGCTCCGTTGGCGACGTGCTCGAGTACTTCGGCGGCGGTCCCGAGACGACGAAGGAGGATCGTCGCCGAGACGGCAGTTTCGGCGCGCGCGGCGATGCGCGTGACCTGAAGCACGTCCGCGTTGGTCTCGCCGAGCCAACCGAGCTCCCACAACATTCCGGCCCGGGCCGTCTCGACGGCGGCCATCCGCCGGGCGACGACGAGGCTGGAGAGCGAACAGATTCGAGAGACCAGGTTGCTCGAGGTGGAGACCAGCTCGCGCGTGGCCTCGTCTGCCTCGCGGCCGTTGTGTGTCGCCCGAACGGCCTTCACGCTCTCGACGAACTCGTAGACGGCGACAGCGAGGCCGATCGTGTTGCCCAAACCAGCCATCGGTCCGGTCTCACGATGTTCGGCGAAGACGCGCGCCGCTTCGGCGGGATCGGCGTTGGCGTGGGACGCGGTGCGGATTCGGCGGGTGGCCTCCTGGACCGCTGCCTCCGATCCTTCGTAGATGATGGTCGAGCTCGGGGTGAGCGCCTCACGCGCGAGCAGCTCGGCGTCGTGCGAGTGGATCCGCTCGCCAGCCGCGAGCCTCGCGCGGATCCCCGCGCTCTGTGCACGCGTTTGTCGAGGGAGGCCGATCGATTCGAACAGCCGGTTCACCTTCGCCTCCTGATCGAGGGAGACGAGGCCGGGAATCGCCTCGCAGTACATGCTGAAGAACGTCTCCGAGACGGCGGCCGACACATCGAACCGACTGGGCGGCTCGTCGACGGCCATTCCCGGGAGACGCACGTCGGTCTCGAGCACGGTGCGCGCGAAGCTCTGACCGGTCCGCGTCTGATTGGTGCAGGTGAGCACGTTCGCCCAGGCGTTCAGCATCAGCGCCAGTTGATGAGGTCGGCCGGGCGCGCGCGCGATCACCTCCAGCATGTGAAAATCGGGCAGATCGACGCAGCACTGGAGATACTCGCTGGCAGCCTCGGCGCGGCGGCGGAGGAAGAACTCGATGCGCTCGTGATTGCCGAGGAACGTGTCCGGCTGATGGTCGGGGAGATTGCGGACGATCTCGACGTTGTGAACGGCGTGGACTTCGCCGGCGACGAGCAACTTCTCGAGGAGCGAGGCGACGAAGACACGCGCCGAGCCCGAACGGAGGTGCTCGTGGATCGCCGCGATCGTCGGCGCGACGAACTGGTGGACGGCAGCGTCGATCCAGAGGAGCGCATTGGCGACGCTCACCACCGGCACGTCCTTGCCGTCTTGCGGCCGCGGCGCGACGGAGGCCTCCAAGAGGCGCGTGCGATCGGCGGTCAGCCAATGGCGCGCAGCCGCATCGAGTCGAAATGCACTCAAAATGAAGCGTGGCGTGGTGAGGCTCGATCGCAGGCTCGGCCGCTGCAGTGCGCACTCCTGCCAAGAACGATTCGGTCCCTCCGGCGTCGGCGGACGCGGGTCGTCACCGCTGATCGCGCGCTGCCACCATCGACCGGAAGCATCGACCACGATCTCGGCGACCCAGCTCGGCCCATCCATGTCGACGACGTAGATGAACGTCCCCGGATCCGGACAGAGGTGCGTGTCGCCGGGATAGGCGAGCTCCCAAACCTCGTAGGCTCGATGATCGGACGCTGGCGGTGGCACCGCGCGCAGACGAGCACGCGGCGGAGCAGCGCCTCCCTCGGGTGCCGCGCCCGCCGGAGCCGCGGCCTGCAACACCGGCGCGACCACCGGCACCGGAGGTGCAGCACGGAAGCGCTCTTGGATCGTCACGCGATAGCCGCCGTAGCTCTCGCGAATGCGATGCTCGTCGGCGAGACGCAGCTGAACCTGCGTATCCACCGCGCCGGGGTGATCGTCACGGATGTGCGTCCACTGCGGATTGAACGGCGTGACCTCCGGGGTGAAGTCACCGAACTCCGCGCTCGCGGTGCGCTGATCGTTCGGCCGCGTCGGGTTCGCCTCGTCGAAGTGGCTGCGCAGAGGCCATCGAATCGTCATGTCGAGGAGAGGCCGAGGAGCTCCTCGTTCTTACCGTCATCGCTGCGCTCGATCCTCGGTAAGAATCGCCCCGGCCCGCGGCTCCCTCCATGAACAGAGGTGCTGCCATGTCCGATCCCACCGAGATCTTCTCCGATGAGCTCGCCGTCGACCAAGTGTACGAGCTCTCCGCCGGGCCGTTCTGTCAGCACGAGCTGCACGTCGTCGCCTTCCGCGGCGAAGAAGAGGTCTCGCAGCTCTTCAAGTACACCGTCGACGTCGCCACGCTCGAAGACGTCGAGATGGTGGGAGCGCTCGTGCTCGGTCGATCGGCGACACTCACGCTTCATGCCCCCGACGGCGCGGCGCGCGTCATCAAGGGAATGGTGCGATCGGTCGCTCCGCGCGAGCCGATGCTCGTCTCCGGGCTGACGCGCGGCGAGGTCGGCCAAGCGGCGTTCCTCACGCTCGAGATCGAGCCGATGCTCTCGCTCCTGAGAGACCGGAAGACCTCGCGCATCTTCCAGGACAAGACGGCGAAGCAGATCGTGAGCACGATTCTCCGCGAGTGGCGCATCGGCCATCGCTGGAACATCTTCGAGCATCACGAGCGCCTCTCGTATTGTGTCCAATACGACGAGACCGATTTCGACTTCATCCAACGCATCCTCGCCGACGCCGGCATCTTCTATTATTTCGAGTCACCGGCGGGCGCGCTCGAAGGTCTGCTCGGGAGCGCCACCGGCATCGACATCGTCGGAGCCGCGGGCGCGGTCACCGACGCGGTCGAGATGGCGAGCGATCTCTCCGGCGTCATTTCGGCGGCGACGGGCGCGAACAACGATCTCGGCGACGCGCTCGGCTCGGCGAGCGAGTACCTGAACGCCGCCACGGGATGCGTGGTGTTCGGCGACGCCGCGATGTCCTACGGGCTCATCGCCGACGGACTCTCGGCAGCGCTCTCGCTCGTACCGGGCCTCGCCGGAAGCGGAGCGATGACCGCGCTCGGCGGCGCGGGCGTGCTCGGTGGCGCGTTCGGCGTCGCCAGCGCCGGCTTCGGACAGCTCATCGACGCGGTCGGCGGTCCGGCCGGGCTCGCCGGGCCACCGATCCTCGACTTCAACTCCAACGTCTGGGGGCGACCGGGCTCCGACCAGGTGTATCGCTTCCGTCTTCGTCGCCAGATCGGCACCACACGCGTGCGCCTGCGCGACTACGATTTCACCCACCCGCACTGCGACCTCGTCGGCACCAGTGGAGTGAGCGCGGAGTCGGCCTTGCGCCTCGGTGGCCGGCTCGCCACCTCGGCGCTCTCGGCGCTCAGCTCCGTCGGACGCCAGACGGCTGCGTCCGCTCGCAACGCCGGACATGCCGTTTCGTGGGCTTCGGGCAATCGCATCGGACGCGCCTTCGCCGCTGGCGTGATGCAAGAAGCGTCGGGAATCCTCGCCAGCCAACGCGTCGTCTACCAATACGCGCCGCCCGTCGATGCACAGTTGCCTGACGACGATCGCCACGACCAAGAGACGGCGCGTCGCAAGCTGCAAGAGCTGCAACGAAGGGACACGGTCGGCACCGGCAGCAGCAACTCGCGGCGCGTCTATCCCGGTCTCTCGTTCACGCTCGATGGCCACCCCGAGCCGAGTCTCGACGCCGGCTACGTCGTCACCAAGATGACGTGCGAGGGTTGGAACCCGGGCCTCGTCCAGCGCATGCCGAAAGACCGGGCGGGGACGGCTGGGATGGAGGGGAGCGTCTTCGTCGATCCGGAGAATCGCGAGCGGACGCCCTTCCAGAACGAGTTCGAGTGCGTACCGCTCGACGTCGTCTTTCGGCCGGAAATTCCCGAGCGATCGGTGATGCAGGTCCTCGAGAATGCGGTCGTCGTCGGCCCCGAGAACCACGAGATCTTCACCGACGCCTTCGGACGGGTGAAGGTCCAGTTTCGCTGGGACTACGACAACGCCCCGAACGAGCACAGCTCGTGTTGGCTCCGCGTGATGCAGAGTTGGAACGGCGACGGCTTCGGCACTCAATTCCTCCCCCGGGTCGGGATGGAGGTGCTGGTGAGCTTTCTCCAAGGCGACGTCGACAAGCCGGTGGTCATCGGATGCCTGCCGAACCAGACCCATCCCTGTCCGGTGCCGATGCCGGGGCAAGCGACCCGCAGCGGCATCGTCACCCGCAGCACGCCTGGGAGCAGCGGCTACAACGCGCTTCTGTTCGAAGATTTGGCGGGATCCGAGGAAGTGATTCTCCGCGCCGAGCGCGATCTGAACGTCAGCGTCGGCGCCGATCGCGACGCCAACGTCCTCGGCAACGACACGTCCTACGTCGAGGGCAACCAGACCGAGCGCGTCATCGGCACCTTGGAGTCGACCGTCGATGGCGACGTCACGACGACGCTTCGTCGCAATCGCGTCACCACCATCGACGGGGACACGCGCGACGAAGTGCGCGGCTCACGGAGAACACGCGTCACCGGAGACGTGCACGAGCGAATCGCCGGCGCGCTCGAGACCGTCGTCGACGGCGCCCAGCGCAACCGCGTCGGCGGCGAGGTCCGGACGCACGTCGATGGCGCCGTTCGAGGCAACTTCGAGGCGGAAGCGATCGCCCAGGTGCGCGGCTGCAGCGTCGTCACGGTCGGTCATCCGACGCACGAGCGCTCGCTCCTCTTCCACGTGAACGGCCAAGCGCGCGCCGAGTCGAGCAAGCTCATCGAAGTCACCTCGGAAGAGCGCGTGCGCCTCCGCTGCGGCGAGAGCTACCTCGAGATCACCCCCGACTCGATCGTGCTCTCGTCCCCGAAGGTCGTCATCGACGGCAAGACGATTCATACGCGCGGCGACAGCTTCGAGGTCGTGACCCGCGAGGCGACTTCGTTGCGAGGCAAGAAGGTCGAGCTCTTCGCCGGCGCCGCGCGCGTCGGGGTGAGCCAAGAAGGCAGCGCAGTCGAGATCCACGGAGACACCATCGATCTGAGCCGGCCAGGTCAGACGCCTGCGAGTCGCAAGGCGCGCAAGCCGAAGGTGACCAAGCTGAAGGTCGAGTTGGTGCTCGTCAGTCACGGCCAACCTGGTCCCGCGCACCCGGCCGCCAACGTGCGCTTCCTCGTCGTCGCGCCAGGTGACGACGGGATGCAGTTCTCCGGCGTCACCGATGCACACGGCGAAGCGGTCATCGACATCGACTGCGCTTGTGCGGTGTCGCTCCCCGATCATCCGGTGAGCGCGTGGAACCAGCGGCCGCCGGCGTGCGCGCAGTCGACGGAGGCTCCGCGCTATCACGTGATCCGCGCGGGAGAGCACCTCCACGACATCGCCTATCACTACGACGTCGCGAGCGACGACATCTGGAACGCCGCGCAGAATCGCGAGCTCACCCATCGAACGGGCGTCACGCGCGACATCCTCCCGCCGGGGGAAGCGCTCTTCATCCCACGCACCGCAGCGGCCCCGCCGGAGCCGATCATGATCGCCCCCGGCTCGACGTCGACCACGCTCACGCTGCGCATCCCCACCGTCGACGTCCACCTCGAGCTGCACGATGGCGAGCGTCCCGTCTCCGGTGAGTACCACGCCGAGGGCGGCCTCCCCGAGCGAGGGACGATCTCAGGCGGGAACGTCACCCTAGAGGTCCCGGTGACGCGGCGTCACGTCTACCTCTCGACGCTCGACGCGCGAGGAAATCCGACCGCGCGCTACGCCATCGAGATCGGCGGCCTCGATCCGATCGACACCGAGAGCGGGCAACGGCAGCGGCTCGCGCAGCTCGGATTCGCCGCGGCGGCCGAGCTTCCGGAGAGCCTGCGCAACGCCTTCCTCGCTTTCCAACGGCGCGAGCACCTGCACGTCGATGGCTTGCCGACGCGTGAAACCTTGGGCCGGCTCACCTCCGCGTTCGGGTGCTGACATGACGACCAAGCTCGTCCTCCTCGGTGCCCGCTTGAAGTGCGACAAGGCGGCACCGGGCCCGCCCACGACGTTGACGATCACGCCTGCGCACCTCGTCACCGGCGGACGCAAGCCGGCCGCGGTCGTCGACGATCACCTGCCGACGAACATTCCGACCTTCGGGATGTGCACCTCGACGACGAACCCCGCGGTCGCTGCCGATCCGACGAAGGCGCCGAAGCCGTGCCTGCCGCAGGTGCCTGCGCCTTGGTCATCCGGTGCCGAGGGAATTCGCTTCGACGGCAAGATCGCGCTCACCGACGACTCGTGCTGTCAGTGCGCGCTCGGCGCTGGAAAAATCACCATCGACGACGCCGGCTCCGAAGGGCTGCGCGTCTCGCGGTGAAAAGACGAGCGAGACGAGCAATAAGAAAAGGCCCGCTCGGAACCTCTGATCAACTGTTGGAGGTCAAGGACGATGAGCAACGCAGCAGAAGAGCTCTCCGAGCAACCTGGACACGAAGATCACGACGACGAAGACGACGCAGCGACGTCGCTCGCCGACGAGCTCCTTCCCGATCGGGCGAAGGAGCCGACCCTCACCCTCCTCGAGTACGCCTCGCTTCGCATGGGCCTCGACATGCTTCCGCATCGCGCGAAGGAGATCTCGTCGAAGTTCGATCTCCACCATCGTGACGCGCTCGCGCGCGAGCTCGCGGCGTGGAATCGGCGCCTCGCCACGCATCCGTCGGAGTCGCGTGAGCTGGCGTCGATGAAGACGCGGATGCGCGACTTCTGGGTGCGCTACAGCCGATCGGGCGACACGACCCCGGCTCCGCCAGCCTGTACGCCGAGCTCGTCACCGCCGCCGCCGGCTGCGTTTCCGCCCTCGGAAACAAGGCCGATTTCTTCGCGGCCCTCGATTCCACCACCGTCTTCGTGGACCGAGCCGCCGCCGCGAAGCACGCTCCCCTCGGCGAGCCCTTTCGCACGTCGCATCTCGCGCGCGCTCGAGCACAAGGACCTCCTCGCCGCCGCGATGGGTGTGGCCGCGCCGCCGCAACACTCGCCGACGTTGACCGAGCACACGCCGCCATCGGCGCTCCCACCTGCCGAGCCGCCGCTCTCTCTCGAACGCTATGCGCTCCTCTGCTTCGCCGCGCGGCATCTGCGCGATCGCGTCGAGGCGCTCTTCGCCGCCAACGGGCTCGGTGAGCTGTCGACGCGACTGCGGGTCGATCAAGGGTGGCAAGCGCGGCTCCGATCGGACGCGTTCGCGTATGGGACGTTTCGGTCGCACCTCGTGCGCCTCGCCCAACTTCACGGCGTCGCTTGGGACTGACCTTCAGAA
This sequence comes from Deltaproteobacteria bacterium, assembly GCA_025363655.1. Lineage (GTDB taxonomy): Bacteria > Myxococcota_A > Polyangia > Polyangiales > JADJMO01 > JANYDK01. The sequence goes on along the minus strand of JANYDK010000076.1, from coordinate 29,870 downwards.
CGCGCCCGCGAAGCCGGCGATGCCGCCGCCGGGGATCGGCGCGAGGCCAATCGACGTCGCCGGTTTGGATTCACCACGCGACGACGTGAAGAGAACCACCGCGAGCCCGGCGGAGGCCACCGCGACGCCGAGCGAGATGTCGGCGACGAGCAGCTTCTTGCGCGCCGAGCTGACGTCCGAGGGATCGCACTCCGGTTTGCAGTCGGAGAACGAGCGCATCTTGCTGCCGCCCTCGAGCCCGAAATACGTGAAGCTTCCGAGCGCGACGACCGAGACGCCGACGAGGAGCCAAGGCGCGATCGACGGCGAAGGCGATGGAACGTGTGGACCGTCCTCGCTCGTGCTCGGCAGCATCACCACCCGCACCGCGCGACGAAGCTCACCCTCGGCGAGGACGACGCTCTGATGCACCGGCTCTCGTCCTGGGCTCGTGAACACCAGCTCGTGCACGCCCGGATCGAGCGCAATTGCCCGCCCGTCGAGCTTGCTCGCGAGGACGACGCCGTCGACCGAGAGTCGCACGTCGGTGAGATCGCTCCCCGCCGGATCACGCGCGCTCGCGATGATCGTCGGAATCGCCAACTCGACTTCGTGAAACCAACCGTCGCATTCCTTACGCAACAGCGACGGGCAAGAGGCTTGCGCGCACCGGAGGAACGACTCGCGCGCCTTGCCGAGCTTGCCATCGGTGCGCTGGCTCTGACCGACCACCGAGGCCTCGACGCAGGCCTTCTTCTCCGTCTCGCTGATCTCGATGGGCGCAGTCTCCTCCGCAGCGACGTTGGTCGGCGCGATGCCGAGCGTCAGCGCCGCCGCCGCGAGCCATCGAAACGCTCTTTTTTTCGGGTCGATGACGCTCAAAGACACTGCACCTTGTAGACCTTGCGCCCAGCAGAATCATACACGAAGGGTGGATCGCAATCGGGCTTGGCCTTGGGAACCGCCGCCGATGCCGTCGGGGTCGGCTGCGACGCGGATGGCTTGACGACGGGCATCGGGAGCTTCGCCGCGGGCACCTTCGTCACCGTCGCGTTGGTCGCGTTGGTCGCGTTGGTCGCGTTGGTCGATGCCGAGGTGATCGCGCTCGACGTCGTCGTCGGCTGCGGGGGAACGTCGGTGGCGACGACCTTCGGCGACGACGTCGTGGAGAGACCCGCGCCCTGCGCTTCGCTCTTGCTCGACGCCTGCGGCGCAGGCGCTTGCGAGCTCGGAGACGACGAAGACACCGCGAAATAAGCCACCAGCGAGAGGGTAGCGAGCGCGCCGAAGACGACGTAGAGCCCACCACGCGAGCGCTTCGAAGTTCCCGTCTGCGGATGCGTGACGGCGGCGACGGTCTCGTTGCGCCCGATGTCTTCGACCGTCGGTGGGCCTTCGATCGCCGTCGGTGCGCGATCGATGAACGACGGTGGCGGCGTCTCGACGGTCTTCACTTCGATCGGTGGCTCGGAGGTGGGCGACCTGTTGATGTCGGCGCGCTCGATCGCCGACACCACCTTCGAGCGTCGCGAGAGCGTCTCGCCAGCGAGATCGTCGACCCACCCGCCGATGCGTGTCGCCGTCGCGATCGGAACGGCGTCTTCGATCGCCACCGCCATCTCGCGCGCGGTGGCGAACCTCGCCTCCGGATCGATCGAGAGCGCACGAAGGACGATGCGATCGAGCTCCGGCGGCACGGCGGCGGAGATCGACGACGGCGTCGGCACGTGGGGATGCATCACCCGCGCGAGGAGTGTGCGCTCGTCGTCGGCCTCGAAGAGCCAACGCGTGGTGAGGAGCTCCCAGAGGACGATGCCTGCCGCATAGATGTCGACCCGCCGGGTGATCTTCTCACCAGCCAACTGTTCCGGCGGCATGTAGGCGAACTTGCCTTTGACCACCGCGGCGGCACCGGTGGTGCGCAGCCGCGAGCGCGCCTTGGCGACGCCGAAATCGAGGAGGCGCGCGAGCCCATCGGTGCCGACGAGCACGTTCTGCGGCGAGACGTCGCGATGGATCACCTCGAGCGGCGCGCCCGCTTCGTCCTTCGCCTCGTGCGCTGCGTGCAGGCCATGGAGGAACGACGTGACGATGCCGGCGACGATCGACACGGCGGGCATCTCCCCGCGCTTCTGCGATTTGCGAATCAAGCCGGCGACGCTCTCGCCGTGGATGTACTCGAGCACCAGCAGCAGCTCGCCGTCCTCGGCGACCACGTCGAGGATCTCGACCACCGACGGGTGATGAATGCGTGCGGCGACACGCGCCTCGTCGACGAACATCGCGGCGAAGGCCGCGTCTTTCGCCAACGCCGGATGCATGCGCTTGATGGCGACCGTGCGCGCGAACCCGGCAGCGCCGCGCATGCGGCCGTAGTGGACGCTCGCCATGCCGCCCGAGGCGATCTCGTCGAAGAGGACGTAGCGTTTCGAGCGGGCGCGGACCTCGGACACCTCGGACACCTCCGAACATTGTAGCAAGGTTGCGCCGCCTGGCACTGCGACGCCCCGGTCCTGCTCTGATATCAATCGACTCGATGGCAGACCGTGGTCGGGACGTCTCCACCGTCGCACGGGCCGTCGAGCGCTCACGCCCGATTCCTACGGCCTTTCGCGTCGAGGTCATCCGCGGTGCCGACGTCGGGAGCAGCGTCGTCGTCGACGGCCCTGTCTTGGTCGGGCTGAGCACCGCCTGCGGTCTGCGCCTCACCGATCCGACGATCTCCAGGCGACACCTCTCGCTCGAGATGCAAGGCACGCTCTTGCGCGTCACCGATCTCGAGTCGACCAACGGCGTCCTCGTCTCCGGGCTCCGCGTCGTCGACGCGCTCCTCTCGGGGGGCGAGACCATCGAGATCGGCAGCAGCACGCTCAAGGCACACGCAGTCGTCCGCGCAGACGCGCCCGAGCTGCCGAAAGAGACCTCGTTCGGTCGGTTGGTCGGCGCCAGCCCGGCGATGCGACGAATCTATCCGCTGCTCGAGCGGCTCGCCGCGTCGAGGGTGCCCGTGATCCTCGAAGGCGAAACGGGCACCGGCAAAGAGCTGCTCGCCGAATCGTTGCATGAACAAGGACCTCGCGCGCGTGGCCCCTTCGTCGTCTTCGACTGCACCGCCGTCGCGCAGAACCTCGTCGAGGCCGCGCTCTTCGGCCACGAGCGGGGAGCCTTCACCTCGGCCATCGAGACCCGCCGCGGCGTCTTCGAGCAAGCCGATGGCGGCACGCTCCTCATCGACGAAATCGGCGACCTCGATCTCTCCCTCCAAGCCAAGCTCCTGCGTGCCCTCGAGCGCTCGGAGATTCGACGCATCGGCGGCGACAAGTGGATCAAGGTCGACGTCCGCATCTTGGCGGCCACACGTCGCGATCTCGATCGCGAGGTGCAAGCCGGGCGCTTCCGCGACGATCTCTTCTTTCGGCTCGCCGTCGCGCGCGTCGAGCTGCCCCCTCTGCGCAAGCGTCACGGCGACGTCGAACGGCTCGCGCGCTCATTTCTTCGACGTCTGCGCGGCGACGAGACCATCTCCGACGAGCTTCGGCGTCGCCTCGAAGACTACCCGTGGCCGGGCAACGTCCGCGAGCTCCACAACGTGGTCGCGCGTCACGTCGCGCTCGATGGCTTGGTCCTCGAGAGCGCCCCCGAGAGCGTCCCCGAGGTGAAGAAGAGCGCGACGACGAACGCCCCTCCGAGCCCCTCGGACGACGTCATCGCCTCGATCGTCGCGCGCCGGTTGCCATGGTCGGAGGCGCGGCGCCAAGTGCTCGATGCGTTCCAAGAGCGCTACCTCGAAGAGGTGCTCGAACGACACGGCGGCAACGTCTCTCACGCGGCGGCAGCGGCGGGCGTCGCGCGACGATATTTTCAAACCATCAAGGCGAGGCAGAAGTGAGCACTCGACCTGCAGTCGGTTGGCGTGCACTCGTCGGCGCCGTCATCGGCTCCGGCCTCGGATGCTCGCTCGTCTATCCCGACGAAGGCCTCACCGGCGGTCGCCGCGACAGCGCCATCGAAGACTCGACCTTGGTCGACAGTCGACTCGACGTGGCCGACGCGCCGCCGTCCGACACCGATGCCGGGAGCAGCGGTGACATCGGCCCGCTCCAACCTTTTTGTACCGACGCCTCCATCTGCACGCCCGGCAGCGATCACTGCTGTCGATACACCGACAAGCACGACGAGTGCCTCCCGCTCGCGACCACCTGCCCCGTCACGCACGCTTCGTTCATTTTGTCCGACGACTCGCGATGTCTCACTCGCCGAGACTGCGAAGGCAGCGGCTTCACCGATCCGGTCTGTTGCGTGAAGCGCGACTGGGCAGAGGACGACGCCGGCAGCGGCATCGAGGCCACCGAGTGCAACTCCAAGGACGCATGCCGCGCGGTGCCCCATTGGGAGCTCTGCGATCCGGGTCCCTATGGCTCGGGCGCCGTCGGCCACGACGAGCAGTGCGATCTCGGGATGGTTTGCCACGTCGAGGGAGTCTTCGTGCGCCTTGGTGACTTTCCCCAACGCTGGGGCCGCTGCGACCCGCCCGATCCTCCCTAGCCGGTGAGCCTGTAAGAAGGAGCACGCGGGTCGCCTCTCACCTGCATGCACCGAAGAACCATCTTCCTCGCGTCGCTCGTCGCTTGTCTGCCTTGTTTGCCGAGCCTCGCGGCTTGTTCGTCGCCGCAACACCCCGAACAGTCGCTCATTCCCGACGATGACGACGCGTCGCTGGGTGATCCGGACGGCGGCTTCACCCTCGATGGCGGCGCACTCGACTCCGGGCGTTCGCTCGACGGAGGTGCCGATGCCGTCGCCGCAGACACCCGCGGCCCCGTCGACGCCAACGCGGACGACGCACCGATCACGACTGCGAGCGCCAGCGCCTGCGACGTCCCGCTCTTCATCGACGCCATCGCCTCGTGGACCGAGGTCACCGTCAGCGGCGGCGGCATGGACGCGATCCGTACGGCGATTTCGAGCTCCAATCTCGCCAAGCCGACGCGCATCACCGTCAGGGCCGGCACCTACAAGGGCGCCTGTCTCTACGTCGAAGACCACCTTCGTACCGCGACGGCTCCGCTTTGGATCCGCGCCGATGGGCTCGTGCAGATCGATTGCACCGACGGCAACGGACAAGCCGTCGACTTCCATCACTCGAGCTACATCGCCTTCGACGGCTTCACCATCGGCCCTGCGTCGGGCCACTATGGTGACTCGGCGGTGCACATCGACGGCGCACCAGTCTCCCCGTCCGATCCCGCGCACTACGGCGAGTATTCGCCAGCGCACCACATCATCGTCCGCAACCTGACGGCGCGAAATCTGAACCGCGGCTCCGACGGCGACAGCAACCCCGACGCCTACGAGAGCGGCTGCTGCGACGCGGTGAAGTCGAACCAAGCCGAGTACGTCTGGGTCCTCGGCAGCACCATCAGCCGCACCGCGCGCCACGGCCTCGACAACGTCGGCGTCCACCACGCGTACTTCTGCGACAACGTCCTCACCGACATGGTCGGCGCCGGTTTCGGCATGGAGGCCAAGGGGGGATCGAGCGACATCCTCTTCGAGCGCAACTCGCTCCGCCGCGTCCGCAGGCGCGCGATCGTGCTCGGCGGCGAGGGCACCGACAACGTCTTCATGTGGCCGTGGAACGCGAAATACGAAGGCCAAGGCGTCATCGCGCGCAACAACGTGATCGTCGACGCGGCCGAGGGCGGACTCGGCTTCTACGGCTGCCAAGGGTGCACTGCGATCGGCAACAGCGTCTGGGTCAGCGCCGGCTACGCCACCGGGCCGCGCGACATGCTCGATCTCGCCGAGAGTATCCTCGAGGGAGCCGGCGACTATTGGGGTGGCAGTCGCCGCGTCGGCGAGGTGATTCACAACGGCGACAACCGCGTCCTCGACAACCTCTTCGGCGTCGCGACCTCCGACATGGGCTGCGCGCTCGAAGCCACCGCGCGCGGCGTCGAAGGACTGCACCTGAGCCACAATTTCTGGTGGAACGGCGGCGCGGCGCTCCCCGAATGCGGCGAGGGAACGACCTCCATCACCGGATATCCCGACGCCACCAGCACCTTCGCGACGAAGGACCCACGCATCACCACCGCGGGGACGCCGAGCGTCGCGCCCGTCCTCCGGCCTCGCGCGGACAGTCCACTGATCGGCGCTGGCATCGCCGACGCGACGCTCGTCGGACCCGACTTCACGAAGAAGCCCAGGCCGACGACGCCGACGATCGGCGCACTCGAACCCTGAGACCTACTGCGCACTCACGACGAAGGGAGCGTCACCGGCACGAGCTCCTCCTCCGGCTCCTGCGCGCTGTCAGGAGGAGGGCAACGCTCCGTCTTCGTCGTCGTGGTCTGGATGCTCTGTCCCTCGCGCCCCTCGCGCCCCTCGCGCCTGGTGTCGGGAACGTCGTCGTCGCCGCACTCTTCCTCGGCGAGCATCTCTTCCGCCGCGCGCGCGATGCGATGACGCATTTGGTAGACGTTGTTCGCGTTGGTGCCGAGCGCGGCAGCCATCGCCGAGACGTCGAGCTTCATCCCCGATTCTTCGACGAGGAGGGCGAGCGCACGCGCGTCCCGCGGGCGCAGGCGAGCGCTGAGACGAGCGATACGACGACGCGCGTCGATGTCACGTTCGACGTCGCCATCGGCCGCGGCGTCACCGAAGAGACCGCGCACGGGCAGGTCGGGGTGCTCGCCGTCCATCTCCACCAGCTCCACCTCACGCGCCACATGGCGCGATCGCGATCGGTACGTCGCGCGACGAACCACCGTTCCGAGATAGGCCTCGGCGCGATCGATGCGCGACGGATCGAGCCGCCCTTGCAGGAGACCGAGCGCGACCTGCTGCGCGACGTCGGGGGCGTCCGTGCGCATCCGCGAACAGCGCGCCGACTGTCGCGCGAGGCGTTGTAGCGTCTCGGCGTGCCGCGCGACGAACGCATGTCGCGCATATCCAGGGTCCCGTTCGGTGATCGCAGCTCGTTCCATGTGCATCCCTCCGACTCGCTCCTACAGCAAGCGATGCGCCGGCCGCGGATCGAAGGAAACATCGAGAAAACCGGCCGCGATGGGCGCGATGTCTTCGATCGCACCTGCGCCGATGCGATCGATTTCATCGCACTTCGCGTCGCGGCACGACCACGCGACGTCAACGCGACGTCAACGCGACGCGAGGAAGGCACGAGAGCGAATCGGTCGCTCCGGCCGAGGTCCTTCGTAACGAAATAGACCGAAACTGCCTGTTCTACCGTCGTAACGCGCGCACGCGCCGCCGCCGCTTCGTGATCTGCGACATGCTGCTCTCGCTTTACCGTTCGCTCGCCTTGCTCCGCTTCAAGGCCAGCCGCAACTCGTGAGGGTGCTGACCCGCGACGAGCTCTTCGGTTCCTACCGCGTCCTCGATCGCACAGTCTCGTGAAGATCATCGCCTTGCTCGTCGCGAGCGCGCTGGTGGTCGGCTGTCGTCAGCCTCCGCGGGAGGTCGCTCGAACGGCGCCGGAGCCGGCGGCATCGGCCTCGAGCGTGCCCGACGCCGCGATCGCGTCGCTACCGCCCGAAGAGCTTCTTTTCTCATGGAAAGCGGCGGCGTTGCGCGACTTCGCGATCGCGAACGACGACGTCCTCCTCCTCCGCGGACCGTACGACGGCGAAGACGAGCTGAGCGCGGTCGGACGCTCTGCGCCGCATGCCGTCGTCAGCCTCGGCAAGTGTGCCCATGGCGGCGCGGAGATCGCGGCCGACCTCGCGCACGTCGCGCTCGGTTGCTCGGGGACGCCGAAGACGAAGATCGGCGACGGCTACGTCCCGCGCGAGGCCGACGGCACCCTCGATCTCTTCGCGCTCACCCCGGGCCACCACGGCGAGCGCACACGCCTGCTCGCCGACGTCGCCACCACGCGATGGATCGGCCTCGAATTCCCCTACGTCGCGCTCCTCGAGCCGCACGCGCTGAGCCGCATCGACACGCGCACGTCGGCCTTCACGCGCGAGAAGCTCGGTGGCGGAGCCCTCGGACTCACTCGCCAAGTCGTGCTCCAAGGAAGCTCGGCGTGGATGCTCGAGGGCCTCGATCTCACGCGACTCGACGCCGGCAAGACGAGCACCTTCCGCTTCGCCGAGATGACCGACCTCTTCGGCGCCTTCACCGACGGCTCGGCGCTGATCGCGCTCCGCAAGAAGCTCGGTGCAGTGGCGACGAGCGGCGTCCTCGAGGGCGAGCGCGTCGTCGACCTCGGGTCGGAGGTGCGCGGCGCGACGATCGCCGGCGACATCCTCTTCGCCATCACCCGCCAAGAGCTCTGGTGTGGTGTGGTGACCGCGAAGGTGAAGGACGTGAAGAAGGCGAAGAACCTCGACGTCACCTTCGAATCGATCGCCGTCGATGCGCGCGACGTCATCGTCGTCATGACCCGCGCCGGCGTGAACGAAGTCTGGCGCTACGATCGTCGCACGCTCGGCTGCGCTTCGTCTTTCTGAGGCTCTTTGGGAAGCGCGCAGGATTGCAAATTTTTCTGCACGACGATATTTCGCAAACAAATCATTTGCACATAAAGGACATCGGCGTAGCTGGTCGGTATGCACGCACCGTCGCTCCGCGCCCCCCTCGCCTCGGTGATCACCTCGTCGCTCGTCGCCATCCTGATGACGACGCTCGTCGGCTGCGGAAGCTCGACCACCACGCCGGGGTCGGACACGACCGACGGTGCGATCGGCGACGACACGAGCGGGACCGACACGAGCACGACACCTGACGTCGTCGCCACCGATGCACCGAGCGCGGACGCGAGCGGCGCGGGTGACGCGGGTGACGCGACGATGGTCGACGCTGCCTGCACCACGAGCTGCGCGACGCTCGCGGGAAAGGTCTTGCGCGTCGCGCTGACCAAACCGCAAAACGGCGGCAAGGGAACCGTCTACGTCGCCGTCTTCGACAAAGATCCGGTGATCGATCGCGCAGGCGCCAAGGTCGTCGGGATGGCGCTGGTCCCCGGTTGCGACCTCACCTCCGACACCGCGTCGGTCCCGTACTCCATCGCAGGCCTCGCGACGCGCGCCGATCCGTACTTCGTCGTCGCCTTCCTCGACGACAACAAGAACGCGAGCGCGACGGCACCTGGACCCGACAAAGGCGACCTCGTCTCGCTCGATGGCATCGGCGCGCCGAAGGTGACCATCGCCAAGGCCGGAACCGTCGCGCTCGACATCCCCCTCAACGCCGTCCTGCCCTTCTGAGCATTTGGAGGAGTGACATGCGCTCTCATCTCGTTCTCACGGTCTTCGCAGCGAGCACGGGCTTCGTCTGCGCGTGCAGCTCCTCGAGCTCCACGGCTGGCCCGCCGACCACTGACGCTGCCATCGACACTGCCGTCGACGCGCCTTCGTACGACGGTGACTGCACCACGCTGGCGACGAAGAATGCGATCGATTGCGCAGAGTGGCAGTTTTGGCAGGCGTTTCGACAGCCGGGGCTGACGCTTCGTGCAGCCAACGAGAAGACGCTGATGGCGGTGCTCGCCAAGGCCGACGCCGAAGATGCCGATCACCACGGTCGCTCGCTCCTCCACTTCCGGCTCGGTCAGCTGCGGCTGGCGATGGCGCTGGAAAACGAGCAGCGCGACTACGCGATCAAGTCGCAGACGCTGGTGGTCGGCGAGTTCGACACCGCGATGGCACTCGACGACTACGGAGGGATCATCGCGCCATGGAAGGACGCGATGGAGATCGCGATGGCCGCGGTGGTGAGCGATTGGACCAAAGGGGTGACGCTCGCCCAGCGCGGCTTCGACAACGTCGCCCTCAATCCGCTGGGAAACACGCTGTCGCTGAGCGGAACGACGATCGGTTTTCCCCTCTCCACCGGCGTCCCGCAGAAGACAGTCGCGCTCCTCGACGTCTGGAGTTGTACCGGCGTGCCCTGGTGCTCGGTGAACACGGAGCATGCGCCGTGGGCGCGGCCGGGGCTCGAGTACCACTTTGCCGAGGCCTACGCGCGCGTGGGCAATCGAGAGAAGGCGATCGCGCATCTCGACGCCTCGCTCGTCGCGCCGGGCGCCGATCAGTGGCCGTTTCGTTCGATCGCAGCGGGCGCGCGCGGCAACGTGGACGCGTTCTTGTCCAAGTTCTCTTCGCTCGGCCCCGATGGCTCGGCGTTCGACATCTCCTACGCCAATCAGAAATACGGCTGCGCCTTCTGTCATCAGAAGTGAGGGGGGCGCGGAGCATGTCGGCAGGCGTTGACGTCACGCAACCTCGGGACGTTGCGATGGATCGATCGACGCACGCGCGTGTCATTCTCTTCCGCGCATGCTTCCACGTCACTTCGTCCTCGCCTTCGATCGTCCGTTGGTCGGCGAGCTCGACGAAGACGCGCGGCTGGCGAGCGTTCCCGAGACGCTGATGACGCGCGGGATGTTCCTCGCCGATCTCGTCGCGCGCGTGCCCGAGGCGCAGACACGCGTGCTCTGGTCACGTCTTCGTGCGCCGCCGAGTCACGACAAATACCAGTCGTTCCACGAGTACCCGTTCCGCGACGCGCTCCTCTGGCTACACGCGGTCGCGCGCAAAGAGTTCTCGCGCGTGCCGCTCCTCGAAGGTCTGCGCCTCCTCGGCCGCGACATGGTGCGCGTCTTCCTCGAGTCGAAGGCGGGGCGGGTGGTGAAGACGATGATCGTCGGTCCACGTGACACGCTCCTGCGCATGCCGCAGATGTGGAAGCTCACCGATCCGATGAACGAGATCACCAGCGAGGCGGTCGAGGAGCACGCCGTTCGCCTGGAAATCAACGGGTTTCCTGGATGGATCGACTGCGGCGCGCTCGGCACGCTCGAGCAGGTGGTGAAGAACGCCGGCTGCGTGCCGACGATCGAGGTCGCGCTCTACGGCACCGCGAAGGCGACCGTGATCGTGCGTTGGTCGAGCCTTCGCGACAGCATTCGGTGATCTCACACGATCGGCATCGGCGCGCCTGCGCCCTCGGTCCACCAGCGGCGGGCTTCGCCGAGGAACGCGACGAGGAAGCGTTGACCGAAGCCGGCGTCGTCGGCAGTTGCTTCGGAGAAACGCGGGATTTCGGGGTGAAATTGCACGCTGTAGAGGAGACGATCGTCGCGGTCGAGCTTCATGCCGTGGACGTGGCAGCGCGTCTTCACTTGGCCGCCGACGCTCGTCGCCGGCGCGCGGCTCGGGTCGCCTTGGTAGAGGAGGACGAAGCCGGTGGTGTCGGTCACCTGGTCGGCGTGATGCACCGAGGTCATCGGCGTGAGGCCGGCGGCCGAGACGATGGGATCGCTGCTCGCGGCGCTGGTGGCGGCGACGGGATAGGTGCCGACCTCGGAGACGCGCGGGCTCGGCGCCATCGAGCGCGGGGGACTTTTTCGTAGCTCGTCCCAGACCATCACCAGCGGGCCGTTGTCCGAGAGGTGCGCGACCGCGCCGAAGCCGTTGAACGCGGCGGCGACGAGCTGATGACTGCCGCAGACGGCGAGCATCGGGATGGTCGTGGTGCGCACGAGCGCGAAGTACGACTCGAGCTGCGCATGCCAGGTCGCGTCGGCGCCGTATTGGTACCACTCGGTCCAACTGCCGGCGCTGAAGATGGCGAGCGGTCGCCACTGCGCATCGACGTCGGACCCATTTTTTCCCTGCAACTCGGCGAGGGTGACGACCTCGACGAGGAGCTCGCGATCGAAGGCCGCCGCCGCGCTCTTCAGCCCGTCGATGTTGGGACCGTTCCAATCACGGTTCACCTCGGCGGGACGATCGATGATGACGTAGAGGATGGTCGTGCGATCGGGACGAGTGGTGCGCGCGCTCATGTGCGTGCGACCACTCTCGCACAGGTGTCAGGAAGCTGTCTTCTTCACGAGCGCGAAGCGGGCGATGAAGAAGCACGCCGCCGCGTTGACGAGGACGAAGAGCCGGAAGCCGAAGGGCGAGAACGGCATCATCACTTGTGCAGAGATGGCGAGCTGAAGAAGCAGCGCGCAGCACCCGAGGGCGAACCCACCGACGACCGGGCGGAGACGTTTCGAGCTGAAAAATAGGCCCGCGAGCACGATCACCGGCACCGCGTTGGCGAGCGGGAGCCACTTGTGGAAGCCGGCGGAGAAGACGAGATCCCATTCGCCGAAGGGACGCGAGAGGAGCTCGACCACCCAGCGTGCCGAGCCCGCGCGTCCTGCGACGTCGAGGAAGGGCAACATCGGAAGGAGCCCGACGCCGCCGAGGAGCGCGCCGAAGATCATCCCGGGCGAGCGGGCGAAGGACGCAGACGCGGCGTCCTTCTTGCGGATGCGCAACGCCACGAGCACGCCGAGGCCGACGAGGAGCGAGAGGCGCCAGAAGAGATGATGAAGAAGGATGCTCCGCACGGCGGCGGATGCATCGAGAATTCCCGCACCGAAATGGAGCGGGTTGTCCTTGGGCCGGGCGCTCGAGAGGAGGGCGGCGCGGACCGCGTTCGGTTCGGTGACGCCGAGGGAGATGATCATCGCCACCGCACCGGCGACGTGCGGCGCAGCCATGCTCGTGCCGTTGAGCTCGGCGAAGACCTCGCAGTGGTTCTTGCCGTGATCGCAGACCGTCTGCTGGATGATCTTCACGCCGGGGGCGCCGATGTCGACCTCGGGACCGCGCGACGAGAAGGGCGCGAGCCGATCGTTCGAGTCGGTGGCGCTGACCGCGATGCACTCGGGGTAGGACGCGGGGAAGCCGACCGAGTCGTCTTCACCCTCGTTTCCTGCGGCCGCGACGATGATCACGCCTTTGCTCGCCGCGTACTCGATGGCGTCGCGCTCGACGTCGTCGCCGCCGGGGCTGCCGAGGCTGAGGTTGATGACCTGCGCGCCGTTGTCGGCGGCGAAGCGGATGCCCTCGGCGACGTCGGCGATGGTGCCCCAGCCGTACTCGTTCAGCACCTTCACCGGCATGATGCGCGCGCAGTGGGCGAGCCCGGCGACGCCTTGGCCGTTGTTCGTCGTCTGCGCGATGGTGCCGGCGACGTGGGTGCCGTGGCCTTGATCGTCGTAGGCCTCGCTCTTGTCGTCGACGAAGTTGTATCCGCCTCCGCAGCGCGTGCCGCTCAAATCGGTGCCCTTGGAGAAGGGACCGGTGTCGAAGCAAGCGACGCCGGTGTCGACGACGGCGACGGTGACGCCCATGCCACAGGACGCGTTCCAAGCGCTCTCGGCGCCGACCTGCTTCATGTGCCACTGCTTCGCGTAGCTCGGATCGTCGGGCACGAAGAGCGCACGCGCGATGCGCATCGGCTCGGCGTGCTGCACGCGTGGATCTTTCGAGAGGCGGGCGACCAGGCCGGGCACGTCGGCCGGAGCGACGTCGACGCGTTCGAACTTGTCATGCGCCTCGCTGTAGGCGCTGTTCGGCGTGAGGGTGATTCCGTACTCGCGGGCGATGTTCGCCTCGTCGTCGGCGCTGACGTCGTCGCGCAAGTCGAGGAGGATTTCGCCTTCGACGAACTGCACCGAGGGCGCGAGCGGGACGTCGCGCGGTTGGGACGCCGAGGCCGTGCTCGCCGCAGCGAGCGCGGAGATCGCAACAGCAGCGCCGAACAGTGTCCGTTTCATCTTCATGGGGACGTACGACCTGGGTAAAAGTTTCATTCCAAGCGTACGCCGCGCGGGCTCGGAGCGAGCGCCGGAGGAAATCACGTACGCTGGAAGCGTGCGCACCCTTCGTCGTTTGAGCAAGGTCTTGACGCTTTTCTTCGTACTCCCGGCCTGTGGGAGCACCGCCGACGCCTTCGGAGATCCGGGCGACGAGACGGGCGGAGACGAGACCTCGGTGGACGTCGGGGGCAGCGACACAGGCAGCCCGGGCGACGGTGGACCGAAGGCGGACAGCCTCTCCGGCGACACCATCAGCGCAGTCGACGGCGCCAGCGACACCAGCCCGCCGATCGACACCGCACCGAAGACCTGCGCCGACTTCCCGCTCGCGGTCGATCCATCGTCCTCGCTCGATGCGCTCGCCGAGGGTCCGCTCAAGGCTGCGCACGTCGAGGTGACGGTGCCGACGCTGGGGCCGCTCACCTCGGTGAAGGTGAAGATTCATTACCCGGCGGGCGCCGACGGTGTCACGCCCGATCCCGGAAGGCACGCGTGGGTCATGTTCCATCACGCGGTCCACGGCCCCTACCCCGGTGTCACGTACGATCGCTACGACGGGATCTTCGATCGCTGGGCGTCGCACGGGATCGTCGTCTTCTCCATCGACGGCTCACTCATCTTCTGGCCGCCGCCGCCGTGCCCGCCCGACTCCGAGAAGTCGGGCACCGGCTGTTGGAGCCACCAGTCGTGGACGCAGATGAAGACGGTCGCCGGTGTCATGAACGAGGCGATCACGTACTTCTTGAAGACGCAGGAGGAGGCGTCGTTCCCCCTGCATTGCGCGCTCGATCCGAAGCGACTCGCCGTCTCGGGACACTCGCGTGGCGGTGGCTCGGCGCTCCTCGTCGACACCGCGCGCACCGACGGCGCGGTAGTCAAGGCGTACGTCGGCTTCGAGCCGGTGAACCCCGACATCACTGCCGGCGCGCCGACGCCGCCAGCACCGGTGCCGCTCTACGATTTCCCCGCGCTCTGGTTCGACGCCGCCAACGACGGCGATGTCACGTATCCGGTGACCGCGATGCTCTATTCGAACACGCGCTTCACCGCCACGCATGTCACGATCCTCGGCGGCAAGCACACGTACACGCTCGACACGCCGATGCCCGATCAAGGCGGGCCGGCGGCGACCATTTCGCCCGAGGAGCAGAAGCGGGTCACGCAGTACTACGCGGTGCCCTTCCTTCGCGCGTATCTCCGCGACGCCACGCCCACGGCCGCCGATCTCGATCGCGTCGCCGGACCGGCCGGTCTCTCCATCGCCGCCGCGGTCAGCAGCGGTGACGCGACGGTGCGCTACCGGCCCTCGAACGCCTACGCCTCGTGGATCGAGAAGTTCGACGAGACCCTCGGCACCGCGCCGACCACCACGTTCTCCGGCGCCGCCATCACGCTCTCGGGCGGGATGATCGCCACCAGCTACGAGACCTTCTCGACGAGCGCCAGCGGCTTCAGCACGACCGGCAAGGCGGTGAGCCAACTCCTTCGATCGGTGAAGCTCAATTGGGGCCTCGGCGAAGGCGTGATGGACGTGCCGCTGCCGAGCGGCGCTCTCGCCGGAAAGAAGGCCGTCGTCTTCGAGACCGCGGTCCTCGACTCGACGAGCTCGACGAGCGGCACGCATCCGCTCTGGATCGAGCTCGGCGACACCACCGGCGCGAACAAGCGTCTCCTCCTCAGCAGCCTCACACCACCGAGCTGGGCGAAGCGTCCGCGTCGTCTCTCCACCGTCTACGTCCCGCTCTCGTCGTTCACCGGCGTCGATGCGGGCAAGGCAAAATCGATCCGCTTCATCGCCATCGCCGGCACCACCAACCACGACGTGCTCGTCGATCTGCTGCGTGTCGAGTAGCTCGCATCGCTCGCGAGAGTGAGGACCAGACACCGCAGACGCGCGTCGAAAGTTGCGCCAGCGCGTCACGGCGACGTTGTTTCGATGTCATGTTCGGGTGACCACGGTTGCGTGATCGCACGGCGAATCCCAGACAAAACGCACCCGAGTGGTACACGGGTGGTGGAGACGAATGTCATGTTCCGGACGAGCCGTGGGTGAGCCTCGTGGCGACTAGAGTCGCGCCATGCACCCCACCCACGTCCGCGGCTCGTCGCAGGTCATCACCACCACCTCACGTCATCTCCGCGCTGGCGTCCTCTCGGCTGGCATCGGCTTCGCGCTCGCGTCGCTGATCTTCGGTTGCGGCGCCGGAAGCATCCACGACGGCGGCGAAGATCTCGTCGACCCTGCCCGCGAAGACGGCGGCGGCGACGGCAGCGGCGGGTTCGGCGGCGGCGGCGGCGGGATCGACGTCGGTGGCGGCGGCGGCGGCGGCTTCGACGTCGCGGGCGGTGGAGACATCGGCGGCGGTCCGACCGACACCTCGTGTGCATCGACGAGCTCGGCAGCGACGCTGATTCCGCTCGACCTCTTCATCATGCAGGACCAATCGGGCTCGATGCGGGAGACGACGAGCACCGGCGCGACCAAGTGGGAAGCGGTCAAGGCTGCGCTCAAGAGCTTCATGGACGATCCGACCAGCGCGGGCATCGGCGTCGGCATCCAGTACTTCGGCATCGAGGTCGCGAGCGGCCCCTTCGGCACCAAGAGGTCTTCGTGCGTCGCCGCCGACTACGCCAAGGCGGAGGTCGAGATCGCCCCGCTGCCGGGCGTCGAAGCCTCGATTCTCTCCTCGCTCGCGGCGCACAGTCCTTCGACCGACACGCCCACCGGCGTCGCGCTGCAAGGCGCGGTCGATCACGCGCACGCGTGGCAAGCCGCGCACCCGACGCACATGGTCGCGGTGGTGCTGGCGACCGACGGATTGCCGACCGCGTGCTCACCGCAAGACATCCCCGGCATCTCGGCGATCGCGTCGGGCGCCGCCGCGGGCAAGCCGGCGATTCACACCTACGTCATCGGCGTCCTCTCCGACACCGACCTCGCGACCGGCGCCGACGGCAACCTCAACAGCATCTCCAAGGCGGGCAACGGCGCCGACGCGTTCATCGTCAAGTCGACGAGCACCGACGTCGCCAAGGCCTTCAGTGATGCGCTGAAGAAGATCCGCGGGAGCGCGCTCGCGTGCCAGTACACCGTGCCGACCGGCGTCGGCGCCGACTACAACAAGGTCAACGTCGTCGTCACCAGCGGCGGCGCCAGCACGACCATTCCTTACGTGGTCAACGCCGCGGGTTGCGATCCGACGAAGGGCGGCTGGTATTACGATGTCCCGCCGGGGACCGGGACGCCGACCAAAATCTTGATGTGCGACGCCACGTGCAAGACGCTCTCGGCCGACGCTTCGGGGAAGATCAACATCGCCGTCGGGTGCGCCACCGTCGGTCCGAAGTGAGAAAAACACACGAATTTGCCCTACATCAAGGGCCGGGGCATGAATCTGGCTCGAGGTCGGTGGAATGGGGTCGCGCGACGCTTCGGGTGAAGCCACTCTGAGCGCATGGCTTCACGCGTCACCTTTGCTCGTCTTCGTCTCCGCTCGTTCGCCGTCCTCGGTCTCTTCGCGCTCCCGCCGATCGCCCTCGCGTGTGGGGGAAAGACGAGCGCCGATCCGGACAGCGGCACGACGCCGGACTCGCAAGCCGATGCGCAGGTCGACGGCCCCATCGAAGACGTCATCTCCCCGCCGCCCGACGGCACGCCGCCGCCCGACACCGATCCGCCGCCCGTCTCGCCGACCGACAAGGTCGACTTGCTCCTCGTGATCGACAACTCGCTGTCGATGTCCGACAAGCAAGCCGAGCTCGCGCGACGGGTCCCCGAGCTCGTCGCTGCGCTCACCAATCCGCCTGCAGGACCAGGGCGAAAGGCGATCGCCGACCTCCACATCGGCGTCATCACCAGCTCGCTCGGTTCGCACGGCACGAGCGCCTGCGATCCTGGATCGACCTCTGCGCACAACAACGATCACGCGCATCTCTTGCCGCGCGCGGGCGAAGGCGGAGGCGCCGGCTGCCCGACTCCCGTCGCCGCCAGCGCCCTCACTTGGACGTTCGGCGCCAGCAGCAGCGCGAGGTTCAGCGGCGTCGCCGGCGTCCACGATTTGCAGGTCGCCACCACGTGCGTCGTGCAGTCGGCACGCGAGGACGGCTGCGGCTACGAAGAGACCCTCGAGTCGATGTACCACTTCCTCATCGACCCGAAGCCCTACGCCAAGGCCGAAGTGAAGTGCACCTTCGGCGTCAGCGGCGACAACTGCACGACCGGTGGCTCACCCAACCGCATCGAGGTCACGGGCGTCGACGACGAGCTCCTCAAAGAGCGCGCCTCGTTTCTCCGCCCCGACTCGGTCGTACAAATCGTCATCCTCTCGGACGAGAACGATTTTTCACTCAAGCCGGCACAGCTCAACTGGCTCCCGTGGGGCTACGGCGCCGGGCAGATGCAGCGCGGATTCGCCGCCTGCAAGAACGTTCCCGACGACTTCGAGCCGGAGACCGCCGCCGAATACATGGATTTGCACTCCCGCTACGACTGCAAATCGTGCTTCGAGGACACGAGCGATCCGAACTGCGCGGTGCCGTGGGCGAAGGACAAGCTCAACGCCGACCCCGACGATCGCAACCTGCGCGGCTTCCACATGACGCAGCGCTTTGGGTACAACTTCCTCTGGAGCCGCGAGCGCTACGTGCAGGGTCTCACCAGCAAGGCCGTGCCCAGCGTCGACGCGAGCGGCGCGGTGGTCAGCATGCCCAACCCGCTCTTCAGCGGCGGGCGTGCGGTGGGCAACGTCTTCTTCGCCACCATCGTCGGCGTCACGCCGAGCCTCGTGCAGGACGCGAGCGGCGCGCCGCGCACGCTCGGGGCCGCCGAGTGGAACAAGATCATCTCCCCCGACTTGACGGTGCGCGATCCGCACATGATCGAATCGATCGCGCCGCGCCCGGGGGTCAAGAAGTTCGCTGGAGACCGCACCATCGATCCGGCCAACGGCGGCGATCGCGACGTCTCGAACGGCGACGATCTGCAGTTCGCCTGCATCGGTCCGCGCGCCGTCACCACCGCGTCGTTCGACTGCGAAGGTTCCAACCCCGAGCTGACGAACCCGCTCTGCGATCCGGGCCACTTTCAGCCGTATTTCAAGGCCTATCCTGGCCTCCGTCACCTCCGTGTCGCGCACGACCTCGGCGCCCGCGCGGTCGTCGGCTCGGTCTGCAGCGCGTCGCTCTCGCCGGTGATGGCCGCCATCGCCGACAAGCTGCAGGCGGCGCTCAAAGGGCGTTAGCCCCTGAAGTCACCTCGCCTCGACGAGGAGTCGCCATGACATCTGCGCCACGGCAATAACTGGCGACGGTCGCCGGTTGCGGGCGACATGACATGGTCGACGAAGCGGGCACTCGCATTCACGGCGCTCGCAGCATTCGCGGTGGGCGCGTCCATGACATGGGAAGGCGCGGCGCGGGCCGATTCGCCCGCCGAGTACGGCGACGACATCGACTCCACCGGAGCGCCGGTCGTCCCCAAGCCCGATGGCGAGGCGCCGCCGGTGAAGGGCGGACCGGTCTCGGTCGGTGACACGCCCGGCACCGGTAAATTGCCGCGCTCGACGCGTGGACGGCTCGATCGTCTCGACGTCGAGCTGCGCGAGCTGTGGGCACGCGGCACCTACGGACACGAGTCGTTCACCGAGCTGCGCCTCGGCTATCGGATGCTCCCCGAGCTCACCTTCGGCCTCTACTTCGGCGGCACCTTCCTCGGAGGGACGACCACGAGCGACGATCCCTGCGTCGCCTCCGACACCTGCTACTCGAGTCATGTTCGGTTCGGCGCCTTCGGCCTCATGCACCTCGCGCCCAACGGCGTGTTCGATCCGTGGCTCTCCCTCGGCCTCGGCGGCGCGACCTACCACCGCGTCGGCCTCGACGCCGAAGGCAGCGCCGGCCTCGACCTGCGCATGGGTACGGTGATGGCCCTCGGACCGATGGTCACGCACGCTCAAGGCTTCGGCGGGCAGCAGACGTGGAACGCGTACGGGGTGCATTTGTTGATTACTCTGTGAGGGCGAGGCGGGCTCTTCTGCGCGCTTGCCCGGACTTCCGACGAGCCCCACCATCTCCCGCGCGCTACACCATGCATGTCATGGCCGCGCGCCAGTTCTTCATCCCGCCGACCCTCGCGGCCCTCACTCTCCTCGGGGCTGTTGCCTATGTCGGGTCCGTCGGATGCGGTCGTCGCGAGGGCGATCGGCGCATCGTCGCCGACAAGACGCGGCCGTTGCCGAGCACGACGTCGGAGCCAGGTCCGCCGCCCGCGTGTTTCGAGCCGCTCGGCGACGTGACACGCGATCTCGAGCTCGGTGAAGGATGTACCTATCGCGTCGAGAATGGAGATCTCGTCGTCCGGCTCGGCGCGCGGCTCACGCTCGGACCCGGCACCAAGATCGCGTTCGGCAAGGGCGCGGCGTTGGTGGTCGAGGACGGCGCGCTCCTCGTCCATGGCGACAAAGCGCACCCGGTGCTGCTGACGTCGACGGCGAAAAAGCCCGCGCGCGGCGACTGGGTCGGGCTCGTCTTTCGCGATCGCAGCGGCAAGGCCTCGTCACTCGATCACCTCGAGGTGCGCTGGGCCGGCGCGACGACGACCACCCACCCGCAGGCCGCTGCGGTGCTCGTGGTCTCGCCGTCGAGCCTGCAAATCGGCGCGCTCGAGGTCGGCGACTCGGCGGGCAGTGCCGTGCTCCTCACGGCCGCGTCGACGATCAGCCTCGGCAGCGCCAAACCGCCCTGACCTGTCCGCGAACAAGACCGGTCACGACATGACATCGGCGCGGGCCACGAGTACGCACTCGGTGTCATGCGCTTCGCCCCGCTCGCCATCCTCCCGCGCGGCGCGCTCACCTTGCTCAAAGAGGTGGCGCGTCACGTGCTTCGTCGTCCAGTGGTCGGTGTCGCCGTCGCTGGTCGCACCACCGATGGACGGTGGCTCCTCATTCGTCGCGCCGACACCGGCACTTGGGCGCTGCCGGGCGGCACGCTCGAATGGGGCGAGACGTTGCGCGCGTCCCTCCACCGCGAAATCCTCGAGGAAGCTGGCGTCACCACCACGCACGTCGAGCACGTGGTCGGCGTCTACTCCGATCCCGATCGCGATCCGCGCTTTCACGCGGTGACCATCGTCGTCGCCTGCACCGTCGAACCGCCGGAGAGACCGCCGGTGAACCCGCTCGAGATCCGCGAGGTCGGCCTCTTCCACGACCACGAGCTCCCGAAGGAGCTGGCCCTCGCGCAGAACGACATGTTGCGGAGCGCGCGCGAAGGAAAGGTCGGTCTCTTCGAGTGAGGTGGGGGCACCTACCCCGTCACCGAGGGCTCCTGCCCACGGCGCGAGCGGGCCAGAGCCCGCGATTTCTGCTCGCCACATGACGTCCGCGCGATGGCGGCGATCGTGCTTTCTGGCGAGCATGAACCGACGCTCCATCTTCGCTTCTGCTGCAATTTTCCTGGCATTCGGATGTAGCAGCGCCGACGGCTCGTCCACCGACGACGGCGGCACCGATCCGAGCGACACCAAGACGACGCCGGTGACCGACACGGGGACCACGCCCGGCAGCGACACCGGCACCTCGCCCGGCACCGACACCGGAACCACGCCGCCCAAAGACACCGGGACCACGCCGCCGACCGACACCGGTCCGAGCAGCGACCCGTATGCATCGGCGCGTGACACGTGTCTCACGGAGATCAACAAGTACCGCGACACGCTCGGCCTCGCGCACTACGTCGGCTGGAGCGCGGAGAGCTCGTGCGCCGATGGACAGTCGAAGTCGGACAGCGAGTCGGGCAAGGCCCACGGCGCCTTCGGTGCGTGCAAGGAGTCGGCGCAGAACGAGTGCCCCGGCTGGCCGGGCCCGGCCGACACGCTCATCACCGGCTGTCTGAAAATGATGTGGGCCGAGGGACCAGGCACCGACTTCAGCAAGCACGGCCACTACATCAACATGTCGAGCACCAAGTACACCGCCGTCGCCTGCGGCTTCTACAAGACGCCGAAGGGCGACTACTGGGCGGTGCAAGACTTCCACTGAGCCGTCCGCCGCTGGGCGAGTGACGCGAACATGACATGACATGTCACAAACGACACGGCGCACGCGTGTCATGTCATGAGTCGCGCTCAGAAGACGACGTCGTCGCGATCGAACACCTCACGGACGAGCGCGAGTAGGCGGTCGGCTTCGGCGCGGCCGAAGGCGGCGAGGTGGGGCGAGTCGAGATCGAGCACTGCGCGAAGCTCGCCGCGGGAGACCACCGGGATCACCAGCTCCGAACGCGAGCGCGCGTCGCAGCCGATGTGACCAGGGAAGGCCTCGACGTCGGGCACCAGCTGCACCTCGCGCGTGCGGGCACAGGCGCCGCAGACGCCGCGCGCGAAGTCGATGCGCAGGCAGCCCATCGTCCCTTGATAGGGCCCGACCGAGAGCAACGTCTCGCCGATGCGGCGGTAAAAGCCACACCAATTCGTCTGCACGAGCGTCTCCCAGAGCAGACACGCGAGCGTGGCCTGCATCGCCACCGCGTCGGTCTCGCCGGCGAGCACGGCGCGGATCTGTGGTAGCGCCGCGTCGAGACGGGCCAAGCGCGCGGGCTCGTCGAGGAGCGTTTCGCGCGCGAGGGGAACGAGGTCGATTCCTTCGGACATGACGGATACGCTTCCTGACCGCAAATAGCACGAGTCCAGGCCGGCCGAAGAGTTACATCGAGCACGGGCGACCGACCCTCGATGAGCCGTGAACGTGACGAGTTGCGACTAGAACGATAGAGGAGCAGAACAGCGAGATGAGCGACGAGCCGATGAAGCGTAGAGTCGCTTTGAAAGTCCTGAGCGGTGGCACGGCGGCGCTCGGCTTCATGGCATGTGGCGGGCAAGTCGAGCTGGGCAACGACGCCGGCGGGCCGAGCGACCCGAACCCGCTCGACCCCGGTCCTGGGGCGACCGGCACCGCGACCGACACCGCAACCGGCACGGAAACGGGGGGCAGCTGCGGCGAGCTCAACGTCGCGCCGCTGGAGAAGGTCCCGGACGCGTACACCTATTTCATCAACGGAACGACGCGCAGCGCGCTCATCATCGGCCTCGACGAGGGTGGCTACTTCGCGATGACCGGCGCCTGCACGCACGCGCGCTGCGCCCTTCAACAGAAGGGAAGCGGCGCGACGGGCTATTGGTACTGCCGCTGTCACGGCGCGCGCTTCACCTACCAGGGCGTCGGCACCACCAAGGTCGCCCCGAAACCGCTCCAGCATTACGCATTGAGCGTCTGCAGCGACGGCTTCTACGTCGACCTCAACGCGCCCGTCGATGCCGAGACCCGCTCGCCGAAGTGAATGTCATGACGCCACGCCGAGAGAACATGTCACGCACTCCTGCCGCCACGCCGTTCGCCGTCATGACATTCGTGACATTTCTCGTGACGATGGTGGCCACCGCGGCGGGCTGTACCCACGTCGCGCCCTATCAACGCCAGAAGCTGGCGCATCCGACGATGACGGTGTCCGATCCGGCCGGGCCGGGCGAAGCCCACCTCCGCGCGGTGCAAGAGGGTGCGACGGGCGGGGCCTCGGGCGCGGAGAGCGGCTGCGGCTGCAACTGATCGCGACATGAGCCATCGTCCCGCCTTCGCCGGCCGTCTCGCGGCCGTCTCGCTCGCGTTCGTCACGCTCTTCGGCGTCGGCCAGAGTCGCGGCGACGACGAGGGTTCCGCCGTCAAGCCTGCCGAGAGTCCGCCCTCGCATCGCGAGTACCGGGTCCTCGCCGCGCTCGAGACCGCCACGTACTACGACACCGATCACACCGCCGTGGTCTCGCCGACGATCGCCGCCACCGTCGAGAATCCCACCGCCGGCTGGTCGATCGGCGGACGCTACCTCGTCGACGTGGTCTCGGCGGCGTCGGTCGACGTCGTCTCCACCGCGTCCAAGCGATGGAACGAGGTGCGCACCGCCGGCTCGCTCGCCGCCAACTACAAGCCCGGCAATTTCGGCGTCGGCCTCACCGGCGGCTACTCGTTCGAGCCCGACTACCATTCGTACTCCGGCGGCATCACCACCAACGTCGACTTCGATCAGAAGAACCGCAACCTGCTCCTCGGCTACTCGCACGGACGTGACACGATCGGGCGGCACTTCACGCCGTTCTCCATCTACTCGCACACGCTCGACAAGAACGCGTTCAACGCCGGGCTCACCTTCGTCATCGATCGTTCGACGCTCTTCGCGCTGGTGGGCGACGCCATCTACGAGCGCGGCGATCAGTCGAAGCCCTATCGCTACATCCCGATGTTCACGCCGGGCAGCTACAAGACGCTCGCTGCCGGCGCCTCGATCGACGAAGTCAACGCCGCGCGCCTCTCGGAGAAGCCGCTCGAGCAGCTCCCGCTGGCACGCGATCGGTACGCGATCACCGGCCGCATCGCCAAGCGCTACGACGCCTCGACGTTGCGGGTCTCCGAGCGCGTCTACGCCGACACCTGGGGCCTCAAGGCGAGCACCACCGATCTCCAGTGGCTCGTCGACGTCAGCGAGAGCATCATCGTCTGGCCGCACCTCCGCCTCCACGCGCAGAACTCGGTGACGTTCTGGAAGCGGGTCTACGAGGTCACCTTCCAACCGGGCGGCGCCTGGACCTTCCCCGCGCTGCGCACCGGCGATCGCGAGCTCTCGGCGCTCACCACCGCCACCCTCGGCGGCGGCATGCGCTGGTCGATCGGCCCGGCGCTGAAGCGTGACGAGTGGGTGCTCACGTTCCAGGTCGACGCCAACTGGACGCACTTCTTCGACGCGCTCTTCATCAAAGATCGTCTCTCGACGCTGGCCATCGTCGGCATCGCGGCGGAGCTGTGACATGACATCGAAGAGACACGCCTCCCTCCCCTTCACCACCGCTGCCGTCGCGTTCGCGATCGCGTCCGGCTTGTCATGCGACCCGGTGCACTCGGAGGGCGTCGATCGACTGGGCTCCGACCCGTCCGGGCGCAAGAACGGTCCCACCCATCGCCCTGGTCAACCCTGCCTCGTCTGTCATGGTGGGCAAGGGCCCGGCAACGCGGTCTTCTCGATGGCCGGCACCGTCTACCGCGACGTCAACTCCGACGTGCCAGTGCAAGACGTTCGCGTCGTCCTCACCGACGCCTTCAACACCAGGGTCGCCGCGGTCACCAACGAGGCGGGCAACTTCTACCTCGTCGAGAGCCAGTTCGCGCCGGCCTTCCCGGTCACGGTGTTGCTCTGTTATGGCGCCAGCTGCGATCCGAAGGACACCGCCGCGAGCGTCGTGCAGCCGATGAAGACGCACATCGGTCGCGAAGGCTCCTGCTCCGGCTGCCATGTCGAGCCGTCGAGCAACAAGTCGCCCGGCCGCGTCTACCTCTGCACGACGCAACAAGCCACCGGCGACTTCCCCCCGCTCTGCACCTCGCTCGGAGCCACCAAATGAGCCGCCGAATGAGCCGCCGAACGAGCGGGAGCACCCGTGTCACGTTGCGTGTCATGTTCGGAGCGCTGCTGGTTTCGGCCGTCGGTCAGGCGTGCAGCCAGTACCATGCAGACGACCGCGTCACCGTGCAGACCCCGGGGAGCACGTCGTTCCGTCTCGTCGGCATCATGCTCGACCGTCGCTGCGGCTCGCTCGACTGTCATGGTGCGACCCAACGGAACATGCGTCTCTACGGCGAAGAGGGGCTCCGTCTCGATCCCGGCGACCAGCCTGGTTCGAGCGAGACGACCAACGCCGAGATCCTCGAGAACTTCCACGCCGTCGTCGCCGTCGAGCCCGAGCTCTTCACCAAGGTGGTGACCGAGAAGGGCGCGCACCCCGAGCGGCTGACCCTCGTGCGCAAGGCGCGCGGCCTCGAAGCGCACCTCGGCGGCACCCTCTTCGTGGCCGGTGACGACGAGGACGCCTGCTTCGTCTCCTGGCTCGGCGGAACCACGAACGAAGCCATCTGCACGCGCGCCATCGCCGCGCTCGATCCGCTCCTCGACGTGAAATAGCCTGGCGGGCTCGCCAAGTTGCGCAGCCATCTGCGGCGTGCGAGAACGCCGCCCGTTCCATGATTTCGTTCACGAAAGTCACCAAGCAGTACGGCGGACAAATCCTCTTCTTCGACGCCTCGTTCCAGGTGAACCCGGGCGAGAAGGTCGGCCTCGTCGGCCCCAACGGTTCGGGAAAGAGCACGATTTTCCGTCTCATCACCGGCGAAGAGGGCCCCGACGAGGGCGCCGTCGACAAGCCGCGCCGCATGACCATCGGCTACTTCCGCCAAGACGTCGGCGACTTGAAGGGCCGCAGCGTCCTCGCCGAGACGCTGAGCGGCGCCGGTGAAGCGGGCGCGCTCGGCGAAGAGCTGAAGGTGCTCGAGCTGAAGATGGGCGACCCGGACACGCCCGATTTCGATCACGTCGTCGAGCGCTTCGGCGAGGCGCAGGCGCGCTACCAGGAGCTCGGCGGCTACGACCTCGAGGCCTCGGCGCAGGCGATCCTCGCCGGCCTCGGCTTCTCGCAGGAGTCGATCGACGGCGACGTCGGCAACCTCAGCGGCGGTTGGAAGATGCGCGTCGCCCTGGCGCAGATTCTCCTCGCGCGCCCCGACACGTTGCTCCTCGACGAGCCGACCAACTACCTCGACATCGAGTCGATTCTCTGGCTCGAAGACTTCCTCCGCGCCTATCCCGGCGCCGTCGTCATGACATGTCACGATCGTGATGTCATGAACCGCGTCGTCAAGAAAATCGTCGAAATCGACGGCGGCGCCATCCGCAGCTACACCGGCGACTACGAGTTCTACGAAGCGGCGCGCGCCGTCGAGGCCGCCCGTCGCGAGGCCGAGTTCGAGCGTCAGCAGGCGATGCTCGCCAAGGAGCAGCTCTTCATCGATCGCTTCCGCGCCCAGGCCGCCAAGGCCGCGCAGGTGCAGAGCCGGATGAAGAAGCTCGACAAGATCGAGAAAATCGAGCCGCCCAAGCGCATCGTCGAGAAGACCTTCGACTTCCGCAAAGCGTCGCGCTCCGGCGACGACGTCGCCAAGATCGAAGGCGTGAAGAAGCGCTTCGGCGAGAAGGTCGTCCACGGCGGGCTCGACCTGCTGGTCCGCCGCGGCGAGCGCTGGGCGATCATGGGCGAGAACGGCTCCGGCAAGACCACCCTCCTGAAGATGATCGCCGGCGTGCTCAGCCCCGACGAGGGCGAAGCGTCGGTCGGCGCCTCGGTGCAGATGGGCTACTTCGCGCAGCACCAGATGGAACAGCTGACGGCCAATCGTACCCTCCTCGAAGAGCTGCAGGAGCACGCGCCGACCACCAACATCGGCACGCTCCGCAACCTCGCCGGCGCGTTCGGTTTCCACGGCGACGATCATGACAAGCCGATTCGTGTCCTGTCGGGTGGTGAACGCGCGCGCCTGGCCCTCGCGAAGATCCTCTTCGACGCCCCGAACTTCCTCGTCCTCGACGAGCCGACCAACCACCTCGACATCGTCACCAAGCGCGCGCTGGTGAAGGCGCTGGCGACGTACGAGGGCACCATCCTCTTCGTCAGCCACGATCGCGCCTTCTTGCGCGCCATCGCCACCCGCGTCCTCGAGCTCTCCTCGGCCGGGCCCCACGTCTACGGCGGACCGTACGACGAGTACGTCGCCTCGACCGGCCGCGAGGCGCCGGGCATGCGACAAATGACCGGGAGCAAACGCGTCGTGGTTTAGCGTCTCGGCCTCGAACTTGCTTTACTGAGGGTATGCCCTCCCCTTCAGCTCAACCTGGCACACGGTTCCTTCGGGTCGCGCGGAAACTCGCGCTCGTCAGCGGCATCGCTGCTCCCCTGTTCGTCGCCGTCGGCTGCTCGAGCTCGAGCGGCGACGCCAGTAACAGTGACGCCGCGTACGACGGAGGCCCGCTCGGAATCGCGGCCGACACCAATCCCATCCCCGACTCGCCCTTCGACGGAATCGTCACCGGCACGGCGCCGCTCGACACGGGCACCGGTGACGTGCCCGATGCCGACGCGACCGACACCCGTGACGCCGCGACCGAAGGAGGCTTGCCTGGCGGCCCCGGGCGCGCGCCGGAGATGCCGGAGATGTTCGGATGAACCAGCAGCCGAACGATGTCATGATCTCGCCCCACGCGCGCTTCCTTCGCGTGGTGCGCACACTCGCGCTGGTCTCCGGTGTCATGACACCGGTCGTGCTCGGCGGAAGCGTCCTCGTCGGCTGCGGGGGAAGCGAGTCGAGCGATCCGACGATCGGCGGCGGCGGCACCCGCGCGCTCGACGGGGGCGACGACGTGGTCGATTCGCGTCCCACGCCGGCTGACGGATCCGGTGGCACCAGCGTCGGACCCGACACCGGACATGATGCCTTCGACGGCATCGACGCCGGAATCACCGTGACCGACACCAGCGTCGACGGCGCCACCGACGCGACCGCTGCCGACGCAGAGATCGGCATCGGCGGACCGCTGGTCGCTCCGGAGATGGTGGAAGAAGGCGTCGCGTGACCTTCGTCATCGGCACGCTCGATCCCGTGAGCGCGCTGGCTCGCGAGCACCGCGACGCGCTCTCCGGCATCGCGCGCACCAAGTCGCTGGTCGAGACCTTCGACGCCTCGCCCTACACGCCCGCTGCCCTGGAAAAGGCGCGCAAAATGTGGCGCATTCGGCTCCTCTCGGAGTACCGATCGACGGCCGTCTTCACTGCGATGGTGCCGCAGTTGATGGAGGCGCGCGCGCCGATCGAAGCGACCTCGGTGGTGCTGCGCATGGCGCAAGACGAAGTGGCGCACGGCGAGATTTGCGCGAACGCACTCGTCGCGCTGGGCGAGACCCCGACGCTCGACGCGCCGATCGTGTCGGCTCCGCTGGCGCTGCACAAGGGCCGTTCGCCCGCCGAACGTGCGTTGCGCAATGTCATGTACGGCTGCGCCCTCACCGAGGTGGTCAACTGCGCCCGCTTCGTCGACACCCTCGAGCAGATGTCCGATCCGTACTTCAGCGACGTGACACGTCGGCTCCTCGCCGACGAGCGTCTCCATGGTCAGTTCGGCTTCTTCTACCTCGAGCTCTGTCGACCTTGGCTCGACGCCGACGAAGAGACGCGCGCTGCCCTCGGCCGCTATCTCCGCTTCGCCTTCGCGGTCCTCGAGCGAGAGCTCTCCGGCGCTGGAAGCAAGCGCGCGCCGATCACCGACGAAGAGCGGGCGATCGGCCTCCCCGATCAGAGCCGGCTGCCGGAGACGTTCTACGCGACCGTGGAAGGAGCCATCGTTCCGGGCCTCGAGAGGTTCGGAATCGAGGCGGGAAAGGCGTGGAAGGAGCGACGGCTGAGCGCGTGAGGCTGAGCGCGTCAGGCTGAGCGCGTCAGGAGAATTGGAGCCCGCAGGGCGTTGCGGCGGCGCGAACGGGCTGACCGTGGGGCGCTGGAAGGCCGGCGCGCACGGGCGCGCTCCAGAGACCGATCTAGAGACCGCGGCATCCGCCCGCGCGCCGTCCCCACGCCCCACGGCCAGCCCGGCTGCGTTCACAGAGCGCGAAGCGGGCCCTGCTTCTCGCGCATCTCATCTGTCATGTCATGTCATGTCATGTTATGCTTCGGTCATGTCTTCGCGTGATACCGATCGATCTTCTCCGGCGGCGGCGATGGACCACGTCGTCGAGCTCGGCGCGCTGATCACCAAGCTGCGGCAAGAGCTGCGGATGTACGAGCGCGAGTTGGCGAGCCTGCTCGGTCGCTCGCCGGGGCTGGCGAAGACCAAGCAGCTGGTGGGCAAGCCCGGAGCGCCGCCGCCGCTGCCGAAGAAGCCGCGGAAAGAGCCGCCAGCCAAGAGCACGAAGCCGAAGCCGAAGCCGAAGAGCAAGAGCTCGAAGCCGAAGCCGAAGCCGAAGACGCCGAAGGGCAAGCTCGCGACGCACGAGTCGGGGAGCACGACGGCGCGCATCGTCAAGCTGATGCGCGACGCACCGCAGGACGTGTTCGATGCGGCAGAGGTCGCGCGTCACCTCGGCGCCAAGGTCGAATCGGTGCGCACGATGTTGAAGCGACTCGTCGAGTCGGGAGATCTGCGCAAGACCGGACGCGGCGCGTTTCGAGCTCGCTAGCAAGCGCGAAGTACAGGTTCCTGGTTCCGCGGCACCGCGACGAAATTCCATTTCGCCAAAGATTGCTGCGCAACTTTGGCCGCTTCGGTCAATCTCGCTCCGCTCGGTTGCCGAAGCATTCCATTTCGCCAAAGATTGCTGCGCAACTTTGGCCGCTTCGGTCAATCTC
>JANYDK010000049.1 GCA_025363655.1 Deltaproteobacteria bacterium | reverse complement strand
GCATGATTGCTCCTCTGGTGGGACCGTGACTGCGGGAGAGGAGAGCAACCGATGTGCCGAGGAGGATGGGGCTTGTTTTCCAGGTGGAGCGTGGGGGATCGGATCGATTCGATCACCCTTGGTGAGGTCGGTGGGTGATCGCTGGGATCATGATCGAGCGCGATAGGATCGCTGGGATCCGTCATGAAGATGGGACGCGCGGGGCGCGGGCGCGGGTGCGGGTGCGGGCGGGGCGCTAAAACGTCCCCGAGATCATCACGTACCCCGTCCCCTTCCCCACCCCTCCATCCACCGTCACCGTTCCCGCCTTCAACGGCGCGGGCGTCTTCTCTCTCGCAAAATAAGTCCACGCAGCGATCCCGAACGACACCACCGACACGCCGAGCGACACGTCGGCGACGAGCGCCTTGCGCTTGACGCGATCGACGTCGGATTGCGGGCAGTCCGTGCCCCAAGAGGCGTGGAGTTGGTTGTAGTCGTGGCGGGCCATGAGGCCGAAGGTGGTGAAGCTGCCGAGGGCGACGGCGCCGATGCCGAGGGAGAGCCAAGTGGCGACGGGGACCGCGTGGTTCGTGGTCGACGATTGCAGCGTTTCCGGCGCTTGCAGGGTGACGGCGACGACGCGGCTCTTTTCGCCTTCGTGGACGACGATGGTCTTTTCGAGCGGAGGCGCGCCAGCGGTTTCGAAACGGAATTGATGGACGCCGGGATCGATGGGCTGCGCCTTGCCGTCGAGCCTTTCGAGGAAGGCGACGCCATCGACGGTGACGCGCACTTCGGTCAGATCACCTCCCGATCCATCGTGTGCGGCGACGACCACCGACGGGGTCGCGGTCTCGAGCTCGAGGACGAATTGGGCACAATCTTTCTGCACCAGCGCGGGGCACTCTGGGCGAAGACAGGCCGCAAAAGTCTCGCGCGCAGCGTGCAGCTTGCCGGCGATGCGTTGGCGTTGTCCTTCTTCGGCCGCATCGGCGCACGCAGCCGCGGGATCAGTCGCGGGGTCGAGAGGCGGAACGAGCTCGTCGGCGCGTGCAGGTCGACCGACGACGAAGCAGGCGAAGACGGTGAAGAGGCCCAAGTGGGCGATGTGGAAAGACGCGCACGCGCGCATCACGGGAGCATACGCCGTCAGTTCTTCCCCAGGCACTGCCGCTTGTAGTGGCGCACGCCGTCCTTGTCCCACCAATAAGGGACGGCGCAGTCACCGGCGCTCCCCGATGCGACCGGCGCAGCGACGGCGGCGCTCACGACGGGTGACGCCATCGGCTTGGGCGCGAGCTTGGGCGAGGTGCCAGCGTTCGTCGCGACCACCGACGGAACCTCGTCGAGCCATGCACCCTCGTCGACGTGCACGCTCTCCGAGGGAAGCGGCGTCGCGATCGCAGTGGCAGCCGCCCCGACGGACGACTCGGGCGACTCGGACGAAGCGAGCGGCCCGAGCGAGGGGGAAGCTGGAGTGAAGGCCGAGGTCGAGGTGCCTTGCGACGACCAACGCCAAGCTCCGAGCGCGACGCCGCCGAAGAGGAGAAGCACGACGAGCCCGAGCGCGAGCGCGCCACGACGCCGAGTCTTCCCACGCTCGCGACGTCCGGCGACCGAGATGCTCGAGAGATCGTCAATCGCGCTTTTTTGTGGAGCTTCCGTGCGTGCGGCGATCGGCAAGCTCTGGCTCGTGTAGCCCTCGCCGGGCGGTGATTCGCGCTCGATCGCCGACACCAGCGCGCCCCGTTGCGCGAGCAGCTCGGGGGCCATCCGCTCGACGTAGTAGCCGACCTCCATCGCCGGCGCCGGTGCGACCACGCGCTCGAGGGCCATCGCCATCGCGCGTGCGCTCGGAAAGCGCTTCTCGGGATCGGGATCGAGGCCACGCAGCACCAGCTCGTCGAGCTCTTCGGGGACGCTCGGTTGGTATTTGCTCGGCGGAGGCGCGAGGCCGACGAGGATCTGCTCGATGATGTTCGCTTCGCTGTCGCCTGAGTAGAGACGACGGAGCGCGAGGAGCTCCCAGAGGACGACCGACGCCGCGTAAATATCGGCCAGACGCGTCACCTCACCGTTGCGAATCTGCTCGGGCGGGATGTACCCGAGCTTCCCCTTGAGGACGCCGCTGCCGCCGGTGGTGGAGAGTCGCCCCCGCGCCTTGAGGACCCCGAAGTCGAGGAGACGCGCGACGCCGTCGGCGCCGACCATGATGTTGTGCGGGGAGACGTCGCGATGAACGATGGAGAGCGCGACCCCTTGCTCGTCCTTCGCCTCGTGCGCCGCGTGCAAACCTTGGAGGACGTTGCTGACGATCGCGGAGACGATTCGCAGCGGAATTTCCCGCTTTCCACGCTGCGCACTGGCCAAGATCGCCGAGAGCGGCGCACCGTGCACGTACTCCATCACGTGGAAGAGCTCTTCTCCGGAACGGACGACGTCGAGCGTCTGCACCACGTTGGGGTGACGCACGCGCGAGGCGAGCCGGGCCTCGTCGATGAACATGCGCACGAAATCCCGCTCGTGGGCGAGGTGCGGATGGAGCCGCTTGATCGCGACCGGCCTCGCGAATCCGGCGTCGCCCACCAAGCGACCGAGGTGCACGGTGCCCATCCCGCCGGCGGCGATCTCGCCGTGAAGCTCGTAGCGATCGATCACCCGCGGCTTCTCGCGCGCGCTCTCCGCCGGCAGCTCGGCTCTCTCGCCAGCCCTCTCGCCGGCCCGCTCGCCGGACTCGTCACTCATCGGACGGACGCGCGCGCTTGGCGCGGATCAGCTGAAAATACCGGCGTGCGATGCCCGAGGCGGCGGCCGCGCGTCCGACATTGCCCTGGTAGCGCGCGAGCACCCGCTCGATGTACTTGCGCTCGAAGGCTTCGACGAGGAGCTCGCGCGCGCGTGGCAACGGCAGGTCTTGCTCGAGCAAGTCGCCGATGATGTCGACGTGGCTCGCGTTCGTCGGCGGTGACGGGGTCGCCTCGCTCTCTTCACCGTCGTCGTCATCGCCCGCGCTCGGCCGCGCCAGCTCTCCGAGGGCGAGCTGCCGCGCCACCGCGTTGTGCAATTCACGCACGTTTCCCGGCCATTCGTAGGCCTCGAAGTGTTGCAACACCTCGGCGGGAAGCGCGCGATCGCCGGCGTCCATCGAGCGCCAGAAATGCCGCGCCAGCACCGCGATGTCTCCACGGCGCTTGCGAAGCGGCGGCAGCTCGACGCGGGTCACGGCGAGCCGGAAGAAGAGGTCGTCGCGGAAGCGCCCGGCGGCGATTTCCTGATCGAGATCGCGCCGCGTGG
This sequence comes from Deltaproteobacteria bacterium, assembly GCA_025363655.1. Lineage (GTDB taxonomy): Bacteria > Myxococcota_A > Polyangia > Polyangiales > JADJMO01 > JANYDK01. Next base: position 62,164 of record JANYDK010000049.1, on the reverse strand, counting down.
CGGCGATGATCCGCACGTTGACCTTCATCCACTTCTCGCTGCCGACGCGCTGCACTTCGGAGCGCTCGATCGCCCGCAGCAGCTTGGCCTGGAGCGCGATCTCGAGATCGCCGACCTCGTCGATGAAGAGCGTCCCACCGTGGGCGAGCTCGAAGACGCCGCGACGCGTCGCCACCGCGCCGGTGAACGCGCCGCGTTCGTGACCGAAGAGCATCGACTCCGCGAGGTTGGAGGGGACGGCGGTGCAATCGAACACGACGAAGGGCCCATTGGCGCGCGGCCCTGTCTCGTGGAGAGCCTCGGCGAGCAGCTCCTTTCCCGTGCCCGTCTCGCCTTCGATGATCACCGGCAGATGACTCTGGGCGATGCGCTCGCAGAGTGGATACATCCGGCGCATCTCCGCGCTGGCCCCGACCACGCGCCCGAAGCGCATCGCCGGCGGTAAGGTGACCTTCTCGCGCGCGCTCGAGAGGGCGACCTGGAGCACCGTCGCGCCGAGGTGCACCCGCTCGCCGCCACGGAGAAACGCCTCGCCGACGCGGACGTCGTTGACGCTGGTGCCGTTGGTGGAGCCGAGATCGGTGAGCCGGAGCGCGCCGCCGAAGAGCTCGAGCGCCGCATGACGACGCGAGACGTGCGGATCGCTCAGCTTGAGCTCGCACGCCGGGCTCTGCCCGATGAGGAGCCGAGACGGACGCGTGGCGTCGAGCGCGAGGTGCTTGCCCATGTCGGGCCCGCTCTCGACGGACACGACGAAAGACGCCGCGCTGACGTCGTCGGTGCTCTCTTGCGGCCGCAGCGCCGTGCGCGTGTCGCCACCTTCGCCGCTGCCTGGGCGCATCGTCCGAACTCTAGCACGTCGGACTTTTCCGGCCCGGAGCGTCACTGCCGGGTCGACGTCGGAGTCAAATGGGGAACTTGCACTCGTGCGCGAGGTAGCAACACGAAGGTGCGCCTTTGGACTCCGTGCGTACGCGCGCCGTCCAATCTTCGCTGAACACCGCAGACCGGTACCGAGCTTCGCACGCCGCGTACGGCGCCTTCGCCGGCTGCACCACGTAGCTCGGCGTCGACATGCAGAGCGCGAAGTAATTGCACCCCTCGATCATCTCGATGTGCCGGCGGAAGAGATCGCGCGGCGCCTCGGGCTCACGCGGCGGGCTCGAGACGGGCGGCGCTGCGAAGGTGGGTCGTGGGCTCGGCTCCGTCTTCGGATCGGGCTTGATTTCGCGACGATCGTCGTGGTGGCAGCCGACCAAGACGCACCACGACGCGGCGCAGACGAGCATGAGTCGCACGAACCGCGGGAGGCCCACGATACGTCTGCGCTCAGACCTTCTCGGCCCGCGCGCTCCCGAGGAGGCCGGCCGGCCGGACGAGGAGCACCAGCACGAGGAGCACGAAGACGATGGCGTCCTTCATTCCGCTGTAGCTCGTGCTCTTCACCAGCTCGCCGAGGAGGCCGATGAGGAGACCGCCGAGCATCGCGCCGGGGATGCTGCCGATGCCGCCGACGACCGCGGCGACGAAGGCGAGCGTGCCGATCGAGGTGCCCATCGTCGGCTCGATCGACGCTTGCGTGGTCGCGTAGAGAACGGCGCCGATGGCCGCGAGCGCCGAGCCGATGGCGAAGGTGAAGACGATGATCCGCGAAGGGCGAATGCCCATCAGCCGCGAGGCCTCTTCGTTGACCGCGACCGCGCGCATCGCCTTGCCGATCCACGTCAGGTGGACGAGGGCGTAGAGCGCGGCCATCACCGCCGAGGCAGCGACGATGACGAACCACATCGGTGGGGCCAGGCGCGGATCGAATTTCTGCGGCGTCGCCGTGAACGCGAGCTGCGCCACCGACTGCAAGAGCATCGAGACGCCGATGGCGGTGACCAGCGGAGCGATGCGCGCCGTCGCCCCCTTGGCCGCGCGCAGCTTGCGATAGGCGACGGCCTCGATGGTGACGCCGAGGACCGCTGCGGCGACGATGGCGACGCAAGTGGCGATGATCAGCCCCTTCGAGCCGCCGCGCTCGTACCCACCGAGCAGGCGATCGTCGACGCGGAAGGCGACGTACCCGCTCACCATCAGGACCTCGCTGTGCGCGAAGTTGATGAGGCGAAGGACGCCGTAGACCATCGTGTAGCCGAGCGCGACGAGGGCGATCATCGCCCCCTGCGCGACGGCGTTCTGCAGCCAAGAGAGCACGATTTCGCCCTATTTTCTCGCTCGAAACGCCAAGCCGCTCAGACGCTGATCTGCGAGTCGAACTTGAAGAGGCCACCGGCGATCTTCATCACCGGCACCGGCTTCTGCGCGTTGTGCCCGGCGTCGATGTTGATGGTGCCGGTGACGCCGGAGAAGCCCTTCGTCTGCTCGAGCGCGTCACGGAGCGCCTCGCTGGTGACTTCTTTGGCGCGACCGAGCGCGTTGATCACGAGCATGAGCGCGTCGTAACCGCCGGCGGCGAGCGACGAGGGCGGACGCTTGTAGCGGTCTTTGTATTTGCCGATGAACGCGTGCTGCCCGGCCGGACCGTCGGCGGCGAAGAGGTCGGTGAAGTACGAGCCCTCGAGCGTCTCGATGACGCCCTTGCTCTGCGTCGCCGGACCGTCCCAACCGTCGGTGCCGAGGAGCTTCACCTCGAGGCCGATCTGCTGCTTGGTCGGCCCGATCTTGGTCAGATCGCTCGGATAGACCGGCGCGAAGAGGAGCTCGGGGCCGGCGTCTTTGATCTTGGTGAGGAAGGTGAGGATGTTGGTCTCCCCCTGCTGGTAGGTCTCTTTGGCGACGATCTTCCCGCCCTTCTTCTCGAACTCGGCCTGGAAGATCGCCTGCAGGCCTTCGCTGTACTTGTTGCCGGTCGGGTAGATGATCGCGGCCTTCTCGGCCTTCAGCGTCTCGCGCGCGAACTTGGCGGCGGCCATGCCTTGCACGTCGTCGGTGAAGCAGACACGGAAGACGTACTTCGCGTTGCGCGTGACTTCGACGTTGGTGGCGCTGCCGCTGATCAACGGAACCTTGGCTTTTTCAGCGTATCCACGCGCGCCGAGGGTCGGTCCGGAGGCCGCGTCGCCGATGACGCAGATGACCTTGTCGCGATCGATGAGCTTCTGGATTTTCTCGTTCGCCTTGTTCGAATCGAGCTGCGTGTCCTCGTAGAGGACCTTGACCTTCTGGCCCTTGAACCCGCCGGCGGCGTTGATTTCCTCGAGGGCGATGTCCATTCCCTCGCGCGTCTCGGTGCCGAGCGACGCGTCCTCGCCGGAGAGGCCGAGGATCGAGCCGATGACGAGCTCTCCGCTCTTCTTCTTGCATCCCGGAAGGAGCGGAAAAGCAGCCACGGCCGAGCCGAGGGCGGCCTGCGAGATGAACCGGCGACGGGAAATCATGGTGGTGGGCTGGTAATACGACCGGGCGAGGGGGACAAACGAGAAGCCAAACGCCGCGCAGGCATTGAGATTTCACGCTCGAAGCGGCGCAGCTGGCGATAGGTTTCCTCCGCCGCCGACGTTGCGCGGCTCGTGAAACCGCGTGCGCGACGGTGCACGTCACATTCGAGGAGACGCATGGACATGGAGAAATTGTGGCCTGTTCTCGCCGCCAAAGGCGTCGACATCGGAACGAAGCTGATCGGCCTCCTCGTCGTCTGGTTCATCGGACGAGTGGTCATCGGCATGGTGAAGAAGGTGCTCGGCCGCTCGCTCCGCGCGCGCAAGGTCGAGGCGACGCTGATCGGCTACATCGAGTCGGTCGCGACGGTGCTGATGAACATCCTGCTGGTGGCAGTCCTGCTCTCCGCGGTCGGCGTCGAGACGACGACCTTCGCCGGTCTGCTCGCTGCGGCCGGTCTGGCGATCGGCGCCGCCTGGTCGGGCCTCCTCTCGAACTTCGCGGCCGGCGCGTTCCTCGTCGTGCTGCGACCGATCAAGAAGGGTGACTTCGTCTCCGCCGGCGGCGTGACCGGCACCGTCGAAGAGGTCGGCCTCTTCGTCACCACCATCCACACGCCCGACAACGTCCGCACCTTCGTCGGCAACCAGAAGATCTTCGGCGACACGATCTCGAACTACTCGGTGAACCCGAGCCGCCGCGTCGATCGCACGGCGCAGCTCGCCAACGGCGCCGATCACAAGAAGGCGATCGCGATCCTCAAGGAGACCTTGAAGACCATCCCCAACGTCGTCGCCGATCCTCCGCCGGAGGTGACGATCATCGACTTCACCCTCGCCGGCCCGGTGCTCGCGGTGCGCCCGTACACGCACACCGACCACTACTGGCAGGTCTATTTCGACACCAACGAGATGATCCGCGACGAGCTCGGAAAGGCCGGTTTCGCCGTGCCCGACACCAACATCCGCGTCCACACCGACAAGGCCGCCTAGCTACGCGGCAGCGCTCGACCGGTGGGCCGCGGCGTGCGGCTCACTTGCGTCGAGAGTCCTTCATCCGTCGCGCGATGCGAAACGCCATCTCCAGCGCCTGCCGATAGTTGAGCCGCGGATCGCAGAGGCTGACGTACTTCTTGTCGAGGTCGGCGACGTTGAGGCCGCCGCCGATGCACTCGGTGACGTCCTCGCCGGTGAGCTCGAAGTGGACGCCGCCGAGCACCGTGCCGAGCCGTTCGTGCACTTCGAAGGACGTCTCGATCTCTTGCAAGATGTCGTCGAAGTCGCGCGTCTTGATGCCCGACGCCGTCGTCTGCGTGTTGCCGTGCATCGGATCGGTGATCCAAAGGACGCGGAGCCCGGCCGCGCCCACCGCCTCGACGATCTTCGGAAGCGTCTCCGCGACCCGCGCGGCCCCCATGCGCGTGATGAGGACGATCTTCCCCTTCTCGCCCCACGGGTTGAGCGCCCTCACGAGCTGCACGACCTCGTCGGGCGTGACCTTCGGACCGAGCTTGATGCCGATGGGGTTGCGCACGCCGCGGAAGAACTCGACATGTGCGCCGGTCAGCGCCCGCGTCCGTTCGCCGATCCACGGCAAATGCGTGGTCAAATCGTACCAGCCCTTGCGCCGCGGGACCTCGTGCGTCTTCGCCGACTCGTAGTGGAGGTTCAGCCCTTCGTGGCTCGTGTAGAACTCGACGCGCGTCAGCTGCTCGACCGTGCTCTCACCGAGCGCCTCCATGAAGCGCAGCGCCTCGCTCAGCTGATCGGTCGTGCGCTGGTACTGCTCGCGCAGCTCCGTCGGGAGATCGGCGCGCTCGAAAAACGACAGGTCCCACACCTCGGGATGATGGAGATCGGCAAAGCCACCGACCGCCAACGTGCGCACGAAGTTGAGCGTCAGCGCCGCGTGTTGATAGCCACGGAGGAGCAACGCCGGATCGGCGCGCCGTGCTTCGGCCGTGAATTCAGGGCGATTGACGAGATCGCCGAAGTAGCTCGGCAGCGTCACGCCATCGCGCGTCTCGGTCGGGCTCGAGCGCGGTTTCGCGTACTGTCCGGCCATGCGCGCGATGCGCAAGACCGGCTTGTGCCCGGCGTGAATGAGCACCAGCGACATCTGGAGAAGAATCTTCAGCTTGTTGACGATGAACGAGGCGCGCGTCTCGCTCGTCGTCTCGGCGCAGTCGCCGCCTTGGAGGACGAACCGCTTGCCCACTTCCGCCTCGGCCAAGAGCTCGCGCAGCTTCTCGACCTCCCACGACGTGACTAGCGGCGGGAGAGTCCGCAGCTCGCGCGTCACCTCGGCGAGCGCGGCAGCGTCCTCGTAGTGGACGTCCTGCGCGATCGGCTTGTCGCGGAACGAGTCGATGGACCAACCGGGCGGAACGAGCGTCGTCACGCGCGCACTATACCTGTGTCAGGTACTTGCCGTCTTCGCGCCGGCTGGGCGCGCGCGGCGCTCTGCTAAGCTGCCTCCCATCCATGGAGAACAACACGGTCGGCTTCATCGGCGCTGGAAATATGGCCTCCGCGCTCATTCGCGGGCTCTTGCACGGGGGCGCCTTCCTCGCAACCTCACGCGTGTGCGTGAGCGCAACGACGCGCGCACGCCTCGAACGCCTCGCCGGCGAGTACAAGGGGCTCGTCACCACCACCAGCAACGCCGAGCTGTGTGAGTTCGCCGAGGTCATCGTCCTCGCCGTCAAGCCCCAGATCGTCGACAAGGTGCTGGCGCAAATCGCCCCCCACATCCGCCCCGATGCGCTCCTCATCTCGGTCGCCGCCGGCGTCTCCACCGCGGGCATCGAGGCCAAGCTCCCGAAGACGCGCGTCGTCCGCGCGATGCCCAACACCGCAGCGACGGTGCTCGCCGGCGCGACCGCGATCTGTGGCGGCTCGCACGTGCAACCGGGCGACATCGAGACCGCCGAACGCCTCTTCGGCAGCGTCGGCCGCACCGTCGTCCTCGACGAGAGTCTGATGGACGCCGTCACCGGCCTCTCCGGCAGCGGCCCTGCCTATCTGATGTTGATCATCGAAGCCCTCGCCGATGGCGGCGTGAAGGTCGGTCTGCACCGAGAGACCGCGTTGATGCTCGCCGCACAAACGGTGTTCGGCTCGGCGAAGCTCCTGCTGGAGACCGGTGAGCACCCGGGGCGCTTGAAAGACATGGTGACTTCGCCGGGCGGCACCGCCATCGCAGGTCTTCACACGCTCGAAGCCGGTGGGCTGCGCACGACGTTGATCAACGCGGTGGAAGCGGCGACGCGGAGAGCGAACGAGCTCGGCGTCTTGATGGACAAGAAACTGCTCGGTTGAAGCGTCTCACGTCCTCGTGAAGCCGCCAGAGTCAGTCGATCACGGCGACCGCATTCGTGATCACCGGATCGGGCCGCTCCTTCACCCCGACCACCAGCGCATACCGCCCGTCCTCGAGCTTCCAACCGCTCGTCGCGATGGTGTCGCCCGGCCAGACCGGCTTGCGGAACTGCGCCTCGAAGGACTTGAGCCTGGTTGCGTCGCCGCCGCAGGCGCCCTTCACCACGTGACGCACCATGTAGCCGAACGTGCAGAGCCCATGGAGAATCGGCCCCGCCTCGAAGCCGACCGCCTTGGCGAACGCGGGATCGGCGTGGAGCGGATTGAGATCGCCCGAGAGGCGATAGAGGAGCGCCTGCTCCTTGGTGGTGCTCTCTTCGTGAACGAAATCGGCCGCGCGCTCTTTCGGCGGCGCCGGCACTTCTTCACGCGGCGGCGGGCTGCCACCGAAGCCGCCGCCCCCACGGAGGATGATGGTCCAGCTGGTGTCGAAGAGCTTCTGCCCCGTCGCGGCGTCGACCGTCTCGGTGTCGGTGATCACCGAGGCGAACTTCTTCATGTCGTAGATGCCGCGGATGGTCGCGGTCGTCAGGAGCTTGCCCGCCGGAGGCAGCACCCCGTGCATGCGAACCTTCTGCGCGCCGTGCACCACCGCGGCGAGGTTGCCACCGGTCCTGCTGAGGAGCGCGAGCATCGGCCCGAACGAGGGCACCACCGCGTAGCTCGGATACGTCTTCGGCCCGCGCCCTTCGAAGAGGTAGTCGAGCTCGTCCTCGCGCGCGCCGATGCCGAGCGCGTAGAGCACGATTTTCTGCCAGTCGTATTCGAAACTGGCCGGTTCGCTCTTCTTGCCGACGAGGGTCGTGTCCAGCGCCATGCGGCGTTCCTACGCGGACGAGCGCGCGGCGTCGAGTGCGTCGAGCATGTCGAGCGAGCCGAAGGAATCAGGACCAGAGCTCGGCCACGCGGGCGGAGACAATCGCGCGAACGCCCGCGAAGCGTGGGTCGTCGCGCACCAAGGCGAGGATCGGGCAGCGGTCGAGCCAGAGCAGATCGATGAGGGGGAGCTCGGCCGCGCGTTGGAGGGCGCCGAGCGCTTCCTCGGGCATCTCGGCGGCGCAGTAGTACTCGGCGCTGAGTTGGAAGAAGAACGCGCGCTGACGGGGCGACGCGCTCGACTCGGTGGCGAATTGCCGAAAGACTTCGAGCGCACCGTCGACGGGCTCGCGCCGAACGAAGGCGCCGAGGATCGGCAACATGAACGTGCGCGCGAAACCCGCCGCTTCGCCGGCGTTGGCGATGCGCTGGAGGAGATCGATCGCGAGCTGATAGTCGCGGTGCCACATGACGAAGCGTGCCTGCGTATAGACCCCGGCGAGCGATCCGAGCGCCTCGCTCTCGGCGATCGACGCGCGTGCGCCCTCCATGTCACCGAGCAGCGCGAGCGTTCGCGCGCGTTCGCCGTAGGCGGTGACCGACGCTGGATCGAGGCGAATCGCACAGTCGAGTTGCTTCAGCCCCTCGTCGACCCAACCCGACTCGGCGAGCAGCCGCCCGAGGTAAGCATGCGCTTCGCCGTGCGCCGGATCGCGCTGCAACGCCTCTTGGAAGGCACGCACCGCCGAGCGCATCTCGCCGTGTTGCAGACGAAGGATGCCGATGGTCGCGAACGTGTCGCCGATCGTCGAGTCGGCGGCGAGCGCGCGAAGGGCGTATTCTTCGGCCTCCGCGATCAGATCACGATCGATGGCGCCGGCCATGACCCACGTCCGGGTGAGCACCGCGCCGAGCGCGCTCGTCACCCACGGATCGTTCGGAGCCAACACCGCCGCCTCGCGAAGGAGACGTGCCGCTTCGATCAATCGTTCGGGCGGGCCAAAGCGCAGATAGACCGCGCGACCCTGCTCCCAGAGCGCACGCACCGCCGGATCGCTCGGTCCTCTCGCCTTCTCGGAAGAGGTTCGGCTGGCGAAGGCGCTCCGCAGCGCTGCGACCACGCGGTCTTCGACTGCAAAGGTGTCGTCGAGCGTGCCGTCGACCTCGGTCGACCACGTCTGGGTGCCGGTGCCAGGCTCGACGAGGTGCAGCCGGACACGGAGCGCGCCTGCCGCCCTCTGCACCGTGCCTTCGAGGACGAGGTCGGCCGAGAGCGCGCGGCCGACGGCGGCTGGATCGACGACTCCGCCCCGCGCGTGCTCGACGAGCGCTGCGCGGACCACGCTCGGGACGACGACGCGGACGCTGCGATCGCCCGAGAAACCATCTCCCAGCGCAGCGTCGAGATCGCGCGCCACCTGCGCGGCCTCGGCGTCGGGTTTTCCGGCCGATCCGACGAGGAGCGGCGTCATCGCGATCGTGCACGGCCCAACCGGCGTCGGACGCGCGAGCTCGACCTCGGGCAAGAGACGGAGCACGCGCGCCGCCGCGACCAGGCCTCCACCACGGAGGCTGGTGAGCCGCTCGAGCGCGCGCTGGACGTCGGGGCGATCGTCACGACCCCGCGCGAGCATCTCGCCGACGAGCGCTGCCACTGGCTCGGGGACGGTCGCGTCGACCGTGCGCACGTCGGGCGCCGGCGTCGCGAGACGGGCCGCGGCCTGCGCATACGGCGTGTCGCCGACGAAGGGCAGCTGGCCCGTCAGGAGCTCGAAAAGAAGCACCCCGAACGCGTAGACGTCCGCGCGGGCGTCGAGGTCTTTTCCTTCGACCTGCTCGGGCGCCATGTACGCGGGCGTCCCGATGACCATGCCGACCGTCAGCGCACGCGTCTGTGCGGCGAGCGCAGAGCTGGCGAGACGCGCGATGCCGAAGTCGGTGATCACCACGCGCTCGCCGCCAGTCGGCGGAGGAGGCCGGAGCGATCGACCGGTCTCGACGACACCCTCGAGCATCACGTTGTCGGGCTTCAGATCGCGATGGACGACGCCCGCTGCATGCGCCGCCGCCAGCCCACGCGCGATTTCGCTGGCGATTCGCAGCGCTTCGACGAGCGGCGGCGGACGCTCGTGGAGTAGGTGCGCGAGCGAAATCCCGCTGATGAGCTCCATCGTCAACCAACGCAGCGCGCCCGCGCTTCCCAGGTCGTACGTGCGCGCCACGTTCGGATGGGTCACTCGGCGCGCCAACTTCACCTCGCGGCGAAATCGATCGAGCGCGCCCTCGGCTTCGGCCAGCTCGGGCCTCAGCAGCTTGAGCGCGACGTCTTCGCCGAGCTCGCGATCGAGGACGCGATAGACAGCGCCCATCCCTCCCTGACCGAGCGTGGCGAGCACCTCGTAGCGATCGCCGATGAGCGCGCCGGGGCCGAAGTGGTACGACTGCGGTGCCGAGGGAGGAGCCGCCACGACCGACGAGTCTACGCGGAACCCCAGAGCTGTGCTGCCCGCGCCGACACCTGAGCACGAACCCGGGCGAACCGCGGCAACTCGCGCAACGTCGCGAAGACGGGGCAGCGGTCGAGCCAGAGCAAATCGACGAGCGGGAGCTGCGCGGCCTCTTCCAGTGCCACGAGCGTCTCCTCGACCTTGCCAGACGAGGCGAAGTACTCGGCGGCGAGCTGGAGCATGGTGGCGCGGTGTCTCGGGGCGTTGCGCGCACCGTCGGCCATCGCTCGAAAAGCGGGTACCGCGTGCTCCCAATAGGTACCCGCGGCCACCGAGCGCAGCAGCGGGACGGCCTTGTCCCAGGCCGCGCCGGCCCGATTTTTCTCGAGAAGGTCGGCGCAGCGTGCGGCCATCGGTCGATCGTCGAACCAGACGGCGAGGCGCATGTGGGCGATGGCGATCGACGCTTCACCGCCGATCGCCGCCGCTTTCGCCAAATCTTCGTCGGCGCGGACGCGGTCACCGGTGAGCGCGTGGGTGCGCGCGCGCTCGATGTACGCGTTGATCGAGTTCGGATCGAGCCGGATCGCGAGGTCGATTCGTCGCAGTCCTTCGTCGAGGTGCAACGACTCCGCCAGCAGGCGACCGAGCGCGGCGTGCGACTCGGCGATGAGCGGACTGCGCGCGACCGCATCCTGGAAAGCGCGCACCGCCGCGCGCAGCTCTCCTTGCGCCAAGCGGAGCACGCCAATCGTCGAGTACGCCTCGCCCATCGTCGGATCGGCGGCGAGCGCGCGGAGCGACACCTCCTCTGCGCGCGCGACGAGCGCACGATCGCTGGCGCCCGACTGGAGAAATTGCCGCGAGAGCACCGCGCCGAGGAGGCTCATCAAATGCGGCTCTTCGGGGAAGCGCACCAGCGCCTCTTCGAGAATGGTCCCGGCCTCGCGCACACACGACGGTGAGAACTGACGGTAGAGCACCGCGGCTCGTTCGAGCGCCTTGCGCGCATCGTCGTCGGTCGGCCTTCGTCCCTCCATCGTCTCGCTCGAGCGAGCGCGGAGCGCATTTTCAGCTCCAGCAGTGACCGCACGCTCGAGCTCGAGGAGCCCGTCGGGGCTACCTTCGAAGCGCTCGGCCCAGAGCTGGGTGCCCTTCGCGTGATCGAGCACCCGCAGGCGCACGCGTAGACGTTCCCCGGCGCCGCGCACCGATCCGTCGATGATGAGATCGGCAGAGAGCGCGCGTGCGAGCGCGATCGGATCGACCACGCCCTCGCGACGATGACTCTCCGCGCTCGCCTGGACCGTCCCGGGGGCGATCACGCGCAGCAGACGGCTCTTGCTCAAGACGTCTGCGCACGCGAGCGAGAGCACGGTGGCGAGACTTCGCAGTCCGTGGTCGACGACGTCGAAAGGCACGATGGCGACCGTGCGCGGCTGCGCCGGCTGCGCGATGAGGCCGAAATCGACGACCGCCGCGGGCCGTCGACTCGGGCTCGGCGTATCGGCCCGACCGATCGCGTCGACGCTGGCCAGGCCGCGAATTGCGCCGAGACGAGCGAGCACCTGCTGCGCGTCGGGACGATCGTCGCGATGCACTGCCATCATGTCGATCACCAGCTGCGCGATCGACTCGGGAATTCCGGGCTCGATCGTGCGCGGGTCGCGAGGCGGCCGCCCGAGCCGCGCGGCTGCCAGCGCATAGAAGCTGTGCTCGGCGATCGGCGCCTCACCCGTGAGCAGCTCGAAGGCGACGACCCCGAGCGCGTAGACGTCGGCGCGACCGTCGAGCTCCTTCCCCTCGATCTGTTCGGGCGCCATGTACGCCGGAGTACCGACGAGCACCGCGGTCGGCTCCGCTCCGACCGGCGCCATCGTCGCCATCGAAGCGAGGGTCGCGCGCGCCGTCTCCGACTCGACGAGCCGCGCGATCCCGAAATCGGTGATGACGACGCGACCATCGCGAAGGCCGACGAGCACGTTGTCCGGCTTCAGATCACGGTGGGCGACGCCGACCGCGTGTGCAGCGGCGAGCCCCCGCGCGATCTCGGTCAAGAGCCGCAAAATCTCGGGAAGAGGAAACCGCTTGCCATCCTCGACGCTCGGCAAGGGCGCGCCGTCGAGTCGCTCCATCGTCAGGAAACGCAGGTGCCCGACCGGGGTCTTCGCGGTGCCGAGATCGAACGTGCGCGCGACGTTGGGATGGGTGACTCGCCTGGCGAGCTTCACTTCACGACGAAATCGGTCGAGTGCCCCCGGCGCCTCCGCGATGTGCGGATGAAGCACTTTGAGCGCGACTTCCTCGCCGATTTCGTGATCCATCACTGCGTAGACGTCGCCCATCCCGCCGGAGCCGAGCGCGCTCAGCACCTCGTAGCGATCGGCGAAGAGATCGCCGACGACGAACACCTGTCGCGTAGGAAACGCCATCGTGGGAGCCGCGACGTCGACCATGTGGTCGAATGGTCGACCACTCCGGGCTTCCGCTCAATGGTGAGCCGTGCCCGCCGTCACCCCTACCCCGGCCAGCTCGTTCCGCGCCTTCTCTGCGAGCGCGTGGGTCGGGTACTCCTGGACGAGCCGGGCGAGCGTCGCCCGCGCCTGAGGCTCTGCACCCGCCCTCTTCTGCGCGCTCGCCACGTCCCAGAGCACCCTCGGCATGGTCGAGCCGGAAGGAAAACGCAGCTGATGCGCGCGCGCGAGGCGAAGAAGGAGCTTCGGATCTCCGCTCTCGAGCGAACCGTGGACGAGCTGCGCGGAGGTTCGTTCGTCGACGGCGAAAGGACCCGTCGGCGCCAGATGCTTCTCGAGACCGGTGACCAAGGTCGCGAGCTCCGACGTGCGCTCTTCGGCGACCAGCTTGCTGACCGCGCGCGACACCGACGCGCCGAGCGCCGCGACGTCTCCGGTGTGCGCCGCGGCGCGCGCGAGGAGCACCGTCGCTTCGGCGTGCGTGGGCCGCTCGACCAGCACTTTACGCAGGATTTCCTGTGCTTCGGCGGGCTCGCGATCGACCAGATCGACCGCACGGAGAAACTCCGGATGCTCTTCCCACTCCGGACCCGCCTCGTCGTCGCCGGCCTTGACGAGCTTGGCATCGACCCCGGTGAGCTTGAAGCCGAACGCGAAGACGAGCCCGAACCCGAAGCCGCCGACGTGGCCAGAGAACGCGATGCCAGGGGCCCCCGAAATCTCGAGCACGAGCTGCAGCACCTGCGCGAGGAACCACAGCGGCAGCGCCACGTACGCCGGCGAATAAAACGTCCTCCACTTGAGCCGGAAGGTGAAGAACCAGACGATCAGCCACTTGATCTGCGCGCTCGCGAAGCAGACGACGAACGCGCCCATCGCGCCGGCGATCGCCCCCGACGCACCGATGAGAAACGTGTCGTCGGCGTGATGCACCGCGAGGAAGGCGAAAGAGGAAGCAATCGCCGAGGCCAGATAGAACGCGCTGAAGATCACGCGTCCCCAGCGATCTTCGAGATTGCAGCCACAGATCCAGAGGAACACGAGGTTGCCGAGCAAGTGCAGCCACCCGCCGTGCGCGAACGCAGAGAGCACGAGTTGCGCGGAGATCGGGTGCGCGTGCGGGAAATATCCCATCGAATAGGCGAGGTCTCTCCCCTTCAGTCGCTCGAGATTCGACTGCGCCGCATGGACGTCGGCGACGGCCGGATCGGCGTCGTTCCCGAGCTGGTGCTGATGCACGCGCGCGAGAATCGTGTCCGTCGGAACGCCCGCTGCATACGCATCGGCGACTGGATCGACGGGGGGTGGCGGCGGCTCCTCGCCAGGCGCCGGCGCCACCGAAGCGTCGTCGAAACCATGCTCCGGATCGACGCTCGGCTGTGGCGGCTTCGGCATCCCTTGCCCCGTGAAGCGCATCACCAGCCGCTGATCGGCGGTCGCGAGATCTGTCGCCGCGCGCTCGAATTCGTGAGGAAACGGCGCGAAAAAGGTGCGATGCAGCTGCACCAGCACGCAAATCGCCATGATCGCGATCGTCACCCATGGGATGCGTCGGATGGCGCGGTCGTGGCCGAGCGGAATGAGGAACATCGCGCGAGGCTCATGTTACGAGAGGCGTGTCCGAACGGGCACGCTCCTGACCCCCTTCGCCCGCGGGTTGGTTGGCCCGCGCCCCAGCGCCGCGCTATGGCCCGAACGGCACGGGCCGTGCTCGTGCAGGTGGGAGTGACTTCGCGCCATGTCGATGAAGCAGGTCCAGGTGTTGGTGAAGGGACGCGTGCAAGGCGTCTTCTTCCGCGCGGCCACGCAGCGCGAGGCCAAGCGCCTCGGCCTCTCGGGCTGGGTGAAGAACCGCTCCGACGGCGCGGTCGAGATGCTCGCCGAGGGCGAAGAGGCTTCCCTCCGCCAGCTCTGCATGTGGGCCGAAAAAGGCCCCTCGGCAGCCCGCGTCGACGACGTGCAGGTGCGCTGGCGCTCGTACTCCGGCGATCACCCCGACTTCCGCATCACCGAGTGAGCATCATGCGAGACGCGCAAGACGCGCAAGAGGCGCAAGAAACGCGAGGAGAGCTCCGATGAACGTCCGTCACCTCCTCATTGCGACCACCGCGACCGTATCGCTTCTCGCCAGCCCCGCGACCTTCGCTGCCCCAGGCGCCGCTCCCAGCGCTTCGATCGCTGCTCCCGTGGCGGGACCAGGCTCGGCCTTGAAGCCGCTCGCCGATGCACCGACGTTCGGCGCCAAAGAGCTCGACGCCGCCATCGCCCACCTCGGTGATCCCGACGAAAAGATGCGCAAAGCGGCCGCGATGGCCATCGTGCGCACGCCCCCCGACGCCATTCCGCTGCTCGAAGTACGGCTCCTCCGTGCGCCCGAAGCAGGGCCGGGCCCGATGTGGCTGGTGCTCGACAAGGTCCGCAAGTCGATGGGCGGCGGCAAAGATTCGAAAGACGCGAAAGACGCGAAAGACTCGAAAGAGAAGAAGGAGTCCGAGGAATCGCTCGAGGCGCTCCTCGATGGCGTGCTCTCGTCCGGAAACTCGGCGGGTCATCGTTCGCTCGCGCTGCTCCTCTCGGGCATCGAAGCCTGCGAAAAACAGGCGGGCGTGGCCGGCGCGCGCGTGCTCGTCCGTATCGCCGTCGATCACAAAGGCCTCCTGAAGACGACGGTCACCAACGTCCTCAAGCGGATGGGCGATCACGCGGTTGCCGGCCTCGTCGAGGTCCGTCGCGACGAAAACAAGGACCTACGCACCTTCGCGAACCGCACCCTCGACGTCCTAGGCAAGTTCCTTCCGAGCGACGCCGTGCAGGTGAAAGATCCGCAAGACCTCGCCGACGTCCTCGTCGCCTTCGGGAAAATCAAAGACCCGGACGGCATCCGCGTGATCATCAGCTACCTCGACGCCGACCGCACGCAGGTGCGTGAAGCCGCGCGCTGGGCCATCGGGCAGTTCGGCAACGAGGCCAAGGTCCCGCTCAAAGAGGCCTACGACAACTTCACCGGCGACAAAGCGGGCGACGATTGGCCCGCAGAAAAGACGCTCAAAGCGCTCGTCGCCGCTTACGACAAGCTGCGCCTAGCGGAGGTGTACAAGCTCCTCGACGAAGGCATCGCCAACCGCGACGCCGGTCGCTTGGAAGAGGCCGTCACCTCCTTCGACGCGCTCCTCGCCCGCGCTCCCACCTTCGAGCGCAAGGCCGAGCTCGCCTCTGCGTACGTCGATCTCGCGCACAAGAAGCTCGCCGCCGGCGATCGACCGGCCGCACGCGCGCTCCTCGCGAAGGCGCTCCGTCTCGGCGCCGGCACACCTCTCGCGTCGCTCATCGAATCCGAGCTCGACACCTTCGATGCCACCGATCTCCTCGATCACGGCGTGGCCGACGTCATGCTCCTCCGCCGCGCCGTCGAGCTCGATCCGAACAACGCACCGGCGCGCGATCTCCTCCAAAAACTGACCAACGACGCCGAAGCGCGACAGACCCGCCTCCGTCGTTGGGCGGCAGGCGGCGCTGCAGGCGTCCTCGCCACCCTCCTCGCGATCCTCTTCCTCGGACGCAAGCGCGCCGGCAAAGGCAACGACGCTGCGCCGCCTCCCGCCCGACGTCGGCCCGTTCGAATCTGACGAAGCTGACGTAGCTCGGACTTCGACGAGGACGCTTCAGGTGGTGACGCTCGAGGCCGGCGCCGAGTGTCGTTCCTCTCGCGATCGCATCGGCGGGCTCGCCGGCGAACGGAAGATGGCGTGCAACACCTCACGCGCTCCCCGCGCCGCGCGCACGTCGCGCACGATGTCGACCAGCTCGTGGAACTGCAGCGTCACCGGGTGAAAGCTGCCGACGTTCTTCGTCAGCCCGTAGACCACTTTCTCGCCTTCGGGCTCGAACGTCCCGAAGAGCCGATCCCAAATGATGAAGATTCCGGCGTGGTTGCGATCGAGATACTGGCGGTTGCTGCCGTGATGAACGCGATGATGCGACGGCGTGTTGAAGAGCCACTCGATCGGCCCGAGCTTGCCGATGGTCTCGGTGTGAATCCAATATTGGTAGAGCAGGCTGAACGAGTTCGCGAGGAGCACGTTCTCCGGCCGGAAGCCGAGGAGCGGGAGCGGCAACCAGAAGACGAAGCCAGCGAAGGGCGCGGTCCACGACTGGCGAAGCGCGGTCGAGAGCGTGTAGCGCTCGCTCGAGTGATGAACGACGTGCGTCGCCCAGAAGATGCGCACCTCGTGGCAGAGCCTGTGAAACCAGTAGTAGCAAAGGTCTTCGGCGAAGATGAGCATCACCCAACCGGCAGCGCCGGCGGGGATCTCGAAGAGCCGATGCGCGTAGAGCGCGTACCAGAGCGCCAACGTCGCGCCCTTGAGCGGCGCCTTCACGAGCAGGCTGCCGAGCCCACCACTGAGGCTCGCGGCGGTGTCCTTGGCTTCGTAGCCGTGCCCTCGACGCGAGAGCACGAAGGCCTCGACGCCCATCGAGATGAGAAACACGGGAATCGCCCAGACGGTCGGTTCGCTCATGACGCCTTCGCCTCGCTCTCGGAGAACATCGCCTCGGCCATGCGCGCGAACTGCGCGAGCATCGCCTTTTCGTGCTTGGGGTTGGTGTAGACCGCGCGCTGCAACGACGCGCCCTGCATCGCGAACACCGCCGTCTCGAAGAAGACCCGCTTCTCCTCCGACGTCGCCAGCTCCGGAAAGAGCACCGTCGCCAGCTCGAGGACGTTCACTGTGTGGTTCTCGACCACCGGCCGCAAAGCCGCGTGCAGCTCGGGATCCATCGGCGCTTCGGCGTAGAGCAGGTAGACGACGCGCAGCTTCGGATCGAGGAAGAGCTCCCAAAGGCGCTTCAGCGCCACCTTCGCCGGATGTTCACTCTTCGGCGCGCGACGAAACGCATGTCGATACGACTCGATGAGACCGCCGAAGAGCTGCTCTGCCGCCGCCGCCACCAGCGCCGACTTGGTTGGGAAGTGTGCGAAGAGCGCCCCCTGCGAGAGTTCGGCCCGACGCACCACCTCGGTCGTCGTGGTGCGCGCGTAGCCGAGCTCGGAGAGACACGCGAGCGTCGCATCGAGCAGCGCCAGCCTCGTCTCTGCCCTTCGCTCCGCCTGCGTTCGTCGAACCATGCCCAGAGAGTAGCGTCATCCAATAAAGTGACAAGTCACTTTTTATCTTTTGTGGGAATTTCAGTCGAGCGGTCGTCGGGGTCTTTTGCTTCAGTCGCTGTCGGGATAGCCGTCGGCGCCGGCGTCGCCGCCGATCTTCGGCCAGAACGACCACGGCAAGGGCGCCGTGTCGCCACGCAGCGACTGGAGGAATTCGACCAGCGCCCCGACCTCGTCCTCGGAGAGC
Organism: Deltaproteobacteria bacterium; assembly: GCA_025363655.1. GTDB lineage: Bacteria > Myxococcota_A > Polyangia > Polyangiales > JADJMO01 > JANYDK01. The sequence goes on along the minus strand of JANYDK010000049.1, from coordinate 44,309 downwards.
GTATGCGCGGTCAGCTCGTGCCCGCTTGGCCCACCGCCCGCGAGGTGAAAGCGAACCACTGCATCCAACGTCGCAAAGACCCCGTTGTGCCCATACGGCGCCGTGTCGCCGACGTTGCGCAGGCTCGGCGTGAGGAACATGCCGTCGGGCATCGGCACCAACTCCTCCTCCATCCGCGGCGTCTCACCGGCAGGGCGGTCGAAGTACGGCGAGAGCGAATTGAACTCGGAGGCTTGGAGGAACTCGAGTCCCTGCGCACGCCCGCGATCGGCGCCCGACTTGGCGCGAAACGGCGGGTAGGTCGGCAACGGAAGGTCGAGCCCGTGATAGAGCCCGTCACTGAGGTTCGGACCGGAGTGACAATCGAGGCAGCCGTTCAGCGTGAAGAGACGCAAACCGAGCTTCGCCCTCGTCGACAACGCAGCGCTCTCGCCGACGATGAAGCGATCGACCGCCGAGCGTCCCGCCGCAATCTTGCGGAGGTAGGCCTCGAACGACTTGCCGACGTTGACGTAGACCTGCGTGACCGCGTCGCGATCCGCTTTCGTCATCGCCTCCCACTCCGGCATCCCCGGCTTTCCTTGCGCAGGAAACCGAACGGCGTCGGAGAAGTCGGGGAGTGCGCCAAAGACGAGCTCGTACGCCTCGCGGTACGAGCGCGCCACCGCGTGCGCGACGCCGAGTCGAGTGCCGAGCATCTCGTCGACGTTCTCGATGGTGAGGAGCGACTGCGACCAAAGCGAGTCGGCGCGTCCATCCCAGAAGTGCGGGTACGTGCGCGCAGCGTTGACGAGCGACAGCGCGTTGCGTTGCACGAGGCCCGCGCCGGTGGGCATCACGACGTTGTTGGCGAAGTCACGCTCGGGCGTGTGGCAGTCGGAGCAGCGCTCGGTCTTCTCGGTCGACGACGTGAGTGAGCCGAGATCGAAGAAGAGCGCGAAGCCGAGCTTGGCGGCGTTCTCGTCGTCGGCGAAACGATTGCCCTTCGCCGCCGGGAGCGCGGGCGGTAGCGCCATGTGCGACCACCGATCGCAATCGCTCTTCGGCAGGCCGAGCCCTTCGCACTCGGCAGAGAAACCGATGGCCGGCGGCTCGACCTGCCCTCCCGACGAGGACCCGCCGTGGCAAGCCGCAACCGCAGCGCCGACGACGGGCGCGGCGGCGACGGCGAGGCTTGCCCAGCGAACGCGCAAGCTCACTGCAAGAGCTCGAGCTGGATCCGATCGATGAAGGTTCCGCTGCCGAGCTGCTTCGGATCGAACACCACCTGGATGTGCGCCAAGCCGCCGGCTGCGTCCTTGGTGAGGAGTGCCGGATCGATCGCGAGCGAGCGACGAACCGACATGCAGTCGTAGGCCGGGCATCCCGGATCGACGTGGATGTCGTTCTTCACCGAAGCGCCGACGACGCTGTCGGCGGTGGGGAGCACGCCGACCGCGTGCCCGTTGACGATCAGGTTGGCGACGCCCTTCGCGCCCATCGCGTTGTAGACGAAGTTCGCCGCCTTCGCGCCTTTCACGTCGTCGCTTATCGGCACGTAGAGATCGAACGACGGCTCGGCCGGCAGCCCTCCCTCGAAGTGACCGTTCGACCCGTGCGCGTAGTCGCTGACGAAGGAGAATTTCGCAGGATTCGCCTTCGGGAGCATGCTCGCCACGCCACCGACGGTGACCGAGTCGGGCGCGCCGAAGTTGTGCGTGTCACGCATGTCGTAACGCATCCAACGACCGCAGCTCTTGCCGTCGCAGAGCATGACGTTGCCCGACGCGTCGGTGGGCGCGCCGTCCGGCGGAAAAATCGCCGTCTTGGTGTACTGCACCGGCCCGATGGTGATGGTGCGGAAGCGCATCTCGCGCTGCGTGAACGGCACCGGAAGATACGGGCAACCCTTCTCGACCTGCGGATGGTGATCGTTCTGGTACGCCACCGTCATCAAGTGCACGTAGACGCTGTTCCACGGCACGCCGAGGTTGAAGTGCTCGAGGAGCACGAGCCCGGCCCCGTCGTTGAGGTCGGCCTTGACGTCGACGCCGCTCGGCCGGAACTCGAACTGCCAGAGATAGAGGTTGTACTGATCGGCGACGTTGGCGGCCGCGACCTTGATCGGATCTTCGGTCTTGTCCCCCTTGAGGAACGACGCCGGCAGCTTCGTGCGACCGTCGAGGCCAGGGCGAATCAGATCCTTCGCGTAGGTGCCGTGGAACGCGTCGTCGAAGATGCTCTTCGGGGTCCAGGTGTTGTAGCGAATGCCGGTCTCGGCCTTGAAGCCACCTGCGGCCTTGCCGTTCTTCACCAGCGACTTGACCGCCAGGCGCGTGAGCGAGCCCTCGAGCGATCCTTCGGTCTCGCACGCGTGATCCATCGATCCGGTGACGACGACGTTGAACGACTCTTCCTGCGGATCGTGCCCCGGACCGGCGCCCTTGCCCGGCTCGTTCGGCGGATCGCCGACGCCCGCGAGGCCATCGCCCTGCCCTTGGCTCTCGACGACGGTGTTCTCGGAGCCGATCACGCGATCAGCCGGCGTGAGGCCGATTTCCCACCAGTGACCCATCGTCACGAAGCGCGGCGCGCGGAGACGGACGATGCCAGGCTTGTCTTCGGTGATGCTGATCGGATTGCGCAAGCGTGCGCCGATGATGTCTTGCTCGTCGAGGTGCATGACGCCGACGCCAGGCGAGCCATCGCCGCCGGGAACGAGCGTCGCGTCGTCGTAGCCGCTCTCGCAGACCGTGGTCGACGAGAACTCGCAAGGCTTCGCCGCCTTGTGCACGTAGATCGCATGACCGCTGTTGGTGTCGGTGGTGCCGCCAGCCGCGTTCGGCGTCGGCTTCGAGTACCACTCACCCATCACGCCGATCGCGTGCGTGTCGCCGGTGACGTCCCAATTGTCGGCGTTCCACCACACCGCGGTGCCCTTGCCGCTGTTGAGGACAGCCGCGTGCTTGCCCTTCCAGCTGAAGTCTTCGTTGAAGACTCCGACCGTCGCGGGAGGCGGCGCACTGTCGACGCCCGGGCCGCCATCCGGATTGGCCGAACCATCGGGATCACCGCCGCCGCTGTCGCCGCTGGAGCCACAAGCCATCGCCAGCGACACCGTGCAGAGGAGCAACCACGCCGGGCCCAATCGAGACGCATTCTTCGACATGAAAACCTCCGAGAGCCGACACGCCGGCTGGGGGATGTACGGGTACTTTCGATCAGCGTTCGAGTGAGCGCAAGTAGATGAGGGAGCCACAAAGTGGCACCTCGTCGTGGTCTGTCCAGCGACGAGCGCGTTACGGCCTGAAATAATGTTCCAGCGCAGCAAACGCGAAAAGGCGCCGCCCTCGCGAGCGACGCCCCTTCGTGACTTCGACAGGCGCCGAAGCGCCCGCGCGATTCAGGCCTTGGCGGCCTCGACGACGGCGACGGCCTTCGGCTCCGGCTTCACCACCCACTCGATGAGCACGAGCGGAGCGCCGTCGCCGCGACGCGGCCCCAGCTTGATGGTGCGCGTGAACCCGCCCGGACGCCCTTCGAAGCGCCTGGCGAGGTCGGTGAAGAGCTTTTCGACGAGGTCGATCTTCTCGTGCTCGCCGCCCGGGTTGGTCCGGACGCCGAAGCGTTGGATGAACGAGCTGACGAGACGCGTGGCGTGAAGGCGCAAGGCCTTCTCCGCCGGCTTCAGGTCGGCCTGCGGCGTGAACGCCACCTTCCCGAGGCGAGTCGCCTTGGTGACGAGCTTCTCGGCCACGCGACGCAGCTCCTTGGCCTTCGCTTCGGTGGTCTCGATGCGCTCGTGCAGGACGAGGTTCGCCGCGAGGTTGCGGAACATGGCGCGTCGGCTCGACGCTGTACGATCGAATTTCCTGCCGGACTTCTGGTGGCGCATGACACGTACTCCAAGTGCTTCGGCAACCGAGCGAAGCGAGATTGACCGAGGCGGCCAAAGTTGCAACGCAAGCTTTGGCGAAACTAGTTACTCAGGCGAGAATCAGGCCTGGTTCTGCTGCGCCTTCCAGCGCTCGTACATCTGGGGCCAGTTGTCGATTCGCATGCCGAGGCTGAGCCCCATCTGCTGGAGGATCTCTTTGATCTCCTTCAGCGACTTGCGACCGAAGTTCTTCGTCTTGAGCATGTCCTGCTCGGTCTTCTGCACCAGCTCGCCGATGAGCGAGATGTTGGCGTTCTGCAGGCAGTTCGCCGAGCGGACCGAGAGTTCGAGCTCGTCGACGGAGCGGAAGAGGTTCTCGTTCGGCGGCTCGTCGTCGCTGATCGAGGCGACGTAGGCCTGCTCTTCGTTCTCTTCGAAGTTGATGAAGATGTTGAGCTGCTCCTTGAGGATCTTCGCGGCGAAGGCAACGCCGTCCTGCGGACGCACGCTGCCGTTCGTCCAGACCTCGAGGGTGAGCTTGTCGTAGTCGGTCTGCTGACCGACGCGGGCGTTCGTCACCGTGTAGTTCACGCGACGGACGGGGCTGAAGAGCGAGTCGACCGGGATGGTGCCGATCGGCATCGAGGGCGACTTGTTGCGCTCGGCCGGCACGTACCCGCGGCCGATGCCGATGGTGAGCTCGGCGCGGAAGGGACCCTTCTTGTCGAGCGTGCAGACGAGGTGGTCGGGGTTGAGGACCTTGAGCCCGTCGTTGAGCTGGAGGTCTTTCGCGTAGACCGGCCCCGGACCCTCTTTGTCGATCTGCACGGTGTACGAGAGCTTGGAGCCCTGCGCCGCGAGGACGACTTCCTTGAGGTTGAGGATGATGTCGGTCACGTCCTCGACGACGTCGGGGATGGTCGTGAACTCGTGGAGGGCCTTCTCGAAGCGGACGGCGGTGATGGCCGCGCCCTGGAGCGACGAGAGAAGCACGCGACGGAGCGAGTTGCCGAGGGTGATGCCGAAGCCGCGCTCGAGGGGCTCGCAGGTGAACTTGCCGTAGAACTCGGTGAGGGTGTCCTCCTCCGAATCCAACACCTTCGGCCGAATCATCTCGTGCCAGTTGCGGGCGACTTGCGGGTTCGTAGCAGTGCTCATGTCCGTGTCTCCTTTGCGATGCAGCGCCTACCTAGACCCCATATCGGCGTTGCACGCGATGTACGAACGCCGCGTCGTGGGATTCGACGCGGCGTACGTTCGGGCGAATGCCCCTGGTGATTAGCGGGAGTAGTACTCGACGATGTACTGCTCGCGGATGGCGGGCTCGTTCAGCTCTTCGCGAACGGGGAGCGCCTTGACGGTGCCCGTGAAGTTCTTCTTGTCGACCTCGAGCCAGGTCAACTGGGGACGCGCTTCGCTCGCGGCGAGGGCGGTCTCGATGCGCTTCTGCGCGCGGGCCTGCTCGCGGATGGTGATGACCTCACCCGCGCGGACCTGGTAGCTCGGGATGTTGACGCGCTTGCCGTTGACCAGCACGTGCTTGTGGAGGACGAGCTGACGCGCCTCGTTGCGCGAGCCGCCGAAGCCCATCCGGTGCACGATGTTGTCGAGGCGACGCTCGAGGACGCCGATGAGGTTCTCACCGGTGCGGCCCTTGGTGCGATCGGCCGACGCGAAGTAGCGACGGAACTGGCGCTCGAGGACGCCGTAGATACGACGCACCTTCTGCTTCTCGCGCAGACGCAGGCCGTACTCCGAGAGCTTCACGCGCTTGTCGCCGTGAACGCCCGGGGGCTTCGGTCGACGCGTGATCGAGCACTTCTCGCTGTAGCAGCGATCGGCCTTGAGATAGAGCTTCATCCCCTCGCGGCGGCAGAGCTTGCAAACGGGACCGATGTAACGAGCCATGACTCAATTCTCCAGAAGCGACTAGCGGGAGAGAAGAACGGGCAAACAGGAAGGCGGAGGACCCGTATGGGCCACACCCTTGGGGGCCCCGCCCATAGGCGGGGTGAGACTAGACGCGGCGGCGCTTCGGGGGGCGGCAGCCGTTGTGCGGGATCGGCGTCACGTCACGGATGAGCGTGACCTTGAAGCCAGCCGTCTGCAGCGCGCGGAGGGCGCTCTCGCGACCGGCGCCCGGGCCCTTGACGAAGACGGCGACCGAACGAACGCCGTGCTCTTGCGCCTTGCGCGCGGCCTCTTCGGCGGCGAGCTGGGCGGCGAACGGCGTCGACTTGCGCGAGCCTTTGAAGCCACGCGACCCCGCCGACGACCACGAGATGGCGTTGCCATTGACGTCGGTGATCGTGACGATCGTGTTGTTGAAGGTCGACTGGATGTGAGCGATTCCGGTCGCAATGTTCTTGCGGACCTTCTTCTTCTGCTTGCCACCCGCCGCCGGGGCGGCGCTCGTCTTCGCTGATGCCATGGGATGCTGCTTCCTGCTCTTCTACTAGCTAGTGAAAACGAGGATCACGACTTGCCGGCGGGACGCGGAGTGCCACCGCCGCCGCCGCGGGCGAGCATGCCCTTGCGCGGACCCTTGCGGGTGCGGGCGTTGGTGTGCGTGCGCTGGCCGTGGACCGGAAGGCCCTTGCGGTGACGGAGACCGCGGTAGCAACCGAGGTCCATCAGGCGCTTGATGTTCATCTGCACTTCGCGGCGCAGGTCGCCCTCGACCTTGTAGTCGGCTTCGAGGATGTCGCGGATCTTCTTGATGTCCGCGTCCGACAGCTCGTCGGACATCTTGTTCTCCGGGATGCCCGTCTTCGCGCAGATCTCGCGCGCGGTGGTCGGGCCGATGCCGTAGAGGTACCGGAGGGAGATGACGATGTGCTTGCGGTTCGGGAGGTCGACGCCTGCGATACGAGCCATGACTAGTTCCCCTGACGCTGCTTGTGCTTGGGATTCTCACAAATCACGCGAACGACGCCGCGGCGGCGGACGACTTTGCACTTCGCGCAGATTCTCTTGACGGAAGGACGGACCTTCATGGGAAATTCTCCGGCAAACTGATCTTCGTACTCAGAGACTGGCTAGGAAGCGCCTCCCTGACGGGAGGGGATGATTCGCTTCCCGAGGATCTTTCCACGGGTGGGATCGAAGGGGCTCCGTGAGACGGAGACGCGATCCCCGGGGGCGATCTTGATGAGCGTCCTTCGCGCTTCGGTGGAGAGGCCGGCGACCAACACGGAGCCGTCGTCCAACTTCACTCGATACAAGGCGCTAGGGAGAGCTTCTTCGATCGTTCCTCCGAGGGTTTCTTCGTTCGCCATCACACGATGCGGTGGTGGCTACTTCGCCTGCAGGGCCGCGAGCATCTGCTCGGTGATTGCAGACATCTCCCCCACTCCGTGGACGCGACGGAGCAAACCGCGCGACTCGTAGAAGGGGATCAAAGCGGCTGTTTGAGCGTGATACTCGGTCAGTCGCTTTCGAACCGTTTCCTCCTTGTCGTCGGCTCGATGGTCGAGGTCGGCGCCAAGGGGGGGCGGATTATACTTAATGTGATAGATCTGTCCAGTCGTTTTGTCGGTGCGACGACCGCAGATGCGTTCGACGATGAGATCGTCGGGCACGTTGTCGATGAGAACGACGCCGTCGAGCTTCAATTCAAGCCTTTTGAGGCTCGCCTCGAGCGATTCGGCCTGAGGCACGGTCCGCGGGAAGCCGTCGAAGAGGAAGCCCTGCTGCGCGTCGGGGGCCTTCAGCCGTTCTTCGACCATGCCGATGACGACCGCGTCGGGGACGAGGAGGCCGGCGTCCATCGCCTTCGCTGCCTCGAGTCCTAGAGGTGTCTTGTTCCGCTTGTGCTCGCGGAGCATGTCACCCGTCGAGATCTGCGGAATACCGTATTTCTCGCAGATGATCTTCGCTTGCGTGCCTTTGCCGGCGCCGGGCGGACCGATGAGAATGGTGCGCATCACGTACCCTCCTCGACGGTGAGATCACGACGACCGCGAATCTTGGTGGCGCGCGCGCCCGAGAGGCCCTCGTAGTTGCGCGTGACGAGGTGGCTCTCGACCTGCTGGACCGTGTCGAGCGCGACGCCGACGACGATCATGATCGAGGTGCCGCCGAAGTAGAACGGGACGCGGAAGTATTGCTGGACGATCGTCGGGATGATGCAGACCGCGGCGACGTAGAGCGAGCCGCCGAGCGTGATGCGCGTGAGCACGCGATCGATGTACTCGGCGGTCTTCTTTCCCGGGCGAATGCCGGGGATGAAGGCCTGCTGCTTCTTCAGGTTGTCGGCGACGTCGACCGGTTGGAAGGTGACCGCCGTGTAGAAGTAACAGAAGAAGATGATGAGCGTGACGTAGAGGGTGTTGAAGACCCACTCGCCCGGTTGCACCCATTGCTGGAGCTTCTCGGCGCCCGGGATCTTGAGGTTCGCCAGCGTCGAGGGGAACATCAGGAGCGAGCTCGCGAAGATTGGCGGGATGGTGCCTGCCGTGTTCACGCGCAACGGCAAGTGCGCCGCCTGCCCGCCGTAAATGCGTCGTCCGACTTGGCGACGACTGTATTGAATGGGGATTTTTCGCTGTCCGCGCTCGAAGAAGACGATCGTGGCGACCGTTCCGAGGATGATGCTGAGCACCGCGAAGATCGTCAGCGGCTGGATGTTGCCTTCGTTCGTCTCGACGTAGCGGAGCATGGCTCCGGGGATGTCGGTGACGATGCCGACGAAGATGATGAGCGAGATGCCGTTGCCGATGCCACGCTCGGTGATTTGCTCGCCGATCCACATGACGAAGGCGGTGCCCGTCGTCAGCGTGAGGATGGTCATCAGTCGGAAGGGCCAACCCGGGTGAGCGACGACGTCGCCCATCTGACCGGGGTTCACTTGAACGCCCTTGAGACCCTCGAGGTAGAGCGCGATGCCGAAGGCCTGCATCGCCGAGAGGACGATGGTGCCGTAGCGCGTGTACTGATTGATCTTGCGCTGGCCTTGCTCGCCTTCCTTGCGCAGCTCTTCGATCGGCTTGAAGACCATGCCGAGGAGCTGGAGGATGATGGAGCTCGAGACGTACGGCATGATGCCGAGCGCGAAGATCGACAGCTGCTCGAGCGCGCCGCCCGAGAACAAGTTGACGACGCCGAGGATGCCTCCGCCGCTGGCCGCGACGTTCGCCTGCATGACCTTGCGATCGACGCCTGGGGTCGTGACGAACACGCCAAGGCGATAGATCGCCAGCATCGCGACCGTGAAGACGATGCGCTTCCGCAGGTCGGCGAGCTTGCCGATGTTGGAGATGGAGGCGAGGGCCATGGAAAGGCGGGGTCCTGGAGCGAGGGTGAGCTGCGACGACGAGTTCGCTTCTTTTAACCTTCGAGAACCGGATGTCGACAGTCAGCGCCCCGGAGGCTCCCTTTTGAGGCGCGCACCGGGGCGATTTCCGTCACGATTCTCGTGGGCTGGGCTCAGCTCGCGGCAACCTCCGCCGCGGGGGCGGGGGGAGCGAGGACGACGACGGAGCCGCCGGCCTTCTCGATCTTCGCCTGCGCACCCTTGGAGAAGGAGTGCGCGCGGACGGTGAGCTTCTTGGTGAGCTCGCCTTCGCCGAGGATCTTCACCTTGTCGGCGACACCCTTGATGAAGCCGCGCGCACGGAGCATGGCCTCGTCGATGGTGCTGCCGGCGTCGAAGGTCTCGAGGATACCGACGTTGACTTCGGCGACCGCCGCGGGGAACGGGTTGCGGAACCCGCGCTTCGGCAGACGACGCTGCATCGGGGTCTGACCACCTTGAAAGTGGAGACGACCGATGTTGCCGGTGCTGCGGGCCTTCTGGCCCTTTTGTCCGCGACCAGCCGTCTTGCCGAGGCCGGAGCCGACGCCACGACCCGCGCGCGTCTTCTTGGTGTTGGCGCCCGGGGGCGCCGCAATCTTGGAGAGACGGTCAGACATCGGTCTCCTCCACTTCCACGAGGTGAATGACCTTCTTGACCATTCCGCGGAACGACGGCGTGTTGTCGACGACGACCGAGGAATGCGGACCACGGAGACCGAGGCCCTTGATGGTGAGGCGCTGGTCCCAGGGGCGGTTGGCGAGCCCTCGGACCTGGGTGACCTTCAGCTTCTTCTTCACGACGCGCCTCCTGCCGCCGGAGCAGCAGCGGCAGCGACCGGACGAAGGCCGTGCGACTTCTTCTGCTCCTCACCGGCGTGGTGAGTGGTGGTCGAGACCTCTTCGATCGTCATGCGGCGACGACCGGCGATGTCTTCCGGCGAGCGCAGGCGCTTGAGCGCTGCGACCGTCGCGCGCACGACGTTGTGCGCGTTCGAGGTGCCGAGGCACTTCGAGAGGATGTCGTGGATGCCGGCCGACTCGACGACCGCGCGAACCGCGCCGCCGGCGATGACGCCCGTTCCAGGCGAAGCCGGACGGATGAGCACCTTCCCCGCGCCGAAGTGCCCGAAGGCCTCGTGCGGGATGGTCACGCCGTTGAGCGGGACCTTGAAGATGTTCTTGCGCGCCTGGTCGTTGCCCTTGCGAATGGCCTCGGGGACCTCGTTGGCCTTGCCGAGACCGACGCCCACGTGACCGCTCTCGTCGCCCACGACGACAAGCGCCGAGAACGAGAAGCGACGGCCGCCTTTGACGACCTTCGCAACGCGGTTGATGTGGACGACGCGCTCCTTGAGCTTCTCTTCGTCGATGTGATCGTGGATGGCCATGGTCGCGTTCCTTTAGAACTGAAGGCCGGCTTCGCGAGCCGCGTCAGCGAGGGCCTTGATGCGGCCGTGGTAGATGTAGCCGTTGCGATCAAAGACGATCTTGGCGATCTTCTTGGTCTTGCAGATCTCGCCGATGAGCTTGCCGACGGCCTTGGCGGTGCCGACCTTGTCGAGCTCGTCGAGCTTGCCTTTCAGCTCCTTGGAGAGCGAAGAAGCATGCGCGAGAGTCTTGCCGGTCGTGTCGTCGACGACCTGCGCGTAGATGTGCTTGGACGAACGGAAAACACTCATGCGCGGACGCTCGGTGTTGCCGTTGACGCTCTTGCGGATGCGAAGCTTGCGGCGCTCGCGGCCTTGCAAAATGCTTCCCATGACTACTTGCCCTTACCGCCGCTCTTGCCGGCCTTCTGACGAACCTTCTCACCCTTGTACCGAACGCCCTTGCCGCCGTACGGCTCCGGGGGACGGATGTCGCGGATCTTCGCCGCGAGCTGGCCCATGACCTCTTTGTCATTGCCATGGAGGATGAGCTGCGTGCCCTTGCTCTCGGGGGGCACGTTCCCGGTCACGCCCTTGGGGAGCGTGAGCGAGACGGGGTGCGAGAATCCGAGCGCGAGGTTGAGGACCTGGCCCTTGAGCTCGGCGCGATAGCCGGTGCCCACGAGCTCGAGCTCCTTGGTGTAACCCTCGGCGACACCCTTCGTCATGCAGGCGAAGAGCGCGCGGGCGAGGCCCTGGAAGCGCGCACCATCGCGACCGCCGATGAGCGGGAAGATGGTGAGCTTGCCGCCTTCGATGGTGACCTTGACGTTCGGCGGAACGGCGCGCGAGAGCGTGCCCTTCGGACCGGTGACGGAGAAGGTGCCGTCTTTGACGGTGGCGTCGACGCCCTTGGGGATGTCGATCGCCTTCTTGCCGGTGCGCGACTGACGAAGGGCGACGCCGTCGGCAGCCAGTTGCGGCTCAGCAGCTGCGGTAGTCATCACCACACCTCACAGAGGAGCTCGCCGCCGACGGACGCCTTGCGGGCCTGACGGTCGGACAGGACACCCGAAGAGGTGCTGAGGATGGCGATCCCGTAGCCGTTGCGAACGCGGGGGATTTGGTCGTGGGGCACGTAGACGCGACGGCCCGGGCGCGAGACGCGACGGAGACCGTCGATCGCAGCCTGGCGGTCACGGCCGTAGCGCATGACGATGGTGAGGGTCTTCTTCGGGCCCTCGGTCTCGCGGTAGTCGTCCACGTAGCCCTCTTCTTTGAGGAGCTTCGCGATGCTCACGCGCATACGCGACGAGGGCATCTCGGTGCGCTCGTGGCGCGCCATGGCTGCGTTGTGCAGCCGCGCGAGCATGTCGGAGATCGGATCAGTAAGCATCGTTGTTTCCTCGTCTTTCCCGTGGATCCCATCGGCGGCCGGTGCGAGCACCGCGTTCCGACAGGCGAGATGGTTTCGCTACCAGGAGGCCTTGAGAACGCCCGGGATGTCTCCGCGCAGCGCGAAGAGGCGCAGGCAGATGCGGCAGAGCTCGAACTTGCGGTAGTAGCCGCGCGCGCGGCCGCAGACCTTGCAGCGGTTCTTGTGACGGACCGCGAACTTGGGCGCGCGGTTCAGCTTGGCGAAATCGGCAGCAGTAGCCATGGGTGCTCCGGGTCTCTCGAATCAAGTGCGGAAAGGCATACCGAAGGCGCCGAGGAGCTCGCGCCCCTCTTCGTCGGTCTTCGCGGTGGTCACGAAGGAGACGTTCAGTCCCTTGATCTTGTCGACCTTGTCGTAGTCGATCTCGGGGAAGATGATCTGCTCCTTGAGGCCCAGGGAGTAGTTGCCACGACCGTCGAACGCCTTGGGCGAGATGCCCTTGAAGTCGCGGACGCGCGGCAGACCGAGGGTCACGAGGCGATCGAAGAACTCCCACATGCGGTCGCGACGGAGCGTCACCATCGCGCCGATGGCGAGACCTTCGCGGAGCTTGAAGTTCGCGATCGCCTTCTTGGCGCGCGTGATCACCGGACGTTGGCCGGTGAACTGCGCGATCTCCAGGACCGCCGATTCGATGATCTTCGGGTTGGAGACGGCCTCGCCGAGGCCCATGTTGATGACTATCTTCTTCAGGCGGGGGACCTGATTGACGTTCTTGTAGGCGAACTTCTTGAAGAGGGCCGGCGCCACTTCTTTGGCGTACTTGACCTTGAAGTTGGGGGGCGCGCCCGCGGACGCGCTCGACTTGCCGCCGGAGACGACGGCTGCGACGCCCTTCGCCCTCTTCGACTTGCCCTCGCCACCGCCGTCGGCCTTCGGGGTCTTCTCGGCCTTGGGCTTCGCCTCGGCCTTGCCCGCTGCCTTCTTGTCGTCTTTCGCTGCCATCGGATCCTCTTTCGCTCCCGACTTACGGTGCGCGCGTCGCGCTCACCGATCCGCGGGATTTGTCTGTCAGGAGAGCTTGGCGCCCGACTTGGTCACACGGACCTTCTTGCCGTCGACCGTCTCGAAGCGAATGCGCGACGGCTTGCCCGTGGTCGGATCGACCGGCATGACCTTCGACGCCTTGATCGGCGCCTCGCGCTGGAGGCGCTCGCCTTCCGGCTGACGCTGGGTCGGCTTGCGGTGCTTGGTGATCATGTTGATTCCCTGCACCACGAGCGTGCCCTCTTCGACGTTGACGCGGACGACCGAGCCGGTCTTTCCCTTGTCTTTGCCGGAGATGACGTAGACGGTGTCACCCTTCTTGATACGAGCGGCCATCAGACGACCTCGGGGGCGAGCGAGATGATCTTCATGAACTTCTTGCCACGGAGCTCGCGAGCGACCGGCCCGAAGATGCGGGTGCCGATCGGCTCGTTGTTGGCGTTGATCAAGACAGCGCTGTTGGCGTCGAACTTGATGTAGCTGCCGTCCGGGCGCTGCCATTCGCGGCGGGTGCGGACGACGACGGCCTTGGCCGTGTCACCCTTCTTCACCTTGCCGGCGGTGGCTTCTTTGATCGCGACGACGATGATGTCGCCGAGACCTGCGTAGCGACGGCGCGAGCCGCCGAGGACCTTGATGCACTGGACCGACTTGGCGCCGCTGTTGTCGGCGACGTCCAGGATCGTCTTCATTTGGATCATTGGCGTATCGCTCCCTACTCGACCTTGGCGGCCTGGATGAGCTTGCTGACGATCCAGCGCTTGTCGCGCGAGAGCGGGCGATGCTCGCTGATCTCGACCTTGTCGCCAGTGCGGAACTCGTTCTTCTCGTCATGCGCCTTGTAGCGCATGTGATCCTTCAGGTACTTCCCGTAGACCGGGTCGCGCTTGAGGGAGACGACTTCGACGACGACGGTCTTGTCCATCTTGTCGGAGCGAACGAACCCGACGAGGGCTCGCTTCGGACCGCGAACCTGCGGGGCGCGCGGGGTCGGCGTTCCGGCGGGCTTCTTCGCCTTGTCGGCCTTCTTCGGCTTGGCGGCGGCGGGAGCAGCGGCGGCCTTTTTCTCGGCTGCCGGCTTCGCGTCCTTGGTGGGCGTGCCCTTCGCGGGCTTCTTCGCGTCGGCCATGACTACTTGGTCTCCCCGGCGGCGAGCGCCTGCTTGACGCTCTCGGCGAGCGTCTCGAGCTCGCGGCGGCGAAGCTCCGTCTGGATGCGCGCGACGTCACGACGGCGCTTGGGGAGCGAAGCCGTGTCGTCGAGCTGGTTGGTGAAGTTCTGCAGACGAGACTGGAAGAGCTCGCCGCTCGTGGTCTTGATGAGCTCCTTGAGCTCGTCGACCGACTTGTCCTTGAGTTCGGACGTCTTCATGACAGATCTCCGCGCACGAGCATTTTGCAGGGGATCGGGAGCTTGTGCGCCGCGAGACGGAACGCCTCTTTGGCGACGTCGGCCGGGATACCCTGGAGTTCGTACATGACGCGCCCGGGGAGAATCACCGCGCACCACTCTTCGGGGTTGCCCTTACCGTGACCCATGCGGGTCTCGGCCGGCTTCTTCGAGATGGGCTTGTCGGGGAAGATTCGGATGAAGAGCTTGCCGGCGCGCTTCACGTGACGCGTGATCGCCATACGAGCCGCTTCGATCTGACGCGAGGTGATCTTGCCGGGCTCGAGAGCCTGCAAACCAAAATCGCCGAAGGACACGTCGGAGCCGCGAAACGCGGTGCCGCGCGTGTTGCCCTTCATGACCTTGCGGTACTTGACCTTCTTCGGGGAAAGCATCGCTTCCTCTTAGTTCTCTCTGGATGAGTGCTCGATCAACCCTGCTGGGCGATCGGCTGCTGCGGACGACGGTTGCGCTTGGGGAGGATCTCGCCTTTGAAGATCCAGACCTTGACGCCGATGATGCCGTAGGTGGTCTTCGCTTCGCCGAGGCCGAACTCGATGTCGGCGCGGAGCGTGTGAAGCGGGACGCGGCCTTCGCGATAGTTCTCGACGCGTGACATCTCGCTGCCACCGAGACGGCCCGAGCATCGCACGCGGATGCCCTTGGCGCCGAACTTGATGGCGGTGGAGACCGCCTTCTTCATCGCGCGACGGAAGGCGACACGACGCTCGAGCTGGGTGGCGATCGACTCGGCGACGAGCTGTGCGTTGGTCTCCGCCTTGCGGATCTCCTGCACGTCGATGAAGACCTCGTTCTCGGTGAACGACTGCACACCGGGGAACTTGGTCTCGCCCTTGGCGGCGGTCTTCAGGTTGCCGGTGCGGAGGGTCTCGATCGACTTGCCGCCCTTGCCGATGACCATGCCGGGGCGCGCGGTGAAGATGATGACCTTCGCCTTGTTGGCGGCGCGCTCGATCTCGACGGACGAGATGTTCGCGTTGAAGAGGTAGTCCTTGATCGCCCGCTTGATGCGGATGTCCTCATGGAGCCACTTCGCGTAGGCCTTGTCTTCGTACCACTTGGAGTTCCAGCTCTTGATGATGCCAAGACGGAACCCAATCGGATGAACTTTCTGTCCCATGGTCGCCCTTATTCCTTCGCGTCGAGGACGATGGTGATGTGACTGATGCCCTTCTGGACCCGCGTCGCGCGACCCATCGCGCGGGGGCGCCAGCGGCGCATGTGGCTGTTCGGCCCCTTGTCGACCGTGGCAACGGTGACGAAGAGAGCGTCGACGTCGACGGTCGGGTTCTGCGTGCGCGCGTTGGCGACGGCCGACTCGATCACCTTGAGCACCACGGGGGCGCCCGACTTGTTGGTGAATCGCAGGAGTTGGAGCGCCTCGGCGGCGGACTTGCCGCGAACGAAGTTGACGACCATTCGTGCTTTACGCGGGCTGATCCGCGCAAACCGCGCCATTGCCTTGCTGGCCATAGGGGGACCCTTCAGTCGGAGAGAGAGAGCGAGCGCGCCGCGTGCGTCCCGTGAGGGTGCGCGAGTGACGTCCCGCGAATCAGGTGGCTTCCTCGTACGTGCTTGCCTGCCGCTTTCGCGTAGGACCGGGCGCGCCGTTAGGACCGCCGCAGAGACTTGATCGTTTCACCGTTAGCCGCGGCGGATCGACCCTCGTACGACTCGCTTTCGCGATGCATACGGCCCTTCATCGGTTGGGACGACGAGGGGCGCGCACAGTAGCAGGAATTCGGACCTTGTCTAGCCCCCAACCCAACGAGAGACGTATCTACCGAATACTGCTTCGTTTTTGGGTTGACGGTGCGCGCTGCACTGCCCGTTTCGACGACGACGGGTTAGTCTCGGTTTCCCTTTGGCCGATCGCAAGAATACCCAGCGGCCGACGGTGCCGGCGCGACGCCGCCCTTCTCGAGAAATGCGCGAAATGCGTGAGCCGCGAGAGCCGACGCGTGACCCGAAAGTCGCGATCGCCAACGTGCTCTCGCCGGCGCTCGATGCGGTGACGGTGAAGCAGAAGGTCGCAGCGCTCGCTGCCCGTCTCGCCAACGCCGAAGCGAGGCTCGCGACGCGCGACGAAGAGCAGGCAGCAGATGCCGAGCTGGTGGGGCGTCTCCTCGCCGAGGTCGCCGATCGCGATCGGCAGGTGCGCGATCGTGATGCGCGCATTGCATTGCTCGAGGAAGACGTGAGGGGTCTGCGTGCCGAGCTCGGCGCAGCGCGAGGTGCCCGCGGCGAGGGCGCGACGCTCTCGACGGCGACGCGCGTACGCCGTGAGCTCGGTTGGCTGCTGGAGACGGCGACCTCTGCGATCGAGGAGACCCGAACTGCGACCGAGCGGGCGACGAATCGGCTGGAGGACTCGCGCACGGTCTTCGATCGCATGCGCGGCGATGGTCAACGAGGAGACGGCGATGCGCATGCGTCGATCGTCGCCACGCTTCGTCAGTCGGCGCACCTGCGCGATCTCGTCACGCGCATCGAGCGGGCGATTGGTCGCGCCGCCGATCAGGTCCGTGAGGCCGATCGTCGGGACACGCGCGAATTGGACGTCGGCGTCGCAGGCAGCGCTCAAGACGTAGCTGCGATGATGCTCCAGCTTCGGGCCGGCATCGCGCCGCTCCTGGCCAGCGAGCCCCGCGACACCATCGCCTTCCGACATCGACCGACGCCGTCGCGACCGAAGGCACCGAAGAGCCGCTGAGGATTCGTGACCTCGCGTGACTCGCATCGCGAGGGCTCACCGAGGACGGGCGAGGACCACCGCCGTGTTGCGCGCCGCGAGGTTCTCGCCCGCCGGGTACGCGTACGAAACACAACCTGTGAATGATTTTGTCTCGGGCGTGCCGCAGCCGTCGACGATGCCGTAGCCGTCGAGCTCGACGTCGGCTCACGCTAGATCGCGATCGGGATGACGAGGCCGAAGCGGGCGCTGAATTCGAGGGGCGACTTGCCACTCGCGGCCGAGTAGGGGCCATGATCGAAGGGGATTTCCTGCATCGCCCGCGAATCGCACGTCGAGCCGGGGAGCCCCTCGCAGACGGCGCCGAATTTGTCGTGGTTGAGGAGATACGAGATCCCCGAGCCGAAGCGCATGATGACGGGGCCACCGAGGCGCATGTCGTAGAAGAGCTCGAAGGTCAGGTAGTCGGCGGACGACGGCGTGCCGAGATCGCGGATCGCGCTCTTGACGATGGCGCGTGAGTACCCGATGCCGACGCCCAGTCGCAGCGTGTCGTAGAGCATCGGAAAGCCGAAGCGCACCATCGTGCCGACGGTGGGTCCGAAGGGATTTCCGAAGCCGACGAAGCCTTCGACCTCGGCCGCCGCGCTCGGTTGCATGCCGAGGGCGAAGACGGCGTGCCCCATCGGGGCGGCGTTCATCATGTACGCGCCACCGACGTTGATGCTCGGTCGGTCGAAGGCGCTCTTCGGCTCGTTGGATCCGTGAGCGTCGGTGGGTGATGCCTGCGCTGCGGAAATGGGCAGCGCGGCGAGTGCGATCGCGATGGCGACCGCACGCAGCTGGTGATGCATGGCTCCCTCCCTCAGGGTGGCTCTTGGGTGCGTGACTGCCGGAGCAACCCGGCATCAGCCGCGAATCTTCCGCGAACGATCCCAGTCGCAGGTGACTCGCACCGGCACGTGCACTCCGGCGCGGACGGATGGACATGGATTTTACGTAAGGAGGAGATCGGGGCGGCGTTTCATCCGTCTAACCGCGACTCCGGAGGGACCCACATGACCACGCTCGAGCGCCTCGATGTCGGACCCGGCACCGTTTTCGGCGGAGATTTCACCATAGTCCGCCCACTACGGGTCGGTGGAATGGGGGCGGTGTACGTGGCCGAGCAGCGGAGCACCGGCACGCTCCGGGCGCTCAAGGTCATGCAGCGCGAGCTCGTCACCGATCCGACGTTCCGCGAGCGATTCGAGCTCGAAGCCTGCATCGCCGCGAAGATCGAGAGCGATCACGTCGTGCAGGTGGTCGGCGCCGGGGTCGATCTCGCGACGTCGCTTCCCTGGATGGCGATGGAGCTCCTCAAGGGAGTGCCGCTCGACGTCTACCTCGTCGAGCGGCGCGCGCGCCCGCCGGGCGAAGTTCGTTTTCTCTTCGAGCAGCTCTGTCACGCGCTCGGCGCGGCGCACGAGCAGGGAATCGTCCATCGCGATCTCAAGCCGGCCAACATCTTCCTCGCGGTGCCGCGCGTGGTCGGGCTCTCGTACATGGTGAAGGTCCTCGACTTCGGCATCGCCAAGGTGCTTGCGGAGGCGAAGACTGCGAAGACTGCCGCGGTCGGAACGCCGCTCTACATGGCGCCCGAGCAATACGAGGCGGGCTCGGTCACGCCGGCGACCGACGTGTGGGCGCTCGGGCTCATCGCCTTCGAGCTGCTCACCGGCAAGAGCTATTGGAAGGCGGCGCGCGACGGCAACGCGACGCCGGCCTCGCTGATGTACGAGACCTGCCTCGGCGAGCTGGTGACGCCGACGCGTCGCACGAGCGAGATCGGGCTCACGGCGGCGCTTCCCGAAGGGTTCGACGCTTGGTTCGTCCGCTGCGTCGAACGAAAGCCGGAAGCGCGTTTCAGCGATGCGCGCGCAGCATTCGAAGCGCTGGCGCGGGTCCTTGGTCCCGCCCGTCCGACCGATGAGCCGCTGCCGACGATGACCGCGAGCGAGGGTTCGCGCGTGGCTCCGACCGCCGCGATGTCGGGCTCGGGGACGGCCTCGATCGACGCTGTTGCGACCGTGGTTCCGCACTCGCGCGACGACGGGCGTCCGGCGCAAGCCGACGCGATGGTGACTGCGCTCGGCACACCCGCCGTACGCCCGCTCACCGCCGATCGCCCGCTCCTCCCGCCCGCTGCCATGACGACGACCACGCAACCCAAGCGATCGCGCGCAGCGTGGCTCGTCGGTGCTGCAGGCATCGTTGCGGTGGCGGCGACGGCGCTCGTGATGCGTGGCACTCGCCCTTCTCCGCCTACGCCGACGCGCACGGCGGCGATCGCCGCCACCAGCTCGCCGAGCGGCATTTCCCCGACAAATTCGACAAAATCGGGCCTCGCGGTGGCCGATCCGACGCGCTTCGTCGAGAACGGCGCGATCGTCGTCGAAGGGCACGTCATGCACCAGAACGTGGCTGCGGCAGCGCGCACCGAGACGTACCTGATGCTCGAGCTCCACGGCGCCGACGTCGCGCCGAAAGCGGCGATGCCGGTGCACCTCTCGCTGGTCATCGATCGCTCCGGCTCGATGAAGGGCGGTCGCCTCGAGAGCGCCATCGCCTCGGCGACCCAGGCGATCGCCCGCCTTCGCGACGGCGATCGCATTTCGGTGGTCGCCTTCGATCAGAGCGCGCAGACGATCGTCGCGCCGACGACGCTCGATGTCGTGTCGCGCGCGAACGTCATCGCCGCCGTGAAGAAGCTGACGCTCGGCGGCGACACCTGCATGTCGTGCGGGCTCGTCTCGGCCCTCGCGCTCCTCGGCGGTGGTGCCGACGAGGCCAAGCGCGTCGTCCTTCTCAGCGACGGTCGCGCCAACCTCGGGGTGAAGGACGCGGCCGGCTTCGATCTCCTCGGTCAGAACGCCGCCAAGTCGGACGTCAACATCACCACCATCGGCGTCGGCGACGACTACGACTCCAAGTCGCTCGTCGCCCTCGCGCACGAGTCCAACGGGCAGCACTACTACGCCCAAAAAGACGCGGATTTGACGGCGATCTTCGATGCACAGGCGCAGGCGTTCGCCTCGGTGGTGGCGACGCACGGGGAAGCGGTGATCAAGCTCGCGCCCGGAGTGAAGCTCGTCAAAGTGCTCGATCGCATGAACCGCATCGACGACCTCGGCGGGCAGACGACCGTGCACGTTCCGCTCGGCCAGTTCGCGCGGAGTGAGCGCAAGACCGTGCTCATTCGAATCGCCGTCGAGCCGACCGGTACGCTGGCCCAGCTCGCCACCGTCGATCTGAGTTATCGCGAGGTGGGAGCGAGCGCGATGAGGGTCGTGAGCGGTTCGCTGGCGGTGCCGGTCGGAGGCGGAGCCGTGACGCTCGATCCGATCGTCGAGGCGCGCGTGAAGCGGAGCGAGACAGCCGAAGCGCTCCTCCACGCCAACCTACTCGTCGAGGCCGGAAAGGCCGAGGAAGCGAGCAAGCTCCTCGCCGATCAGTCGAAGGCGCTCGGCGCGCAAAAGAAGAAGTGGGCCGCAGAAGCCAAGCCAGACGCGCCGAACCCATTCTCCGACAAGATCAACAAGGACGTCGACGAGCAGCAGAAGTCGGTCGACGACGTCAAGACCAAGATCGAGAGCGCCAACGAGGCGGCGAAGTCGAGCGGTCAGAAACCCGCGGCGATGCCGGCGGCGAAGTCGGCGGCGAACAAAGCGGCCAATGACGCCTATTCGGCTGGTTATTAGGGCTTTCCGCGCGGCAGCTCGTTCATCATCAGCCAGTACATGCCGAGCGTCGCCGCCGCTTGGACGAAGCTGATGAAGTCGACCGGCTTGCGGACGTAGCTGTTGGCGCCCGACGCGTAGCTGGCGACGAGGTCTTGCTCTTCCAGCGACGAGGTGAGGATCACCACCGGCAGGAGCGCGGTCCGTTCGTCGGCGCGGATGCGACGCAGCACCTCGACGCCGTCGAGCTTGGGCAGGTGGAGATCGAGGAGGACGACGGCAGGCAGGACGCTCATGTCGCGTCCGGCGTGGGTGCCGGTGCCGAAGAGGTAGTCGACCGCTTCGACGCCATCGCGGACGACGGTGATCGGGTTGAGGATGCCGCTCTTCTTGAATGCGCGGAGCGTCAAGAGCTCGTCGTTGGGGTTGTCCTCGACGAGGAGGATGCTCTTGTCGTCCATGACCATGACTAGGCTCGCTCGCGAAGGGTGAAACGGAACGTCGCTCCGCCGCCGACGCGGCCCTCGGCCCAGATACGACCGCCATGACGCGTGACCACGCGATGCACCGTGGCGAGTCCGACGCCGTGCCCTTCGAACTCGGTCGAACGGTGCAAGCGTTGAAAGGGCGCGAAGAGCTTGTCTGCGTAGGCCATGTCGAAACCTGCTCCGTCGTCGCGAACGTATACCGACTGCTCGCCGTCGACCATCTCGCTGCCGATCGCGAGGTGCGCGGCGGGTACGCGGCTGGTGAACTTCCAGGCATTCTCCACCAGGTTGTCGACCAGCACTTGGAGGAGCCCGGCGTCTCCTTCGACGATCAGCGCCGGCGCGATTTCACATTCGACCTTTCGATGTGGCTCGCGCATTCGGAGGCGGGCGATGGCAGCAGCTGCGAGCGCGCCGAGATCGACGGTGGTGCGCCGCAGCGGGCCGCGACTGACGCGCGAGAGCCGGAGGAGGTCGTCGATGAGCACCCCGAGCCGTTGCGACTCGCCACGGACGATGCCGAGATATTTACGCCCGTCGTCGTCGAGCTTCGAGCCGTAGTCCTCGAGGAGCGCGAGCGAGAAGCCGTCGATGCTCCGGAGCGGCGCGCGCAGATCGTGCGAGACGCTGTAGCTGAAGGTCTCGAGCTCCTTGATCGCCGCCTCCAGCTCGAGCGTTCGTTCGTGAACGCGTCGCTCGAGATCAGCGTTGATCGCCTCGATTTCCAGCTGCGCCGCGCGCCTTTCGAGCTCGGCGCCGGCGCGCACGGAGGAGACGGCGAGGAGCGAGCCGACGAGGTCGACGTCGCGTGGGGGCCGGTCGTCGAAGACCGCCACGAGACCGACCATCGCGCCCTCGACGGAGACGATCGGCGAGAGACGCACGTTGCCTACGCCGAGCCGTTCGCCGAGGAAGGTCGCGAGCGCCGCGACGTCGTCGATCGCGAGCTCGGCCGGCAGCTCGATCCGTTCGGCGTCGGGAATGCTCGGCCAACGCGCCAACGTCACGAGCGCGCGACGCTCGGGCTCATCGCGCTGTACGAGCTCTGCGACGAGCACGCCGTGCACGTCGAGCGCGGTCGCGAGCCACTCCGCCAAGACCACGAAGAATCCCTTGCCGGTGTGCCCAGCGGTGCCTTGCATGACGGCCCGCAGCGCGGCTTCGGCGCGAACCTGTCGCGTCCCATCCTGCGCATACCCGTGGAAGACGGTGCTCCCGTCGGGCAACCGATGAGGCGCGGCAGCGATGAGGATGTAGCGAATGCTGCCGTCGACGATGCAGCGAAAGTGATAGCTCTGCGGGCGAAGATCGCGCACGGCAGCGTGCCGGAGGACTCGCAGCCGCGGCAGGTCGTCCGGATGGATGATCGGCGCGAGGCTGGAAAAATCGGCCATCAGCGCCGATGCCGAGAGACCGACCACGTCCGTGACGCCATCGCTGGCGTAGCGAAAGGTCACCTCGTCCTCGAGCGTCACGTGCATCTCGAAGACGAAGCCGGGAATGCGCGCGGTGATGTTCTGCAGGCGTTCGTGCGCTTCACGTCGCCGTCGTTCGGACTCGAAGATGTCGGTGAGATCGAGGGCGATGACCGCGATCTGGCTCACCGCACCGTTCCCGCCGAGGGCCGGCACCAGATGGTTGACGTAGGTCCGGCCGGCGCGCGCATCGGTGAAGGTCATGGTCTGCTTCGTCCGCAAGACCTCGCGCATCAGCTCGACGCGCTTCTCGGCAACCTCACGCTCGGGCAAGGCGTCGAAGAGGTTCGTCCCGACCAGGTCGTCCACCGAGCGACGAAGGACCTTGGCGAGGGCGCTGTTGGCGAGGAGAACGCGAAAGCTGGCATCGACGAGGAACGCCGGATAGGGCGCAGCGTCGACGAGCGCGCTCAGCGCAGCGTGCTTCTCGCGGAGTTTCTCGGTGCTGTCACGAAAGCTGGCAGCGAGCGGCACGACCACGAAGACGGTGACGAAGCCGGCGAGGGCGGTCACGAACACGATCGTGACGAGGTGCGACTCCCAGGGCGAAAAATGCGGCTTCAGGTACTGCTTGGCGACTTCGAACGCGAGCATCACGCCCGCCGTCAGCGCGGGAATGAAGAGGAGACGGGTGCGGATGCTCTTCGGGCTCGGCGACATGATGGGGCAGGTTCGCGAGGGCCACCCCCGCGCGCCCCAAAGGCTACGCGAAATCGACGAACGGCAAGAATGCGGCTCTTCGAAAGAGCGAAATGCGAAAAGCCGTCACCCACCTCGCGGTGAGCAACGGCCTTCGCAACGTCGCAGGAACGAAGAAAGATTACTTCTTCGCGCCCTTGACCTTCGCCTTCTTGTCACCCGAGTGACCGTGGAAGGTACGCGTCGGCGCGAACTCGCCGAGCTTGTGACCGACCATGTTCTCCGTGACGAAGACCGGCACGAACTTGCGTCCGTTGTGCACGGCGAACGTCAGGTTGACCGCCTCGGGGACGATCGTCGAACGACGCGACCAGGTCTTGATGACCTTCTTCGACTTGGTGCGGTTCGCCTCTTCGATTTTCTCGAGGAGGTGACCGTCGATGAAAGGGCCCTTCTTTACTGAACGAGGCATGGCTTAACCCTTCTGACCGCGGCGCTTGATGATCATCGAGTTCGTGCGCTTGTTTTTGCGCGTCTTGAGGCCCTTGCTGAGTTGGCCCCACGGCGAGCATGGGTGGCGACCACCCGAAGAGCGACCTTCACCACCACCCATCGGGTGATCGACGGGGTTCATGGTGACGCCGCGGTTGTGCGGGCGACGACCGAGCCAGCGTGAGCGGCCGGCCTTGCCGAGCGAGATGTGGAAGTGCTCGACGTTCGAGACCTGTCCGATGGTCGCGCGGCAATCCTGGTGGATCTTGCGGATTTCGCCGGACGGGAGACGAACCTGAGCGTAGTCGCCGTCCTTCGCCATCAGCTGGGCGGCGCAACCGGCGGAGCGCGCGAGCTGCGCGCCCTTGCCGACCTTCATCTCGATGCCGTGGATCGCGGTCCCGAGCGGGATGGCGCGAAGCGGGAGCGAGTTGCCCGGCTTGATGTCGGCGTTCTTCGACGAGATGATGGTGTCACCCACCTTCAGGCCGTCGGGCGCGAGGATGTAGCGCTTCTCGCCGTCCACGTAGTGGAGGAGCGCGAGGCGACCCGTGCGGTTGGGATCGTACTCGAGCGCGGCCACGCGGGCCGGCACGCCGATCTTGTCGCGACGGAAGTCGAGGACGCGGTAGCGACGCTTGTGACCACCGCCACGGAAACGCATCGTGATGCGCCCGTGTTGGTTGCGACCACCCGTCGAGCTCTTCTTCTCGATGAGCGCGCGTTCGGGCTTCTTCTTGCTGATCTCTTTGAAGTCGTAGTCGTTGTAGTAACGACGCGACGGAGACGTGGGCTTGTAGGCTTTGACGGCCATGGCTCTGCCTCTTCCTCTTACTCTTGCGAGCCCTGGAAGAACTGGATCTTGTCGCCCTCTTTGAGGGTGACGATCGCCTTCTTCCAGTTCTGGGTCTTGGCCACACCGCGACCCATGCGACGCATGCGGCCTCGGACGACGAGGGTGTTGACGCCGATGACGGTCACCTTGAACAGGGCCTGCACCGCGTTGCGAATTTCGATCTTGTTGGCGCCTCGGGCGACCTCGAAGAGCACGGTGTTCGTGCCCTCGGAGAGGCTGCGGGCCTTCTCCGTGAGGATGATCGGACGCTTGATGACTTGCTCGGGATTCATGGCTTCACCTTCGCTGTAAACAGCGTCCTAGCGGAGGCAGCGCTCTTCGAGCGCCTTGGCCGCGTCCTGCGAGAGGACGAGGTGATCGTGGCGGAGGATGTCGTAGACGTTGACACCTTCCGGGGGGAGAACGGCGACCTTCTCGAGGTTGCGCGCGGAGAGGCGCAGCGTCTGGTTGTCTTTGCCGTCGACGAGGAGCACACCGCTCTCGACCTTGAGGGCCTTGAGCGCGCTGGTGAGGCCCTTCGTGCGAATTTCGTCGAGCTTGAGAGCGTCGACGACCACGAGGCGACCTTCCTTGGCGAGGAGCGAAAGGGCGCTCTTGAGCGCGCCGATGCGCATCTGACGCGGCGGACGGTACGACCAGTCTTGCGGCGTCGGCGGATGCGCGCGACCGCCACCGACGTAGATCGGTGCGCGCTTGCTTCCGTGACGGGCGTTGCCGGTGCCCTTCTGCTTGTACATCTTCTTGGTCGAGCCCGAGACTTCGCTCCGGGTCTTGGCCGAGTGGGTGCCGGCGCGGCGGCTCGCGAGCTGCGCCTTGACGACCTCGTAGAAGAGCTGCTCTTTGACCTCGGCCCCAAAGACCAGGTCGGAGAGCTCGATCGAGCCAGTTTTTTCGCGCTTCAGGTTGAAGACGTCGATCTTCATGATGCCCTGCTTCTTCCTTTTAGGACTTGATCTCGACGTCGACGCCTGCCGACAAGTCGAGCTTCATGAGAGCGTCGAGCGTCTGCTGGGTCGGCTCGAGGATGTCGAGGAGACGCTTGTGCGTCCGGATCTCGAACTGCTCTCGCGACTTCTTGTCGACGTGCGGGCCACGGAGAACCGTGTACCGCGAGATGTGGGTGGGGAGCGGAATCGGACCGGCCACTTTGGCGCCGGTACGCTTCGCGGTCTCCACGATGTCGCTCGTCGACTTGTCGAGGAGCTGGTGGTCGAACGCCTTGAGGCGGATTCGGATTTTCTGGACGCTGCTCATGCTGCTTTGCCTTCCCTGAACTGCTTACGAATCAACCGCCCGTCACCCTCGCGACGATCTCTTCCTGCGTTGCTGCAGGGACCTGCGCGTAGTGCGAAAACTGCATGCTGTGCGTGGCCCGACCCTGCGTCTTGCTGCGCACGTCGGTCGAGTAGCCGAACATCATCGCCAGAGGCACCTCGGAGTCGATCACCTGCGCGTTGCCGCGTTGGGTCATCCCGAGAATCTTGCCGCGCCGTGAGTTGAGGTCGCCGATGACGTCGCCCATGTAGAGCTCGGGCACGGTGACTTCGACCTTCATGATCGGCTCGAGGAGGTGGAGACCAGCCTTCTTCGCGCCCTCCTGGAAGGCCATCGAGGCGGCCACTTCGAAGGCCGAGGTCGACGAGTCGACGTCGTGGTAGCTGCCGTCGAAGAGCGTCGCCTTGCAGTCGATGACCGGGTAACCGGCGAGGACGCCGCGCTCCATCGCCTCTTTGATGCCTTTTTCCACCGAAGGAATGAACTCCTTGGGGATGACTCCGCCGACGACGTCGTTGTCGAAGACGTAGCCGACGCCGCGCTCGGTCGGCTCGAGGTGGATTCGCACGTGCCCGTACTGGCCGCGCCCACCCGACTGCTTGGCGTACTTCATGTCGATGTTCTCGACACGCTTGCTGATCGACTCGCGGTACGCGACCTCGGGACGACCGACGTTGCACTCGACTTTGTATTCGCGCTTGAGGCGGTCGACGATGATCTCGAGGTGGAGCTCGCCCATGCCGGCGATGATCGTCTGCCCCGTCTCTTCGTCGGTGAAGGCGCGGAACGACGGGTCTTCGTAGGCCAGCTTCTGCAGGCCGACGCCGAGCTTCTCGAGATCGACCTTGGTCTTGGGCTCGATCGCGATGTTGATGACCGGCTCGGGGAAGATCATCTTCTCGAGGATGACCGGCTGCTTCTCGTCGCAGAGCGTGTCGCCGGTGCGCGTGTCGCGCAGGCCGACCGCCGCGTAGATGTTGCCGGCGTAGGCGTCTTTCAATTCTTCGCGCTTGTTGGCGTGCATCTGGAGGATGCGACCGATGCGCTCGCGCTTCCCGCGGACCGAGTTGAGCACCATCGTGCCGCTCTCGATTTTGCCGGAGTAGACGCGGAAGAACGTGAGGTTGCCGTGCGGATCGTTGATGACCTTGAAGGCGAGCGCTGAGAACGGCGCGCTGTCGTCCGGCTTGCGCTCGACCTGCTTCTCGAGCTTGTCGGCGTCGTGCGCCATCATCGGCGGGAGATCGAGCGGTGAGGGGAGATACTCGACGACGGCGTCGAGGAGCATCTGCACGCCCTTGTTCTTGAAGGCCGAGCCGCAGAGGACGGCGACGATTTTGTTGCTCGCGATGGTGCCCTTGCGGATGGCGGCCTTCAGCTCGGCCTCGGTGACCTTGTCACCCTCGCCAGCGAGGAACTTCTCCATGATCGCGTCGTCGAGATCGGCGCACGCCTCGATGAGGAGTTCGCGCTTCTCTTGGCAGATCTCGCGAATGTCGGCCGGGATCTCGGTCCATACGAACTTCTGTCCCTTCGACTCTTCGTCGAAGATCGCCGCACGCATCGTGATGAGATCGGCGATGCCGCGGTGCTTGTCTTCTTCGCCGACCGGCCATTGGATGGCGACGGCGTTGGCACCCAGCTTCTCGCGGATGCTGTCGACGTTCATCTGGAAGTTGGCGCCGACCTTGTCCATCTTGTTGACGAACGCGATGCGGGGGACTTGATAGCGATCGGCCTGGCGCCAGACGGTCTCGCTCTGCGGTTCGACACCGTTGCCACCGTCGAACACCGCGACCGCGCCGTCGAGGACGCGCAGCGAACGCTCGACCTCGATGGTGAAGTCGACGTGGCCCGGCGTGTCGATGATGTTGATCTTGAAGCGCGTGCCGCCCGAGGGACCGTCGATCGGCTCCCACGAGCAGGTGGTCGCGGCGGAGGTGATGGTGATTCCTCGCTCTTGCTCCTGGACCATGTAGTCCATGGTCGCGGCGCCTTCGTGGACCTCACCGATCTTGTAGTTGACCCCGGTGTAATAAAGGATGCGCTCGGTGACCGTGGTCTTACCCGCGTCGATGTGCGCCATGATCCCGATGTTTCGGGTGCGTTCGAGGGGGTAGTCGCGGGCCATCGGAGGAGTCCTGTGAGCGCTTTCTTCGGGGCGGGAGCGGATTCAGTGCACTTGACAGACGAAAACCCTCCATCGACTTCGCGGCCGCTTTGTGGCCACTACTTGCGTCGATAGGAGGGTTCCGAGGGGAGCTTCGGCGATCCAGCGTGGGATCGACTCGATTGGCTGCACTCGGTCCTATGTGGAAGTCGTCATTCTCGTGCGGGGATCTTTCGGCGGTCAGTGGGTCGCGTGCATCGACGAGACGTCGATCACCAACGGTAGTGGGCGAACGCCTTGTTGGCGTCGGCCATCTTGTGCGTGTCGTCGCGCTTCTTGACGCTGTTGCCGCGCATCTGGGCGGCGTCGACGAGCTCACCGGCGAGGCGCTCGCGCATCGTCTTCTCGCCACGGTCGCGCGAGTACTGGACGAGCCAGCGCATGGCGAGGGCGACGCGGCGCTCGGGGCGCACTTCGACGGGGACCTGATAGGTCGCACCACCGACGCGGCGGCTCTTCACTTCGAGCTTCGGCTTGACGTTGTCCATCGCCTTCTTGAAGACCTCGAGCGGGTCTTCTTTGTGGCGGGTCTTCACGATCTCGAGCGCGCCGTAGACGATGCCCTCGGCGACAGCCTTCTTGCCGTCGACCATGATCGAGTTCATGAACTTCGCGATCAACTTGTCCTTGTACTTCGGATCCGGGTTGATGCGGCGCTTCGGTACTTCGCGGCGACGGGGCATTTTCGTTCTTCCTTACGGACTAGTGAAGTGAGCTTGGGGTGCAGCAGCCGATCAAGACTTGGGACGCTTGACGCCGTACTTGCTGCGCTTGCGATTGCGGTTCGCCTTGTTGGTCGAGCTCGGGCCCTGGGCGCCCGACGCGTCGAGCGTGCCACGGACGACGTGGTAGCGAACGCCGGGGAGGTCCTTCACGCGGCCACCGCGGATGAGGACGACCGAGTGCTCTTGAAGGTTGTGGCCTTCACCCGGGATGTAGCTGGTCACTTCCATGCCGTTCGTGAGACGAACGCGGCAGACCTTGCGAAGCGCCGAGTTCGGCTTCTTCGGAGTGGTCGTGTAGACGCGAACGCACACGCCGCGCTTTTGCGGGCAGGACTTGAGGGCCGGGGAGGCCGTCTTGTTCTTGATGACGTGGCGTCCGGTGTGGACCAGCTGGTTGATCGTCGGCATTTTTCGGGTGCGTCCTCTTACAAAAGACAGGGCCGGGCGAACCGGGGCGGCGGAGTCTAGTGAGGTCGCGTTTCAAGTCAAGCCTCCGCTCACCGAGGCCCATATTTCTCGGGAATTTGGGCATGGCAATCCTCGGGGTGACGGCGTCTCATACGAGGATGTCGCGCCGTTGGCCCTGGATCGTCGGCGTCGCCACGACCCTCGCCTGCGCGGGAGAGAAGCCGCAGCTCGCGCCCCCTCCCCCCTCCTTCCACGACGCCAACGTCATCGCCAGCGACGGCGACATCACCGTCGCCGACGCGGCTCCCATCGACGTCTTCGATGACGCAATCGAGAACGTCGATGGCGATGCGCTCGCCACCGCCGAGCTCGACGCGCGCGACGCGGCCCCGGCGCCGCCGATCACCGAAGCCGACGTCGTCGTCCATCGCGACTTCGTCCCGAAGAAGGGCGACGCTTCGTGCGATCCACCCGACGTCCCCGCCGATGGCGTGGTGAACGAGCAAACCGACGTCCTCTATGCGGCGATCGCCGGGAAGAACCTTCAGCTCGACATCGCTTGGCCGAAGACGAAGGGGCCGCATCCGCTCGTGGTCATCATCCATGGCGGCGGCTGGAGCGCCGGCAAGCGCACGCTCTACACGAAGGACACGAGACGCCTCGCGTCGATCGGCTACGTCGCGGCGACCATCGACTATCGACTGTGCAGCAACCCTGCGAACCAGTTTCCCGCGGGAATCTCCGACGTGCGCTGCGCGATTCGCTGGCTCCGCGCCAACGCCGCGACCTACGACATCGATCCGAAGCGCGTCGTCGCGCTCGGCGCTTCGGCGGGCGGGCACCTGGCGGCGATGGTCGGCGTCGAGCACGAGCTCGCGCTCGACGACGGGACGTGCCCAATCACCGATCAGCCCGTCAACGTCAGCGCCGTCGTCGACTACTACGGACCGGTCGACCTCCGCGCGCCGGCGAAGCTCTACGGAAAGAAGATGAACGAAGCGATCTCCGAATTCCTCGGAACCATCGCCGAGAAGACGCCGAAGAAGGCGACCCTCGCGTCGCCGATGGCCCACGTCGATGCGAGCGATCCGCCGACGCTCATCCTCCACGGCGAGGCCGACGAGTGGGTACCGATCGTCGAGTCGCGCAACTTCGAGAAGCTCCTGAAGAAGGCGAAGGTTCCGGTCTATCTCTACGAACCGGCGGGGAAGTGGGGCCTCCATGGCTTTCCTCTCCTCACCACCAAGCAGCCGGAGCGAAGCTGCACGACGATCGAGTTCTTGCGCGAGGCGACGAAATGACCGGATCAGCGCGACCAGCAGGCCTCGCGTTGGCAGCGCTGCTCGCGGCCTCGTTCGCTTCGAGAGCAGCGCGCGCCGAAGAGCCGATGCCACGCCTGCGCTTCGGATTTTCCGGCTCGATCGGCTACACGCGCACCGTCGTCGACAAGCTCAGCCTCGGGCAGGACGAACGCAGCATCGCGATCGGCACCTCGTTCGGCCCCGGCCTCGACGTACGCGTCGGCGTACGGCTTCACGAAGTGCTCGCGCTCGATCTGCAAGCATTCACCGAGACCCTCGCGGTCATGCTCGGCCAAGGACGCGTCGCTGCGCTCGTCGACCTCGCGCCCGTACGCTCGTTCTCCATCGCCGGCGGCATCGGTTACGGAGAGGTCTATTCACTCAACGTCCTCACCGGCTTCGAGACAGCCAACTACTGGGTCGGCATCCTCCGGCCCGAGCTGCATTTCCCCGAACGCACCAGGGATTACGAGTGGACGGTGGGCATCGAAGCATGCCTCGGCGAGTCGACGGGCGGGACGACCGGCAGCGGTCATCAGGTGTTCGGCGGTCGCCTCGTCTTCGGCATGCTCACGCGATGACGGGGTACCGACGCGTGCGCCGACGTCAGCGTTGGATGCGACGCATCGAGTCGGCTTGCACGAGCGCGTCCTCGAGATCGGGCACCTCTTGATCGAACTCGACCGCGACGCGGAGCGGCCAGAGCCCGCGCGGATCGTCGATGTTGGGCTCGACGCGGACGATCGTCCCCTCGACGCGGCGATCGGTGGTCTCACCGGGAACACGAAACGTCACGCCGACGCGCGAACCCGGCATCAAGTGATGTTGCGTCGAGAGTAGACAGCCCTTGGAGCTGATGTCCTTGCTCACCGCGAGGCGCACGCGGAGCTGCTCGGCGTCCAGCTGTACGGGAAAATAGAGCTGCGTTCGTTCGCTCCGACGCCGTTCCATCTGAGCGGTCTAGCAAAGATCGCCCTGCGGTACACTGCGGAACCCATGCGCAGTCCACGCTCACGACACGCCTTCGCCTTCGCCCTCGCGACCGCCGCTTCGATCTTCACCGCCTTCGCCGGAGCCGACTCGGTGAAGCTGCGCATCGGCACCGCGGCCGCCGCCGACTCGCCGTGGGGTCACGCGTTCAAGACGTGGCGCAAGGCAGTCGAGAGCAAGACCGACAAGGCGGTGTCGCTCGAGTTCTTCTACGGCTCGAGCAAGGGCACCGAGATCGCGATGGTCTCGAAGATGAAAGCGGGCGAGCTCGACGGCGCCGCGGTCACTTCGATCGGGCTCGCAAAGTACGACAAGCGCATGCTGATCATGCACTTGCCGGGGCTCATTCGCTCGTGGAAGACGCTCGATGCGGTGCGCGCCGAGCTCGGCGGTGAGCTCGAGAAATTCCTCACCGACCAGAAGGTCACGCTCATCAACTGGGGTGACATCGGGATGGTGCACACCCTCTCGGCCGGCTTCGCGGTGCAGGTGCCGAACGACTTGAAGGGGCACTCACCGTGGGTCTACGCCGACGATCCGGTGGTGAAGGAGCTCTACAAGCAGATCGGCGGCGTAAATCCGGTCTCGCTCGAGCTGATGCAGGTGCTCCCCAATCTCGAGAACGGGAAGATCGACTGCATCAGCGCGCCGGCGATCGGCGCCGAGATGCTGCAGTGGGCGCCGAAGTTCGATCATGGCGTGGACTCGTCGGCGGGCATCGCGGTCGGCGCGCTGATCGTCAACACCGACGCGCTCGACAAGCTCCCAGGTGACGGACGCGCGGCGGTGCTCGGCACCAGCAAGGCGATGTCGACGTCGAGCGCCGGTCTCACGCAGAAGCTCCGCAACGAAGACGCGGCCGCGTGGGCGCGCTTCACCGCCAGGCAAGGCGTCACCATCTACAAGCCGACCGCCGACGACATCGAGAAATGGAAGCCAGTCTTCAAGACGGCGATCGAGAACCTCCGCAAGTCGACGTTCGACGCGAACTTGGTCGACCGCTTCGTCAAGGTCGCGCTGAAGAACCAGTAGTGTGGCGAGACGACGCGTGATGAACGGGGAGAGAGCATGACCGCGGAAGAGTTCGTCGAGGAGCTGACGGCGAGCGTGCAGCACACCATCCAAGAGCTCGGCGCGCGTTCGCTCGCGGGTGAGCTCGGGCCGGACGTCACCATCGCCGCCCTCCTGCATGTGGCGCTGAAGAACGAGCTCGAGGCCTCGGAAGAAGCGGCGCTGTGGATGACCCGCGAGCGCGACGTCGAGGTGAAGTTGGCGCTGGCGCGGCAATGCGGCGACGAAGCCAAGCACTACAAGTTGATCGCCGAGCGATTGGCGAAGATGGGTGTCGACGTCGGCAAGATCGATCCGATCGCGCAAGGTTATTCACCTCTGTTCGACTATCTCGCGTCGCTCGAGACCACCGTCGAGCGTGTCGCCGCGGGGCAATTCACGCGCGAGGCGCTGGCGCAGGTGCGCAACGACGTCTTCGCCGATCACTGCGCGGCGAGTGGCGACGAAGAGACGGCGCGTCTCTATCGCGAGATCATCGGGCCCGACGAGGTGCACCACCACGCGCTCGGGCGTCGGCTGCTTCTCCGATTGGCACAGACTCCAGACGATCAGGCGAAGGCGCGGGCGGCTTCGGTGCGCACGCTCGAGCTGGCGGGCGAGGCGCAAGAGGCAGCACGCGTGAAGAAGGGCATCTGCCGCGCGCCAGGCTGCTGATTCGCGCTGCTTGCGACAAGCTCGCTAGGAGTCCGTCGCGAAGCCGAGACCACGCGCCATCGTCGTGAGCGCCGTGCCACCGGCGAGCAGTCGACTTCGCGTCGGAGCGACGAGGCGGCGCTCGGAGAACTCGAGCCACGCGCCAGGCAGAGGTGGACGGCACCAACAGGTCGGCGGTCCTGCCGGGTGCGTGCAGACGAAGAGATCGACGATTCGGCCGACGCGCCCCGCGAGCTCGCGAAGTTGCTCCTCGAGGGCGGAGACTCGTTCGGAAGGCAGCGCCGGCCGCCAACCGAGCGCGAGAATTGGCGCGCCTTCCGGGGACTTCATCAATACCGAGGCGGCGTCGTCGCGAACGAAATCACCCGCTTCGCGCGCGTCGATCAGCGCATCGAGGGCAACGAGCGCGCCGCCCGTCCGTTCACCGGTGAGCTCGCGACGGAAGGGCACGACGTCGACCGCAGCGAAGCCTTCGTCCATCGCCGGCAGCTCGAGCTCGCGGAGGTGTCGATGGAGGACGTTGGGCAGGACGCCGAGATCCGGCTCGAGTCGACGTGCATCTTCGAGCTGCTCTGGGCTGAGCAACGCCCCGCGACGCGCGACCATCCGGAGGACGACGTTGACCTGCGCTTCGAACGATGGCGTGTCGTGGTGGACGCAGTGGACGGGAACGCCGTGGCGTGCGGCGACGGCCAGCACGTCGTAGCGAGAGGCGCGTGTCAGGTACGTGTTGTCGAGCACGATGCGGGCGCAGCCGGCGGCGA
Source organism: Deltaproteobacteria bacterium (assembly GCA_025363655.1). Classification (GTDB taxonomy): domain Bacteria; phylum Myxococcota_A; class Polyangia; order Polyangiales; family JADJMO01; genus JANYDK01. The sequence continues at coordinate 10,236 of JANYDK010000049.1, read as the reverse complement.
GCCGTTCGTCGAGCGCGCGCGAGAGGCCACGAAGGGTACCGCCACGTTCGTCGCGGTTGAGGCGCACGTACCCGCGATCGACGAAGGCGCTCGCTGCGCGTGATTTCCCGGATCCGCTGATGCCGGTGAGGAGCACCACCGAAGCGGCCGCATCGCGGTCGGGCCGGGGCGACGCAGGCGCATGCGGCCTTCGCCACTCGCCGAGCGTGGGGAAACGTTCGTCGAGGCGCACCATCGTCGCCTCGTCGAGCACGAGCTGCCTCGCGCGGACCACGCTGACCGCGGTCTCTCTCTGCGTCGCTCCCGGAATAGGCACCACGTGCGGCGAGAGCGCGCCGAGATAGGCGAGCACCACTTCGATCGGCGAGGCCAGATCACCCCTCGTACGGGCGAGCTCGACGAGCAGTGGGTCACGCGCGAGACGCATCGCTCGCGTCGGTCCGCCGAGGGGCGAATGCGCGAGGACTTCGATGCCATGCTCGACGCAGAAGCGAATCAGCCCACCGCGCAAGGCCGCATCGTCGAAGGCACCGAGCGCGACTTCCACCGCGGCGATCGGCGCAATGCGTAGTGCGGCCTGCAGCTGGCCGAGATTGACGTTGGAGAGGCCGATCGCGCGGGTGAGGCCTTCGGATTGCGCGCGTGCGAGCGCACGAACACTCGTCTCGAGCGACGTGGCCGGATCGGGTGCGTGCAAGAGGAGGATATCGATAGAGTGGCTATGTAGCGCGGCCGCCGCGTCCGTTGCATCGGCGAAAATGGCCTTCGCGCGTCCGTCCGGTCGATAGCCCGAACCCGCGCGACGGAGCCCGACCTTGGTGACGATGCGAACGTCGGAGCGACCGCTCGCCGAGATCGCGCGCGAAAGGAGCCGCTCGTTGTGCCCGGCTTCTTCGTGGCTGAGGCCATACGCATGAGCGGTGTCGAAGAGCTCGATGCCGGCGGCGAGCGCGATTGCGAGGGTCTCGAGCGCACGCGACTCGTTCCGATCGGCCGCCGTCGAGAGGCGCATGCATCCGAAGCCAAGCGGCATCAGTCGTCGCTCGGCGGCGCCGAGACAGCACCGAGCACCACCTGCGACTGCAACCTTCCCTCGGCCACCTCCGCCATCACGCTGCGCACGAACGGAAGGCCGCGCAGCACCTGCGAGACCATCAGCGAAACCTGCCAGAGAACTTGGAAGGCGAGAATCTTCGGACCCGGCGCCCACGGCGAGAAGAGCAGCCACGCCCCCTGCACGGGGCCAAAGCCGGCGATGTTGATCGGAAGCGCGCCCACCACCATGACGACGGGGATGTAGACGATCATCACCGGCAAGGGCACGATCAAGCCGAAGCTGCGCGCCGCAGCCCACGTCGCGAGGCCGACCGTCATCGCGTTGAGTGTGCGCCCCAGCATCTGCAGCGCGCCAGGCAGCCTGGGCACCGAGAGGAAGACACGGAAGACGGAGGCCTCGGCGCGCGGATCGAGAGGCACGCGGCGAGGAAGCGTCAAGGCGAGGAAGACGACGACCGCTACGATCGGCGGCGCGTAGCGAAGAAACGGATGAACGTCGGCATGGCCGATCCAGACGCTGGCGGTCAGCACGATCGACCCCCCGACGAGATCGCTGAAGTTGAAGTAGACGATCAACGCGACCGCGTTGCGCACGCCGATTCCGGTCGCGCGTGCGATCCAAGCGCCGTACGCGCCCATGTTGGCGGCGTAGGCGACGGCCTGGAGGACCGCGCATCCGGCCTTCACGCGCGCGAGATCACGCCATCGCACCTCGCGAACGAGCGAGCGATAGACGAGCGACTCCCAGAGCGCGATGAGGAGAATCTGGAGGACGCTGAAGGCGAACGCGATCGGAAAAATGCCGTAGGGGTTTCCCGCGCGCATGTTGCCCACGATCTCGCCGAGCGGGTACTTCCGCAGAAGCATCACCAGCACGAGCGCCGACACGAGCCACGGCCCGAGCCTCCGCGCCCAGCGCCAAACGGCTGATTTCGTCGATCGCGCAGGAAGCTCCAAGGAGACGAGAGCTACTTGATCCCGCCCCCGCAGTCGACGAAGTCGAGGGTGGTGTCGATGCGGAAGTGCGACTCGGTGGTGTGTCTCTCGGCGGAGAAGACGTCGAGTTGGTAGACGCTCCCCTTGACGATGCCGAGCTCGGCGGCCCTCGCGTCGAGCGTGATCTCTTGCGATTCCGCGCCGTGAACGCCGCCGAGATCGATGGCCAGTTTCTGGTTGAGGAAGGCCCAGAGATCGTCGTCGCCGGTGAACTTGAACTTCTCGCCGCCGCCGTAGAGGAACGTGGTGTGGAGCTCGAACGTGAAGTGGAAGTTGTGCGCGTTGCCTTCGTTGCCGAAGCCCTTGCCGTCGATGGGGAAGAACGTCTCGTTGTCGTAGGTGTAGACGCCGCCGCCGGCGTCCTTGAGGGTGATCGAGAGCGGGATGGTGACGTTCTCGCCGGGGACGTCGCGGTACCACTGATCGAACGAGAATTTCGTGGTCATCGTCGGATGACTGCCGCTGGCGAAGACTGGCTTGCCGTCGCTCCCGAGCTTCGACTCGACCACGCCCCGATCGTCGGAGATGACGTACTCGAAGTCGGCGTGCGTCTTCTTCACGTCGCGCAGCGTGCCGGTGAGTGTCTTGCCGCACTTGTTGAGCGTGTCGGTTCCCGTCGAAACGTCGCTGCCGCTGCCGACGTCGAGCCCGCTACCGCCTCCGAGGCCGAGACCACCGTCGCCGCCGCCACCACCACCACCGCCGCCGCCACCGACGTCGAACGCCGAGGTGCCGGCATCGTCCTCGAGATCACCGCCTTCGGTGGTCCCTGCGGCTCCGCACGCGAAGAGCGAGAGAGACAAGACACAAGCGACGGCATTCCAGCGTGTACGCATCGAGGCGCCTCCGCTCGGATCCTTCTGCAAATGGGTAGCCGTCTTCGCGAGACGTGAATCTGCGGCAAATTGCGCTCGAATCGCAGCGAGCCGCGTCTCATCGCCGTGACGGAGGCGCGCCAGAGCGACGTTTGCGAAGCGCGAAGAGAAGGAGCGCGCTCCTCCCGTGAACGACTGCACGCGCTGACGTCCGCCAAAAAGACGACCGCCCCCGCACCGAAGTGCAGAGGCGGTAGTCCGAGCGCAACGGCCTATTCCTCGTTGGCGACCTGATACTCGAGGCGGTCGTGTGAGACCTCCTGCGGAGCATCGCCTTCGCCTTCCACGATCATGCGGAGGCGACGGTACGCCGGGAGCCCCGTCCCTGCCGGGATGAGACGACCCATGATGACGTTCTCCTTGAGGCCGCGGAGGTCGTCGGTCTTGCCCTGGATGGCCGCCTCGGTGAGCACCTTGGTGGTCTCCTGGAACGAAGACGCGCTGATGAACGACTCCGTCGAGAGCGACGCCTTCGTGATGCCGAGGAGGAGCGGCTCGCCGGTGGCCGGAACCTGGCCGCGCGCGAGCACCTTCTCGTTCTCCTTCTCGAAGACGAACTTCTCGATGTGCTCATCGACGAGGAACGTCGTGTCGCCCGGGTCCTTGATGCGCACGCGGCGCAGCATCTGACGGACGATCACTTCGATGTGCTTGTCGTTGATGGTCACGCCCTGCAGACGGTAGACCTGCTGGATCTCGTTCACGAGATACGCAGCGAGCTCCTTCTCGCCCTTGACGCGGAGGATGTCGTGCGGGTTCGCCGCTCCGTCCATCAGCGCGTCGCCAGCGCGAACGTGGTCACCGTTCTGCACTTGGATGTGCTTGCCCTTGCTGATCAAGTACTCGCGCGCGTTGTCGGCATCGAGCGAGCCGTCGTCGTTGATCGGCGTGATCAGGACCTTGCGCTTGCCCTTGGTGTCCTTGCCGAAGGAGACCTCGCCGTCGATCTCGCTGATGACCGCGTGATCTTTCGGCTTGCGCGCCTCGAAGAGCTCGGCGACGCGCGGGAGACCGCCGGTGATGTCCTGCGTCTTGGTGGTGGCGCGAGGCATCTTGCCGATGATGTCACCGGCTGCGACGACCTCGCCTTCCTGCACCTGGATGTTGAAGCCGACCGGGAGCAGGTAGAGCGCATCGCGCCCCGCGTGCGACGGAAGCTTCATGATGATGCCGGTGGCCGGGTCCTTGAGGGCGATCGCCGGACGAAGGTCCGCCGAACGCGACTCGATGATCACCTTGCGCGAGAGCCCGGTGACCTCGTCGACCTTTTCGGTCATGGTGACCGATTCGACGAGATCGACGTACGCCACCTGACCGCCGACTTCCGTCAGCGTCGGGAGGGCGAACGGGTCCCACTCGGCCAGCTGATCGCCGCCCTTCACGTGGGAGCCCTCGAGCTTGAAGATCTGCGCGCCGTAGACGAGGCGATGATGCTCGCGCTCGCGGCCGGTGTCGTCGACGACGACGAGCTCGGCGTGTCGGTTCATCACCACCGCGGTGTTGCCCGGACGCATCGCCATCACCGCATTGCGGATGACGACTTTGCCTTCGGTGCGGGCTTCGAGCGAGCTCTGCTCGATCTTGCCGCGCGCCGCCGCGCCACCGATGTGGAACGTACGCATGGTGAGCTGCGTGCCAGGCTCGCCGATCGACTGGGCGGCGATGATGCCGACCGCTTCGCCGATGTTGGCGCGATAGCCACGGGCGAGATCTCGTCCGTAGCAGAGCGCGCAGATGCCGCGCTTGCACTGGCAGGTGAGCACCGAGCGGATGGCCACTTCCTCGATGCCGGCATCTTCGATCCGCTTGACCGAGGCTTCTTCGAGCTCGGTGTTGGCGGGGAGGATGACGTCGCCGGTCACCGGATCGACGATGTCGTCGAGGATGACGCGGCCGAGGATGCGGTCGGCGAGCGGCTGGATGGTCTCGCCGGCGTCCTCGAGCTTGGTGACTCGAATGCCGTCGAGAGTTCCGCAGTCGTACGACGTGATGACAGCGTCCTGCGCGACGTCGACGAGACGACGGGTGAGGTACCCGGAGTTCGCCGTCTTGAGCGCGGTGTCGGCGAGGCCCTTGCGCGCGCCGTGCGTCGAGATGAAGTACTGGAGAACGCTGAGACCTTCGCGGAAGTTCGCGGTGATCGGCGTCTCGATGATCTCACCGGAGGGCTTGGCCATGAGGCCACGCATCGCGGCCAGCTGACGAATCTGCTGCGTGCTACCGCGCGCACCAGAGTCGGCCATGATGTAGATCGGGTTGAACGAGGGCGCTTGCTCCTCTTTCCCGGTCTCCGGATCGACGATTTTCTCCGAGCCGATCTCCTTCATCATGGCCTGGGTGACCTTGTCGGCCACGCCCGCCCAGATGTCGACGATCTTGTTGTAGCGCTCGCCGTCGGTGATCAGACCTTCTTGGTACTGCTCGAGCACCTTCTCGACCTGGGCCTGCGCCTCGTCGAGATAGAGCTTCTTCTCCTTCGGGATGACCATGTGGCGCATCGCGATGGAGACGCCGCCCTTGGTCGCGTACTCGAAGCCGAACGAACGCAGTCGGTCGGCGAGGAGGACGGTCGACTTGTTGCGGAACGCGCGGTAGCAAGCGTCGATCAGCTGCGAGAGGGCCTTCTTGTCGAGGACCTTGTTCACCAGATCGAACTTGAGGTTCTCGGGGAGAATCTCGGAGACGAGGACGCGGCCCACCGTCGAGCCGACGATGCGCTTGGTCTCGCGACCTTCCTTGTCGACGTCGGTGATGCGAAGACGGATGTCGGCGTGGAGATCGACCTCGCCCGCGTCGTACGCCATGCGCACTTCGGAGGGCGACGAGTAGATTCCGCGCAGGTAGCCGCGCTTCGGATCCTTGATGCCGTCGTCGCGGAAGCAGCCCTTGGCCCACTTCTTCGCGCGGGTGGCGTAGTAGAGGCCGAGGACGATGTCCTGCGTCGGGTTGATGATCGGCTTGCCCGAGGCGGGGAGGAGGATGTTGTTGGTGCTCATCATGAGCACGCGCGCCTCCATCTGCGCCTCGACCGAGAGCGGCACGTGGACCGCCATCTGGTCACCGTCGAAGTCGGCGTTGAACGCCGCGCAGACGAGCGGGTGGAGCTGGATGGCCTTGCCTTCGATGAGAACCGGCTCGAACGCCTGGATACCGAGGCGGTGGAGGGTCGGGGCTCGGTTGAGCATGACCGGGTGCTCTTTGATGACGTCTTCGAGGATGTCCCAAACTTCGGGCTTCTCCTTCTCCACCATCTTCTTCGCAGACTTGATGGTGTTGACGTGACCGCGCTCTTCCAGCTTGTTGTAGATGAACGGCTTGAAGAGCTCGAGCGCCATCTTCTTCGGCAGGCCGCACTGGTGCAGCTTGAGCGTGGGGCCGACGACGATGACCGAACGGCCCGAGTAGTCGACGCGCTTGCCGAGGAGGTTCTGACGGAAGCGGCCCTGCTTGCCCTTCAGCATGTCGCTGAGGGACTTGAGCGGACGCTTGTTGGGACCGGTGATGGTCTTGCCGCGACGACCGTTGTCGAAGAGCGCGTCGACCGCTTCTTGCAGCATGCGCCGCTCGTTGCGGATGATGATCTCCGGAGCATTGAGCTCGAGGAGGCGCTGCAGACGGTTGTTGCGGTTGATGACGCGGCGGTAGAGGTCGTTGAGGTCCGACGTCGCGAAGCGACCACCGTCGAGGGGGACGAGCGGACGGAGATCGGGCGGCAAAACCGGGATCACCGTGAGCATCATCCACTCCGGACGATTGCCCGACTCGCGGAAGGCTTCGACGACCTTGAGGCGCTTGGCGTACTTCTTCTTCTTCGCCTCGCTGGTCGCACCACGCATGTCGGCGCGCAGCTCTTCGGCGAGCTTGTGCACGTCGGTCGACTTCAGCATGTCGAGGATCGCGTCGCCGCCCATCTTGGCGGTGAGGAACTCCTCGCCGTACTGGTCGATGATCTGATTGTACTCGTCTTCCTTCAGGAGCTGGCCGCGCGTGTACGGCGACTCCTTCGGGTCGATGACGATGTACGCCTCGCAGTAGAGGACCTTCTCGAGATCCTTGAGCGTGATGTCGAGCATGTTGCCGATGCGCGACGGCAGGCTCTTGAGGAACCAGATGTGCGCGACCGGCGTGGCGAGGTTGATGTGGCCGAGGCGCTCACGGCGCACCTTCGACTGGATGACCTCGACGCCGCACTTCTCGCAGACGATTCCGCGGTGCTTCATGCGCTTGTACTTGCCGCAGTTGCACTCGTAATCCTTGACCGGCCCGAAGATCTTCGCGCAGAAGAGGCCGTCACGCTCGGGCTTGAACGTGCGGTAATTGATCGTCTCAGGCTTCTTCACCTCACCGTGCGACCACTCCCGAATCTTGTCGGGAGAAGCGAGCGAGATGCGGATCGCGCTGAACGAGAGCGGGTCCTTGGGCTTCTCGAAGAAGCTGAAGATGTCCCTCACGAGTGGCCTCCAGTGCTGACTGCAGATCTACGGACGAGAAAAAACTGCGTACGAAGGGAGAGAGTGCGCGGAAGGCCGAGTGACCTCCCGCGCGTCTCGATCACTCTTCTTCGGCGGCGACGGGCTCGTTGCCAGCGGCTTTGCTGCCGGCTTCGATCAGCTCGACGTTGAGGCAGAGCGACTGCAGCTCCTTGATGAGCACGTTGAACGACTCGGGCAGGCCGGCCTCCAACGTGTGCTCGCCCTTGACGATGGCCTCGTACATGCGGGTACGACCCATCACGTCGTCGGACTTGACCGTGAGGAACTCCTGGAGCGCGTACGCAGTGCCGTACGCTTCCATGGCCCACACTTCCATTTCGCCGAGGCGCTGACCGCCGAACTGCGCTTTTCCACCGAGCGGCTGCTGGGTGACGAGCGAGTAGGGGCCGATGCTCCGGGCGTGGATCTTGTCGTCGACGAGGTGGTGGAGCTTGAGCATGTACATGACGCCCACCGTGACCGGCATGTCGAAGGCATCGCCGGTGCGGCCGTCGAGGAGCACCGTCTGACCCGTGGTGGGCAGATCGGCGATCTCGAGGACGCCACGGATTTGCTCTTCGCGCGCGCCGTCGAACACCGGCGTCGCGAAGTGCATGCCGCGCTTGAGCTTGTGAGCCAGGCGCGTCACGTCTTCGTCGCCGATCTTGGCGAGCATCGGCGAGATGTCGGGGTCGTCGCCGAGGATCTTCGTGATGTATTCACGAAGGGCCTTCGGACCCTGACTCTCGAGGAGCATGTCGTTGAGCTTGGCGCCGATGCCGCGCGCTCCCCAACCGAGGTGCGTCTCGAGGATCTGACCGACGTTCATGCGGCTCGGCACGCCGAGCGGGTTGAGCACGATGTCGACCGGACGCCCGTCCTGGAGGTAGGGCATGTCTTCTTCCGGAAGGATCCGGCTGATGACGCCCTTGTTTCCGTGACGACCGGCCATCTTGTCGCCGACCTGCAGCTTGCGCTTGATGGCGATGTAGACCTTCACCATCTTGATGACGCCCGGCGGAAGCTCGTCGCCCTTGGAGAGGCGATCGATCTTGTCGGTGAACGTCAACTCGCGCTCGCGGACGGCGGCCTCGAGCTCTTCGATGCGGCGCGCCGCATCTTCCGCGTTGCCCTCGACGGGGATCTCCGCCCAGTGCTTGCGCGGGATTTGATCGAGCGCTGCGTCGTCGATGACCGACCCCTTCTGCAAGAGGACCTTCCCCTTTTCGTCGACGAGCTTGCCGTTCGTCGTCGCGTTGAGGAGGTTCTTGCGGAGCTGCCGGAAGACGCTCTCGCGGAGGATGTGAATCTCCTCGTCGCGCGTCTTCTCGATGCGGGCCTTCTCGGTGTCTTCGATCTCCTGCGCGCGCTGGTCCTTGTCGGTGCCTTTGCGCGCGAAGATACGAGCGTTGATCACCACGCCACCGACGCCCGGCGGGACGCGCAGCGACGTGTCACGGACGTCGCCCGCCTTCTCGCCGAAGATGGCGCGCAGGAGCTTCTCTTCGGGGGAGAGTTGGGTCTCGCCCTTGGGAGTGATCTTGCCGACGAGGATGTCGCCCGGCTTGACCTCGGCGCCGATGCGGATGATGCCGCTCTCGTCGAGGTCCTTGAGCGCTTCCTCACCGACGTTGGGGATGTCGCGGGTGATCTCTTCCTTGCCGAGCTTGGTGTCACGGGCGACGCATTCGAACTCCTCGATGTGAATCGAGGTGAAGACGTCGTCCTTGGCGATGCGCTCGGAGATGAGGATCGAGTCCTCGAAGTTGTAGCCACCCCAGGGCATGAACGCGACGAGCACGTTCTGACCGAGGGCGAGCTCGCCCATGTCGCAGCCCGGACCGTCGGCGATGACGTCGCCCGGCACCACTCGCTCACCCGCGCGGATGATCGGCTTCTGGTTGAAGCAGGTGCTCTGGTTCGAGCGCTGGTACTTCGTGAGGTGATAGATGTCCGGCGTCTCGCCCGTAGCCGTCTCGGCACGAACGACGACGCGTGAAGCATCGACGCTCTCGACCACACCTTCGCGCCTGGCGAGGATGCAGACGCCCGAGTCACGCGCCACCTTCAGCTCCATGCCGGTGCCCACGTACGGCGCATGCGTACGAATGAGCGGAACGGCCTGGCGCTGCATGTTGGCGCCCATGAGTGCGCGGTTCGCGTCGTCGTGCTCGAGGAAGGGCACGAGCGCCGCGGCGACCGACACCATCTGGTTCGGAGAGACGTCCATCAGCTGGATGTCGCCCGGCTGGACCAGCTTGAAGTCGCCGTTGAGACGCGCGGAGACGAGCGACCCGACGAACTTGTTCTTGTTGTCGAGGTTGGCCGTCGCTTGCGCGATGTACATGCCCTCTTCTTGCAGCGCCGAGAACCAGTCGACCTGATCGGTGACGGTTCCGTTCTCGACCTTGCGGTACGGCGTCTCGACGAAGCCGTACTCGTTGACGCGTGCATAGGTCGACAGCGACGCGATGAGGCCGATGTTCGGACCTTCCGGCGTCTCGATCGGGCAGATGCGGCCGTAGTGCGTGGCGTGGACGTCGCGCACTTCGAAGCCGGCGCGCTCACGCGTGAGACCACCGGGCCCGAGGGCCGAGAGGCGACGCTTGTGCGTGACTTCCGAGAGCGGGTTCGTCTGGTCCATGAACTGCGACAGCTGCGAGCTGCCGAAGTACTCCTTGATGACCGCGCTGACCGGCTTGGCGTTGATCAAGTCGTGCGGCATCAGCGTGTCGATCTCTTGCGACATGCTCATGCGCTCTTTGATCGCGCGCTCCATGCGAACCAGGCCGATGCGGTACTGGTTCTCCATCAGCTCACCGACCGCGCGGACGCGG
>JANYDK010000133.1 GCA_025363655.1 Deltaproteobacteria bacterium | reverse complement strand
GCCGAAGGTCAAGGGCGCCTACTGCTGTCCGCAGAAGTGACGCGCGCGCTCATCACGTGAGATCACCGCGAGATCACCTCTTCTCGATGAGCTCGATCTTGTAGCCGTCGGGATCTTCGACGAAGGCGATGACCGTGGTGCCGTGCTTCATCGGCCCCGGTTCGCGGGTGATTTTCCCCCCTCTTTCCCGGATGCGCGCGCACGTGGCCTGGATGTCGTCGACGCCGAGCGCGACGTGACCGAAGGCGTCGCCGAGCGTGTAGCTCGACTTGCCCCAGTTGTGGGTGAGCTCGATGACCGCGGTCTCGCTCTCTTCGCCGTAGCCGACGAAGGCGAGCGTGAACTCGCCCGAGGGGTAGTCGCTCTTGCGGAGGAGCTTCATCCCGAGCACGTCGACGTAAAACGCGAGTGAGCGATCGAGATCGCCGACGCGGAGCATGGTGTGGAGAATGCGCATGTCGTGTTCGCTCCTCGGTTCGGATACGTGCCTCGGTGTGAGGCGGATCAGCGACTCGGATGATCAGGGGGCTTCGAGGCCTTCCCACATCGCGACCGCTTCGTCGGGGGCATAGACGAGGAAGGGCGCGAGGGCGTGGGCATACGCCAGCAGCATCTTCGGGAGCTTGGCCACCGAGGGCGGTGCTTCGGCGCCCATCGCCCCGAGGACCAAATCGATGAGCCCGCCCTTCTCGACCGGGAGCTCGGTGATCGGTGCGTCGGCGGGGAGCCCGGCCTGCTTGCGAACGGCGGCGAGCGCGTCGTCGATGCCGCCGATGACGTCGACGAGGCCATGCTCTTTCGCGGCGAGCCCGAGCCACACCTTGCCGCGACCGACCTTGTCGACCTCTTCGATGCTCATGTGCCGACCCCGCGACACGCGATCGAGGAAGACCGCGTAGAACTGGCCGACCTTGACCGTCAGCTCTTCGATCTCTTGCGGCGTGAAGGGGCGGTAGAGTGACTCGGCGTCGGCCTTGGGCGCCGTCTTCTGCGTCACCACGTGGATGCCCAGCTTGTCGAGGAGCCCGCTGGTGTCGACCTTGCCGTAGAAGATGCCGATGCTGCCGGTGACGGTGGCTTGATTGGCGTAGATCGGCGCGCCGAACGCGGCGGTGTAGTACCCGCCCGAGGCGGCGACGCTGCCCATCGAGACGACGACCGGTTTGCCCGATTTCTGCAGCAACTCGGCCTCGCGCCACATCACGTCGGAGGCGAGCGAGGAGCCGCCAGGGCTCTCGATGCGCAAGACGACGCCCTCGATGCTCGAGTCTTCGCGCGCTTCCTTGAGCGCTTCGGCCACCGTGTAGGAGCCGCTCATCTTCTCGCCGAGGATGGGGATGGTCTGGCTGCGGCCATCGACGATGTCGCCGTCGATGTAGACGATGGCGATGCGTCCCTTGGGACCGAAGCTCTTCGGCGCGACCGTCGGCTGCTCGTCTTCTTCGACGCGGACGAAGTCGCCGACCACCTCGCGGATGTGCCGATTGATCTCGTCGTCGAAGGCCTTGGCATCGACGAATCCGGCGGCGATGGCCTCGTCGGCGATGAAGGGGCCCTTCTCGATCGCCAGCTTGACCTGCGTCGGCGTGAGGTGACGACCCTTCGCCAGGTGCGTGAGATAGACCTGCTCGATGGCGGCGAGGTATTCGCGCTGATCGGCAGCGGCGATGGGCGTCGGTCCTTCGCGGACGAACGACTCGGCGGCGCTCTTGTGCTCTTTCACGCGGATGAATTCGGGATCGATGCCGAGCTTCTGTAGCGCGCCGCCGAAGTACATCGTCTGCGCACGGAGCCCGGCGAAGCGGACGCCACCGGCCGGCGTGAGGAGGATCTTGTCGGCCGACGCGCAGGCGAGGAGCGCCTTGCCGCTCGCGTCCTCGAAGTGACAGAGCACCTTGATTCCCTTCGCCTGCAGATCGGAGAGGGCGTGATTGAGCTCTTCGGCGTGCGCGGTGGAAGATGCGGGATCGGTCTTGGCGATGATCGCGACGGCGCGCACCGTCGGGTCACGACCGAGCCTTGCGAGCTTGCGCAAGAGCCGGACGTGTCCGCGCGAACCGGGCGTCTCTTCGAGGCGAATCGTCACCGCGCGCTCGGGCAGGCGGACCGCGTTCGGCTCTTCCCACCCTGCGATCGCGGCGCCGACGTACCAACCGGCGCCAGCGCCCGAATTTCCAGGCGAAAGGCCCTTGCCACCGATGACGCCGCCGTTGAGACGCGAGCCCGAGGCCGCGAGCTCGATGCCAGCGGTGAGGATCCAGCTCTCTTTCGAGGTCGCGTTGCTCGTCGGATCGAGGAGTTGTCCGGAGAGCATCAAGCGGCCGATGCGCGGGATGTCGGCGCCGAGGGTGATGCGCGGCGACCACTTCGCTTCCCCGGCGAACGAGCGACCCCACGACGTCGCCTCGAGGCCGAGCTCGAAGGTGCGTGTGCCGAGGGGACGAATCGCCAGGCCGTAGTCGTACGAGCGCGAGATGCCCTCGGCGGGGCCGAACGTCTGTCCGCGCGGCGAGTTGATGTCGCGGCTGACGAACGCGAGCCCGAGGTAGCGTGACGGCCGGAGCGCGAAGCCGAGGCTGAGCGAGGTCGCTCCGTCGAGCGCGGCGAGATCGTCGGAGTACCAACGACGAACGTCGATTGCGATCGAGAGCGCGTCGCTGAGCTTGGCCGCGAGCGACCAACTGAACGACGACGAGCTCGGCAACGGAGCCTTCTCCGGCGGCCGATTCCACTCGAAGCGAAAGCCGGTGGCGAAGCCGGCGAAGAGCGGAAACGCGAGGCCGAAGGCATCTCCGCGCCCGGGCTGCAGCGTGGTCGCTTCCTTGGGAAGCTGCACGTGCAGGTAGCGCATCTCCCACGACGGCAGGTACGCCAGCTGCGCCGGGTTGAGCGCCATCGCGTCGCTATCGTCGGTGCCGGCGAGCGACTTTCCCGGCGGCGTGATGCGCGAAGGACGGGGCGCCGGTTGTGCGCACGCGTCGGTCGCATCGGTGACGAGGACGAGCGAGGCGCTCGCGGCGAAGAGCGTGAGCGCGAGACTGCGAGTGAGAGTGCGACTCGTGAGGCGAGAGGGACGGCGCATGATGTGCGGGCGATGAGATGCCGCGAGCGGCCTCATCGCTTCCACACGCCGCCGGCGACCTCGCCCGTGCCTTTTTTCACGATGATCGAGAGGTTCAAGATCTGCAGCGCGTCGATGCAGAACTCCTTGTTCGGATGGATCATCGGATAGACGTCGTTCGGCGTGTTGTCGGCTGCGACCATGCCGCCGGCTTGGTTCTTCAGCTCGAGGTCGACGTCCTTCAAGCCAGTGCCACCGACGGCGATGATGCGGTAGCAGCCCGGCACGAAGGGAATGGGGATGGTCTTCACCTCGCCCTGTTTGAACGCTTGCTTCACTGGCGGGTTGAGGAGCGGCGACATGCCCACCGTGCAACGGCCCGCGAGATCGAGGAGATCGGCGGTGGCGTTGCCGGTCGGTGCGAAGCCCTTCCAGCAGGGCGGAGCAGGCGCATCGCTGACATCGGCAGCGGCCACCACGTCGGCGGCGCCGGCGTCGACGACCAGCGGCGTCCCGAGATCGGGGGGCGCAGCGTCGACCGGCGCGGCATCCGGCGGCGGAGCGGCATCGACGGACGCCGAAGGCACGGGCGGTTTCGGTAGCGGCTTGTCGGGGCCACAGCCGCCGGCCATCGCGCTGACGGCGAGGATGCCGAGAAAGGGAACGACGACTGCGCTGGCGGCAAGGGCGAGACGGGACGTGGTGTGGGAAGGCATCGGAGGGGTGATTCGAACCCCATTCCGGCCCCGCCGGCAAGTCCCGCGAAGCGAGAATGTGACGGCGGGCTTTGCAGCCGGCGAGCGGGACGATACAAGGGACCCCCTTGAGCGAAGGTCGCCCCGGCTCCAATCCGCCGATTCCCGACAAAGACAGCCTCGTCTTCGGTTTTGCTCCTTCCGTCGAAGGCGACCGAACGCGGCAGGCGCTGGTCGATCTCTGCCGCGTGCTCGGCGAGGCGGTCGGTCGCAACGTCGCGCCGATGCGGGTCGCCTCCTACGGCGCCCTCGAGCGCGCCATCGTCGAAGGCCGGGCGCACTTCGGCTGGTTTCCGCCGGTCGTGCTTGCGCGGCTCGAGCTCGCCGGTCGCGTCATTCCGGTCGCCCAGTGCGTGCGCGCGGGCGGTGCGGCCTACCAGACGTGCCTCTTCACGCGGGAAATGGAGGCTGGAAAGGTCGCTCCGACGATCGAGCAGCTCCACGATCTACGCGCCGTCTGGGTCGATCGTAGCTCGGCGGCAGGCTACGTCTTTCCGCGGCTCCTCCTCGCGGCGCACGGGGTCGATCCGGCCAAGGCCTTCCGCCAAGAGTCGTTCGTCGGCAGCCACGCCGAGGTCGTCCGTCACGTCGTCGAAGGGCTCGCCGAGGTCGGCGCCACGTTCGCGTCGCTCGGCCCCGATGGACGCATTCTCCGCGGCGGCTTCACCGATCCCGACGGCACCAACGCGAGGCCGATTCAGGTGCTTGCCACCTTCGGACCGATCCCCAACGACGCGATGGCCTGCAGCACGGCCCTTGCGCCCGAGATGACCGACGCGCTACGCCGTGCCGCCACGCACGCCAAGACCAACATCGCGCTCAAGTCGGCGCTCCGCCACCTCTTCGGCGCCGACTCGCTCGCGCCGATCGCCGAAAGCACCTACAACGAGCTGCGCACGCTCGTCTCGCGCGCCCTCAAGAGCGGCGTCGTCCTCGACGCGGGTTGAGGTGGGTCGAGGCTGAGCTCGCCCGGCAACTTCGCGTTTACGCGTCGGACTCGACGCGGTTGCGGCCGTTTTGTTTGGCCGAATAGAGCACGCCGTCGGCGGCTTGGTAGAGCTGCTCGCCCGTCGTGTACGGCGGCTTGAGGGTGGCGACGCCGAGGCTGAGCGTGACCCCGATGGCGACGTCTTCGAAGTGGAAGGTCGCCGCTTCACACGCCTTGCGAATCTTGTCGGCGAACTGGGCCGCGCCTGCGAGATCGATCTCGGGGAGCAGCACCGCGAACTCTTCGCCGCCGACGCGCGCGAAGATGTCCTCGCGACGAATGCGGCCACGCACGAGCGCGGCCAGCTGCCGCAGAAGCGCGTCGCCGGCGAGGTGGCCGTGCGTGTCGTTGACACGCTTGAAGTGATCGATGTCGAAGACCACGAGCGACATCGGGCGATCGTAGCGGGAGCTGCGGGAGACCTCGCGGTCGAGCGTCTCGTGGAAATGGCGTTTGTTGTGGATCTGCGTGAGACCGTCGAAGGTCATCAGGCGGTAGATCTCTTCGTGGTAGCTCGCCTCGATGTTGTCGCCGGTCATGAACTTGAGAATCGTCCGGCCGATTTTCACCTGGTCGCCGTCACGCAGCACGCGCTCCTGACAGAGCTCGTCGTTGACGTAGGAGCCGTTGGTCGACCCGAGGTCCGATAGCTTGTAGCGGGTGCCGTCCCAAGCGATGCGCGCATGGCGCCGCGAGACGGATTCTTGGTCGAGCGAGAGGTCACACTTCACCGAGCGGCCGATTTCCAGATCGCTCCCCTCGAGTACGACCCGACGGCCGAGGTCGGCGCCGTAGATGATGACGAGGCACGCGGCTGAGGTCGAGACGGCCTGCTGGGTAGGCGGCGCCTGCACCACGGTCACGACCGTCTTGGTCTTGGTCGGGCGATCCGACTCGGAAGGGTCGCCGGGAGTGCCCACGCCACTCGAGCTTATCACTTCCCCCTCCCAACCCGGACACAGTGGTGAAAGCCGACCCGCTCGGCTGCTCCGTGCAGCATAGCGCAGCCCGCCCCTGACGCCTCGCCTAGCAGACTCGACGCCGGGTGGCAGCTCACAAGGCCTAATTTTGGCCCTTTTTTCGGCGAGGGGACAATCGTGAAGAAGAGCTGGGGAGAAGAAAATGCGACAGGCTAGGCATGTGCGCGTGACCTGGCGTTCACGTCGAGCAGGCTGAATGGCTCGAAGCCCACAGTCGCGCCGCGGCACGGGTCGTGAATACTTCGTAGGGGCAGGCGGTTGCTCGCGAGACGTCACCTCGCCATCCGCCATTTCCGTCCTTTGCTGGGAGAAGCTCTGATGGTCCCGAATGCAGTCAGTCTTCGCGCGTCTCGAGCGAGCTTCCAACTTGGCGGGCTCGGCGCGGCGATGTTCGCGCTGGTCTCGATCGTCGGGACCGTCGGAACGAGCGGCGGGTGTAGCAGCGGCGGTAGCCAGGGGTACCACTGCGACTCCACGGGTTGCTTCGACTGTGACGGATATGGATGCACCCCAGTCACACCCGCGACGCCGACGCCCTGCTCGAGGCCGGACGATCCAGCCTGCAAGACCGGCGAGATCTGCACCGACGTCGGGTGCTTGCCGATTTGCAAGGTCGACACCGACTGCGGTCGCGGCACCCTCTGTCGGGCCGGGCTCTGTGCGGCTCCGACCCTCCCCAAAGATCCGGCGCCGAAGGTTTGTGGCACGGGCGCTGACTGCGGCGCGAGCGGCTTCGCCTGCGTCGACGGCAAGTGCGTCGAGGCTCCGCCGTGCGCCGGCGCCTCGTGCACCTGCAAGTACAGCTCGGACTGCGGCACCGGTCGCATCTGCGTCGACGGTGCATGTGCCAAGAGCTGTGACGCGACGACGGCGTGTCCGAGCGGTCTCAAGTGCGGTCCGCTAGGAACGTGCGTCACCGATGCGACGCCGACCTGCGGTGCACCTGCGGGGGGCGCGGCGTGCAAATCGGGCGAGCATTGCTTCGACGGCCACTGCGCGACGGGATGCGGCGGAGACGCAGACTGCAAGACCGCCACGGGCGCGCGCGATCCCGGAATGAAGTGTCAGGCAGGCGCTTGTGTGCCGACGCCGGCGACGGCGACCAACTGCGCGGGTGCAGGCGAGTGTCTCTCGTCGCAGAAGTGCGTCGACGGATTCTGCCGCTTCCTCTGCGGGACCGACACCGAGTGCCTCGCGCACGACACGCGTATCGGCTCGTGCAGCACGGCGGAAGGAATTTGCCGTGCCTCCAGCGATTTGGCCGCGAAGTGCACCGCCAAAGCCGACTGCGGCGCGAAGGACTGCGTCGACGGTCAGTGCAAGTAGCCCTCAACGGCCGCGGCGACTCGGCCTTCCGGTGAACGACGTCACCACGAAGAGGAAGGCGAAGAAGCCGGCGGGATAGAGCGCCCAGGTCATGCCTTCGTCGTCGCCCTGCGTGCGGAGGAAGATGGCGAGACCGCCGCAGGCCATCGTCGCCGCCAAGTACATCGCCTGCCTGCCGAGCGCGTAGATGGAGTCGAAGCCTTCGCGCATGCCCCGCACGCGCACCTCGAGCTCGCCGCGGACGGCCTTCTGCACGTAGCGGTGGATGGTCTCGGGGAGCCCGACCGCCTTGAGGGCAGTGTCTTTGACGGCCTCGATGGCGATGGCAGTCCAGTCGCGGTTGCCGAGGACGAAGCGCTCGAGATATGGGCGCACGATCGCCATCGGGTTCATCTCGGGATCGAGCTGCGTGCAGACGCCGGTGAGCAGGAGCAGCGTCCGTTCGAGGAGCACCCAGTCGCGCGGAATGTGGATCGACGAGCTCAGCTCCTTCAGCCCCACGTTCATGTTGCGGAGGTCGATGAGGTTCTCGAAGCCGCGCTGCGGATCGATCTTGATGTCCTTGAGGTTGAGGCTCTCGATCTTCACCTCATCCTGGAATTTGCGGTGGAAATGGTCGATGACCTTCTCGACGACCGCCTCGTCGCTGCCGTAGCTGAGGAAGCCCATCTTGCGCATCGCCTTGATCAGGCGATCGGTGTCGCGCCGGAGGACGCCTTCGAGGAACTCGGGAATTCCCTCGCGCATGCTCACCGAGAGCTCTGCGACGGCGCCGAAGTCGATGAGCACGAGCTTGATGGTCCCGTCCGGCATCTTGTCGACGAGGAGGTTCCCGGGGTGCGGATCGGCGTGGTAGACGCCGTCGACGAAGATCATTTGGCAGAAGGCGTGGACGATCTGCTTCGCCAGCTCTTTCCGATCGATGCCCAGGCGCTGTAGCTCGCGAAGGTCGCCGACCTTGGTGCCCTCGACGAACGTGAGGGTGAGGACGCGTTGCGAGGAGAGGCGCTCGACGACCTGCGGCGTGTCGACCAACTTGTCGCTGGCGAAGATCTGGCGGATGCGGAGGATGTTCGAGGCCTCGCGCTTGAAGTCGAGCTCTTGGAGAATCAGCTCGCGGATCTCGCGGTAGTAGTTGTCGAGCCCTTGCACTGGGACGAACCATTGAACGATCGCCATGATTTTTCGAATGGCGACGAGATCGAGGCGCACCACCTCTTCGATGTCTTCGTGTTGCACCTTGACCGCGCAACGGGTGCCGTCGGCGAGCACCGCCTCGTGTACCTGCCCGAGCGAAGCAGCGGCGATCGGTTCTCTCTCGAAGCGGACGAAGAGCTGGTCAGGGTGCGCGCCGAGCTCGCGTTGCACGCGGCGCTCGATTTCGGCGAAGGGGCGGGGTGGGACCTGGTCCTGCATCCCTTCGAGCTCGTGCCGGAACTCCTCGGGGAGGAAGTTCGCCATGATCGAGAGGAGCTGCCCGACCTTGATGAAGAGGCCTTGCAAAGACAGCAACGTGCGCTCGATGCGCTTGGCGTTCTTGCGGTGGACCGACACGATCGTGCGATCGAAGTAGGCGGTGCCGAAGAGCTTCTTCTTGAAGCGCAGCCACAGGTAGCTCGAGATGACCGTGACCGTGACGAGGTACGCCTTGAGGACGCGACGGCGCTTTTGGGCGATCGGGCGATAGGGTTGCGCGGAGCGCTGTCGTGAGACGCGGGTCGGTGGGACGCGGTCGCTGACATCGGTGCGCACGGGCGGCACGGTCGCCGGCCTCACCGAAGAGGGCGGCGGCAGCTCGACGCGGACCGCAGGCGCGTTTTCGGCTACGACCTCGACGACTGCAGGAGTAGCCGCGGGCGGAGCTGCGATCGGCGTCGACGAGGCCTCGTCGGTCCTGACCGAGGTCGGCGCAGGTGTCGGCCTTGGCGGCGGCGGCGGTGGCGGTGGCGGTGGCGGTGGCGAAGGAGGGAGGTCGGCCGCAGCCATGCGGGAGATTGTGCCAGCTTTCCGACTCAGACGGGAAACGGCGCCGGCGTGCCGAAGACGCGCGTGCCGCGGGCCCGAGCGCGACTGACCAAGCGGTCGCAGAGCGCATCGAAGGGGACGCCGAAGACGGCCGCCGCCTCGGGAAAGAGGCTGGTCGGCGTCATACCCGGCATCGTGTTGACCTCGAGGAGGATGATCTCGGCCGGCGAGCCTTCCTCGGCGTCGCGCACCACGAAGTCCATGCGTGCGAGGTCGCGGACGCCGACGGCACGATGCGCAGCGACTGCGATTTCCTGCACCCGCAACGCCGTCGCCTCGGTGAGCGGCGCTGGGCAGAGGTGCTCGGAGCCGCCTTTGCCATAGCGCGATTGGAAGTCGTACCAATCTGCCGCTTTCGACCGGATTTCGGTCGGCGGAAGGGCGATCGGTCCACTGTCGAGATCGAGGACGCCGCACGTCACCTCGCGCCCGCGGACGAAACGCTCCACGAGCGCGGTGTCGTCGAGACTGAAGGTGAGCGCGAAGGCGCGCAGCATTCGCTCGTCGTCGGGGCCAGCGAGATCGGGGAGAAGCGTCACGCCGAGCCCCGAGCCCTGTGTCGCCGGCTTGACCACCACCGCCGAGCCGAGCGCCGCGTGGACTCGTGCGGCGAGCGTGGCGAAGGGCGCGCTGTCGCGGCGGAGGACCAGCTCCTCGGCGGTGGGCAGACCGGCCGCGCGAAAGCAGACCTTCGACTTCACTTTGTCGTTCGCGATCGCGGAGGCGAGCACGCCCGCGCCGACGTAGGGGAGCGAGAGGAGCTCGAGGAGTCCCTGCAGCGCGCCGTCTTCGCCGATGGCACCATGCACCACCGGGAAGACCACTTCGAAGTCGCCCTGCAAGAGGCGGTCGGGGAGCGAGCGATCGCACTCGAGGCGGGTCACGTCGTGTCCGCCGCGGGAGAGCGCCGAAGCGACCCCAGCCGCGCTGACGCGACTCACCTCTGCCTCGGACGACGGGCCACCTTGGATGACCGCGACCCGCAAGGCGTGCGGGAAGGGGGGCGGGAGCGAGGACGCGGAGGAGCGGAGCATCACGGTCCTTCCTTACCCCGCCCTGCGCCGGGCTGGCTAGGTTCCGTGCTACAAACCTCGGCGGAGCGAGCGGCGAATGCGCGACAAAGACGTCGACCCGAGCTCGTTCGCGCGTCCCCCCGAGGTCGACCCGGCGGCGATTCTCACCATCGTGCGTATTCCCCGCGAGTGGGAGAAGTGGCGTCTCGATCGCGTCGTCCACGCGACGTTCTCTCGCATGAGCCGCACCCGCGCGCAGGGGGTCGTCCGCGCCGGCGCCTATGCGCCCGACGGTCGAAGGCTGCGGAGCAACCAACGGGTTCGCTTCGGCGACGTGGTGCTGCTCTACCGTCCGCCATTCGTCGAGCCCGAGGTGCCTCTCACGTGTCCGGTGCTCTACGAGGACGACGCGCTGCTTGCCATCGACAAGCCGCCCGGCCTGCCGGTGCATCCGACCGCCCGCTACCATCACCACACGGTCACCGCGGTGATGGCGAAGGCGCGGCCCGGCGCGTTTCTCGCGCTCTGTCATCGCATCGATCGCGAGACGTCGGGCGTCTTGCTCCTCGCCAAAGACGCGGTCGCCGAGCGCACGGTCAAACGCGCGCTCGAGCAGCACGTGACCGAGTCGTTGCTGGCGGGACTCGGCGGCGAGACGCGCTCGGAGACGAGGCCGTCGAAGCCGATCACCGCCGTCGCCAAGCGCTACCTCTGCATCACCTGGGGTGTTCCCGAGCCGCGCGCGGGCCGAATCGCTCTCGCGCTCAAGCTCGACGAGCACAACCGATTTCGCGTCAAGATGCGCACTGCGGGTGACGACGAGCCCGAGGCGATGGCCGCGGCGACCCGCTACGAAGTGCTCGGTGTACGGTGCCGTGCCGGAGATGCATCCAGACATTATGCTCTCGTCGCCTGCGATCTCGAGACGGGGCGCCAGCATCAGATTCGCGCTCACCTCGCCTCGCTCGGCACGCCCATCGTCGGCGACAAGCTGTACGGCCCCGACGACGAGCTCTTCGGCCGTGGCGCCGACGGGACACTCACGGAGGACGATCTGCTCGTCCTCGAGTTGCCGCGCCACGCGCTGCACGCCCATCGGCTGGTGCTCCCGAATCCGCGCGATGCGCGCACCCTCGTCACCATCATGTCTCCGCTGCCGCCCGACCTCGCCGAGCTCTGGGCAGGGCTCGAGGAGGTGACGTGAGCGCCTCGTTTCGATCGTGTTTTCTTGGCATCGGGCTCGGGGTGCTGGTGCTCGACGGCTGTGAAAAACGCTCGCCACCGCCGCCAAGCGCCGAAACGGGCGTCGCCACGAAGAGCGCGCCCATCGCAGTGCCCAGCACCGTGATGTGCTTCGGCGCGACGTGCGCGCGAGGAGAGCTCTGCTTCGACGCCTCACATTCCGAGGACGCTGCGGCCCCCTACGCCTGTTATCGGCTCCCGACCGAATGCGGCGGAAAGCCGACCTGCGACTGCCTCGTCGAGCACGGCACCTTTGCCTGCGAAGCGCCGAACAAGCTCCTCTGCAACGACCTCGGTGGAGGCGACCCGCAGGTGGTTTGCGTGCACATCTATCGGTGACGCGCGAGACGCGCGAGACGTTCGAGACGCTCGAGAAAAGTGTCCTCCTTCGGCGGTGCCCGCGTAGGCTCGGAGAATGCGCGCGCTCGTTCTTTGGATCGTCGTGAGCGGGACGCCCTTCGCGCTGTCGCTCGTCTCGTGCAAGTCGGGGGAGGTCACGACGAACGACGCGACGCCCTCGGCCGCGCCCTCCGACTCGGCGCCGCATGCGTACGGCGACCTCACCGACACCGAGCTGCGCGACGCGGTGCTGCACGAGCAAGTGATCGCGATGGTCCGGCCACAGAGCAGCGTTCGCGAGGACCTCGGCACCAAGAACGAGGCCACTCGTTACGAGCTGCTGCTCCTCAAGCCACTCCTCGGCTCGCCGCCGAGCAACGCGATCCGGCACGGCGAAGGACTGACGTTGGTGATCGGGCGAGCGTACGTCGTGATCGTCGATCGTCACGCATTTCGCGAGCTCGTCCGCGCGGTGGAGGTGCCGGAGGACAAGCTGCGCGACGTCGCGGCGGCCCTCGTCGACCGCTTGGCAAAATCGACAGCTGAGGTCGCCAGTGCGCAGGCGAGCGCTGACGTGGGGGTGCCCATTGGTGACGGGGGCGCTCTCGACGCGGCGCATGCCGATGCCTCGGTGGCTACGCCGGCTACCAGCGCCAAACCCTCGGGGACTGCAGCGACGTCGACGAGCGCCAAGCCGAGCACCTCCGCGCCACTCGCCAGCGCCAAGCCGAGCGCCGCGCCGAAATGAACGCGCCCGAGTGCTCGGGCCCCCCTGCGGCGTCCGTGGCATGACTGGAGCCGTGCGCGGAGGGACCGGACCTAGCGGAGGGAGCGGAAGGACGAGTGGACGATGACGGTGGAGGGAACCTCCTCGACTCCCGACGAAGCCGCGCTCCTCGTCAAGGCACGCGCGCGAGAGCTCGGCTTCTCTGCCGTCGGAATCGCTCGCGCCGACCACCCGCTCGAACGTGACCACGCGCGGTACCGCGAGGCGCTCGAAGGGGGGCTCCTCGACGTCGTCGATTACCTCGCGAACAACGTCGAGACCAGACGTAGGCTCGACACCGCCGACATTCTCGCCGGTGCGCGCAGCGTCGTCGTGGTCGCTGCGCGATACGATCGGCGTGAAGACGAAGTGGATGCCGAAGTCGAAGTCGCAGCGCGCGGCGTCACTCGGCGCATCGCCCGCTACGCCCGCGGGCGTGACTATCACAACCACCTCCGCAAGAAGCTGCGGAGCCTCGCGCGCTTCGTCCGTGGGCTCGGCCAAGACGTCGACGCGCGGCCGATGAGCGACACGGCGCCGGTCCTCGAACGTGCCTGGGCGGCGCAAGCTGGCGTGGGATTCGTCGGAAAAAATGGCATGATCATCACGCCGGGAGAGGGGAGCTACACGCTCCTCGGCGAGGTCGTGACGACCCTCGCGCTCACCGCCGACGTGCCGATGGAAGAGCGCTGCGGCACCTGCACGCTTTGCCTCGATGCCTGCCCGACCGACGCGTTCGTTCGACCGTTCGTCCTCGATGCTCGCCGCTGCATCTCGGCGTTGACGATCGAGCTCCGCGGCGAGGTACCGATCGCGCTGCGGGCAGCGGTCGGCGCGCAGCTGTTCGGCTGCGACGTCTGTCAGGACGTCTGTCCGTACAATGCCAAGCGCAGATCTCTCCCGCCCCTTGCCGACCGCTATTCGGCGCACGAGCGATGGGGCAACATCACCTTGGAAGAGCTTGCGCGCGTCGGTCTCCCCGACGGGCCCGATTTTGCGGCGCTGACGGAGGGTAGCCCTCTCCGTCGTGCGGGAGCCGAAGGGCTCTCGCGGAATGCGTGCCTGGCGCTCGGGCGCGAACGACGACGAGAGAGCCGAGCCGTCCTCGAGGAGATCGAAGCGAGGCACCCAAGCGAGGTCGTGCGGCGCGCCGCGTCGTGGGCACTCGCCGAGCTCGATCGTCCACGCGACGTAGCCAGCGTCCGTCGCCAGCAGTAGCGTGACGCAGTGAACCCGATTCAGGAGCTCGAGATTCTCCTTCGTCCGGCCGCCGGCGGCCTCTACGTGGTCTCGACGGGGCGCGCCGAGCAGCAAGCGGTGCAAAGGCGCCTCTACGGCACCGACGACGATGCGAAGGTGCAGGCGCTCTTCCGCCGTTCGCTCGAGCAGATCGGCAAGGCAAAGTTGATTGTCCTCGGCGCGCCTTCCGACGTCGGCGCCGGTTTCCTCCGAGGCGCGAACCTCGGCCCGCAGGCGATTCGAGGCGCCCTCCTCGACGACGCAAATTGGCCGGCATTTCTCCAGGATCACGACATCGTCGACATCGGCGACGTCTTCGTCGTCCCGCAGCTCCTCCACGACGAGATGCTCTCGCCGGCACAGCTCGAGGCGACGCGGCGCGCGATCTATCCGACGGTCTCCGAAGACGTGCGCGCGAGCCTGCCTGTCTCGCCGCTCTCGATCGCCGAGCGTGCGCTCGATCTGGTCTTCACGCTCAACCCGGAGGTGCGGCCCTTCGTGCTCGGGGGCGATCACTCGAACGCCTGGCCGGTCGCGGCGGCGCTCGGAAAGGCGCGAAAGCGCGACTGGGGCATCGTGCAACCCGACGCCCACACCGACCTGCTCGAGGAGCGTCTCGGGGTTCGCTATTGCTTCGCCACGTGGTCGTTCCACGCCAACGACTTGATCGGGCGCGGAGGGCGGATGGTGCAGGTGGGCACGCGAGCGAGCCGTCGTGATCGCGCGCACTGGGAGTCGACGCTCGACGTGCGGCAATTCTGGGCCGAAGAGTGCCGCGCTCGCCCCGCCGCGGCGCTCGACGAGCTCATCGCACACCTGCGAGCGCGCAGCCTCGCTGGCATCTACTTCTCCAACGACATCGATGGGACCGACGCCGCCTGGGCCGACGCCACCGGCACGCCGGAGCCATTCGGCCTCGAGCCCGACTTCGTCGTCGAGCTGATTCGCCGGCTCGGACGCGAGATAGGCATTCTCGCGGCCGATGTGATGGAGGTCGCTCCACCCATCCCACGCACCGCCGGCGGCACCGAACGCACCCTCGCACTCGCGGCGCGCTACGTCCGCGAGACGATGACGGCGATGCTCGCGCCGAAGGTCTGAGCACGCGCTCACGCTGCCTCCGAGAGGCGCCGATCGAGCAAGCGATATTGGATCGCTTCGGCGACGTGCCTCGTCTCGACGCCGTCTGCGCCGTCGAGATCGGCGATCGTCCTCGCGACGCGTAGCACCTTCTCGTACGCACGCGCGGAGAGGCCGAGCTTCTCCATCGCATCGCGCAAGAGCGAGAGGCCGCGAGCATCGGGACGGGCGACGCCGCTGACGTCGGCGGGACCTAGTCGGGCGTTGATCGCCGCAGTGGCACGCCCCCTCGTTCGACGGTCATGTTGGGCATCACGTGCGCGGGCGACTCGCTCACGCACCACCGCCGAGCTCTCGTTTGCCACGCCCCGGTCGGCGGTGAGGGCGTCGAGCTCGACCGGTGGGAGCGCCACGTGCATGTCGATGCGGTCGACGATCGGTCCGGATACGCGCGCTCGATACGTGCGTACGCGTTCGGGAGAGCAGTGACACGGCCGCGATGATCCAGCGAAGCCGCAGGGACAGGGGTTCATCGCGCCGAGCAGCATCGGCCGCGCAGGAAAGGTCGCCCGCGAGCGTGCGCGGGCGATTGTGACGAAGCCATCCTCGAGTGGCTGCCGTAGACCTTCGAGCGCGCAGCGACGAAACTCAGGAAGCTCGTCGAGGAAGAGCACCCCTCCGTGCGCCAGGGAGAGTTCGCCAGGCCGTGGTGGATCGCCGCCGCCGAGCAGACCGGCGTCGCTGACCGTGTGATGCGGCGCGCGAAACGGCCGACGACGAAGAAGGCCGTGGTGCGGAGGCAAGGCTCCGGCGATCGAATGGAGGGCAGTCACTTCGAGTGCCTCCTCGTCGCGCAGCGGTGGAAGGAGGGTCGGTAGCCGACGCGCGAGCATCGTCTTGCCGGCTCCAGGTGGGCCGATCATGAGCAGATCGTGTCCTCCAGCCGCGGCGATCTCCAGCGCGCGCCGGGCCGTCGGTTGTCCACGCACGTCCGCGAGGTCGATTCCATCCTCGGTCGGTCGCGGTCCTTCGATGGGCATCGTCGCGAGATCGAGTGTCTGTTTGCGGTCGAGGTGCTCGATGACGCCTTCGAGCGCGTCGGCGACGAAGACCTCCATGGTGCCGCCCGCCGCGACTGCGGCTGCCTCTGCCCCGTTGGCGCGTGGCACGATCGCGCGCCGCACGCCGCGCGCCTTCGCCCCGGCGAGGAGTGGCAGGACGCCACGAATTCCACGGATCGCGCCGGTGAGCGAGAGCTCGCCGAGGAAGACGGTCTGCGAGAGCTCGTCCTGATCGACGCGAAGGTGTCCGATCGCGGCGAGCACGCCGATGGCGATCGCGACGTCGAACCCGGCGCCGACCTTCCGCAGATCGGCGGGAGCGAGGTTGACGGTGAGGCAATGAGAGGAGAGTGGGATTCCGAGCTGTCCGAGGGCCGCACGAACGCGGACACGACTCTCTCGGACGGTAGCCTCCGGCAACCCGACGACATCGAAGATGGCGATGCCGCGTCGTGATTCGATTTCGACGCGGATGAGATGGGCTTCGAGCCCGACGAGCGTGAGCGTTTGTGTGAGAGCTTGCATCGACGGCGCCCTAGAGCGCGCGCCGTGCCAAGCGGAAGGCCGCAGATTTCGACCGTGTCCAGGCTCTGGCTTTCGGCGGACCGCCGGCGGCCGCCGGCGGCGCCGGGCGAGGTGATCGACGTGGGCGAGAAGATTCTCGATTTTTCTCGTCGACGAGTCGGTGCCGAGACGTGGCACGTAGTTCGCTGATGTCGCTCCCGTCGTCGCGCCGCAAACGAGCGTCGCGTTCACACAAAGGAGCATCCACATGTTCGAGACGTTCAATGAGAAGGTGAAGGCAATCAAGACGGTCGTGCAGGCGATCGAGAAGCAGTTCGGCAAAGGCTCGCTGATGGCGCTCGGTGACGTCGAGGCCGAGCCGTTCTCGGTTCTGCCGAGCGGCTCGACGGCCATCGACATGGCGCTCGGCATCGGCGGCTATCCGCGCGGGCGCGTCATCGAAATTTTCGGTCCCGAGTCGAGCGGCAAGACGACGCTGACGCTGCACGCCATCGCCGAAGCCCAACGCGCGGGCGGAATCGCCGCCTTCATCGATGCCGAGCACGCGCTCGACATCAACTACGCCAAGGCGCTCGGTGTCGACACCGAGAAGCTGCTCGTGTCGCAACCCGACACCGGCGAGCAAGCGCTCGAAATTGCCGAGGCGCTGGTCCGCAGCGGTGCGGTCGATCTCGTGGTCATCGACTCGGTCGCGGCCCTCACGCCGAAGGCCGAAATCGAAGGAGAGATGGGCGACGCACACATGGGTCTGCAAGCTCGGCTCATGAGCCAGGCTCTTCGCAAGCTCACCGCGGTCACCCATCGCACGCAGACCACGCTCATCTTCATCAACCAGCTGCGCAACAAGATCGGCGTCATCTTCGGCTCGCCGGAGACGACCACCGGTGGCAACGCGCTCAAGTTCTATGCGTCCGTGCGCATCGACGTCCGTCGCATCGGCACGGTGAAGTCGGGCGACGAGAACCTCGGCGCACGCACCCGCGTCAAGGTCGTGAAGAACAAGTGCGCACCACCGTTCACCGAGGCCGAGTTCGAAATTCGCTGGGGCATCGGCATCGACGCGGCGACCGAGCTCATCGATCTCGGCATCCAGCGCGGCCTCGTCGACAAGAGCGGTGCGTATCTCTCGTTCGCCGGCGAGAGCCTGGGGCAGGGGAGGGAGAAGGCGCGCGACGCGCTCATCGCCAACCCGGCCAACATGAACGCCCTGCGCGAGGCGGTGCTCGCGAGCGGTCCGGTTCGGCCCGGGCGCCGAGGTGACAAGGCGGAGGCCTGAGTCTCCTCCGTCTCAGCGGTATCGATAGTGGTGTCGAACGTTCGAGCGCCTCCGCGCAGGTCGCGGCGGCGCATCGAGCGGCCGAGCTCATCCCTCGGCCTCGAGGATCTGCTTCATCCGCGCCATCTCCTCACGAATGTCGTTCGACATCCAGGCGCGCAGGTAGGGCTCGGCGATCCAACGAAATGGCACGTGAAAGCGAAAGTTTTCGGTGTGCACGACGTGGACGCCGTCGTCCATGTCGGTGAGCTCGAAGCCGCCGTCGAACGTGAGCACGAGGCGCGAGGGAAACGTCGGCACCGCTCGGTAGCGCGCGCGAGTGTTGCCTTCGACCCTCATCTCCAGTGATACGGCCGGCCCGGGAATTCCGCGGAGCTTTCCGTCGTGACGCATGAAGAAGACGTCTCCGTCGCGCCGGCACTCGAGCACCTTGCCGATCTTCCAATCGGCGCGCTTGTACTGCTCGAGGTCGGTGACGAAGGCGAGGATTGCC
The DNA here is from genome assembly GCA_025363655.1 of Deltaproteobacteria bacterium. GTDB lineage: Bacteria > Myxococcota_A > Polyangia > Polyangiales > JADJMO01 > JANYDK01. The sequence continues at coordinate 2,841 of JANYDK010000133.1, read as the reverse complement.
TCCTTCGGACGACAGATCACCGCCTCGCCGATTGCGGCGATCATCCTGCGATGCCTTGCTCGATCATGGTGGCGTCCAATCTATCAAACACCTAATCCTACGTGCATGAAGCTGATCATCGCCGGTGGCAGCGGGCAGGTCGGGCAGGTGCTCGCTCGCCACCATCTCGCAGCGGGCGACGAGGTGGTGATTCTCGGTCGGCGCGCGTCGGCCCCGACATCACCCTCAACGCGCGTATCACGCGTCGTCGGCTGGGACGCGCGGAGCGATGGCCCATGGATGCGGGAGGTCGACGGCGCGGACGTCGTCGTCAACCTCGCCGGTCGTACGGTCAACTGCCGCTACACGCCGGAGAACGTGAAGGCGATGCTCGACTCGCGCGTCGAGAGCACGGAAGCGATCGGTCGCGCCATTACGGCGGCCGCGAGCCCTCCGCGCGTCTGGTTGCAGATGAGCACGGCGACGATCTATTCGCACCGCTACGACGCCGCGAACGACGAGCTCACCGGCGTCATTGGCGGCGAAGAGCCCGACGTGCCTGCCTATTGGTCGAACAGCGTGAAAATCGCCAAGGCCTGGGAGGACTCCCAGTCGCGGGCCGATACTCCTCGGACGCGCAAGGTCGCGCTTCGAACGACGATGGTGATGAGCCCAGATGTGGATGGCATCTTCGACGTCATGCTCGGTCTCGTCCGGAAAGGGCTCGGCGGTTCGGCGGGGGATGGTCGGCAATACGTGTCGTGGATGCACGACCGAGACTTCGTCCGCGCGACGAGCTTCCTAGTCGAGCACGAAGAGCTCGAGGGTCCGGTGAACATGGGGGCGCCCGAGCCGCTCCCGTATCGTGAGTTCATGGCCGCGATGCGCGCGGCGTGGGGGACGCGCATTGGGCTCCCGGCGGCCAAGTGGATGCTCTCGATCGGCGCCTTCGCGATGGGCACCGACACCGAGTTGGTGCTCAAGAGTCGACGCGTCACTCCCGAGCGGCTCTTGCGTGCGGGTTTCGAGTTTTCGTTTCCGAACTGGCGGATCGCCGCTGACGATCTCGTGGCGAGATGGAGAGCCGCCAGGGCTGCCAGAGCGCGGACGTAACGTCGAAAATTCACGAACAAAAACACCGCGCCCCCGCCCGAGAAAGGGCGAGGGCGCAGGGCAGTCGCGACGGACGATCAGCCGGGATGGGCCGAACGCTGCCAGACCTCGTTGAGGTCGGCGGGGAGCGCGTAGAGACCGAGGAACAGGTACATGACGATGTTCATCGGCTCGGGGTTCGCGCAGCCAGCCTTCTGCTTGGCTTCACGGACCCACGCGGGCACCTTAATCACGAGCAGATAGATGTTGTAGTACGGGATGAGGAGGTGCCACGGCACGATCTCGTCCTTCTGGAGATACGCCTTCAACTCGCCCATCATCGCGAGGAGCTGGAGGACCGCGTAGATGAAGCAGATGTAGCTGATGATCATGACCATGACGGGGTTGCGGATTTGACCGACGGGGCCACGAGCTCCGCCGCCACCACCGCCACCCATCATTGGCGCGCCCATCGGCGCCTGCATCATGCCACCCGGCGGAGGTCCGCCGAATTGCTGAGGAGGCGGTGCGCCGAAGCCACCCGGCTGCGGGGGAGGACCCCCGAAGCCACCCGGCGGAGGACCACCCGGAGGTCCACCGAAGCCACCCGGCGGAGGACCGCCTGGAGCACCCCCGAAGCCACCCGGAGGAGGACCTCCAGGAGGAGGAGCGCCGAAGCCACCGCCGCCACCCGGATCACCGAAGCCACCGCCAGGCCCCGGAGGCGAACCGAACTGAGGCGCGGCCATTCCTTCGGGAGCGACGACAGTGCCGGCAAATTGGTTCGCGGCGCGTGGCGCCGGACCCGGAGGCGGAGTCGCTCCCGGACCTCCGAAGGCCGGCGGAGGAGGCGCGGCAGCCCCGAACGCAGGCGGAGGAGGCGCGGCGGGCGGTCCCGCAGGCGCACCGAAAGGCGGCGGCGCTGGAGCCATCGGCGCGGCGGGCGGACCGCCAGGCGAAGGAGCCATCCCGACCATCGTGCCCTTCAGTCCAGCTGCACCCTTGGGCGGACCACCCATCGGCGCGGCCGGCGCGGCAGGAGCCCCCGGAGCGGGCTGCTGCGGCGTGTTCATCATGAGCATGGTGCCCTTGAACTTCGGCGCTGCTCCGCCCTTGAGGTTGAAGCCGCACTTCGAACAAGTCGTCGCCGTCTCGGCGTTTTGAGTACCGCAGTTCGGGCAGAACAACGTCGACCTCCCTAATTCTGAGCGTTTCGGCCGCGTTTGATCACGAGGCGTCGTTTCGTAGTCAGTGGCCCGAAGTGCTTGGAGTCACTCGTGGAGTTGCTCCTCCGGTGATCCTCGCGCGTCGAAAGCCGCGTGAGACTACACGCACGCGCCACCAAGGCTCAAGCGCGAATTCGGTCGTCGGCCCGCTGGCTGTTTCTCCGAGGATCCACGCTTGACAGTCGCTCGCCCGGACCACTAGCGTGCGCCCCGCCCGAGGAGGTGCGCCGCGTGGCCACACGCGCCCAGACACTCCATGGGACGCCCGGCGCGCGCGCCGAGCCGTCGCAGTTCGCAGTTCACCGTCCTCCGGTCCCGACCACGCGATGCCCTTCGAACCCACCCCCGAGCGCCTGCGAGAGATCGACGACATCGTCTCTCGCTATCCGTCTCTGCAGCCCGCGTGCATTCCCGTCCTCCATGTCTGCCAGGAGCAGGAGGGCTGGTGCAGCGAAGACGTCGTCGCTTGGGTCGCGCATCGACTCGACCTGCCGACGTCACACGTGAAGGGCGTCGTCACCTTCTACACGCTCTTCAACCAGGA
>JANYDK010000117.1 GCA_025363655.1 Deltaproteobacteria bacterium | reverse complement strand
ACGAGGCAGGAATCAAAGTCCCCGATGACGTCGTCAGTGCGTTGCGAATCAAGCCGCACAAGTTTCACGGCGACTGGAACTACAACGTTGAAGCGCACTAGACATATGCGCGGGCTTTATTTTCGCGCGGTGCCTTAGGCGCGATAGCAGGCGCCCTGTCCCGTCGGTGATCGCCTGGGTGCTTCCGAGTTGATCCGGCAGGAGGTATCGCGAGGCAACGTCATACCCGGTGGAACTCGGCACCACATCGAGCTGTGCGACGACGCGATCGTGCGCCACGATCGAGTAGACGTGCATTTGTCCCCCCGTCGTCTTTCGGCGTTCGTACAATCCGCCGACATATAGCGTCTCGGTGATGCCGCCGTCTGCGCCGACCTTCCGCTTGATCGTACGCGCACCGTTGGCGTCATAGGCGAGCCTGGTGATCGCACCCGTGCCGTCCGTGATGCTGCTCGGAAGGTTGAGCGCGGTGAACTCGAGCGTGCGCCCCGGCGCGACGTACTGGTTGCCGCGATCATCGGCTAGGTACGACGAGCCGTCGGACGCCTCCGCGACCACGTGCGGCCGAACCGGGTCCATCGCATAGCGGAGGATCTCGACCGGGCCCGTCCGGTGCGTCGTGCGTACGAGACGTAGGTTGCCGAGGTCGTCGTAGCCGTAATGGGTGGCGCTGGCGCCCGTATCCCATATGGCCAATCGGTCGAGGCTGTCATACGTATACCGGTCAGTCGTGCCAGCAGCAGCGTCGGTGCGCAGGCGCAGATTCCGGTCCGCGTAGTACTCGAACGACATGTCCTGCACCGGCGCGTGTCCAGGCCGCACCGTCAGCAGCGTGTCGAGGAGGTTGGTGCGTGGCTGGAACACGCGCGTCGTGACGAGGTGGTTGCCAAGTGTTTCTTGCTCGACCTGGCCGACGGCATTGACGCGATCCGCGCGCCAGAAGGTCGTAGATGAGGCACCCGCGCTCATGACTGCGGCCAGCTCACCCGACGACGGCGAATAGGAGTAGTTGACCGTGAGGTCGAAGCTCGCCGAGCCCGGAAGCGGCGGGGCGATTCGTGGATAGGTGACCTCGCTGAGCCGGCCGAAGACGTCGTAGCCGGTGGCAACGTCGAAATTTTCGCCGCCGACCGACAAAACGTCGTGCGCGAGTCTTCCGACACTGTCGTAACCGTAGGTGTGCGTCGCTGGCAGCGAGCCTGGACCGGTCGTCGAACCGAGCTTTCCCGAGCCATTGGCACTCGTGTCCCATTGATAGCAGCTCACGCCATCGATGGAGCTCGACTGACCAATCTTGCGCCCGAGAAGGTCGTACCCGATTGTGGTTTCACTGCCCGACTCACGCAGGTGCGTGACATTTCCGAACGCATCGTATTCATAGCCCGCGCCTCCCGTATCTCGGTCAATGACCAATCTGAGGCGGCCGCGGATATCGTAGTTGTATATCGTGCGATACGGCGTGGGTCCGTTCCATCGCGTAGTGTGATCGAGTCGAGAGAAGACGCCGTACGCGTACTCGGTGAGGACGTCGTGCGTAGCGGCGCCTGCGTCGGCAGAGACGTTGACGCTTTGAATGACGCGTCCCCTCTCGTCTTCGACGATGTATGAAACGTGGCCCGTGGGCGAGATCGTGGTCGTGCGTAGACCCGCGTAGCCATGTCCGGTGACGCCGTCGGGACGCACTTCGCGCGTGACCCGACCGAGCGCGTCGTACTCGAAGCTCGTACGTGGCGCCGCGTCCGCGGTCACAGCCGGCACGTGCGGCAGGCTCATGAACGCGACTGAGCGAAAGTGCACGCGATCGTAGGACGTTTCGGCGGTGCGAAGCGACGCAGGGAGGCCGTCGTAGCCCGTCGTCTGGGCCAGCACTTGGCGCCCAAGGCTATCGTAGTGGACCGTCGTCGTGGGTCCACCGAGCACCTGCTTCTCCACGGCGTAGACGCCGCCTGCCGAAGCGCTCCGGAGGTATCGAAGGCTCAGCGTCGCGCCGTCCGGCGCGAGCTCGGTCTTCAGTCGTGCGAAACCGTCGTACCGCATCGGCGCAACCACGCCGTTTGCATCTTCAATCTCGCCCAAGACCCCCAGCCCTGCGTGATACGCGAGACGCACGCGATGGCCCATCGCATCTACCGCGATGGCCGGGTATACACCGTCCAGGTTGTCGTACACGATCTGCGTGACGCGCGGCTCGCCGCTCGGCGGACGGACCCGCACCATCACGATCCGCCCGAGATTGTCGCGAACGTAATCCGTGAGCAGCTCTTCCGGGGCGCCGGCTGCTGGCTGGAGGTCCACCGTGCGGAGCAGATCTGCGGCGTCGTACGAGTAGCGTGCGACGTGAGACTCGGATCTCCCGTCCGACGCAGTGCTGGTCTCGACCACTTGATGGGGGATGTTGATCACCCAGTTCGCGAGATCCTGGTTGTAGTCGAAGGTCGTGACGGTGCTCTCGCCAGTCAGCAGCGCCGAGTGCTCGCTGCGTTGAAGTCGCCCGTAGGGGTCTGTCGAGTCGTAAAGGTAGTTCGCTCCCACGTGCCGCAGCACGACCCCGTTTTCGTACGTCCACTCGTGGCGGTCCTTGACGCGCACGGCAAATGGCTCGCCGTGCGTCGGATCGCCGCCGACGATTTGGTATGCATTCGCAACAATCGACCGAAGGACCTTTCCATCGACGTTGGTTGTCGAGGTCTCCGTGCCTGGAAGGTTCGCATACGGGTAGGACGTGCCCATTAGGCTCGTAGCATCGGGAAATGTCGTCTCGACGACCGCTCCCGTCTGCGCGTCGAACATCGTACGTTTCGCGAACCCGAGCCAGCCACGCCCGCGCATGTCGACGCGCGGAGAGGCGTACGCGAAATTGAAACGTCTGGCGAAGCTGTCCGTGGTGTCGGTCGGATCGGTGCGAAGACTGAACTGGCTGACCGCGGTCATCCCGCGAAACACGCAGTTGAGGGGATATGCGCAAGAGGGCGCCGTGGTCGATCCGACGCCGACCCCACGGACCGGTGAGTACGCGATCTTCGTGACCGCTCCCAGCCCGTCGCGGATGAAGGAGGTCTCGCGAAAGTTCCGGGGGAGCCGACGAAATAGATGGAGCCTGGCGTCGCTTCCCATCGCGATGATGTCTGTCCACCCGTCGCCGTCGACGTCCAAGGTCTGCGTGAACGGATAGCCGCGGCCTGGCCGCGCCGACTGGCCGATGGCCGTAATGTCGATCGGATGAAACGGGCCCGTCAACGTGGTCGCAGCGAGCGGCACGACGAAGGAGGAATAGGGCGCTTCGCCGAGACGCCCACTCGACGTGAGAACCTGGAAGGACGCGCGCTTGACCAGGGTGGAGGTATCTCCACGCACGTATTCCGGCGAATTGTTCCCCGCGAGGAGCAGGTCCATTCGACCATCGGCGTTGATGTCGATCGGGCGCATGCCCGGATCGGGAATGACACCGTTGCGAGCATTGAGCTCGATCAGATCGGCGCCCAGCAGAGACTCGGACACGGCGTCGATCGGTGCGGCGAATCCGGAACCGGTGTTGAATGCGATGCGGGGTCTTCGGAGCGGCGCTGCGTCGCTCGGGAGGCAGGTGTCCGGGCCGCCGATTGGACGGCAGCCGCGGTTCGGCAAGCGAAGCGCATCGGGCAGGCCATCGCCATTGGCATCCAAGAAGACGTACGTGAATCCAGAGGTGTCGCCGAAGTCGCTGTGGAGAAGCGTCGTTGCGATGTCCCCTTCGATGGTGACGGTTTCACCTTTTGCGAGAGTTGCGTGGTAGCGCGTGCTCACGGACGACTGCCGCAAGAGCGCCGTCCTGCCGCTCGAATCGAGGGGGACAGCGAGCGTGTCCCAGAGATTGAACGGAGTCGAAAGGGGCGTGCCGGACGGTGGGCCCTTGGCCTGAAATGCCAGCGGATCGTACGCGCCGTCGAGCACGCCGCGCAGGTTGCGGCGGAGAGCCCACGGCGTGTCGACGAGCACTGGCGAGCCAGGGTCTCGACGACCGAAGGGTCGGAGCAGGTCGGGCGTCCCATCTCCGTTCAGATCGGAGATGTAGAGCGCGTTCGGCCACTCGAAGCAGGGCGGGGTGGCGCACGCCGGGTGGGGATCGACCGGGCCGTCGGTTTCCGCGGCAGCTTCCGGTTCGGCCGCGAATGCGCTCCCGGTCCATCGGAAGAGGTGCCAATGGGGCACGCCAAATTCGAACGTCGTCGTCGAGCCATCGATGACGTTCCTCGGGGGTAGCGTGACGACTTCCGGAAACAAGATCTCGCTCCGCCCGTCCATGTCGACGTCGACGGCTCGGGGCATCGGGAGGGGAATGGCGGTCTGACCGATCTGAAACGGTAGGCCGGCATCGTGGCTCGTAGCCTCGAACTCGCCGCCGACGCTGAGCCGATAGCGCCACTGCGTCTTGTCGACCGCGGACCTGAAGCCGCTGGTGTCGACGACCGACATCGACACGTTGGCTCGATACAAGATGTCGTCGCGCCCGTCCCCATTGAGGTCGGCGATGAGAACGCCTTCGTGCAGGAAGGCCTCCGGATTGGCCGTGAAGATGTCACCTAACGGGTCGACCCAGGTCAGTTCGCCGATGCCGGTGTTGACATCGAGGAAGCGTGGCGTCGGATCGTCCAAGACAGGATCCGCGCCGGGCGTGAGATAGTCTTCGGTGCCGAACTCGGTCGGCTTCCGGCAGGTGTCAGTCGCGTCACACTCCGTCACGCGAGCGAGGTGCGCGATCCCATGCTCGATGAAGCTCGCCGCAGGAGCGCTGCCCGGGCCAGTGATCGCGTGAACGATCGGGGCTCCGAGCGAAGCGGCCGGTTCGAGGTGGGCTCGCGTCGGGTCGGCCGTGTACTCGAACCGATACGATCGGACGACCGAAGTCGCCGACGGATTCGGCGCGAGCATTTCGATGCGCTTCAAAAGCGGCGGAAGACGCACCTTGAAGCCTGAAACGTACTGCACGGTCCAGTCCTCGACCTCGCGATCGAGGGCATACCGGAACCGCACCATGCGCAGAGGCTTCTCGGTGCCGTCGAGTGTGCCCGTGTACCGAATGGCGGAGACATACATGTCGTGAGCGCCGTCGGGATTGTCTGGGCAGAAGTCTCCGCAGGTATTCGAGTTGACGTACTCGTAGGTGATCACGTTTCTCGACGTGTCGCTCTCGCTGGACAAGGCCCACGCGAGCCGGACCGTCGAGGTCGTGGGAGCAATCAGATCGTCGCTGATGGAGTGCTCGGCGTCCACCGATGGGGTAAAGGTCGTTCGTTCGCCCTCGAGTCGCGCATCCGCCGTCTGACCATAGAGTCGGGTATGGCCGTGACCATCCTGCACTTGCCAACCTGCCGGACCGAGTGAGCCACCATCGTCGCCAAAGGCGATGACCCGAACGAACGGACTGTGCTCGGGCCGATACTCGACCCCGTTCGCATTTGCGCCCGGCCCCGGCGCCGGAATGAGACGGTCCCCGTCCATGCAGAAACGATCCGACGACGTAAACGTGATCGGCGAGGCCTCGCCGTCGAGCGCGAACGTCTTGTGACAACGGGTGATCTGCGAGACGCCGGTGTGCTTCCAGCCCAGTCCGAGCGGACCGGTGTCCGACCTGCTCTCGTAGACGAGCGAGATCGTCGGCTGCATGCCGACGCGACCCGTCGGCACATTCAACGGGACCATGTAAACGGCCGCGCCATCGCCGCTGACGTGAAATGCTCCGCCCAGCGAGCCCGTCGTCTTGTTCGCTCCCGCGATGGAGCCCTGCATCTCGAGATCGCCATGCTCGATCACGTCGGTTGCTACGATCGTCGACGCGAGGACGCCCCCCAGGTCCGTCGACAGCCGCACCGAAACGCCGCCAACGTTGACCGAATCGCCGTCGGGCTTCGTCACGACCGCGTCGCAGCTCGGCGTCGACACGGGAGAAGCCGTCGCGCCCCCGCCAGAACCGAAAATCCACGTCGCGTGGTCGACAATCGGCGTCGCGAACGCAACTTTGGTCGCGCCACCCGTCGGCTCGAACACCGTCGGCGGCGAGACCTTCAGATCCGGTGAGAAACGATTCGTCGCGCCTGGTGGCACCACGACGGTCCGAGAGGCTGTGCTTTGATAGCCCCAGACGGCATAGCCCTGACCCGACGAGTCGGTCGCGAGGCAGATCGCCTTGGGGCTGACCGAGCCGCTCTCGCCAACCGCGTCGCAGCCCGGAAAGGTGGGAGGCGGTGGCGGAGGTGGGGGAGGCGCTCCAGAACCACCACCGGGTCCACAGGAGGCGACGATGATCAGAGACAGGGCGGCGAACAGCGCGCGGTTGAACGAGCGGCTCGTAGCAGTTGGCGCTCGATTCGCTGGCAAAGAATGGAGCGTCGGAGCGCCGGCGTCTTTGACGAACCGCGTTCGAGTCTGGCTCATTTCATGGCGAAGCTGACGTGAATTGGGCGCGCGTGCAAGGCGGGGCATGGGTCAAAGATGTGACGAATCGGGGAAGTCGTCGGGGTACCCACCCCGCGGGGTGGGTCGATCAGACGAGCATGACGAAGATCGGTTCCGCGGTCGGTTTCTATTGCGACACGATATTTGAGCGCAAATCGAACCTGTCCGGACGGAAGGTTCGTAGCGTGGGTGGGGACGCCGGGACAGGCTGCGTCGAAGAGCCGTGCAAGTACCTCCCGGTCGTCGCCGAATACTCCCCCCTCGCCCGCGAATGCTTCCCGCTCGTCGCCGAATGCTTCCCCGTCGTCCTCGAGCTTTCGGCAACCGCGCCCAAGCTCTCACACGTCGCCCTTGAATGCTGAAGGACGACCCCCAAGCATTCGCGAACCCCTCGGAAGAGCTGAAGCCCCCCTTCCCACATCTCGCCGCCCGCTCCCAAGCTCTTCCCGGTCGTCGAAAAAAATCTTCCGGCCGGTGGTCGAATCGTCCCCCTCGCCACCTCTTCCTAGAGAGACCGGAATTGTCCGGCAGGAAGGATGACTCCCATGACGACGTCCAAGTTTCGCCCTGAGATGATCACCGAAGCGCTCCAGGCCGCGGAGGCGATGCGGGACACTCCGCTCGCCGTGAAATTGAAGGCGAACGGCTTCACGCCGGCGCGAATGGAGAAGGCTGCGGCCGAGCTGACGGAGCTTCAGACGCTCGCGGTCGCGGCACGCAATGCAGCGGTTCAGGCCACGGCCGATCTGTCGGCGCGGGCCGAGGGCGCGGCGGCGGATCTCGCCAGCTACGCCAACCTCGTGCGTGCGCTGACCGTCGATCCGGGGTTGCGGCGCAAGCACGGCGTGAAGTCGTTGGGCGTGCGCAAGGGGCCGCTGTTTCGGCGCCCGCGTAAGGGCGCTGCGCCGACTGCAGCCGGCGATGCGACGCCTCGCACGACCACGCAAGGTCCGTCGGCGAGCGTGACGAGCCCGGTCACCACCTCGGTCGTCGGCCGCGCATGACCGCGTCGCGCGTTCGGTGGGACGTCGAGCTCGACTCGGCGTCTCACCGCTCTCGCGGCACCTCGCCGCGCTCGATGCGAGCCCGTCGGTCCCTGCGATCGCCGACGTCGACCTTGCCGGCCTCGGCTTCGATTCGTACCCTCCGCGACGTGCCGCCGGCTGCGACGGAAGAGACCTTCGAGAATCGCGGTGAGCGTCGTGCCGCCATCGATGCGGCGCTCCGCTCGCAGGATTGGCCGCGTGTCTATGCGCGACTCGTCGCGCTCGCCTTCTCGCGTTGTCGCTCACGTGCGCAGGCCGAGGATCTGGCCCAAGACGCAATTCGTCGCGCGCTCGATCCCGCGCACTGCGATTGGAATCCCGAGAAGGAGCCGAGTCTCCTCCGCTTCCTCGGCAGCATCGTCAACGGCCTCCTTCGCAACGAGCGGACGAGCGCGCGCGCTCGGTTCGACATCCCCATCGACATCGGTGACGGCGAAGGCGCTGTCCAGACGATCGCCGATGGGCGCGCGCTCGCCGATGAAGCGGCGGCGCAGCGAGATCTTTGCGTCCGTCGAATCGAGAGCCTTCGTGCTCGTCTGAGGACGAAGACCGATTCCGTCGCCCTGGCGATCTTCGAGCTCACGCTCGATGGCGTCGAGACACCTCTCGCGTTGTCGACCGAGCTTGGTTTGCCGGTCGACGAGATCGTGTTCGCGCGCCGTCGCATGCATCGGGCCGCCGCCGAGGTGGCACGAGGGCTCCACGGCTCGCTCGAGGAGAAGTCATCATGAACGAGAAGAAGCCCGCCGACCTCTTGCGAATGCTCGAGGACATGGCGCTCGACGACGAGCTCGAGCGCATCACTGCGCTCAGCGACGAAGAGCTGGACCGTGAGATGAAAGCCGAAGGTTTCAATCCAGCCGCAATTGGCGAGAACGGTGCGCGGTTTGCTGCCGAGCAGATGGCTCGTCGCGAGCGGCTCGCCTGGCAAGCCGAGGCCCATGATCGACTCGAGCTCGTCCGCGCCAAGCTGTCTGCACGTGCGCAGGTGCGGCCGGTGCGATCACGCGACGAGCTTCTCACCCGCATCGCCAAGGCGCGGCTCGATCCACGTCTCGCGCAACCCGTCGCCGTGATGTTTCGCAATCGCGTGGCGGACGAAGCCAGCGACGAGGAGCTCGAGAGCATCCTCGAAGAGATCGAGGCGCTCGCCGAGCATGGGAACTGAGGTCGTCGAGAAGGTCGATCCCATCGTCGCCGCGCAATCACTCCACGCGCGGTTCGGCATCGTCGCGCCGGAAGATCTCGACGTCGAACGCCTGGCTGCCGCGTGCGGCGCCTTCGTCGTCTGGCGCGAGACCGGCAGTGCCGATGCCCGCGTCGTGCGTGCCGCAGACGTCGCGTATCTGGCCATCGCCGCCTCCGCGCGGGGAACGTCGCGCGCCCGATTCTCCATCGCCCACGAGCTCGGGCACCACCTTCTCCATCGCGGCGTCGACGCGATCGAGCGCATCCACGGCCGACCACGAACCCGCGGACGCGAGTTCACCGTCGAGCGCGAGGCCGATCGATTCGCGACCGAGCTGCTCGTGCCCGAGGCCATGCTGCTCGCGCGCTGTCGCCTGCAGCCGCCGACACTTCAGCGCGTAGAAGAGGCTGCCCGGGTCTTCGAAGTCTCGCTCACGGTAGCCGCGCGCAGGTGGGCCGAGCTCGCCGACGCCGCGTGCGCTTTCGTCGAATCCAAAGACGGCATCATCACCAAGGCCACGCGCTCGCGCGCATTCCGCGGCATCGCCGTGCAACGTCGCCGTCTCGAGTCCCGTTCGATGGCGATGGAAGCATTACGACGAGGCGTACTCGCAGGCCGGTTGCTCGCCCTTGGCGACGCTTGGGGTAGCAGCGCGCAGGTGGCAGTCGTCGAGGAGTCGATGGCGATTGGGAGTGGCCGAGTGCTGACTTGGCTCTGGCACGACGGGTGAGCGCTCGTAGCTTGCACGGGCTGCTCGCAGGCACCCCTCCTGCGCCCATCGCTCGTCACCATCGGATCACCACTGCACCATCTTTCGAGCCCGTTCTTCCACCGCTGGCGTCAGCCTCAGCTCCAGCTCGCGACGCATGCCCGATGGAAAGAGGGACCAGACCTCGATTTCGTCGTCGGGTGAGGACGGCACATCTGGAAGTCCCAGCCGCTCGAGGAGCTCGACCCGCTCACGAAACGAAGGGTGGGCGTCGTAGGCGTTGGTCGACTCGTCGAGTTGCGCGCGGAGCTTCGCCGCCAAGGCCTCGGGGTTGGTGCGCCAATCCACGTAAGCATTGAGGACGCGCTGTCCCGCCAAGGCTTCGGGAGCGAGCGAGAGGCAGCGCGCCTTGAACCAGACACCTCGTTCGTACGAGTGGCGCAGCGCCGAGACGTTGGCGTCGCGACCGTAAGCGAGGCCGGCCCAACGATCGGCGAGCGATTCCTGCAGCCTACGCGCGCCGCACGCGACGCGAAGGTAGGCGCGGACGAAGACGAACGTGAAGATTCTCATCGGGCTGTACCAGCGGTCGGCGCCTCGTTCGCGCAGTGCACGCTGGAGGTGCTGGAACCGGGCGAGGAGGCGGAGCGAGTTGTCTCCGAGCGCCGTGTCTCGATTGCGGAAGTGGCCGAATTCATGGGCCAATGTGGCACGAAGCTCACGAAGCCGGAGCCCGTCCAAGAAGGCCATGCCGATGACCATGAGGCGCTCGGTGCGTCCGTCGCCTCGACGCTCGAGCACGCCGATGCCTGCGTCGTCGGATACGTAGACGAAATCGACGGGGCGCGTGCCGACCTTGCGCGCGACTTCGAAGAGGAGGGTTCGCAGCGCGGGGATCGCCTCGAGATCGATGGCGATGCCCGGGTCGTGATCTTCGCGCGTGGCGAGGAGACCTTGAATCATCGCCGCGAGGGTGGTGACGAAGAGAGTGACGCTGGCGACGACCCAACCGACGACGAAGAGAATGGCTTGTCCGTAGGCGTATTTGAGGGCGCTGACCGCGAGCCAGATGAGCCCTCCGACGAGGGCCAGAATGACGGGAAGTGAGACGTAGAAGTAGGCGGTGCACGCCGAGAGCACCATCCGATAGACGCGGAAAAGGCGGAGCGTCCCTGCCTGTGGACGCCCCGTCGCTTCGCGTGGCGCCTGTGCGAGCACCTGCAACGTTCGGTGGCTGAGCAGGTGACCGATGCCGAACAGACCAACCAATATCGCGAGCCAAGCGAAGAAGATTCGTCCCCCCCAACCGAGGCGAAAACCGCGGAGGTGATCGAGGCGGTCCTGGCGCGTCCGAAACGTTCGATCGTCGAGCCCGAGCGCACGAGCTTTGGCGAGCGCATCGTCGGCGTCGTCGAAGCGACCGTCGCGCATCGCGGAAATGCACGCCCAATCCCAGGCTACGGCCTGTTTCGGCGCGAGGTGGACGAGCCTCTGGGAACACTCGCGGAGACCGACCGCGTCGTCTCGTTGGGCGGCCTCGAGACAAACGTGCGTCTCGGTGACCCATTCGGGCGTCTCGGCAACGGATCTTCGCGCAAGCGTGACCCCAACGGCGACGACTGCCAGACAGCGGAGAACGAGCACGAGAGCACGGGGCATTTTGACCGACAGACCTTCTCCTACCGACTACCTCGGCTTTCGCGCGGATGGGTGACAGCCATCCCCAAGGGCGACGGTCACCGCCCTCCCGCCCGCCGAATCGCCCCATCGCCGAACTTCCCCGCAATCGCGTCGATCACCGCCCCGAGCGCCCGCGGCCTCTTCACCTCGACGGTGTCGGCGAAGAGCTCCTTCTGCACCGGCTCGATCGGCCGCAGCGCCGAGGCCGAAACACCGACCAACCTCGTACGCACACGACGCAAGTCGAGCTTGTCGAGGAGACGCAAGGCCAGATCGTAGAGCTCGCGGGCTTCCAGCATCGGCACCGTGGCGACCGAGCGGCGGGTCACCAAGCTGTGATCGGCGCGCTTCACTTTGAGGACGAGCGCGCCGGCAGAGAGACCCTCGGCACGAAGACGGCGGGCGACCTCCTCGCAGTGACGAAGGATCGGCTCGCGGAGCGGCTCGGGGCCGACGAGGTCTCGATCGAAGGTGGATTCGCTGCCGATGGACTTGGCGTCCCGGCCGGGCTCGACCTCGCGGTCGTCGTCACCAATGGCGAGCGCGTGGAAATGCGCGGCGGAGTCTTCGCCGAGGAGGCGGACGAGCTCCTCCAGGGACCGCTGCTGCACGTCGCCGATGGTGCGGATGCCCCGCGCGTGCAAGCGTTCGGCGGTCTTGGGGCCGACGCCGAAGAGACGCTCGACGCCGAGCGGCGCGAGGAAGGCCGCTTCTTCGCCAGGCGGGCAGACGACGAGGGCGTCGGGCTTGCGGAGATCGCTGCAGACCTTCGCCACGTACTTGCACGCTGCGACGCCGACGCTGGCCTTGAGACCGCCGGTCGCGCGTTCGATTCCAGCCTTGATTTGTCGAGCGATGGTGACGCCGTCGCCGAAGAGGCGGGCGGAGCCGGTGACGTCGAGGAAGGCCTCGTCGAGCGAGAGGCCCTCGACGAGCGGCGTGAACGTGTGGAGCAGGTCGAACAAGGTGCGCGAGGCCGTCGCGTAGGCGCTCCCTCGGGGCGGGACGACGGTGGCGTCGGGGCAACGCTGCAGTGCCTCGAACATCGACATCGCGCTGCGGACGCCGAATTTTCGTGCTTCGTAGCTGCAGGTGAGGACGACACCGCGCGTTGGGTGACCGCCGACGATGAGCGGTTTGCCGGCGAGAGATGGGTCGTCGCGGATCTCGACGGACGCGTAGAAGGCGTCCATGTCGACGTGGAGGATGGTCCGCGGCGTCCCGGACATGTTCGCGCCGAATCGTGCGCTCGCCGAACAGCGCACGCAACTGACCACCACGCCTCGGCGATGACCGGGCGATGAACACGAGCGCCCAAAGTCCCCTCGCCTTTTCCCACTCGCACGAGGTCGCGTCGCAGCCTCGCACCGTCGGCCTCGGCGGGGAGGAGCGAGCGCTGTCACCTCTCTCGCTGATCATCGAAGCGGCGAGCGGTCCCTCGGTGCGCGTCGCGCTGCCACTCGAGGGAACGTTGGTCGTCGGCGGCGGATGGGCGCGGCCCGAAGAGGGGGCGAGCGAACCGGATGAGATTCGGGTCGACGTCGCCGATCCCACCGTCAGCGCCCGGCACGCGCGCATCGAGGTACGGCGTGGTCGTGCGCGCATCGTCGATTTGGGCAGCAAAAACGGCACTTGGATGGGCGGCGCACGCATCGAAGCGGCCTCGCTCGACGTCGGGATGTGCGCCATGGTCGGGAGAAGCTCCCTCGCGATCGAGGCCGTCGGGACGAGGTCGGGCGGCTCCATGCAAGTGGGTGAAGTGGGCGAAGAGGACGGTGACGAGGAACCACCGGCCTCCTCGCCGCGAACACGTCGTGAGCACGACGGCGAAGTGCTGCCGGGGGCGATCGGTCGCGCGCTGTCGATGCGACGGATGGCAGCCGCGGTCCGCGTCTACGCCCAACTGTCGGCGCCGGTGCTCGTGCGCGGAGAGAGCGGGAGCGGGAAGGAGGTCGTCGCGCGCGCCCTTCACTCACTTTCGGGCCGGAAAAATGGCCCGTTTCAAGCAATCAACCTCGGCGCGTTGCCGCGCGAGCTGGCCGAGGCAGAGCTCTTCGGGCACGAGCGAGGCGCGTTCACCGGCGCTGCGGCGGCGCGTGCGGGCGTCTTCGAGCTCGCGCACGGCGGAACACTTCTCCTCGACGAGCTCGGCGAGTTGCCGCTCGACATGCAAGCCAAGCTCTTGCGCGTGCTCGAGACCGGCGAGGTGCGTCGATTGGGGGCACGGGCGCCGCGTGCGGTCGACGTGCGGGTCGTCGCCGCGACCTGGTCACCGCTCGAGCAACGCATCGAAGAGGGGACGTTTCGCGAGGACCTCTTTCACCGCATCGCCGTCCTGGTGGTCGACGTACCTCCATTGCGAGAGCGCCGCGCCGACATCGCAGCGCTCGCGGGGGCTCTTCTCGCGCGGAGTCGGAGCGAGCTCGGAGAGAAAGTGCTGACCCAGGCCGCCGTCTCGAGGCTGGTGAGCGAGGCGTGGCCGGGCAACGTTCGCGAGCTCCGCAACGTCGTCTATCGCGCGGCGGCGTGTGTGCAGGGTACTTCGATTGGGGCTGACGACATCGCGCGGGCGCTACGCAATCGCCCTTCCTCGGCGCCACCGCCAAGGCCCGTCCGCCCGACGCGCGACGCCGACGATGCGGCCCTGCTCGTTCGTCATCACGGGAGCATCGCCGCCGCGGCGCGAGCGATCGGGGTCCCGCGAGAAACGATGCGCGATTGGGTGCGCGCGGCGCACGCTCAGGGAACGCCGCGATAGCGACGAGCCGTGATCGCGAGGCCGAGGGCGGCGAAGACGACGAGCGCGCCGACGCTCGCGAGCTGCGGCAACACCGGCACGTGCACGAAACCCTCGGGAGGCGGAGCTCCGAGCAAGTTGGCGACGTGCGAGGAAGGCACGAACCACTGCGCTGCGCCCGGAAGGAGGCGGGAGACGAGGTCGAGTGGAATGAGGAGAAAGGCGGTGACCCCGCGTCCACTGCGGACGACGAGCGCGGCGGCGAGGGCGAGCCAAGCCACGCCGCCGAGCGAGACTGCCCACGTCGTGCCGAGGACATCGAGCACGATTTCTCGTGCAGAACCGAGGTGCAGGTGCACGCGGAGCGCGGCGACGACGACGAGCGAGCCGAGCAGCGCCGAGGCGACGATGCAGACGAGGGCATGCGTGAGCGGCCTTGCGAGAGCGCGAGTAGGCTCCTCGCCAGCAGCCACGCGGAGGTCGGCGCGACGACGGACGATGGCGTCACGCGAGAGGGTGAGCGCAGCGATCACGGAGGCGAGCACCGGCAGAGAGATGCCGCCAAACGCGCGGACGACGACGCGACCGAGCTGGCTTTCGCCGATCACCATGTGGCCACGCGCGAGGACGAAAATCGCAGGCGCGGCGAAGGCGAGCAGCACCATCGGCGCCAACGCGAGCGCGCGCAGTCCGGGAAGACGGCGCGGCGCGGGCGCTGCTTCGACGACCTCGCTCATCGCGGGGCCCCGGCGACGGCGAGGGCGCTCGCTGCCGCGCCGTGCACGCTGAGGCGACGGACCGCGAGCCCGGCCGCGGCACGACGACCGATGGCGCGCGCGAGCTCTCGCGGCGCACGCGTGTGCAGACGAACCTCGTGCGGGCCGATCGGCTCGATGGCCGCGAGGTGCGGTCCGACATCGGGATCTTTCACCAGATCGGAGAGGAGGCGCGCAGCCGGGGGCGTCGCGTCGTGATCTTGGTCGGTCGGCTCGAGCTTGGGATCGGGATCGAGGACGACGGTGACGACGCGCGGCGCGTGATCGGGAGGTACCGACCAAGGAAGCGCGTGCGCCGGCCCACCGGTGGCGACGACGCCGCCTCGAAGAACGAAGGCGTGGGCGCTGACGTCGTCGGCGACGCCGAGCCAGTCGTCGAGCTTGGTGGTGGCGACGACGACGTGCGCGCCGCGTGCAAGCACTGACCTCGCCAGCTTCGCCCACTCGTCACGCTCGCGCGGATCGACTTCGCGCTCGGGGTACGAGAGGAGAAGCAGGCGTGCACGCTCGGCACCCGCGATGACGCGAGAGAGACGTCGGCGTGCGGCCGAGGGCGCGAGACCTTCGACGATCGCCGCCAGCGCCGCTCGAGTGGGGAGCGGCGAGAGGCGGCGAATGGTCGCGATTTCCAGCGCAGAGTCGATCGCGTCGCGACCAGGCTCGAGGAGCACGTCGTCGCCGACGAGCGCGATGTGACGGCGCAGCTCGGGATCATTCCCAGGATCGACGCCGAAGACGCGGACCGTCCCCGCGCTCGGTCGACCGATGCCGGCGAGCAGCCGAAGGGCAAGGACGCCGGCGCGCGGAGGCTGTTCGTCGAGGTCGGCGTCGAGGATCAACGTGAGTGGCGAAAAGCACGGCACGTTGATGCCGCGAAGCCGACCTCCCGCGAGGACGCCGAACCAACCCGTCGGTCCGCGCAGGGCATTCGCGGCATTCGCGGCGTTCGAGGCGTTCGAGACGTTCGAGATGGGTGCGGTCATGTCGAGAGCGCGTCCTCGGCGGGCAGGCGAGATTTCAGCGCATAGGCAGCGCCGTAGACGCCGAGCGCGCTGAAGAGGAGGACGGCGGCGAGCGCAGAGGCTCCGCGGAGGGGCACGTCGGCGTGCGGCTCGGCGAAGAGGAGCGCCTGCAAATCTTCGAGGGCGAGGATCGGCGAGATGAGCTGGTGGGCGGTGACACCGACCGGGCCAGGGAGCGCGAGATCGACGAGCGAGCCGAGCGCCGCGGCGCCGAGGAGGACGGCGACGACGAGGCCGCGCGAGGTGACGATGGCGCCGAGGACGACGCCGCCGAGCCCGAAAATCAAGCCATTGGCGACGGCGACGACGAACGACGGGAAGATGAGCGAGAGCCGCGCCATCGAGCCTTCGAGGCCTCCACCGAAACCGGCGAGGACGAAGGCGACGACCATCATCGGCACGCCGATGACGAAGGCGACGAGGACGCCGGCGCCGAGCGCGCGACCGACGATCCAACGACGGAGCGACACGCCGCGGCGCCTCGCGAGGGCAATGAGCCCTTCTTTTTCGTCCCGGTCGATGGCCGAGAGCGCGCCCCACGCGAGGGGCAAGGCGACCGACCAGCGGAGCCCGGTGCCGAGCATGGGCACGACCTGCTCGAAGGCTGCGCGCGGTCCACCTGCTGCGCGCCACGTCGAGGCGACGGCGAGGGCGACGAGCATGCCGATGGCGGCGTCGACAAGGGCGAGCTTCGGCGCCAGCCCGGCGAGCGCGCGGAAGACGAACCAGCGAGCGAGCGGTCCCTTTGCGGCGGAGCCCTGCCTCGTCGTCACGCTCGCGCCCGTCGCGCCCGTCGCGCCCGCGTCCTTCGCGCCAGCCATCGCCGGCAACGCTACCACGGCTGCCACGGTGAGAACCGCACGCTGCCCTTTCGGCCCCGCGAGGTCGGGCCTAAGCGAAAGAGAACCGCGATGTCCTCCGCGCCTCCGATGCCACTCGCCAAAGTGCCGCCCGCCGCCGGGCGATTCGCCGTCTATGCCGCAGCGAGCGCGCTCACCGGCGTCGTTCCCTTTCCGGTCGTCCCTCGCCGCATCCTCAAGGCGCTCCGTGGTGCGCTCGCCTTCGACGTCTGTGCCCGTCACGGCCTCGCGCTCACCTCCGACGCGCGCGCGATCCTCAGCGATCCGCGCCCTCCGGTGGCCGGCCGCGGCAGCACGTTCACCCGCGAAGCGCTCGCCTGGGTCGGTCGGCGCGCGGTCCGGCGGGTCGCGCCGCTCGGCGTCGTCTATGCGCCGATGCGCGACGGCTTCGACACCCTCGCCTTCGGGCGGCTCCTCGATCGTTATCTCTCGGTGCATCGCGCTGGTGGCGCTCTCCGCTCGGTGCGCATCGAAGCGGAAGAGGCCATCGCCATTCGCGGCATCCTCGATCGCGCGGTGCAGAAGGCAGCCGAGCTCGGGCTCGCCACTGGCCCCGTCGAAGAGCGCGACGCCCCCGAGGACTACCGCGGCACCATTCAACGCGCGATCGACTCGCTCCTCATCTCCGCCTCCAAGCTCCCCGAGGTGATCGACCGTCGCCTCGATGCCGCCCTCGACGACGTCGTCGGCCACGTCCACCGATTCGAGCCATGAAGAAGCGCAGCACCGAAGACGTCGCCACACTCCGCGCTTCACTCGTGAAGAAGGCCCACCGCGCGGTGGTGAAGATCGGCTCCAGCACGCTGGCGAGCGATCCCGACGTCTACGCGCGCCTCGCCGCGTGGGTCGCGCGCGCGAACGAGCGTGGTGCGCCGCGCGAGGTCGTCCTCGTCAGCTCCGGGGCCATCGCCCTCGGCCTTCGCGCGCTAGGCTGGAAATCAAGGCCGAAAGAGATGGCGAAGCTGCAAGCGGCGGCCGCCGCGGGGCAGAGCCGACTCATGCGTCGCTACGAAGAGGCGTTCGAGGCCGTGACCATCGGCGGGCGTCCGGGCCGCGTCGCGCAGGTGCTCCTGACGCACGCCGATCTCGCCGATCGCGCGCGCGCCAACAACGCACGTGGCGCCCTCGATGCGCTCCTCGAAGCGGGCGTCGTGCCGATCATCAACGAGAACGACACGGTCGCCGTCGACGAGATCCGCTTCGGTGACAACGATCAACTCGCCGCGCTCGTCGCCGCGCTCACCTCCGCCGATTTGCTCGTGCTCCTCTCCGACGTCGAAGGGCTCCTCGATGCCAAGGGCGAACGCGTGCGCGTCGTCACCGACGTCGATCGCGAAGCGTTGCCGCTCGTCGGCGTCGCCCCCGAGGCGATGGTCGGCGATGGCAAGAACAAGGTCGGCACCGGCGGCATGGCCTCGAAGCTCGAGGCCGCGAAAAAAGGCTCGCTCGCCGGCGCGACGGTGGTGATCGCCGACGCGCGCGCGAAGGACACGCTCGATCTCCTCCTCGATGGCGAAGACGTGGGAACACTGTTTCTCCCGCAAGATCGCCTCGCCGCGCGCAAGCATTGGATCCTCTTCACCCTCCGTCCGCGTGGCGCGGTCATCGTCGACGCGGGCGCCAGCGAGGCGCTCGAGCGGCGAGGCGGCAGTCTGCTTGCGGTGGGCGTGTTCGGGGTGCGAGGCAGCTTCGGCGTCGGTGAGGCGGTCCAGATCGTCGACGCCCAGGGCCGCGAGATCGCGCGGGGCCTCGCGCAACTGGCGGCCGTCGACGTGGCGCGCATCGCAGGAAAACGCGGGCAAGAGGTGGAAGCCACGCTCGGTCGACCGGGCGAGGTGGTGGTGCATCGGGATGATCTCGTGGTGCTCACCACGCTCCGTCCCGTCCCGCGCGTGTGACAGCCATTTTCTCGTACGATCGTTCCTCGCAGGGCTTGCGGGCTCGGCGTCACGCGGTACGTTGCTAGAGTCAGATGGTGTTCATCCTCCGGGCCGAGCGTGCGCCCTCTCGCGTGATCCGCGAGACGGACGGCGGCGTCTCCCGAACCTTCTGGCTCTGGCGTGACGGCGGCTGGGTCGTCGCCCTTCGCTTCGAAAATGGCGGGATGGACTACTCCTGCTCCCGCGAGCTCGACGTCCACCTCGAGCCTGGCGAGACGGTCACCATCGTCCGCGTGGCGCACGCCTCGTTGCAGACGATGCCCGCTCCGCCGCCCACGAGCGAAGAGGCGACTTCGGGCGTTCTGCCGGTTTCGAAGACCGAGCGCGCCGAGCCGATGCCGACGCGACGTCGCGCCGCGCGCTGACGTCACACCCGTTTTCGCGCGGGAAATACAAAACTCCAAACACGCGTGGTCGGCTGCGGCCTAGAACCTCGGAGGGGCGCGCGAGACGCTGCGCTACTCTATCTCCCGAATGGCCGAGCCCGTCGAACCGATGAAAGCACGTCCAAAGCGCGGAAGGCGTTGGCCCTTCGTCGTGGTGGCGCTCATCGGTGTGCTCGGCATCGGGCTCTGGGTGCGGATGAAGACGTCGGCGTTCAGGGCGAGCGCGGCGCCCTCGAGCTCGGGGGAACGCGTCGTTCCAGTGCCCGTCACCACCGTCGCCAAGCGCGATCTCTCGATCGTCGTCGACGGCCTCGGCTCGGTGAGCGCGTTCAACACCGTCACGGTCAAGCCGCAGGTCGACGGCCGCCTCGACACCATCGTCTTCAAAGAAGGCCAGACGGTGAAAAAGGGCGATTTGCTCGCGCAGATCGACGCTCGACCGTACGCCATCCAAGCGCAGCTCGCGCAGGCCAACCAAGCGCGCGATCAAGCGGTGCTGACCAACGCAAAGCTGATCCTCGCTCGTAACCTCAAGCTCCTCGGCGACGGTGTCGGCTCGCAGCAAGGCGTCGACGACGCGCGCGCCGAAGTCGCCAAGGACGAGGCCGTGCTCCTCGCCGATCGCGCAGCCATCGCCAGCGCCGCGCTGCAGATCGACTTCGCCAAGATCAAATCGCCGATCGACGGCGTCACCGGCGTGCGCCTCGTCGACGTCGGCAACGTCGTCCACCAGAGTGATCAAGGCGGCATCGTCGTCATCACGCAAATCGACCCCATCGCCGTGCTCTTCACGCTCCCGCAAGACGACTTGCCGCGCGTGTCCTTGGCGATGAAAGACGGACCGCTCCGCGTCGAGGCCTACAGCCGTGACGGGACGACGTTGATCGCGGTCGGTGAGCTGGCCCTCGTCGACAACCAAATCAACGCCGCGACGTCGACCATCAAGCTCAAGGCCATCTTCCAGAACCCCGATCGCGTGCTCTGGCCGAATCAGTTCGTGAAGGCGCGCCTCTCGCTCGGGGTGAAGAAGGGCGTGCTCGTCGTCCCCTCGACCGTCGTCCAGCGCGGTCCGCAAGGCACCTACGCGTACGTCGTCGAAGGCGAGAAGAGCGACAAGGTCGCGCTGCGTCCGGTCGAAATCGCCTTCACGCAGGGCGATTTCACCGTCATCGCCTCGGGGCTCGCGGCCGGAGAGAAGGTCGTCGCCGACGGTCAGAGCGCGCTCAAGCCGGGCGCGAAGATCGTCGCCAGACCGTATGGTTCGAGCAGCGCAGGCAAGGGCGCCGCCAGCGCCGCCAGCGCAGCTCCCAAGGGTTCGTCCCCGTGAGCATCTCCGAGCCCTTCATCCGGCGCCCGATCGCTACGGCGCTGCTCATGATCGGGCTCCTCCTCGCTGGCATCGTCGCCTACAGGCAGCTGGCGGTCTCGGCGCTCCCGCAGGTCGACTATCCGACCATCGTCGTCAGCACGTACCTGCCCGGTGCGAGCGCCGACACGATGGCCTCGTCGGTGACGACGCCCCTCGAACGACAGTTCGGACAGGTGCCGTCGCTGACGCAGATGACGTCGATCAGCAGCTTCGGCTGGTCGCAAATCACCCTGCAATTCACGCTCGATCGTTCGATCGACTCCGCCGAGCAAGACGTGCAGGCGGCGATCAACGCGGCCTCGGCGCTCTTGCCGCGCACGCTCCCCGCGCCGCCCGTCTACAGCAAGAGCAACCCCGCCGACGCGCCGATTCTCACCCTCGCCATCAGCTCCGACACGTTGCCGCTGGAGAAGGTCGACGACTTCGCCGACTCGATTTTGGCGCAGAAGGTCTCGCAGGTCTCGGGTGTCGGGCTCGTCACCATCGGCGGCGGACAGAAGCCTGCCGTGCGCGTGCAGGTCGATCCGGCGGCGCTCGCCGGGAGCAACCTCACCCTCGAGGACGTGCGCCTCGCGATCGTCGCCGCCAACGTCAACCAGCCGAAGGGCGACCTCGACGGAGCGCGGCAGAACTTCACCCTCGCTACCGACGATCAGCTGGGAAATGCAGCGGCATTCGAACCGGTGGTGATCGCCTACAAGAACGGCGCGCCGGTGCGTCTGCGCGAAATCGCGCACGTCGGCGATGGCGTCGAGAACACCCAACTGGCGGGTTGGGCCGACGGCAAGCGCGCGATCATCCTCAACGTGCAGCGCCAACCGGGCGCCAACATCATCGAGGTCGCCGATCGGGTGAAGGCGCTCTTGCCGAAGCTGCAGGCGACGCTGCCGCAAGGGCTCGAGGTGCGCGTGCTGAGCGATCGCACCGAGACCGTACGTGCGTCGGTGCGCGACGTCCAGTTCACGCTGGTCCTCACCATCGGCCTGGTGGTGCTCGTCATCTACGTATTTTTACGTAGCTTCCGCGCCACCATCATCCCCGGCATCGCCGTTCCGCTCTCGCTCGTGGGCACCTTCGGCGTGATGTACGCGCTCGGCTACAGCCTCGACAACCTCTCGCTGATGGCGCTGACGATCTCGACCGGCTTCGTCGTCGACGACGCCATCGTCATGATCGAGAACATCTCGCGCTACCTCGAGCAGGGCGAGAAGCCGCTCGATGCGGCGCTCAAGGGGGCGAAGCAAATCGGCTTCACCATCGTCTCGCTGACGGTGTCGCTGGTCGCGGTGCTGATTCCCCTGCTCTTCATGCAAGGGCTTATCGGCAAGCTCTTTCGTGAGTTCGCGGTCACCCTCGCGGCGGCGATCGGCGTCTCCGCGGTGCTCTCGCTGACGCTGACGCCGACGATGTGCGCGTACTTGCTGAAGTCGCACCACCCCGGCGAGTCGCAGGGTTGGTTCCATCGCGTGTCGGAGAAGTTCTGGACGCGCGTGGTCGACGGCTACGACGTCGGCGTCCGCTGGGTGCTGCGCCACCAACCGCTGACCTTGTTCGCCACCATCGCGACCGTCGCCGTCACGGCCTGGCTCGCGCTGATCGTGCCCAAGGGCTTCTTTCCTCAGCAGGACACCGGCCTCGTCCTCGGCGTCACCGAGGCGCGCGCCGACGTGTCGTTCGGGCGAATGGTCGAGCTGCAGCGTCAGGTCGCCGACGTGGTGCGCGAAGACCCGGACGTCGCCGCGGTCGCTTCGTTCATCGGCGCCGACGGGGTCAACGCCACCGGCAACACTGGACGACTCTCGATCACGCTCAAGCCCCGCGAGGAGCGCGACGGCGACGCGGCCTCGGTGATCGCGCGAATCGCCCCTAAATTGCAGCAGATTTCCGGTCTCATCACCTACCTGCAGCCGGTGCAAGACCTCACCATCGAGAGCAAGACGAGCCGCACGCAGTACCAGTTCACGCTCGAAGACGCCGACCTGGAAGAGCTCCGCGTCTGGTCCGACGAGATGCAGAAGGCGATGGTCGCGCTCCCCGAGCTGAAGAACGTCGCCAGCGATCGCGTCGTCGGCGGCGAGCAGCTCTCGGTGGTCATCGATCGCGACACCGCCTCGCGCCTCGGCGTACAGCCGCAGCAAATCGACGACGTCCTCTACGACGCCTTCGGGCAGCGTCAGGTGTCGACGATCTTCACGCAGTTGAACCAGTACCGCGTCATCCTCGAGGTGCAGCCGAGCGACCAACAGAACGTCGAAGCGCTCTCACGAATCTACGTGCGCGCGATCTCCGGCGGCATCGTGCCGCTCTCGGCGTTCGCGCACTTCGAGAAGGTGGCGGCGCCGCTGGCGGTGAACCACCAGGGACAGTTTCCCGTCGTCACGCTCTCGTTCGACACCGCGCCCGGCGTCTCGCTGGGAACTGCGGTCGACGCCATCCGCGCCGCGGAGACACGCATCGGCTTGCCGGCGAGTGTTCACGCGGAATTTCAGGGCACCGCGTATGCGTTCGGCGAGTCGCTGGCGAGCGAACCGATCCTCGTCCTCGCCGCGCTCATCACCGTCTACATCGTGCTCGGCGTGCTCTACGAGAGCTACATCCACCCGATCACCATTCTCTCGACGCTCCCCTCGGCCGGCGTCGGCGCCATCCTCGCGCTCCTCGTCACGCACACCGAGCTGACCGTCATCGCCCTCATCGGCATCGTCCTCCTCATCGGGATCGTGAAAAAGAACGCGATCATGATGATCGACTTCGCGCTCGAGGCGGAGCGTGAGCAAGGGCTCTCACCGGAGGAGGCGATTCACCAAGCGTGTCTCATGCGCTTTCGGCCGATCATGATGACGACGATGGCCGCCCTCCTCGGCGGACTCCCGCTCGCGCTCGAGCACGGCACCGGCGCCGAGCTGCGCCGCCCGCTCGGCATCACCATCGTCGGCGGGCTCTTGGTCTCTCAGGTGCTCACGCTCTACACGACGCCGGTCGTCTACCTCTACATGGTCCGCCTCTCACGCTTCTTGCGGGGTGAGCGCGGTGAGGGCGGTGAGCGGGGTGAGGGCGGCGATCGCAGCGAGAAGAAGCCAGTCACGGTCGCGGCGACGGAGCCGTCGTGAATTTCTCGGAGCCGTTCGTCCGTCGGCCGATCGCGACCTCGCTGCTCGCGCTCGCGGTCTTCATCGCCGGGATGGTCGCGTATCGGCTCCTCCCCGTCGCGCCGCTGCCGAAGGTCGATTTTCCGACCATTCAGGTGAACGCCAACCTCCCCGGGGCGAGCCCCGAGACGATGGCCGCGTCGGTCGCGACCCCGCTCGAACGTCGCTTCGGACGCATCGCCGGCATCACCGAGATCACCTCCACGAGCTCGGTCGGCAGCGTCTCGATCACCATGCAGTTCGACCTCGATCGCGACGTCGACGCCGCCGCGCGCGACGTGCAAGCGGCGATCGGCGCGGCCGGCGGCGAGCTCCCGACCAACATGCCGAGCCGGCCCAACTATCGAAAGGTCAACCCGGCCGACCTCCCGATCTTGATCGTCGCGCTCTCGTCGGACGTGGTGCCGCTGAGCAAGATCTTCGAGCAAGGAAACACGTTTCTCGCGCAGAAAGTCTCGCAGGTCCCCGGCGTCGGCCAGGTCTTCGTCGGCGGCGGACAGCAACCGGCCGTGCGGGTGCAAGTCAATCCCGCGGCGCTCGCCGGCGTCGGGCTCACCCTCGAAGACGTTCGGCTCGCCCTCGCCGGCTCGACGGTCTCGGTGCCGAAGGGCGCGATGCAGGACGGCGCGACGACGCTGCCGATCGAGGCCAACGATCAGCTCGTCGGCGCCAAGGCGTTCGAGAGCATCGTCCTTCGTTCGACGCCCGAAGGGGGCACGCTCCACCTCTCCGACGTCGCCCGCGTCATCGACGACGTCGAGAACAACCGCGTCGCTGCCTGGTGCGACGACAAGCGCGCGGTGCTCCTCGTCATCCGTCGTCAACCCGGCGCCAACATCATCGAGACCACCGAGGCGGTGAAGGCGATGTTGCCGACCCTCCGCGCGTCGATCTCCCCGGCGATCGA
The DNA here is from genome assembly GCA_025363655.1 of Deltaproteobacteria bacterium. Lineage (GTDB taxonomy): Bacteria > Myxococcota_A > Polyangia > Polyangiales > JADJMO01 > JANYDK01. The sequence goes on along the minus strand of JANYDK010000117.1, from coordinate 50,007 downwards.
CATGAAGGTCGCCATCGATCGCACCGAGACCATCCGCGCCTCGGTCGACGACGTCATGCGCACGCTGATTCTCAGTGTTTTGCTGGTGATCGCCGTCGTCTTCGTCTTCTTGCGGAGCGCGCGCGCCACCATCATCCCGACCATCGCCGTGCCGCTCTCGCTGATCGGCACCTTCGGCGCGATGTACATGCTCGACTACAACCTCGACAACCTCTCGCTGATGGCGCTGACCATCTCCACCGGGTTCGTCGTCGACGACGCCATCGTCGTCACCGAGAACGTCGCCCGCTTCGTCGAGCAAGGCGTCTCGCCGGTCGAGGCGGCTCTCCGCGGCGCCAAGCAAATCGGCTTCACCGTCATCTCCATCACCACCTCGCTCCTCGCCGTCTTCATCCCCATCCTCTTGATGGGTGGCATCGTCGGGCGGCTCTTCCGCGAGTTCGCGGTCACGCTCAGCGTCGCGATCATCATCTCCGCCGTCGTCTCGCTGACGCTGACGCCGATGATGTGCGCGCAGCTCCTGAAACACGATCCCGCCCCCGTGCGACGCGGCATCTTCGATCGCGCCGCAGAGCGGTTTTTCGAGGGTATTCTTCGCGTCTACGAAATCGCCCTCGACTGGGTCCTCGGTCATCGCATCTTCGTACAGCTGCTGACGCTGGCGACCATCGTCGTCACCGTCGCCCTCTATTGGTTCGTTCCGCGCGGCCTCTTCCCGCAGCAGGACACCGGCCAACTGATGGGCTTCTCCGAGGCGCCGCAGGACATCAGCTTCCAGGCGATGCTCAAGCGGCAGCAGTCGCTCAACGAAATCGTCCGCGCCGATCCCGACGTCTCCCACTTCGTCTCCTTCCTCGGCGCCGGACCGGGCGGCTCGTCGGGCAACACCGGGAGCATCTTCGCCGCGCTGAAGCCGCGTTCGCAGCGCAACGTCAGCGCCGATCAAGTCATCGCCCGCCTTCGTCCGAACCTCGCGAAGGCCGAAGGAATCAGCCTCTTCATGCAGGCCGGGCAGGACGTCCGCATCGGCGGGCGCCCGACGCGCACGCAGTTCCAATACACGCTCCAAGACGCCGATCTCGGCGAGCTCCTCACCTGGGCGCCGCGGGTCCTCGAGGCGCTGCGCAAGGTCCCCGTCGTCGCCGACGTCGCCTCCGATCAGCAGACGGCTGGACGCGAGCTCGATCTCCTCATCGATCGCGACACCGCCGCGCGCCTCGGGGTCACGCCGGCGGCGATCGACGCGTCGCTCTCCGACGCCTTCGGTCAGCGCCAGGTCGCAACCACGTACACGCAAGCGAACCCCTACCGTGTCATCCTCGAGCTCGCGCCCGAGCCGTCACGCTCGCCCGATTCGCTCGACAACGTCTTCGTCGGCTCGCCTGGAGGGCCGGTGCCGCTCTCGGCGGTGACGACGCCGTCGCCGAAGATGACCTCGCTCTCGGTCAATCACCAAGGGCAGTTCCCCTCGACGACCATCTCCTTCAACCTCGCGCCTGGGGCCACGCTCGGACAGGCCGTCGATGCGATCCACGCCGCCGAGCTCGGCATCGGTCTTCCACCCTCGGTGCAAGGCGCCTTCAGCGGCACCGCGCAGGCCTTCAAAGACTCGCTCGGATCGCAACCGATGCTGATTCTCGCCGCGATCATCGCCGTCTACATCGTCCTCGGCGTGCTCTACGAGAGCCTCATCCACCCGATCACGATTCTCTCCACGCTCCCCTCGGCCGGCGTCGGCGCGCTCCTGGCGCTCCTCGTCACCGGCACCGAGCTCGGGATCATCGGCATCGTCGGCATTCTCCTCCTCATCGGCATCGTGAAGAAGAACGCGATCATGATGATCGACTTCGCCATCGAGGCCGAGCGCGAGGAAGGGCTGACGCCGCTGCAGGCGATTCGAAAAGCGTGCCTCCTCCGCTTCCGGCCGATCTTGATGACCACGCTCGCCGCGCTCTTCGGCGGCCTGCCCCTCGCCCTCGGGAGCGGCGCCGGCGCCGAGCTGCGCAGGCCCCTCGGCATCACCATCGTCGGCGGGCTGATTCTCTCTCAGCTCCTGACGCTCTTCACGACGCCGGTGATTTACCTGGCGATGGATCGCTTGCGCATCAAACGCGGCGTCACGCCTTCGGTGGCTCCGGCTGAGTGACCGGCTTCGCCGCCTTGATCGTCGCCACCGAGTCGAACATCTGCATGTCGTGCACCGGCGGCGGGAGCGGGTTCCAGCCGCGGGCCACGGCGATGCGGTTGAAACGACGCGTCAGCCATCCGGGAATGAGGAGCGCGAAGGTGCGCGCGAGGCGGTTCGGATCGTCGAGCGTCTTCAGCATGCGCTCGTACGTCGTGATGCCATACGCGAGCTTGAACGCGTCCGCCTGCTCGGGACGCGCCACCCACGCCATCACGCCGGGACGATCGGCCTCCGGGTGAAACTGCACGCCCTCGACACCGGGCGCGAATTCGAGGGCCATCAGCGCTGCGCCCTTGGAGAACCCGTCACGACTCTCGCGCGCGAGGAGCGTACCGCCGTGGCGCTCCAGCTTCGACTCGTCGAGGCCGATGGCCTCCCAGTTGCGATGCTCGAAGGCGAAGAGGCGATCGCCGAAGGGCGCGAGGAGCGGATGCTTGCGGCCGTCGTCGGTGGTGTAAATCGGCATCACGCCGAATTTACGCGTCGCGCGCGGTGCCACCTCGGCGACGCCGAAGTGACGGATGGCCATCTCGAACGAGTAACAAATGCAGAGCGCGCCCGGTGCGTCGTCGCTCTCGTGGTTCTTGTCGACCACGTCGTCGAGGACGTGGGAGAAGTCGTCGACCCAACGTTCGCCGTCGCCGTCGAAGGGAGAGCCGGGGCCGCCCGAACAGATGTAGATGTCGCAGTCGCTCGGCGGCACGTCGCCTTTGTCGCGGGGCGAGACGTGCACGCGTTCGACCCTGAGGCCCGGGTTGGTCTGCTCGACCCGACCCGCCAACTGATCGATCAAGACGCCCAGGCAGCGAATGGCCTGATTGACGTGCCCAGCGTTCATGTCGACCACCGCGACGCGCAGACTCTTCGAATTCATTCGCCCGACAACGCCTCTCTCCCCTTTGCCCGAGCCTCTCGGGCGGAGCGATTGTAGCACTTGGACGACGAACCGATGGACAGGAGCCCCGGCCTCCTGCGAAAAGGTGCGACAACATGCGAGCTGCATGACGAGAACGTGCTTTGGCACGGAGTGAACCAAGCATGCCGACCAGCCGAACTCTCGAAACCAAAATCAAGGCCATCGGCGCGCGGCTCGGCGCCGACGAGCGCTTCACCGGGCGTGGCGTCACCATCGCCTTCCTCGACGCCGGCTTCTACGCGCACGCCGACTTGGTGAAGCCGCACCGGCGCATCAAGGAGTACCACGACGTCCTCATGAACTCGCCGGGGCCGCACGAGCTGCCGCCCGCCGACGTCTCGTCGTGGCACGGGATGATGACGACCGCCGTCGCGTGCGGCAACGGCGCGCTTTCGAGCGGTAAATACAAGGGTTTGGCGCACGAAGCCGAGCTCGTGCTGGTGAAGGTCGGCTCCGTCTCGCGCATCCGCCACGAAGACCTCACCCTCGGCATCGACTGGGTCTGCGCCAACGCGCACCGCCTCGGCATCGGCATCCTCAACATCTCGGCCGGCGGCGACTACGAGGCTTCGCACCTCTGGGACAGCCTCTCGCGCGCCGCCGAAGCTGCGCTACGCATGGGCATCGTCGTCGTCTGCGCGGCAGGCAACGCGGGGCACACCCATGATCACGCGGTCGTCCCTCCTGCGAGCACGCCCGCGGTCATCACCGTCGGCGGCTTCGACGACGAGCAGGGCTCGCTCGACAAGTTCGTGCCCTACCACTCGTCGTACGGACCGACGATCGACGGCGTGCAGAAGCCCGAGGTGATCGCGCCGGCGATCAAGATCGCAGCGCCGATTCTCCCTGACACGCCGACCGCGGCGCAGGCTGCGCTGATCACCGACATGACCGTCGCCGACGATCACGAGCTTCACCAAATCCTCGGACAGAGCCACGGCGTCGACCCCGAGCTCGACGCGGCCAAGCACCTGCAACCCTACCAATTGCGGCAAATCATCGCCGCGAAGCGCAGCGGGCAGAAGGTGATCTCGAAGCACTACAAAGAGGTCGACGGAACCTCCTTCGCGGCGCCCATCGTCTCGTCGATCGTCGCGCAGATGCTCGAGGCCAAGCCCGAGCTCACACCCTCGGCGATCAAACGAATCCTCATCGCCACCGCCAGGCGCATGCCGCACGTCGGCGTCGATCGCCAGGGGTGGGGCGTCGTGCAACCAGCGGCAGCGGTACAGCGCGCGCTCGAGTGGCAACCCGAGCGCGGCCGTCGCTAGTTTCGTCGGTGATTCGGAATCAGCCCGCTTCGAGCACGTCGCCGAGAACGTCACCGAGCACGTCGGCGTCGAGGGCAGCATCGGAAGCCGCGTCGGCGTCGGTGGCAGCGTCGGAAGCGTCCTTGGCAGCGTCCGTCGCGCCATCGGTCGCGTCGGTCGCAGCGTCGGTCGCCACGTCGTCCTTGGCCGAGTCGGTGGGGGAATCGGTGGGCGCGTCGACGGCCGAGTCGACCTTCGCGGTGTCGGTCGGGCTGTCGGCGACCACGTCGGGCGTGTTGCCGGTATCGGTCGGGTTGGTGGTCGTGTCGTCGGAAGAGCCGCAGCCGACGACGAGGAACGTCGAGGCCAAGAGAGCAGAGAGGAGTCGATACGTAGACATCTCCAGCGACAGAGCAATCGGCCGGCCAGGCACTACGCAGCGCGGCACGATCGATATTTTACGTGCAAATCCATATACTTATCGCACTTGTTGATGTGCCGCAGTGCGTTGTAAATCCACGACAACTCGATCGTGGTTGCGACTTGGATGCCTCGCTCGCGATGACGAACTAGACCGCGAGCATGCGCATGCGCCTGCTCACGCTCGTGGTCTGCGGCGCGGCTTGGTCACTCCCTGCGTGTGCTCCCGCGCAGCAGGCACATGAACCTTCGCTGCCTCCGCTGCCCTCCGTCTTGCCGGGAACTCCCGGAAAATCCGATCCGAAGGCCGTGACCCCACGTCCCCAGAGGCTCCTCGTGAAGACCCGCATCGACGACGTTTTCGACACGTACCACGGCGAGCAAGTCCCCGATCCCTATCGCTGGCTGGAGGACGGCGCTTCGAAAGAGGTCGAGGAGTGGACCACCGCAGAGAACGCGCGCACGCGCGCGGTGCTCGACGCCGATCCGCGTCGCACGAAGCTGCACGCGCGCCTCGACGAGCTCCTCGCGATCGGCTTCGTCGGCTCGCCGGTGGTGCGCACGACGCACCAGAAGGACGCCAAGGGACAGCGCATCAAGCGCTATTTCCACGTCAAACGCGAAGGGAAGATGGATCAGCCCGTCGTCTTCGTGCGCGAGGGCGCGAGCGGCGTCGATCGTCCTCTGCTCGATCCGACGAACCTCGGCGACACCGCCGAGAAGACCACCGCGCTCGACTGGTGGTACGTCTCCGACGACGGCGATCGCGTCGCCTACGGCGTCAGCACCAGCGGCGACGAGCTCTCGACGTTGCACGTGCGCGACGTCACGACGGGCAAAGATCTCGCCGACGCGATCCCGCGCACACGCGCCACGTACGTCTCCTGGCTGCCCGACGGCAAGTCCTTCTACTACGTACGCCAACCGGCGATCGGCTCGGTGCCGAAGGACGAAGAGGGCTACCACCGCAAGGTCTACTTCCACACGCTCGGCGCCGATCCGAAGACCGATCCGCTCGTCTTCGGCGACCAGTTGGCGATGACCGACTGGCCGGCGCCGATGCTCTCGCCCTCGGGCAAGCTGCTGGTGATGTACGTCGGGCACGGCCCTTCGCGCTCGAGCGTCTACCTCAAAGATCTGACGAAGAAAGACGCCCCGTGGGTCACCCTCGTCGACGGCCCCGACGCGCTCTTCTCGCCGATGCCGTACTCGCACGGCGGCGAGGAGCGCGTCTTCCTGCGGAGCAACGACGGCGCGCCCAACTTCCGACTCTACGCCATCGACCCCAAGAAGCCCGAGCGGGCGCATTGGAAAGAGATCGTCGCCGAGCGAGAAAAACAGCCACTTCGTGACTTCGACATCGCGGGAGGAATCCTCTTCGTCGGTTATCTCGACAGGGCCCACTCGGTCATCGAGCGCCACCTGCTGGACGGCACGCTCGTCGACACGCTCGAGCTGCCACCGAGCTCGAGCGCCTCGGTGCCGCACGGCGAGCACGACGGCGACGAAGCGCTCTTCGAGGTGCAGTCGTTCCTCCTGCCTCCGTCGATCCTCCGTCTGAGGGGCATCAAGCCGATCACCAAGGAAGCGCTGGCGAAGGCCAAGCTGCTCGGCGACCTCTCGAAAGCGTCGAACCTGTCGCTCGTCGGCGCGCCCCCCGAGACGTTCACCGCGGTGAAGCAGACCGTCGTCGACACCACGCAATACGAAGTGCAGCAGATCGAAGCGACCTCGAAAGACGGGGCGATCGTCACCGCCTTCGTCGTCGCCAAGAAGGGCGCGCCGAAAGACGGCACCGCGCCGGCGCTGCTCTACGGCTACGGCGGCTTCAACCTCACGCAGACGCCCGTCTTCAACCGCAACGTCTTCGCCTTCCTCGAGCACGGCGGCGTCTACGTCGTGAGCAACCTCCGCGGCGGCGCCGAGTACGGCGAGGCCTGGCATCGCGCCGGCATGCTCGGTCAGAAGCAGCACACCTTCGACGACCAAATCGCCGTCGCCGAGCGCTTGATCGAATTGAAGTGGACCTCGAAAAAACGCCTCGCCATTCAAGGTGGCTCCAACGGCGGGCTCCTCGTCGCCGCGCTCGAGACGCAGCGTCCCGATCTCTTCAAGGCCGTCATCTGCGCGGTGCCGCTCACCGACATGCTCCGCTACCAGCGCTTCCTCCTCGCCAAGCTCTGGGTGCCCGAATACGGCTCGAGCGACGATCCGACGCAGTACGCCTGGCTACGCGCGTACTCGCCCTACCACCACGTGAACGACGGCACGGCGTATCCGGCGACGCTCGTGCTCACTGGCGCCAGCGACAGCCGGGTCGAGCCGCTCCACGCGCGCAAGATGGCGGCGAGGCTCCAAGCGGCGACGTCGTCGGAGGCGCCGATCCTCCTCCGCGTCGAGAGCAAGGCCGGCCACGGCGCAGGAAAGCCGCGAGGAAAGCAGCTCGAAGAGCTGGCCGATCAATACACGTTCCTCTTCTCGCAGCTCGACATCTCGCTTTGAGCACTTTGCGCAGGGTGTAAGGTTTCGTTTCCGGCACCGTTGTGGCGGCACGGCCCACGTTTGGGACGCAAAAAAGCTTCGACTGGGAGACGCTCGATGCACGTCCGCCACGTCCGCCGCCACTTCCGCTTTGCTTCGGCTTGTTCGCTGCCGCTCGTGTTCATCCTCCTCCTCTCGGCCTGCGGGAGCGCGGGCATGTCGAAGGCGGCGGCCTACGATCTTCCGCGCAAAAACGAGCCGAGCGGCCCGCCGCCCGCCCCGATGGCCGCGACCGGAACGGCCACCACGACGGAGGCTTATGCCTTCTCCGACGAGAAGGTGACCGTCGCCGGTAGCTCGGGTGACTCGATGAAGGTGGCCGAGTCCTCCGATGGCGACAATGGCAGCAGCGGTGGTGGTGGATCGGGCGGTCCCCCTGCCGACATGACCAAATCGGTCCCCACCAACACGACCACGGCCGCCAACACGTCTGGCGCGGCGATCGAGATGTTCGACATCGAAGCGCGCCTGACGCTCGAGGTCGAGCGCATCCAAGACGCTCGCGAACGGGTCCGCGCGATGGTGAAAGAAGTCGGCGGCAACATCACCGGCGACGAGCTCAACGCCGACGGCAACAACGCCGAGGCCAACTTCGTCCTTCGCATTCCGTCGGCGCGCGTCGATGCCTTCCTCGAAGGCGTCAACGGCGTCGGTCGCATCAAGGCGCGCCAAGTCACCGCGCGTGACGTCGGCAAGGAGTTCCACGACAGCACCCTCCTCCTCGAGAGCCTGCAGAAGACGATGCATCGCTACGAGGAGATTTTGGAGAAAGCCAAGGACGTGAAGGAGATCCTGCAAATCGAGCAGGAGCTCGCGCGCATCCGCACGCAGATCGATCAGGTGAAGGGCAACCTCACGTGGCTGAAAGATCGCACCTCGCGGAGCACGGTCTACCTGCGCATCGTCCCCACGCGCCCCGACGACATCCTCGACGAGCCGACCGCCAAGCTCTTCCCCGGCCTCCGCGCGACGTACATGGTCGACGCGCGTGGCGAAGGTGTGCGCGACAAGTACGTCGGCTTCGGGCTCTCCATCCAGTTCGCGCGCTCGTTCACCATCGACCTCGACGGCATGCGCAAGACCGGCGACGGCGGCCCCTTCGACGGGCTGCAGGCCTTCCTCGCCACCGCCGGCGGAGACTTCTACAGCGACTACCTCGGCGGCGGACGACGCCGTTGGCTGAACCCCTACCTCGGCATGCGTCTCGGCTACGGACGCATCGCCTCCAAGAACAACTTCATCACCGCCGCGGTCGTCGGGCTCGAGATCTACAAGACGAAGACGTTCTTGGTCGACGCGCAGTTCCGACTGCACGGCTTCTTCGGCGATCCCGACGGCTCGCACGTCGGCCTCCAGCCCTCGCTCGGCTTCAACCTCGCGTTTTGAAATCGGCCTGAATTTCAGGCATTCCGTGCAGTTTCACTTCGCGCGCGGCGGCGGAGGCGGGAGCTGGCAATGGCTGGCCACGGGCGGGAGCATGACGATCGAACGCTTGCTCGTCCCTTGGAGCTCGATGCGAAAGCTTCGTTCGCTGCACCCCGCGAGGCGCACGGTGATGGAGTGGGCTCCCGCCGGAAGCTCACGCGTGACCGGCGCGCCGCCGACGAGTGGATCGCCGAGGAAGGGCCGCGACGTGCTGTTCGGCTTCGGAGAGGCGACGGCGCCATCGAGCGTCACGTCGTCGCCCCCGACCACGCCCCAAATCTCGAGCGGAGGACGCGGCGCTGCGGCGATGGCATGCAGCGCGTAGGCGAGACCGAGCGAGGTGCAGGCCACGAGCGACGCCCATCCGATGCGACGCGCGCTCACGGCTTCACCGTGCCGGTTCCGCTGGACCCGCTGGTAGATGGGGCTGCGCTGGCTCCCTTGGGCGTCTGCGGGCGCGCTGCGTCCTCGACCTCGCGCACGAAGCGATCGAGCTGCCGCAAGAGCTGACAACGCAGCGCCGGGAGCAGTTGGTTCTTCGGATCGGTCGGCGACAGCGGCGCCGCCGGACGACACGCTTCCCACAGCTCTTGCTCGGTCCGAAACGCACCACCGGTGACGCCGAGCGACGTGCCCTCGCCTGGGAGCGGGCCTCGCGCAGAGAGAAGATGCGCGAGCTCTTCCGAGCTCTTGGTGGTCGCCGTCGACGGGCTCTGCGCGTCCGCGCCGGGAGTGCCATCGAGGAAGACGCCGTCGTCACGACAGGCGCGCGGCGGCGACGCGGGATCGAGGAGCACGCCGACGAGCGGGGCCGCATCGCTGACGACGAGCAACGGCTTCTCGACGATCGAGAGCTCGGTGAGCGCGTAGAGCGAGGTCCACGTCGCCTCCGGCTTGAACTTGTTTCGACTGGAAAAACAAGCCGATCCGTGACCGGCGAGGAGCTGCTTCGGGTCGCCAGCCTCGGGCACCGCGTAGGGCGCGCCGTCGCCGGCGCAACGCTGCTGCACCTCGATGCCATAGGTCACCGTCACCTCGATGCGCGCGTGCACCGTGTCGCTGGTGCAGCTCGCGGGGAGCACCGCGTCGGCGATCGCCAGGCAACCCATCGCATCGGCGGTGCGCTTGGGCGCGACGTCTTCCGGACACGTCGCCCGCAGTTGGGAGACGACGACGTCGTAGGTGACGAGCCGGCTCGCCCGCACCAGCTCGCGATCCCAGCCAATCTCGGCACGAACGGGATCGACGGCCTCGACCACCAACGGGCCGTGGACGACGACCGAGCCGGGTGGCGGCGGCGGCAAGGGCTCGAGAAGCTTCGACGGTCCGCCATTACCCTGCGGCAACCCATGCGGCCTCGGCGAACAGGAGAAGCCCGAGAGCGCACCCGAGACCACCAGAGCGAAGGCGACCCGGCGTGCGCGCATGACGGACGATCCTAGTGGACTGGCCACGAGCGGGCGAATTCGGGGAGGTCAGGTGCTACGTTGTCAGACGTCATGGATGCAGCAGGCAGTAGCCCGCTCCGCAGATGCGCCATTTGCGGCAAGGGAGCGAAGAATCTCGCGGAAAACCCGGCCTATCCCTTCTGTTCCGTCCGATGTAGAGCCATCGATCTGGGCAACTGGGTCTCCGAGTCGTATCGAATTCCCGCCGAGCACGTCGAAGACGAAGGGGGAGAGCTCGCCCGAGAAGTCCCCGATGAGGAACAGAACGAGCGAGTGTCAGCTTCTCCCCGTAGAGATCGTTCACTCCCGAAGACTCCGGCACGTCCACGTTCGAGGAGCTCGGGGAGTTGAAGCGCGGTTCGCAGTCGCAGTGGTGAAAAAGGATGGCTCGAACATGAGGAGTTTCCACGTGTCTTCACTTCGGGTCCTGACAGGCCTCGCGGCGCTTCTGCTCGTCACTGCCTCCGCTGCCAACGCGTCCGCCACCGACCTCACCCCCGATCCTGCGGGCGGCGATCCGAACGGCGCGCCCCCTCCCCCGCCGCCGATGCCCGAGCCGGGCACGGTCGGCAGCGCCACGCCTCCTCCTCCCGCGGGCTCGACGGCGGCAGCGCTCGATCAAGCGAGCGCCCAGGACACCGGCGTGGGCCTCCACTTCGTCTACATCCAACCCGAAATCGGCCTCGGTCTCGCCAGCATCCCCAAGTCGCTGACCGGCGGGTCCGACACCGGCACACCGGCGGGTCCCGCATTCGGTCTCGGCGCCGGCGTCGAGCTCATCACCTTCCAGCTCGGTGGTCGCCTCCGCGCGCTGACGACGCCGCAGTACAACCTCTGGACCGCCGGCGGCGAGTTTGCCTACCAGCCGGGCTCGGGCCGTTTCTGGCCGCGCTTCGGCCTCACGGTCGGCTACGCTTGGGCTGCGAAGTTGAACACCGATGTCTGCGGCGCGGCCTGCGATCTCGTGAGCATCAACGGCATCGACGTCGGTGCACGCGCGGGTTTCCAGTACTACGTCAGCAGCAACATCGAGGTCGGCCTCGACGGTACGCTCGACGCGCTCTTCCTCAAGAGCAAAGGCCTCGGCGGGAACCCGCAGTTTTCCAGCGATCAGAGCGGCACCGGCTTCATGGCGACCGCGCTCGCGCACATCGGCTTCCACTACCCCTGAGCCGAAGCGTCTCGTTTCGCCCTTCAGTTCGCCAAAGATTGCTTCGCAACTTTGGCCGCTTCGGTCAATCTCGCTCTGCTCGGTTGCCGAAGCCTAACTTCTAGCCATCCAGCCGCCCCCCGCGCTACGAGGGACGGTCAGCGATGAAGCTCGCCGTCCTCCCGCCGCTCGTCATCGCCCTCGTGGCGATCGGGCTGGTGGCGCTCGCGAGGCATCGATACCGCGGACACACGCGCTGGGGAGCGCAGAGCTGGATCGTCCTCCTCCTCGGCGGCGTCGTCGCGGCGGTGGTGCTGCGCGCCGTCGAATCGCTGGTGATGGACTTCCTCGTCGGCGGTCGCCTGAGCGGCGCCGAGGGCGTCGGAATGGCCCTCGTCGGCTTCGGCATCGTCGGGCCGCTCACGGTGCTGACGTTGGTGGTGCTGGTGTGGATGGTGATCTCGCAAGCGCTCCACGACGACGTCGATCCACCGCTCGCCGCCGCAGTGACGGGCGCCGCGTTCTCGATGGGCCGGCTCCTCACCTATGTCATCCTCGAAAAGGGCGCGCTCTCGAGCGGCGTGCGTGCCTCGATCATGACGGTCGACGAAATCGCCCTCGCCGCCACCTGGGGCTACGGCCTCTCGCGCTCGGCCTTCGACGGCAAGCTGGGGGGTACTCCCTTCGGCCGCTACGCGCTCTCGGTGATGATCGCGCGCGGCGCCGTCGAGGTCGCGCTCCGCACACGCGGCGCCGGCGGCATGTCGGTCGCGCTGATCATCGCCGTCGTCTCGACCGCGCTCGCCGCCTTCGGCATCAGCCGCGTCGGGCGCGGCCGCACCTCGATGCATGGCTCGCTCCGCGCGATGAGCCGCGAGTCCCTCGTCGGCCTCGCCCGCGAACAACTCTCACGCGGCTCGGTGCGCCCCATCTGGATCGTCCTCGGCGCGCTCGGCAACGTCGGCGGCATGGTGCTCGGCTTCTCCGGCGCCGTCGCCATCGGCCGCAGCGCGCACATCGACTTCGGCGAAATCGATCGCAGCGGTCCGGGCGCAGAGTACGCGGCGCTCCTCTTGGTGCTCGGCGTGATCATGAGCTTCCCGATCAGCGCCGCCGTCGTCGGCCTCGCCGGAGGAGGTCGCAACGCACCAGATCGCCCGTTCGTCCTCGAGGCCGGTCTTTCGGCGATTTTGGCGCTGATCGCGCTGCTCTTCGCCCTCGGAGTGGTCGCGCCGGTGGCAGTCGCCTTGGGCGTCGCGTGCGCCCCGGTGGCGTTCGTCCTCGCAGCCTTGGGTGCGTGGGTGGCGGCGGGGCGCAGAAACTAGACGGTGCTGGTACGCAACGACCTCTCGGTTCGCGTCGTGCCGATGCCGTGGGTGTCTGCCGATCGCATCGGGCTCGCGATGATCGGCACGCTCTAGCACCAGCCCTGCGACGTTCGCGGCTCGGGCTATGCTGCTCGCATGCTCCAGCGGCTCGCTCGCCCCATCCTCGCCAGCGCCGGTGCCGGATTCGACGTCGCGGTCGTGCGCATCGCGCAAGAGCTCGCCAAGCGCGCGTCGAAGCGCGGGCCTACGCCGACCGAACGCCTCGCGTATCTCGAAGGCGTCGCCGAGCGCTATGCCGAGGTCGATCGTGACGCCTTCTATGCCGCTCCACCGCCGATCGCACGGATGCACGAGCGCTTCGTCCGCGAGATGCACGACGAGCACGGCGAGAAGCGCGGCTCGGTGACGGACGTCTCGTGGGCCTCGCGATGGATCCCGGCGAGGCCCGAGCACCGCGATCGATATCTCGCGTGGCACGAGAACACCTCCGGTCACGCGCGCCTCTTTCGTCACGCGACGCCGCGACCCACCCTCGTCTGCATCCACGGCTATCGCGCCGGCACCTTCTCCTTCGAGGAGCGCGCCTGGGCGACGTCGTGGCTCTACGGGCTCGGGCTCGACGTCGCGCTCTTCACGTTGCCCTTCCATGCCCTTCGCGCGCCTGCCGGACGCAAACGCACGCCGCTCTTTCCCACGGCCGACGTCGCGCGCACGAACGAGGCGCTCGGCCAGGCGATTTGGGATCTTCGCGCGCTCGTCGAGTGGCTCGGGCGTCACGGCGCGCCGTCGGTCGGACTCGCGGGGATGAGCCTCGGCGGCTACACCACCGCGCTCGCTTCGACCGCGATGTCCGAGCTCGCGTTCGCCATTCCCTTCATCCCGCTCGCCGATCTCACCGACGTCGTCGTCGAGCACGAGGCGATGCGGGGCACCGTCGTCCCCTCGAAGCTCGTCGACGCCGGCAAGCGCGCGCTCGATCTGGTTCGCCCCCTCGCCCGCAAGCCGGTCATCCCTGGCGATCGGATGCTCGTCGTCGTCGCCGAAGGCGATCGCATCACCCACCCGACGCACGCGCAGACGTTGGCGCGACACTTCGGAGCCGAGATGGCGCGCTTCCCCGGAGCCCACCTGCTCCAATTTGGCCGACGCGAAGGGTTTTCCGCGATCGCACGATTCCTCTCGCGCCTCGGCTACATCCAGCCGCGGTGAACGACGCACACGTCGCACGTAGTCGCAGAAAAACCTCGCCAGCTGGTGCCTTTGGCTGGAAGACGAGGACCACTACACGGGCTCGGTGCGTGACAGCGCGATCGACCCGCTCTTCGCCCGGCTGCTGAAGATGCACTGGCTCGAGGAAGCCCAGCACGCGCGCATCGATGCGCTCGAGCTCGACAAGCTCCTGTCGGTGGCGACGCCGGCGCAAATCGCGACTGCGTTCGACGACTACATCGATCTCATCGCCGCGTTCGACGGGCTCCTCGCCGCACAAGCGAAGATGGACGCCGTCAGCCTCGAGAAGGCGATCGGTCGCTCGCTCGGTGAGAGCGAAAGCGCCGACGTCATCGCCGCGCAGCACCGCGGCTACCGCTACACGTTCCTCACCTCGGGAATGGATGCCCCGCAGTTCATCGACACGATGAAGAAAATCTCGATCGACGCCGCGTCGCGCATCAGCAAACGGTCGAAGGAACTGCAGTGAAAGAAGCCGATCTCGTGACCGACGTGGCGCTGAACAAGGTCGTGAGCACGCTCGGACCTCAACGGGCGCGCACGCTCGTGGCCGAGATCCTCCACGAAATCGGCCTTGGCAGCCTCTCGTCGCCCGACGATCGGCTTCGCTTCGCGGTCGCATTGATGGCGCGCGGTGGTCTCCTCGAGGCCATCGGTCGCGCCATCAAGATTCAGGCAATTCTCCACGGCGCCAGCGATTTGGACGGCACGCACCCCGGTTCACGCTCGGTGACCGGGAAGCAGCGCGCCGTCCGAACCGCCTGAGCGCCGTCTCTCGGACTCTCAGACTCTCAGACTCTCAGTCTCTCAGACTCTCAGTCTCTCAGACGCGCTCGAGCACGACGGCGATGCCCTGGCCGCCGCCGATGCAGGCGCTGCCGACCGCGATCTTCTTCTGCGAGCGACGAAGCTCGTAGACGAGGTTGGTGGTGATGCGCGCGCCCGAAGCGCCGAGCGGATGACCGAGTGCGACGGCGCCGCCGTTGACGTTGCACTTCTCGAGGGGGAGCTCGAGGTGCTTCTGGCAGGCGAGCCACTGCGCGGAGAAGGCTTCGTTGATGTCGAAGAGATCGACGTCGCTCGGCTTGAGGCCCGCGCGATCGAGGGCCTTGGGAATGGCGTACGCGGGGCCGATGCCCATCAACGTCGGCTCGACGCCGGCGACACCCCACTGCACGAGACGCGCGAGCGGAGTGAGACCCTTCGCTTTGGCGAACTCGGCGGTGGTGAGGACGAGCATCGCCGCGCCGTCGCAGATGCCGCTGGCGTTGCCCGCGGTGACGACGCCGTCCTTCTTGAAGACAGGCGCGAGCTTGCCGAGGGTCTCCATCGTCGACTTCGGACGCGGGTGCTCGTCGACGGCGAAGGCGACCGGCGGCGCCCCCTTCTTTCCCGGGAGATCGAGGGGCGCGATTTCATCCTTGAAACCGCCTGATTCCTGCGCGGCGGCCCACTTCGCCTGGCTGCGAAGCGCGTACTCGTCGACCTGCTCGCGGCTGATGCCGTACTTCACCGCGAGGTTCTCGGCGGTGATCGCCATCGGCGCATTGCAGTAGCTGTCGGTGAGCGCGCTCCAGAGCGAGTCTTCGAGGTTCGGCGCCTTGCCGAAGGCGAAGCCGTCGCGACCACCGCGGAGGATGTGCGGGGCCTGGGTCATGTTCTCGGTGCCACCGACGAGCACTGCGTCGGCGTCGCCGAGGAGGAGGAGCTGCGCGCCGTCGATGATCGCCTCGAAGCCCGAACCACAGAGGCGGTTGACGGTGAGCGCGGGGACCTCGATGGGGAGGCCGGTCTTGAGACCGACGTGGCGCGCGCAGTAGATGGCGTCGGCGCTCGTCTGCATGACGTTGCCGACGACGACGTGACCAATCTCCGCGGCAGCGACGCCGCTCTGCGCGAGGGCGGCCTTGGCCGCGTGCGCTGCGAGATCGTTGGCCGACACGCCCTTGAGCGCGCCTCCCATGGTGCCGAAAGCAGTGCGCTTGGCGCCGACGATGACGAGTTCCTTGCTCAGCTTGGCCATGTGCGTTTCTCCAGGAAGACAGCTCGTGCGAAGCGATTGCCCCGAAGCAGTTCTTCGTACGCGCGTGGCCTCGGCGCAAGTGCCGAGCGTGTCGGCCTCGACGGGGGCACTTCAGGGGCACTTCAGGGGCACTTCAAGGGCGCTTCGGGCGCCTCAGGCGCCTCAGGCCCCTCGAGGAGCTGCGGAAGAGTCGAGCAGGCGCTCGACGAGCGCTCGGCAGGCGTCCATTCCGACGCTGGCGGGGCCGAGCGCCCGTTCGCACGCGAGCGCCTCGAGGGCCTCGACGATGGCCTCTTCGCGACGACCCGCGACACCGAGCGCTACGGCATAGGCGAGGGTCGCTTTGGCGACGCTGCGTGGCTCCTTCGCGTCCGCGCGCGCACGTCGCAGAAACCGCAGCCCCGCAGGGAGATCGCCCTTGGCGAGCGCGGTGATGCCTCGGACACGGTCGATCGCCGTCTTCGATCCGGTGCCGGCGGCCTCGAGTTGGGCGAGGCAAGCTTCGACGGCGACGAAGTCACGCGCGCGCAGGGCCGCTCGCGCATCGTCCGCCCATCGACCGATTCCGCGTACGGAGGGTGGCATCGGCGGCGGCTCGATCGTCACGGGCCGCATTTCGGGCGCGATCGGCGTCAGCTCGCGCATCGCCACCTCGACGGGCGGCGCGTCACCCGTCGCCCGCACAGCCGGCATCAGCCCGGTCATGCCGGTGACCTTCATCTGCGGCGAAAACGGCGGACGCTGCGGGCGAGCGGCCGAAGCAGCAGGCGCGACGAAGGCTGGTCGCGGCACCACGGGAGCCGATACCGGACCCGAAGGCGGACCCGAGACATTCGGCGCGGCGGGCGTCGCTGCACTTGCCGTCGGAAATCCAGCCCGCGGCGGCGGCTGTGCAGGGGGACGCGCAGGTGGACGCGGCGGTGGTCCAGGCGGCCCTGCGGGAGCCGCGACTGCAGACGGTGCAGACGCCGCAGCAGGAGCGGGACGAATCGAGGAAGGAGGCGGAGCAGGTCGAGCTGACGGCGGAGGAGCGGGACGAGCTGACGGCGGAGGTGGAGGAAGAGGCCGAGCCGACGGCGGTGGCGGCGGAGCAGGTCGAGCTGACGGCGGGAGCGGCGGCGGGCGCACCGAGGGGGTCGGCGGCGGAAGCGGACGTGGCGGCTCGGGGAGGGCGGAGCGAGCCGGCGCGTCGAATCCCTCGAGCTCGATCGGCTCGATCGCTCCGCTCGGCTCGGAACCACGCGCAGAGGGGGCGGGAATGAGCGACGCCGAAGGTGGCAGCGGCGACACGCGCATCGTCACCGGTCCCTCTTCGGCATCGAACGGATCGAGCTCGATGGGCGGGACGGTCGGGCCTCCGAGCGTCGAGGGACGCCGCGAGAGGAGAACCTGGGCCGCGGCCGGCGGGGGCGACGGCGTCGTCACGTGGGCCGGGGCACCAGCCGCCGAAGGAGGAGGCGCGCGGCGCACGGGATTCGTCGTGCTGTTCGGCGGCAGCTGACGCGACGAACGCGGCGAGTCCCCTTCCGCGCGGGCAAAGGCCGAGAGCGCATCGGCCCATTCGACGAGACCCGCAGTGCGTAGACGATCGGCCGCGCGGACGGCCATCTCTGCTGCCTGGCGATGATCGCCGGCGAGCGCGGCATGATGCGCTGCCTCCGCGATGTCGAGGCCATGCGCGGCGCGACTCAAGGACGCCGCGAGCGCTCCATGAAGGAGCCGCTTGGTCCCGGGATCGGTGCGCTCGATGGTGACGTCACGCAAAGAGCGAGAGCCGGGCGACAAGCGATCGCCTTCGGCGCGAAGCCAACCTTCGCGGAGCAGGCGCTCGAGCATCGCGTCGAAGGTCTCGCCGCGGGGGAGACCGAGCTCTGCCGCGGCGCCTTCGATGCGCGGACGTAGCGTCGAAGCACCCGCGAGCGCGACGAGCGACACCAGCGAGGCCTCGTGCGGGCGATCGACCGAGAGGGCGCCGAGGCGACGACCGATCCAGCCCTGCGCCGAGAGCGCGCGACCGCGACCCGAGGCCTTGCCCCGTGGCGTGATGACGCCGTCGCGCACCGCCAGCTCACCGACCGCGAGGCCGTGACGCACCGACTCGACGATCGCGAGCGGCACGCCGGCGCCACGCCGCCCCCAACGCTTCTTCACCTCGTCGGTCAGCGCGCTCGACCCTCCGCAGAGATCTTCGAGGACCATGCTCGCTTCGTGCGGCTGCAAAGGCTTGAGCGTGAGATCGACCTCGGTCACCAGGGAAGCGAGCGCCTTCGGTATCGGCTCACCGTGATCGAGGCGAGCGACGACGGCGAAGCCCGCGTTCGGGCCCGAGCCCGCGAGCCCGATGGCCTCGAGCGAGGCGCGATCGACCGCCATCGCGTCGTCGACGAGAACGAGCGGCGGCGTCGGCTCTTCGGTGTCGCCTCCGAGGAGGCCAGCGACGATCTCGCCCGCGGCGTCGAGATCGACCCCTTCGCCGCCAGCCAGTCGCCGCATCGACTCGGCCACACGTGGCGAAGGTGCGCGCACCCTTCCCGGCGACGACGCACGCAGCTCGGCTTCGAGCGCGCGAGAGACCGCGATGCGTAACGCGGCGAGCGGCTCGACCCCGCAACCGACCGGCGACACGCGGAGCACCCGCGGCGCCATCGTCGCGACCTCGTCGAGGAAACGTGTTCCACCGACGCCGGGCGGCGCGCGGACGACGGCGAGACCTCCAGCGCGCAGCGCCTCGAGCTCGCGCAACGAGCCTTGCCGACCGATGACCTCGGGCACGCGCAGGCTCGCAGTGAGGCCACCGTCACGACGCCACGGTTCGCTGCCATCGACGACGACGCCGCGAAAACGTCGAAAACCGTCGGTAGCGACGCGCCTGCCGGTGGAGAGAAGCGCACCGGAACGGGCTTCTCCGACGAGCAAATCGACCACCACCTCGCCCGCCCGAGCGACCCGCGCGAGCGCCGCGGCTCGAGCAATGCCAGGACCGACGGAGAGACGCTCGAACGTGCCTTCTTCTCGCACCGAGCTGAGCGTGCCGACGCCGACGCCAGCCTTCCAATGCGACGGCCCCTCGTCGGTGCGCACGAGCGAGAGCGCGAGCTCGACCGCTTCTTCGATGGCGTCGGCCTCGAACCCGAACGTCGCGCCGTCGGCGACCACGCCGACGAGACAAGCACCGGCCGCCGACGCCCGCGCCATCGCTCCTCGCACCGCGGTAGCGAGGGGCTCGGCCGGCGTCTCGGTCGGTGGGCTCTTGCCCATCCATCGGAGCGCGACGACGAGCGCGTTCACTTGTCGGTCTTGATACGGACGCGCTGCTTGAGCGCGGCGAGCTCGTCTTCGACCACCGCCGACTCCGCCCCTTGCGCGCCTTTGCCTTCGAGCCGGCGGAATTTCGACTCCAGCTCGGCCTCTTTCATGTCGTCGTCCTGCAGCTCGCGCATCGCCGCGCCTTCGGCCTCCTGCTGGTCGATCTTGTCTTCGATGTTGCGCATCGCTTCGAAGGAGTTGCTCGCTCCCGCTTTGGCGCCGAGCGCTTCGACCCCACCGCCGGCCTTGGCGATCTCGGCCTTGGCGGCGATGGTGCCCTTCTTCGCCGAGAGCTCCTTGAACTTGAGCTCCATCGCGGCGAGCTCGTCGCGCATCTTCAACGCGTGACCGAGCTGCTCTTCGCGGCGCTTCTCGGCCTCTTGGTACTCCGCGGTCACGCGCGCCTTCTGCTTCAGCGCTTCGCGTGCGAGCGCGTCGTCACCGGCCTGCACCGCGAGCATCGCGCGTTGCTCCCAACGATCGACGTTGACCTTCTGCTCATCGCACTTCTTCCGCATCTGCCTTTCGGCAGCGACCGCGGCGATGACGTCCTGCTTCGCCCGCTTGAGGTGGTCGGACATCTCGTCGAGCGTGAGCTCGACCATCTTTCGCGGGTCTTCCGCCTTGTCGATCATCGCGTTGACGTTGGAAGAGATGGCCCGCTTGGCCCGGTCGATGATCCCCATCGCGCCATGGTAGCGCAAATTCCGTCCGGCCACCGCGCGGAGCTTGTTTTTCAGCCTCCCCGTGGCGAGGACCTCGGGAGAGCGGCCGACGAGTGGACGACCGGCCCCAGCTCGACCAATCGGGCGCCTCGGCGATGCGCATCCGCTTGCTCCTTCCCGTCTCTGCCGCGCTCTTCGTCCTCGCGACGATGGCGGCGAGCCGCGCGCACGCCGATCCCGAGCCGACCGTCCTGCCCGTCGAAGGCGCCCGCACCGATCTCGCCGATCCGAACCTCGAGATCTCGCCGTGGGCAGCCGGCAAGCCGCGCCTCTTCGCCTCCAGCCGCATCGACGCCGGCGTCGGCTACGGCAAGGTCCAGGTCGCCGCTGGCTACGGCCTTCCGCACTGGGCCTGGGTCGGCGTCGAGGCCTATCCGATCAGCACCTTCGAGTTCGCGGGCGTCTACGCCGGCCTCCGCGGGTCGCTCCCCTTCCTCGACCTCGCGATCGGCGTCCGCGACTCTGCTTCCTACCGTCGCGGCTTCCTCCAAGCGTCGCCGCACCACACGCACGACGAGCTCGACCAGCGCCAAGGCGATCGCGCCCATTACGTCGACTACGAAGCGACCCTCAGCGGCGCGCTCCCTGCGCCTGGCGGCTTCGCGGTTTGGGAAGCCTCGCTCTTCATCGTCGACGGCGCCCCGGCCGGCGTGCACCTCTACGAAGAGTCGATGCGCGCCATCATGCAGCCGCCGAAGATCGCCTTCGCCCGCCTCGGCTACGTCCTCGGCCTCGGACCGCGCGACGCCGTGAAGATCGGCGCGCTCGGCGAGGCCGTCTTCCTCCCCGGCCGCGACACCGGCCCCGTCTACCGCATCGGTCCCGCGCTCCAGATCGTGCTCACCGATCATCTCGAAGCGCTCGGGCTGTTGACGATGGCGGTGAAGAGCCCGGATGAGCTCGGGTTTTTTCTGAGCGCCTATGGAATTCTCGGGCTCCGCTGGAAGTGGGCAACCGGGGAGACGAAGCCAGGATTTCCGTAGGATCGCTGCACAGGCGTTCGCCTACTATCCGGCGAAGCATGTCACTTCCTCCTGCTCTTCCCTCCGTTCGCCTGACGATCGTCGGGGACACCACGGCCACGTCGAAATGCGACGAGGGCTACCTGCGCGTGAAGCGATTGTCGCTCGTCGCGCGCTATGGGGACGCGCCCGTCGCGAGCGCGCACTTTCGCTACGACACCGTCGAGCGCTGGAATCAGGACGCGGTGGCGGTGGTGCCGCACTTTCAGCGCGAGGGGGTTCGTCACGTGATCCTCCGCTCCGCGGTGCGACCTCCTTTGGCGTTGCGACCCGATCCGATCATCGGGTCGCCGATTCCGTTGCCCGATGGCGTCGCGCACGGAGAGCTGTGGGAGATTTGCGCCGGGCTCGTCGAGAAGGACGAGCGCACGCCCGAGGGCCTCGTGCGTTGCGTGGTGCGCGAGACGCACGAAGAGCTCGGTCTTCGCGTCGCCGAGGCGAAGGTGCACCAGCTCGGCGGCGCGATGTTGCCGTCGTCGGGCATCATCGGTGAGGTCATCTACATCTACGAGTGCGAGGTCGATCCCGACGCCTACGAGCCGCCGGAAGGCGACGGATCGCCGCTGGAACATGGGGCTCGCATCCACCACGTACCGCTCGACGAGGCGCTCGATTGGTGTGAGAGAGGTCTTCTCCCCGACGCCAAGACGGAGCTCGGCATCCGTCGGCTCGCCTCGCGTCTGCAAGGCCGCACCGCATGAAGCGCAAGGCGCCGAAGAGGGCATCGAAGGACGAGGCGCCGGAGCCGCCGATTCGCCCGAACGGCCCGCCGCGGGTGCTGGTGTTGGCGAAGAAGAGCGCGCTCCGGGTGCACCGCGAGGGGCGCGACATCGGTCGGCACGAACGCGTCGAAGAGCTGTTGCGCTCGAACGATCTCACCGTGCGGCGTATGCAGGGCGCGCACGTCCAGCACGAGTCGACCATCCACGAGGTCGAGCTTGCGCTCTCCAAGCTTCGTTGCCACGCGACGATGGTCACCGCCGCCGAGCTCGACGAGTTTCGCGTCGTCGATCCGAGGGGGCACGATCTCGTGGTCACCGTCGGCGGCGACGGCACGTTGCTCGCGGCGTCGCACGGCATCCGCGACACGCCGGTGCTCGCCATCAACTCCGCCCCCGACTACAGCGTCGGCTTCTTCTGCTCCGGTCGCATGGGGCAGGTGCTCGAAGTGCTCGAGCGGGCGCTCTCGGGAGCACTCCGCGTCCATCGGCTGACGCGCATGCAGGTGTCGAAGAACGACGTCCTCCTCACCAAGCACGTGCTCAACGAAGCGCTCGTCTGTTGCGCGTCCCCAGCGGCGACCACGCGCTACCTCCTCGAGCACGAGCGCACCGTCGAAGAGCAGAAGTCCTCGGGGATGTGGATCGGCCCGGCGGCAGGGTCGACGGCCGCGCAGCGGAGCGCCGGTGGCAAGGTGCTCCCGATGGTCAGCGAGAAATTGCAGTTCGTGATCCGCGAGCCGTACACGCCGGCGGGCGGCACGTTGGCGATGCCGCGCGGCCTCGTCGATCCGGGTCACGAGTTGATCTTGCGGGCGAAGATGGGCGAAGGGCGCGTCTTCGTCGATGGACCTCACGAGGTCTATTCGATCACCATCGGCGACGTCCTCCGGTTCCGGCAGAGCGACGAGCCGCTGACGTTGCTCGGGAGCTTGCGGCGCGCGAAGTGGCGAGAACCGGCACGGAAGCCGCCGCGTCGTTCCTGAATCGACGGCGCCGTCAGATGCCGAGACTTCCGAGGATCGACCCGAGGTCGCAGCCGGTCGTCGAGACGGTGAGGGCGGCGAGGATTCCGAGGATGAGGGTGAGGCGGAGGGTGTTCTTCATGCCATCCCCTTCAGCACACGTGATGCCAGGAGTGGTCGTGAAGGCGCAGCCGCGCAGCCGTCGAGAAATCAGCACGATTTCTCGACTCGTCATGCGCCGATGACAGCACGCGCGTTGCACGACTCGTGCAGCGTGGAGACAGCGGTGACGTTCGGCTGCGCGAATTGGGCCGTCGCACTGGCTCTTCAACTGCTCACTTCGTGACGAGCTCGCTCGCGCAACGCGGGAGGATCTTCGCGAGGCTGTTGCGACGGTCGAGGAGGCCGACGATCTTCGCGTACTTGGTGCCGACAGTCGGCTTGGTGAACGTCGTGCCGGCGCAGGGGGCCGCGAGCCCGTACGCGCTGCCGGCGAGGCGCAGCGTGCCACCGAAGGCGCCGGCGTCGTCGCCGATGTTGACCTCGGGGAAGGTCGTGTCGGCACGCACTGCGACGTCGTGGAGCTCGATGAGAGTCCCCACGAGCTCCTCGAAGCGCGGCCCGCCCGTCCAGATCTCGCTCACCGAGACGAGCGTCGGCGTCGGATCGGTGCCGGTGCCCGTCTTGGTGAGGGTGAGCGGCGTCGTGGTGCTCTTCTGCATCTCGGCGAGGCCGTCGAAGACCGTGTACTGGCCGGCGACGTCGACGATGTCACCGACCGCGACCGTCGGCGCGGCAGCGGTGCCGTTGAAGTAGAAGAGCCCGCCGTACTTGTTGCCGAGCGCGGACTGGAGGAACGCGCCGTTGTTGGTGCCCGACTTCCAGAGGCCGAGGACGGTGAGGCCCTTGAAGGCCCCGTTGGCGCCGACCTCGATGCGGATCGGCTTGCTCGGATCGCGCAGGGTGGCGATCTCGTCGATGGCGCAGGCGGTGGTGGCGGTGCCGCACGGCGCGCAGACGTCGGCGGTGGTGCCCGCCGTGAAGGGGCAGACGTCGGTCGCGTTGGGCGTGCCGTCGCCGTCGAGATCGGTCAGGCCGCAGTCGGTGCCGGCCTTGTTCGGGCACTCGTCGCACTCGTCGCCCTTACCGTCGACGTCGAAGTCGTCCTGGTGCGGGTTGAAGAGCGTCGGGCAGTTGTCCTTGGTGTCGGGCGTGCCATCGCCGTCGCTGTCACCGGTGGTCGCTTTGCCGGTATAGGCGTCGTTGCCGAGCTTGCAAGTGAAGGGCAACACGCAGCGCGCGAACGGCGCGACCTCGAACTCGAACTGATCGGCGACGGCGGCCTTGGCCTTGGCCGCGACGAGCGCGTCGGAGAGCTTCTTGGTGAGCGCGGGGAGCGTGTCGTCGGCGGCGACAGCGCGAACGCAGACCTTCTTGGTGACGCCGGCGCAGAGCGGAACGTCGTCGCAGAGGGCGGTGTCGACGAGCGCGTCGAGGAGCTTGGCCTCGCCGTACTGCGGCTTGCCGCCGATGACGACGAGCGCGGTCTCGTTGGGACCGGCCTCGATCGCCGAGTGCGAAGGCTTGGTGATGTCGCCAGAGACGATTTGGAAGTCGGCGACGTAGCCGACGGCGAGACGACCGACCTTGTCCCCGACGCCGACCGCATCGGCCGAGGCGGCGGTGGCCATGAAGATGAGGTCGTCCTCGGTGAAGTTCTTGCCCATGCTGGTCTCGTCGACCTCGCGGGCGCAGCGGAGCTCTTCGGTCATCTGCCAGCTACCCGACGGCGACCAGTCGCAGCCGAGGGCGATCTCGATGCCGAGGTGCTTGGCGATGGCGACGTGCGCGGTGTCACCATAGAGCTCGAGGTTGGAGCGGGGCGACCAGATGAGCTTGGTGCCCGTCGCTGCCATCTTCACGTACTCGCGCGCCCGGCCGCCGGCCGAGTGGATGAACGCGCTCTTGGAGCCGTAGAACGAGTGCCCTTCGTCGGCGTCGAACTCGCCGCGCTGCGGGCGATCGTAGCCTTCGCCGACGTGCGGGATGTAGGCGATCGATTTGCCCGACGTGTAGACGTTGTCGCGCTCGGTCTTGGCGGTGGCGATCGAGGTCACCATGTTGATGTCGGTCTCGGCGGGGCCGACGCCGAGAGCGGCCGCCGTGCCACCGAGATCGATGTTGCGAACGAGGCCGGAAATGCAGGGGATCGCGCCGGCGCTGACGGCAGTGCCTTGAATCGACGTGGTGCCACCGACGATGGCGCGGACCTCGGCGTACTTCACCGCGGGACATTCGAGCGCGCCGCCGATGGCCGTGTGCGCGGCGGCGATCTGCTTGCTGTAGGCGTCGGAGCCGCGCCACTGGTAGCGGTCCTCGAAATACTGCGAGTGACGCCAGGTCGGAAGGACGTTCCAGTCGACGTGGTTGTGTGCGTCGACGTAGCCCGGGAGGACGATGCCCTTGGTGCAGGCGATCTTCGTCGCCGTCGAGGCGCCCGTCGCCGATGCGCAGCTCGCGCCGACGCAGGTGATCTTGTCACCGACGACCAGGAGCTCACCCGCGGCGAGAGGAGCAGGTTGGAGGAGCGCGACGCCCGTCACGTAGAGCTTGTCCGCGTCGCCCTTGGTCACCGTGCAACCGGCGTCTCCGGGGGAGAGTGGGGTGATCGGCGTACCGGTGTCGCCCGAGTCGCCCGAGTCGACACCGACGTCGGCATCGGTGCGCGGCGCGTCGACGCCCAGGTCGCCGCGGGAGTCGGTGCCCGTATCGCTGCCCGAGTCACTGGAGTCGGTGCCAATGTCGCCCACGGTCGAGTCGATCGCCGCGTCGACGCCGGTGTCATCGACCGGGGCGACGTCGTCGGAACCTCCACACGCCATCGTGAGAGCTGCGAGGGAGCCGAGGAGCAGCGTGCGCTTATGCATGGCGCGCTTTAGCGCCGTCGAGCGGCTTCCGCCAGCGAGATCGGACCGCGACGCGACGTCGCACAGGCACACCTCGCCGAACTCACTCGTCGGGAGTCGGCGGACGCAGGCAGAGCGATCTCGAGTGCATCGAGAGGCTCACAGGAGTTGGGATCGACGATCGTTGGCCTGCTCCGAACGGAGCACGACGGGGTCGACGCGAACGACCAACATCTCACCGCTCTCGAGGAGCGCGGCAGAGATCGTCGGACTCGTGACGGCGATGTTGCCGCCGTCGTCGAGGAAACGAACGAGGAGCCAACTGCCGTCGGACCATGTCCAGATGCTGTGAGGCGCCTGGTCCTTCCCGAGGGGGTTGGAGGTGACCGATTCGAAGGGCTGAGAAGAGTGGATGACGACCCGCACGCCTTTCGGTACGGCCAGCCGGGCCTGATGGTTAATGGTTTCGTGCAGGGAATTGCGCGAGGTCACGGCCCGCGACTCCAAGCGCAAGATTCTTCTGCTCGCGAACAGTAAGGTTTTTGGACGAACGTTGCGATCGCGCACAACGCGGGGCGGCGATGGGATGACGCACTTCCCGCTTCTCGAGGGAGGACACCGTGGCCACGAACGTGGTGAATGAGACCGCTCGGCGACCGTCCAAAGTCGGTGCTTTTTCGGGCGTGTGCGGGGCAATGGGGATGCCGCCGCAAGCGCTCGCTCACCTCTGGTACGGTTCGCGTGAAGATGAAGAGGCGTAGCCAGATGATGCGCGCGATGCTCTGCGGCGCGGTCCTCGCAGCGCCGTTCGCGCTCGGCTGCGGAGTGCAGCAAAACGTCCGCGCGGTGCGTGCCTATGCCCACGAAGACGCGAGTCTCCGGGTGTCGCTCGATCGCGTGGAAGATCTGGCGCGAACCCTCGAGCTCGTCGATCGCATTCTCGTCGGGTCGCCCTACACCCCGGGCGATCTCTGGGTGCGACGACTGCCGCTTCGCGAGGCCGACGCGCGCGCTGTCAAAGAGAAGATCCTCGAGAGCGCGCCGTACAACACCGGCGAGTTCGAAGTCCCCATCCTCAAGATTTACCGCCTCTACATCGAGCAGACGTTGCGCGAGTACGCGCCGCCGCCCGAGAAGGCGATGTATCCGTCGATCCTCGACGCCGTCGCCGGGCTCGTGCCGCGCGCGCCGCTCGTGAAAGCGCATTGGACGGCCTACCGCGACGCCATCGACGCGCTCGGCAAGGCGGTGCAGGCGCACAAAGAGCTCGACGACGAGCTCGCCTCGGCGAGCGAAGACGACAAGAAGAAGCGGGCGCCCGAGCTCTACGAGAAGCAGCGTCAGGTCTCGGCTGCGGCGGCGGCGGTCGACGCTTCGAAGCGCGACATCACGCGCGACGCCGAGCTGCTGGCCAGTGATGCGCAGCTCGACACCGAGGCGCGGGCGCAGGTGGCGCGCGAGGCGCTGACCGCGTTGTCGGTGGCCTTCCGTCTCGAGCTCGAAGCGCTCGCGCTCGCGCCGATCATCGCCATCCAGACGGTGCGTTCGCTGCCCGATGCGCCGAAAGATCTGGTCGAGCACCCCTCGCTGAAGGCGATTCGTCAGGCGTGGCAACTGCCGGCGTACATCGCGTCGATCAAAGAGCGAATCAGCCGGCAAATCCCGCTCCTCGAGGGAATGACCAACATCCTCGCGCGGGCCTTCAAGGAAGACGTCGACGACTCTCCGGGGTTCCTCTTCAAAGAGAGCGTCGTCGATCAAATCGTCGGCATCACGCTCGACAGCTTCCGCATCGATCTCAAGGCCGGCGGCGAGGCCTTCATCTACAACAACGTGCCGCTCCAGGCGCAGCAGACGTACGACAACGGCAAGGAGACGCTCGACTACCGCGGGAGGTCGTTCAAGCTCGACTACAAGGTCAAGCCGATCATCCTCGCCTCCGCGCGCCTCGACATCACCTTCGACGCCATCAACCTCCCGTCGGCCGGCTTTCTCGGCTTCGGCTACTCGACCGACCGCGCGTTCAGCTCGGGCGGCACCATCGAGCAGACGTCGCTCACCTCGCAGCTCGGCATCCACGGCGCCGCCAGCGACGTCATCGACTTCGGACTCGGCATCCTCGGCATCCGCAGCTCCGCGAAAATCGCCACCTTCACGGCCGGCGAAGTGCGCAAGGTGCAGGCGACCAACGTCGACAACGTCATCGACACCTCGCCCCTCAAGCTCCAGTACACGCAGGTCGACGTCGGCTACGACATTCTCTGGGCGGTCGGCGACGCGTCGATGAAGGCCTGGATGGAAGAGCTCGTCGTCGGCGTGCGCTACGTGAAATACACGCTGCCGCGCATTCTCTACGAGCTCACCAACACCTCGGCCGATCCGAACGTGAAGGCCTTCACGTTCTCGCGCGAGAGCCCGGCGCAGAACGTGACGTCGCGGTACTACATGGCCGGTGGCACCGCGCGTTTCGGCGTCGGCGAGGCGCCGCGCTTCTCGCCCTTCCTCGACGTCGCCCTCTTCGGCGGCGCAGGGCCGAGCTCGTTCTACTTCCTGAAAGATCCGCTCGGCGGCGACGTCGCCGCGAACCACGAAGACTTCCACGAGACGGCGTTCGTCTTCAACGGCGGCCTCGGTCTCGGGTTGCGCTGGCGACTCCTGCCGCGGGGAAGTCGGGTGCGCCTCGACCTCCGCGCGCTCTATCGCGCCGACGTCATTTACACCTCGATTCATCGCAACAACAGCGACGCCGGCGCCGAACGCCGCACCGATTTCGGCGGCGTCGACGTCTTCCACGGACCGTCTCTGGCGATCCGTGGTGCGCTCTAGCTTCGGCAACCGAGCGAAGCGAGATTGACCGAAGCGGCCAAAGTTGCGTGGCAATCTTTGGCGAAACGAGAAGCTTCTCGTTCGACGTTTCTTTCACTCGCTCGGTCGTGACAGCGCCAAGGCGAACGTTGCCGGCGGTTGGGCGCCGACGATGCGTTGGCCGTCGACGAAGGACGTGGGGGTGCCGGTGACGCCCAGTTTCTCCGCCCATGCTTCGTCGTCGGCGAGCCGCTTGGCGACCGCCGTAGAGTCGAGATCAGCGAGAAAACGCGCTCGATCGAGGCCCAACTGGTCGGCGTAGGCGACGAGCTCGGCACGCCCATGCGCGTCGCCGTGGGCGTAGAGCGCCTGCGCGTACGGCTCGAGCTTTCCCTGGAGCTCGGCCGCGATCGCCGCCTGCGCCGCGAGCCGCGCGTTGACGTGGAACGAGAGCGGCCGGTTGCGAACGACGACGCGGACGTCGGAGTGCTCGGCGGAGAAAGTCCGCAGCTGCGCGTCGAGACGCTTCGAGAAAGGGCACTCGTAGTCGACGAAGACGACGAGCGAGCGTGGAGCATCGAGGGCGCCGAGATACGCAGCACCGCCGGTCTCCTTCGCCGCGGGAACGAAGGTGAGCTCGGGCGCGGGCGCGGGCGAAGGCGCGGGCATCGCGGGTGGGTTTTCCCGGGCCTCGGCGAGGAGCGCGGCGTACACGCGATTCGGTGCGATGCCCTTGGCGAGGAGGCCACGCGCGTAGGCCAACTCTTCGCGCGCGACCGTCACGAAGCGATCGAGCGGCTGCGCGCCATCGATGCGGATGCCGTTGACGAAGAACGTCGGCGTCCCGTTGACGTGGAGCGAAGCGGCCAGATCTTCGGCCTCCGTGAGCGCGGCGTGCGCTTCTTTTCCAGCGAATCGAGCACGAAACGCGCTCTCGTCGACGCCCACCCCGCTCGCCAGATGAACCAGCGCTTCACCTGTGTGCGGTGCGTTCGGAGCGAAGAGCGCAGCGTGCATCTCGGCGAACCGATCAGGCGGCACCGACAACGCGGCGAGCGCCGCCTCGCGCGAATTGCTGTGCATCGGCAGCGGATGCTCGGCGATGACGACGCGCAGATCGTCGCCGAGCTCGGCCTTCAACGCGGCGACCGTCGCCTCTGCGCGTGCACAGAACGGGCACTCGTAGTCCGTGAAGGTGACGACGGTGACCGGCGCATCTTCACGCCCGATCGCCCGTAGCCCATCGATCGGCACCGCGTATCGAACGGGACGCGCTGAAGGCGCACCCTCGGCCGCAGCGCCGGCGAAGGGCGGCTCCCCGCGTGGCTCCACCTGCCCACAACCCAACCCGAGAATGCCCGCAAAAACGAGCCCGAACATCGATCGCATGACGTCACCTCCGGCACGTTCATGGCCGCGCCGGAGTGAAAGTTACGGATTCGAGGCTGGCGATTTCGTCGAGGCGACGTGCAGGCACCGCGCGCGACGACGACCACGACACGCAATCGTCCGACTTGGTGCTCGTGGTCGCGAGGCTCGCGTTCGCGGCCTGAACGCTCATGCACGGACGCGTGACGCACTCGTCGTCGCGACAAACGAGGCTGGAGACATCGCCCTCGCTCGCCCGCGACGTGGAGCCTTGGTCACCTTCGCCGTCTCTCATGATGCTCGCCGAAGAACCGAGACCGAGGCCGAGGTAGGTGGCGAAGAGCGCAGCGGCGGCGACGGCCCAGGCGACGCGCAGAGGACGCGAGCGAACGACCGCCTCGTCCGCGGCGAGCCGAGCGCGCTGCACTTCGACGCGACGAAAGACGTCTTCGACATCGAGCGCGAAAGACGGCGCGAAAGACGGCGCGACCTCGACGCGCACCGCGAAGAGCTCGCGCTCGAGGGACTCGTCGTCGTCGAGGTCGTCCAGTTGGCTCATCTCATCCGTCCCGTGCATCTCGTGCAGCTCGTTCGCCTCGAAACTCTCGCTCATCGGGCTCCTCCCCGCGTATCGGCAGCGCCATCGGCGTAGGCTCGGAAGGTCTCGCGGAGCACCTCCCTCGCGCGGTGGAGCTCGACCTTCACCTTCGCCAACGTGAAGCCGAGGGAGGTCGCGATCTCGTCGTAGGAGAGCCCGTGATCCATCCTCAGCAAGAGGAGCGCGCGGCGATCTTCCGAGAGCTTCGCGAGCGCGGCGGCGACGATGCGAGCGGCCTCGTGCCCCAAGAGCTCGGTCTCCGGAGAGGGCGAAGGGTCCGCGTGTGCGTGTGCGTGTGCGTGTCCTTCACCGTCGGTGGGCTCGCGAACGAAGACCTTACCCGCGCGCCCGCGTGCCTTGCGGAGCTCGAGCGAGACATTGCGCGCGACCCCGAAGAGCCAGGGTGCAGCGCGCTCGCGATCGCGGAGGACCTCGGGGAAGAGGTGGAAGGCCCGCGCAAACGTCTCCTGCGTGGCGTCGGCAGCGAGGGCCGGGTCGCCGAGGAGGTCGCGGAGAAAGCGATGCACGCGCGGACCATGCTGCGCGTAGAGGGCCGCGAGGATCGCTCGCTCCGCTTCACGTGCGTCGACCTCCTCGCTGCGGAGGATCTGCGGGAAGGGCAGCGCGGCAGGAAGACGAGTCACCAGAGCACGTGGCTCTTCCAACCAAAAAGTTACGAACGATCTTCCCGCGGTCGACAAAAAAGCAAAATCCCCCGCTTTTTCGGCGGGGGATTTCGCGAGAACGAAACGCGAAACGAAGGATTACTTCGAGGCCTTGGGCGCCGCGGCGGTGCCGGCCGGCTTGGCCGTGGTCGCGCCCTTGGGGGCGGGAGCCGGGGCGACGATGTCCGCCTTCATGTCGGCGAGCGCCTTGCCGAGCTCGTCCTTCTCGGTCTGCCCGACGCTGTTCTTGTCGAGCGCCTTGACGAGGTCCTCGACGAACGCGTCGAAGTCCGCGTCCTTCAGCTTCATGTTCTTGTGGGCTTCCTTCATGTCCTTGCCCTTGTACTCGGCGTCGCCGCCGGCGGTCTTGGAGATGAAGGCGATGACGTTGTCGCGGAGGGTCTCGGTCTTCTTCTTGTCTTTGAGGACGGCGGCGAAGTGCTTGTTGATGCGCTTGTCGTCCTTCACGATCGCGAAGAAGTCGTCGACGACCTTGCTGATGGCGTCCTTGCCACCGAGGCGCTCGAAGAGGCTCTTCGGCTTCGGGGGCTCGGCCGTGACGGTCGGCGCGGCCGAGGCCGTCTCGGTGGCGGTCGGAGCGGCCGAGCCGGTGTCGACCGGGGGAGCCGTCACGGTCGCCGACGAGGTCGGCATCGTGTTGGTGTTCTTCGTCGCGTCGTCGCCGCCGCAGGCGAAGGAGTAGGCGGTACCGAGAACGAGGGCGGCGGCAATCAGGATCTTCCGGTTCATGGAGGGCTTTCCTTCTCGTGAGGGCGGTCCCGACGACCGCAGGCAGCGGCACACTTCGCTCGAAGAGAGCTATGCCGATTTCGAGCGCAGAGGTCTTCGACCATGCGTTCCGGCGCCTGCATACTCAGTTCCGGCTGGCATGGGAAGGGCCGAATGTGCAGTCTCCAGTCCTCATGATCGCCCAAGAACACCTGTCGATCGGGACCCACGGACGGGGCTTCACCGACATCACGGCCCAAGTTTCCTCGATAGTTCGTGCGTCGAAGGTGAAGACGGGACTCTGCTCTCTCTACCTTCGCCACACCTCGGCGAGCTTGGTCATTCAAGAAAATGCAGACCCCGCGGTGTTACGCGACCTGCAACGTTGGATGGACGACGTGGCGCCGGAACGGCCTCGCTTCGGCCCTTGGGAGCACGACGACGAAGGCCCCGACGACATGCCGGCACACGTGCGCACCGTGCTCACGCGCACGAGCGAGCAAGTACCGGTGCGAGGCGGCTCGCTCGCGCTCGGGACGTGGCAGGCGATCTATCTTTGGGAGCACCGCACCGCGCCGCATCGACGCGAGGTGCTGATCACCGTGATCGGTGAGTGACGCTCTCGGGCGCGCTCAAGAGAGGCGACGCCAGTCGACGAGGTCGACCGTGTCGCTGGCGATGCGGAAGTCGAACGAGCGTCGCGGCTCTTGCACGTCGCCGCCACATTGGAAGGGCACGACGCGATCGAACTCCATGCGCCCCGCCGTGAGGAAGAAGTCGTGCATCTTCGGCATCGGGTGCTCGCCGCGCCAGAGCTTGAACATGTTGCGCGTGGCCTCGACGACGGAGGCGCCGTAGACCCGCGTCGAGAGCCGGCCCGGCACGAGATGGGCGAAGGGGAAAGCGCGGAAACCAAAGCCCCATTCCATGGTCGTGGCCGCGGCTGCGACGCTGGCAGGACCGCGATAGAGGACAGCGCCGCGCTCGCCGCCGCGCAAGGGAATGGCCCGGCCGTTCTCGTCGACGGTCATCGCGTCTTCGCCGAGGTTGGTGAGCACCACGTTGGCGGGGCCGTTGCCGAAGACGTGACGCGGAATGGTCCGCGTGAAGAGCCCCTTCATGTAGCCGAAGAGGCCAGCCTCGAGCTGCTGGGTCATCGGGAGCTCGGACATCTGCGCTTTGAAATCGCTGACGATCTCAGCGTCCCAGCCGGTGCCGGCGAAGGGCGCGACCTGACCATCGACCTCGACCAGTCCGAAGCGACGCGTCGGCGGGGGGAGCCCACGGAGGCCGGCGATACGGGTGACGGCCTCGCGAGCGCGCGGCGCCCCGGTGACCCGCGCCCAACCATTGCCGGTGCCGAGCGGCAGGACCCCGATGGTGGGGATGGCGACGTCCATTTCTCGAAGCTCGTTCAGGAGCGCGACGGCGGTCCCGTCACCACCGCCCGAGAGGAGGAGCGCCGGCGGACGAGGCGCAATTTCCTTCAAAATGAAGTTGCGCACGTCATCCATCGAGCGCGTGACCGACACGCGTGCACGCGGAAGAAGATCGCGCACCATCCGACCGACCGACTCGGAGCCCTTGCGGGCTTTCAAATTCACGACGACGGCGACGTCCATTTCGGCTTTGCAGAACGTAGCAATCGAAGGGCAGAGCGACTGTCAGACCATCGTCACAACGGCAAACGCCTTTGCGACCCGAAAGCCCCGTGGCACGGATCCCGCCGATGACCGAGACCGATCGCTTCCTCCGCGCCTGCCGCCGCGAGGCCGTCGACGTGATGCCCATCTGGATGATGCGCCAAGCAGGCCGCTACATGCCGGAGTACCGAGCGCTGCGCGAGAAGTACACGCTGCTCGAGCTCTGCAAGACGCCGGAGCTGGCGCTGAAGGTGACGATGCAGCCGCTCCGCCTCGGCGTCGACGCGGCCATTCTCTTCGCCGACATCCTCCTGCCGCTCGAACCGATGGGCGCGCCCTTCGAGTTCGCCAAGGGCGAGGGACCCGTCGTCCACGATCCGATCCGCGATCGTGCCGGCATCGAGCGCTTGCGGGTGATCGATCCGGAGGACGGGCTCGGGTACGTGCTCGAGTCGATCAAGCTCATCCGCAAGGAGCTCAACGGCAAGGTGCCGCTGATCGGCTTCGCGGGTGCTCCCTTCACGCTCGCGAGCTACCTCATCGAAGGCGGAAAATCGGCGCACTTCGTGAAGACGAAGAAGCTGATGTACGGCGAGCCCGAGGCTTGGCATCTCTTGATGGAGAAGCTCGCCGAGGTCGTGCGGAAGTATCTTCGCGCGCAGATCGTCGCCGGCGCGCAGGTCGTGCAGCTCTTCGACTCGTGGGTCGGTCAGCTCGGGCCCGACGACTATCAGCAGTACATCTTCCCCCACGTCTCCAAGATCTTGAAGGACATCGAGACCACGGGCGTGCCGGTGATCCATTTCGGCACCGGGACCACGACGCTGCTTCCGCTGCAGAAAAAGGCGGGTGGCACCGTGATCGGCGTCGATTGGCGACTGCCGATGGACGACGCGCGCGCCATGCTCGGTGACGACGTCGCGCTCCAGGGCAACCTCGATCCGACGATCCTCTTCGCGCCTGTGCCGGTCATCGAGGCGCGCGCCGCCGACATCCTCCAGCGGATGCGCGGCGT
Source organism: Deltaproteobacteria bacterium (assembly GCA_025363655.1). Classification (GTDB taxonomy): domain Bacteria; phylum Myxococcota_A; class Polyangia; order Polyangiales; family JADJMO01; genus JANYDK01. Next base: position 15,622 of record JANYDK010000117.1, on the reverse strand, counting down.
CGGCTACGTCTTCAACCTCGGGCACGGCATCCTCCCCGAGACGCCGGTCGAGTCGGTGCAGCGGCTGGTCGACTTCGTGCACGAGTTCCGGCACCCCGGCTGATGGCCGAGAGGCGATCGCGCATCGTCGTCGTCGGCGCGGGGATCAGCGGCCTCGCGTTCGCGTTCGCGCTCTCCCAGAGATCCTCGAGGCACGACGTCTTCGTGCTCGAAGGTTCGGCCCGCGCCGGCGGCAACCTGCGAACGACTCGGAAAAATGGCTTCCTCATCGATCACGCCGGTGACTCGTGGGTGGCGGCCAAGCCAGCGGCGACCGAGCTCTCGCGCGCGCTCGGCCTCGGCGATCGTCTGGTCGAGACGCTCCCACAGAACCGCCGCGTCTACGTCGCCCAGCGCGATGGCTCGCTGGTGGCGCTCCCCGATGGACTGATCCTCGGCTTGCCGACGCGCGTTCGGCCGCTGCTGCGCACGCCGCTCCTCTCGTGGCGTGGCAAGTTGCGCGCGCTGCTCGAGCCGCTCCTGCCCATCGGCTTCGGACGCGATCCGAAGACCGGCGACGACGAAGCGCTCGATGCCTGGATCACGCGGCGCTTCGGACGCGAAGTGGAAGAGGCGCTCGCCGGACCGCTCCTCGGCGGGCTCTACACCGGCGAGGTCTCCGATCTCAGCATGCTCGCGACGGTGCCCCAGCTCGCGGCGTTGGAGAAGCGCGGCGGCGTCTTCTTCGCCGGTCGAAAGATGTCTCCCAAGGGCGGCGCGGTGCGTTCGAGCCCGTTCATCGGCCTCGCCGGAGGCATCGGCGAGCTCGTCGACACGCTCACGGCGCGGCTCGGCGATCGGGTTCGCTATGGCGCGCACGTCCTCCGCATCTCGCGACGTGAGGGCGGACGTGAGGGCGGACGCGAGGGCGGTGGATACGAGGTCGGCATCGACGGCAGCGAACCGATCGCGGCCGATCAGGTCGTCGTCACCGGACCGGCGCACGCCGCGGCGACGCTCCTCCGTCCCCACTCCGAACCGCTCGCCGACGAGCTTGCATCCATAGTTTATGGATCGTCGTGCACGGTGTTCCTCGCGTTCCCGCGCGACGCCATCGCGCATCCACTCGATGCCACCGGCTACATCGTCCCCGCGTCGGCGCGCACCTCGGCGATGAGCGCGCTCGCCTCGACGTGGGTGACCAGCAAGTGGGCGGGACGTGCTCCCTCGGGGATGGTCCTCCTCCGCTTTTTCTTCGGCAGCGCGGCGATGGACGGAGACGACGCGTCGCTGATCGCGCTCGCCCGTGCCGAGGCGAAGCGCGTCCTCCACGTCGAAGCGGCCCCAATCGTCGACTTCGTCTCGCGCTTCGTCCGTGCGAGCCCGCAACCGCGCGTCGGTCACCCCGCGAAAATGGCTCGCATTCGCGAGTTGTTGCGCGGACACCCAGGACTGCATCTGCTCGGTAGCGCCTACGATGGCGTCGGCATCTCCGACTGTGTGCGCCAAGCGAACCAGCTGGCGGCTTCTCTCTGAGTTCGGCCGAGAAACTTCTCGTTTTGCCAAGATTGGCTCGCAACTTTGGCCGCTTCGGTCAATCTCGCTCCGCTCGGTTGCCGAAGCTTGGTTCTGCGGCCCGAATCGCGTCATACTAGAGTCCTTTCATGTCGGAGCTTCCCTCGCCCCTCGGGGCGACGCTCGCCGGGAAATTCCTGGTCAAGCGCCTCCTCGGCCAGGGGGGGATGGGCTCGGTGTACGAAGGGACCCACGTCGAGATCGGCAAGCGGGTCGCCATCAAGATCATCGCCGCGCATCACGCGAAGAGCGGGACCGACCTGGCTGCACGTTTCCGCCAGGAGGCGCGGGCGGCCAGTCGGGTCGAGAGCGACCACATCGTGCAGGTCTTCGACGTCGGCCAAGACGACGTCTTCGGCCTCTACATGGTGATGGAGTTCCTCACCGGCGAAGACGTGGCGACGCGACTCGATCGCGAAGAGCGCCTCTCCCCCGAGCTCGCCGTCGACATCACCCACCAAGCGGCGCGCGGTCTCTCGAAGGCGCACGCGGCGGGCGTCATTCACCGTGATCTCAAGCCCGCCAACGTCTTCCTCAGCGTGCGCGACGACGGGCACGTCACCGTCAAGTTGGTCGACTTCGGCATCAGCAAGGTGCTCACCGAGGGCGACGAGAACCCCGATCCGAAGCGCCCGATCACGCGTTGGGGCTCGGCGGTCGGCACGCCGCAATACATGTCGCCGCAACAGGCGCAGGGACAGCCGATCGACGCGCGCACCGACGTCTGGTCGCTCGGCGCTTGCCTCTACGAGATGCTGTCCGGCCGACAGGCGTACGAGCAGCTCGAGACCTACGAGCAGACCATCTTCGCCATCGTCTTGAAGAAGCCGCCACCGCTCTCGGAGATCGCGCCGTGGGTGCCGGCGTCGGTGATCGCCATCGTCGACCAAGCGCTCGAGCACGACGTCGAGCTGCGCATTCCCGACTGCGCGACCTTCGCGCGGATGCTCCACGATGCGTTGCCCGAGGCGTTCGCCACTTCGCCCCACTCACGTGAAGCGCGTGATGCGCGTGACGGCGCGCGGGTGATCCACGGCGAGGTCGATGGAACTGGCCCCGATGCGATCGTCATTCCGGCGGGCGAAGGTGGTTCGCGCAATGCACATCGCGGCGCCGTCGCGGCCACGCAGCCACTACTCGCGGCGTCCGGCTCGAACCCGCGCATTCGAATCTCGCCGCCCACCGAATCGGGCGTCTCGGTGCAAGCGCCCGCCCTCGGACTACGTCACGAAGACGAGCCGACGCCGTCGTCTCCGCGTGCGCGCGGCAGTCGTGGATTCATCGCCGTCGCCATCGTCTTGATGATGGCTGGCGCGGGACTCTACGCGGTGACCTATCGCGGCGGGAGCTCGGGCAGTGCGCCCACGAACGGAGGCGATCCGTCGCGCGCCGTCACCGGTGCGAGCCCGTCGGTCTCGAGCTCGCAGCTCGCCGCCGACACGAATGCGACTGGAGTCGCCGGCGCGTCCTCGAGCGGGAGCGCGAGCACGAAGAAGCCGCTCGGCTCGGCGATGTCCGGCAAGTTCCTCGGAAAGCTGCCCCCGGTGGCTTCGTCGGCGAAGGCGTCGTCGAGCGTCGTGCCAGGCGTGACGAGCGCCGCGCCCTCGACGACGTCGACCGAGCCACAGTTCGGTGGAACCGGCGTCTCCAGCGCGTACTGACCGAGATCACATAGCCACTTTATACACTGCACCACGACGGAACCACGGAGAAGCCCCGTCATCGGTGGCACTCGCGCGGGAGTCGACGCACCCGCGCGTTCCTTGGGTAGGATGGGGCGCGATGCGCAGGACCCGCGGCTGGAGATCGGCCTCGACGAGAGGAGGCCCGGTTTTCGCCGCCTTCGTCCTCGTGACCTGCGTCGCCAGCGCTGTCTTCGCCAAGCCGCCGGCAGCGCCGCCGAAGCCGAAGGCGAAGCCGACCGGATCGACGACCGCACCGCCTGCGCCACCGCCGCCCGCGCCGATGACGCCGGAAGAAGCGGAGGCGAAAAGGCACTTCGAGATCGGTCTCAAGCTCTACGCCGAGAAGGTCTACGACGGCGCGCTCATCGAGTTCGACGCCTCGTACAAGCTCAATCCGCGCCCGAGCGCGCTCCGCAACATCGCCCAGTGCCATCGTGACCTCAAGCACTTCGCGCTGGCCCACGACGCCTACGAGAAGCTCCTCGATCAACACCTCGCGCAGCTTTCGCAAAAAGAGAAAGACGCCATCGGAAAGGCGCTCACCGAGCTCCGCATCCTCACGGGCACCCTCGACGTGTCGGTGAACGAAGCCGGAGCGACGATCGAGCTCGATGGTCGCCTCGTGGGGGTCACGCCGCTCGCCAAGCCGTTCCGCGCCGACATTGGAACGCACAAGCTCCGCGTCACCAAGGACGCGTTCGATCCTTTCGAGAAGGACGTCACCACCATCGCCAAAGAGGCGCAGTCGCTGACGGTGACCCTGACCGCGCAGGTGACGACGGGACACGTGGCGGTGCGCGAAGAGGGCGGCATCGCGGTGCACGTCTTCATCGACGACGTCGACGAGGGCCCGGCGCCGTGGGCGGGAGATCTCTCCGCCGGTCCGCACGTCATCCAGCTCAAGGCCGATGGCGTCGCCTCCCAGAAGCGCACCATCGACGTCGTGGTGAAGCAGAACGCCGACGTCGCGCTCGCCGCCCTCGCCCTTCGCGGCAAGCTCCGCGTACAGTCGCTCGGCGCCATCGGTGACATCTCGATCGACGGGAAAAAAGTGGGCACCGGGACGTGGGAAGGCGAGCTCGCGCCTGGCACCTACGAGGTCTCCGTCGTCGCCGCCGGATACGAGCCATACAAACATCTCGTCGTCGTCGACAAGGGTCGCACCGTCATCGAGCCGGTGACGCTCGCGGAGAAGAACGGCAGCGGCGTCGGCGGCAATCCGTTCCGCGGCCTCTACGCGAAGTTCAACCTCGTCGGCGTCTTCCCGCTCGCAGGTGGACCGACCCTCGGCACCACTTGCTCGGAGTCGGGCCTCGGGAGCTGTTCGAACAACGGCATCCCCTTCGCTGCAGGCACCAAACTGAACGTCGGCTACTCGTGGGACGTCTTCGGGCTCGAGCTCGCGAGCGCCTTCCTCTTCGACGTTCCTTACTCGGTCGATCGCACCTTCGGCTCGTCGACCAGCGCGCCGCCGACCGCTGGCTCGACCATCACCGACGCAGTCGAGCGCAAGGAAACGCACAAATTCAAGGGCTGGGCGGTGTTCGCCGGTCCGGGCGCGCGCATCACCAGCAAGGACGACGCGGTGCGCTTCACCTTCGGCCTCGCGGTCGGCGGCGTCTATCGATCGTTCGGCTACGAACGCGACGCGCTCGGCGACAAGTGGGCGCCGTCCGACGTCACCAAGTTCGCGCCGGCGATGATGGTCGACGCGGGCCTCCTCCTCGGCGGCACGCCGGGCACGAAATTCACGCTCGGCGTGATGGCGTGGGCCGAGATGACCGGCACCGTGCAAACCGAGGACGGCGGCTTGCGCAACGGGAAGTTCGGCAACGTCGCGGTGAAGATTGCCTCACCCCCGCAGACGCTCGCCGACGGCGTGCACTTCTATCTCGGCCCGACGATCGGACTGCAGTTCGGCCGTTGAGCCGGTCGATCTCGCGTCGTTCGGTCGCCGGACTAAAGCGGCCAGGCGAGCGGAGCGACCGCCGGCATGAGCGCGCGGAGGCCGGCGCGCACTTGCGGCACCGTCAAACGTTGGCGGGGATCACGGCGTAGGGTCTGCTCGATCAACTCCATCACCGGACGGACGTGGGCGACGGCGTCGAGCGCGTCGGGGTGCCCGTCGTGCGTCAGGTGGCGGCTGATGATCGCGACCTCGTTCGGTCCGTCGAAGAGCGTACGCCCGGTGAGCACTTCGAAGGCCAGCGCACCGAACGCGTAGATGTCGGCGGGAAGCGGCGAAGGCTCGCCGGTGAAGTCGTCGGGGAGGATGCCCCACACCTCCGGCGCGCCATAGGGACCGGTGGCGCAACCCGGTCGCACGTGACGACCGGCGAGCCCGAAATCGACGAGCGCAGGCGTCTTTCCTTCACGCAGAACCACGTTCGAGGGCTTCACGTCGAGGTGACCGATAGCGTACTTATGCATCACCTCGAGACCGGCGAGGACCCCGTCGAGGATCTCGAGCGCGCGCTGCGTCGTCGTCGTCCCGTTGCTGGTCTCGGCGGCGGCGACGAATCGTTCGAGCGTCGGTCCTTCGATCAGCTCCATCACCAGGATCGGCTTGGGACGAGCGGCGAGATCGAAGGTGACGAAGCGGGCGAGGTTCGGATCGGGCGGGAGGCCGAGGAGCGCGGAGGCTTCGGCGCGGAAAAAGGCGAGGAACTCCTGCTCGGAGAGGCTGCGCGCGGCGGCGCCGTCGTAATCGGGCACCTTGAGCGCGAACCGCTCGGCGCCTGCCTCGTGACGCTCTTCGATGCGCTTGGCGACGAAGACCGAAGCCGCCGCGCCGCCGCCGAGCGGACGGACGACGTAGAAGCCGCCGATGGTGCGACGCGCGCCGAGCCAGCTCGGGAGCTCTTCGCCGACGCGAAGGTTCGACGCCGAGGCCGCATCGGACTCGTAGGGCCTCTCGAGCGCGCGACGAAAGACCTCGTCGACCAAGCGAAAGAGGGCCGAAGGAAGCACGCGCTGCAAATCGGAGAGCGCCTCTTGCACGGCTCCCTTCGCCGTCTCGAGAGACACGTCGGAGACTCGGGAGAGAAGCGGGGCGAGGCGACTGCCGAGGCCTGCAGCCACGGCGGAGGTCGGAAGATCGTCGCGTCCACCCAGCACACGTCGACGTGCGCCTTGGTCCATCTGCGCGTAGGCCGACGCCGCACCGGCGAGCGCATCGAACGAGCCGCCGGCGCCGTCTTGGAGGCTCTTGCGCGCGGGGGCACCTTGCACGTTCTGCAACGCACGAGCGATGCGCGAGAGCACTGCACGAAGTGCTTCGGCGCGCCCCGAACCGTCGTCACCGAGCGCGGCCGCGAGCTCGAGGAGCGCCTCGATGCGCTGATCACCTGGCGCCGGTCGATCGTCGGTCGATGCGGCGGGAAAGGACATCGGGCCCGCCGACGGCGTCACCAGCGGGATGGCCTCGTCGGTGATCGCACGGACGAAACGCGCGCACGCCCGGAGCGCACCGGCGACGTCGGGATCCATGCTCGCCTCGCCGAGGGTGGCCAGGTCGGTGCCCTCTTCGAGGAGCGCGAGCGACACCATCATCACGTCGACCGGCTCGCAGGTGCCGTCGCGGACGAGCGCATCGAAGGCGCGCGCCAAGGTCGCACAGAGCGTGCGATGCACGGGCGAGCGCCGATCTCTCGGCAGGCGATCGAGGAGGACCCGGACGGCGTCGAGGCGACGACCGCGGACGCGCGCCGCGTTGGGAGCGCCGTCGTCGTCACGTTCGGCCGATTCGTGATCGACGAGATGGAGGAGCGCGCGCAGGCGTCTGCCGCTCATTCCGTACTCGACCGGCCGTTTGCCGCTTCGCTCGCGCGCGAGAAGCCAGAGGCCGAGCCGATCGTGGAGATCGGCGATCGAGGCGGATTCCGGGCTCGGCACGGTCTGCGGCCGGAGCTGGAGAAGATCGCCGAGCGACGAGTCTTCGAGCAGTCCGGCGTCGAGATCGCGGAGGAGGAGAACCGCGGTGCGACGAACGACGGCGGCGCCGCTCTCTTCACCTTCGTCGTCGAGGCTCTCGAGCGCGGAGAGGCCGACGCGGGCGGTCTCCATCGCTTCGCCGGCGATCGCGTGTGCGTCCCGAGCGCCGCCCGAGACCCACGCGGCGAGCGCGCGATCGACCGCGTCGCGAAGCGTTCCGCTGCGATCGCGTTCGGCGGAGAGCTCTTCATAGAGCGCGTGCGCCACCATTCGCTCGTCGTCGGGCTCACCGACGTTGCTGGTCCGTGCGGCGATGCGATCGGCGAGGATCGCGCGCGCAGTGGCGACCGCTCGACGGCCAGATTCGCCGCTCAAATCGGGCGCGATGGCGGCGATCGCTTCGGCGGCCCCGACATCGTCGACGTCGACCACGGCATCGAGGAGCTGCTCTGCCGCCTCGGGCTCGACGTCGAAGACACGCGGAAGACCCCAGACCATCGTCGCGGCGAGGCCTCGATCGCGCGCGATGATTCCGCCGCGGAGGAGATCGAGCGCGCGCGGCAAGGCGCGAGCGGGGCTGGTGGCGATGGCGGCGACGATCGAGACCGCCGCGCGTCGCCACTCGGTGGGGGTGAAGCGCGGATGGAGCGCGTCGGTGATCGCCTTCCAGGGCGCGGAAGAGACGCCACCGAGCAGACCACGCGCGACGGCCGCGTGTCGCCAGACGAGCGGCTCACGATCGGCGAGGAGGCGCGCGAAGGAAATGGCGTTCTGTTCGGTCGCGAAGACGCGCGGCGCGTAATCGTCGCCTTGTGCGGCGCGACGAGCGGCGACCACGGCCGCGTGCTCGATGATGCGCGAGGCGAGACGGCGCGAAGGAAGCGAGCCCGTCGAGCGCTGACCGATCCACTCTCGGGCGAGCTCGCGACGCGAGGCGAAGGCGAAGGCGAGCGGTCCGGCGTCGACGATGCCGCCACGGAGGGCGAAGAGGAGCGACGTGCGCGCGGCGATCGCCGGACCGGCGAGGCCTTTTCGCGTACCGAGGGCCATGCGGGTGACGATCGCCGCGAAGACCGGCGCCGAGCCTTCGTGGAGCCGCGAGAGCACCCGTCGACCGAGCTCTCGCTTCTCGTGCCCGGCAGGCAACGCGGCCGCGAGCTCGTAGAGCGCGACGCCAACGGCAGTGTCGGAGAGCCACTCGAGATCGTCGAAGAGCCCACTCTCGAGGGCGACCTTGACGCCACGACCGAGCGCCTCGGGGGCGACGCCTTCGAGCGGTGACGGTCCATCGAGCTCGCCGATGCGCGCGAGGTTGGCCAGCGCCTGACGAAAGCTGGCGCGCCGGGCGCCGAGATCCCGGAGGTGAGGGAGCTCGAGGAGCCCGTCGAGTTCGTACGTCCGACCGCGCACGCTTCGGCGATGCTAGCAGCACGCCCTCGCGCGCCACGAAAACTCCGCAAAGATTTTCAGGGCTTGGCGGCGTCTTTGACGAAGACCGACCAGACCGCGTCTGCCCACGCCGCCCCGCCCTTGGCCGAGGGGTGGATCTTGTCGGTGCCGCGCTCGACCTCGATCGAGTTCGAATCGAAGAAACCGCAGGGATAGGCGTTGGCCTTGGTCACCGCGGTGATTCCGGTCTCGCCTTTCCAAAGCGGCGTGCCGACCCACATGCAGGCCTGAACGCCGAGGCGTTTGACGATGGAGCGCACGAACTGCGCACGCGACTCGGGCGCCGGCAGAAAGACCTCGTTGGCGCCGATCGAGATGATGACGACGTCGGGCTTGAAGGTGGCGAGGAGGTTGTTGAGGCGCGAGCCGCCGGCCCAAGCGATGGTCGTCGAGCTCGTCCAGGCGTCGAATTTGACCGCGCCACCGCGCGCTTCGACCAGCTTCTTCAGTTGCTGCGCGAACCCGGCGGCGACGAAGGAATCGCCGAAGACGAGGACGTGCGTGCCATTGCCGATCGCGGCGAACGGCGAAGCAGCGGCAGGCATCGCGGTCGCGGTCGCGGTCGCGGTCGCGGTCGCGGTTGGCGCGGGCGCGGCCGTCGCGACCGGAGGCTTGGGGGTCGCGGTCACCGGCGCCGGGCTCGCCGTCGTCTTGGTGACGTTCTGCGCGCGAGCGTTGCGCACGCCATGCGAAGGCAGGACGACCGAACGGATGGCGGTCAGCACGAACAGCGCTCCGACGACGAGCAAGGTCGTGCTCAGACGCAGCCAGCCATCTCTCTCTGGGAAGCGTCGAATCGGTCGTCGTCGAATGCCCATCGGGTGCTCGTGGAATCGTGCCGGAAACGCGCGGCGTGGGCTAGTTCCACGGCCCCGGCGCGAAGGTGCGATAGCGGCGCCTTCGTAGCCTTACGCAAGTCGTGCAACAATCCAGGGCAGAGGGGGGGGAACCCTCGATGACCCAGCGCAAACGTCCGGCTTCGGTCCCGCCACCGTCGCGCCATGTCGACCCGCGCGTCGACGAGGCGAAAGCCGAGCGTTCGGGCGATCACGAAGCGCTCGCGGCGCAGGGGACGATCGCGCACCCAGAGGCGCATCCAGAAGGGGTCGTCGCGCTCGACGTCGCGCCCGAGACCCGCCCTGCCCTGGAGGAGGCGTTGCGTGCAGCAGGTTGGTCGACGGTCGGCATCGACGAGCTCGAGCTCGCGCCGATGGTGCTCGTCGAGGCGACGGCCGACGGCGCGCGTGCCGCGGTCGAAGCCGTCCGTCGCAAGGCGCGCATCGACGCGGCGGTGGCCGTTCTCCAACGAGGCCAAGGCGACGGTGCCCGCGAAGCCTACGATGCCGGCGCGCTCTCGTATCTCAAATTGCCCGTGACGGCCTCGGAGGTCGTCGCTGCCGCAGCGGCTGCATTCGGCAAGGCCTCGGCGCGCCGTCGCGTGATGGAACGCCTCGATTTCTCGGCACATCACGCGTCGGTCTCCCGAATCAGCGCCGCGCTCTCCCACGAGCTCGGCAACCCGCTGGCCGTCTTGTCGATGAACCTCGACGTCATCGCGCGCGAGTGTGAACGGCTCGAAGAGCTCGAGAAGCGCCTCCACGGCATCGTCGGCCAAACCGGCGCCGCGCGTGAGGATCACATTCGTGCTGCGGCCGCGGAGCTCACGCAGTCGCCGCCGGAAGAGCTCCATGGTTCCCTCGCCGATGCGCGCGGAAGCCTGACACGCTTGCAGGGGCTGCTCGGGCAAATCAAGGAGCTGGTCGGGCAGCCGGCGCGCACGCTCGCGCCGATCGATCTCGCCGCCGCTGCACGCTCGGTGTTGTCGGAGTACGGACCGAAGCTGGGCGGCATCACGGTCCACGATGCGATGGCGCCGCTGACGGCGATGGCGAGCATCCGGCTCCTTCATCAGGTGCTCGGACGCTTGCTGGAGAACGCCGCGCTCGCCGCTCGTTCCTTGCCGGTCGCGCGCATTCGGGTGCACGTCTACGAGAGCGGCGAGGACGCCATCGTCTCGATTCGCGACAACGGCCCGGGCATCGAGCTCGAGGAACAGGAGCGTATTTTCGAGCCGTTCTACACGTCGCGGCGCACCCAAGGCGGCGTCGGCCTCGGGCTCTCGCTCTGTCGCGAGTATGCCGAGCAGATGGGCGGACGCATCAGCCTCTGGAGCGTGCCCGGACGCGGCGCATGCTTCCGCCTCCACCTTCATCGCGCTCGCTGAGCGAGTCAGTCGGCTTCGGGGGTCGTGTCGGCGACGGTCGTGTCGGGGGTTCCCGTGTCGGCGGTGCCGGTGTCGGGCAGCGGCTCGGGGGAGAGGAATTTCTTGCACTCGACCGAGGCGAGCGGATCGTGTGCGACGGTGCAGTCGGCGACGATGCGATCGGTGCAGGCCTTCAGCTCGGGTGCGCTCGGCTCGCGCGCGCCGTCCGCGAGACCACGGCCGCACTGCACGTCGTAGAAGCGCGTGCAGCTGTCGGCGGTGCCGATGAAGTTGGCCTTGTCGCACGTCGAGAGCGCGTTGCAGCGGGCGCTCTCGATTTGTCGGCAGGCGTCGACGCCCGTGGACACGGCGCTGCAGGCGCCGCCGAAGGCCACGCCGAGCGCGAGGACGAGCAGCGCCGAGACGCAGCGGAGGGTCCAGAGCTTGGGCATCGCACTGCCGGTACCATGCCGCGTTCGCCACTGGCCAAGTTCCGCGCTTCTCTTTCCCACCCGACGGGAGCCCTGATACCGCGTGGCCCGTGATTGCCGGGCTCATCCTCGCTGCCGGTGTCGGCTCGCGCGCCGCTGCACTGAGCGCCTTGCGACCCAAGCCCTGTTTTCCGTTGGTCGGGAGCACCCCCTTCGGGCGAGCCGCCTCCGCGCTTCGCCTTGGCGGGGTCTCGCGCGTCGTCGCCAATGCCTTCCATCGCGCGGAAGACGTGGCGGGCCTCGGGCGTCTCTTGGACGTGGGGGTGGAGGTCGAGAAAGACGGACCGCGTGGGACCGCGGGCGGGCTCGCTGCCGTCGCGCCGCACCTCGCCGGCGCCGAAGCAGTGGTGATTTGGAATGGTGACATCGTCGCCGACGTCGACGTGCGCGCGCTCCATGCTGCGCTCGGTCGCGACGACAGCGCCGTCCTCGCGGTGCGCGGCGAGCTCGAGCCGGGCGTCGGCAACGTCGGCATCGACGACGAAGGACGCGTGGTGCGACTGCGGACGACGTCGTTCGGCAAAGAGACGCGGAGCACGCAATTTGCGGCGATTCATCTCCTGCGCGGCGAGCTGGCGGCGCGCGCACCGAGCCGTGGGTGTCTCATCGACGATCTCTATCTGCCGGCGATCGCACGCGGAGAGACGCTGCGCACGCTCGCCTACGTCGGATGCTGGCACGACGTCGGAGATCCGAAGAGCTACCTCGAAGCGTGCCTCGATGAGCTGGGCTCTCGTGACTCTGGTGACTCGTTCGTCGACGTCGACGCCAAGTGCGAAGGAGACGTGCGTCTCGAGAAGTGCGCCCTCGAGTCCGATGCACGAGTCGTCGGTAAAGGCGTCCTCTCGCAGGCGATCGTGTGGCCGGGGGTCACCGCGCGTGCGCCGCGATCGCGCGTGATTTTCGCGGCAGAAGACGTCGTCATCGACGTCGGGAGCTGAGGTCGTCTTGCCGCGTGCCGATTCCCCGACGAAGCTCCGCCGCGTGCGGAGGTGGACGCGACATACTTGGTGGCTCGGCGCGACGGCGGTCGCGACGGCGTGTGCCGGACAACGCGCGCCGCTCCCTTCGGAGCAACCTTCACCGCTCGGCTCGGCGTCGTCTCCGAGCCCGTCTTCGTCGACGCCTCTCGCCGCGGCCTCGGGTGGCAGCGTCGAAGCTGCGCTGCCTCCGCCGAAGATCGCCACCATCGCTCCGGAAGAAGGTGTCGGGCTCGTCGCTGGACCGCAGGGGCACGTCGGCGCGTGGCTCGCCCTCGGGCCATTTCGCCTTCCAGAGAAGGACAAATCCACCGTCACCGCGCTTCGCCTGAAGGCGCGGAAGCCGAACGGCGTCATCGACGAGGCTGCGCCGGCGATCGACGATCACGCCTTCGCGCCCAAGTTTGGTGCTGCCGTACCGACGCGCATCGACGTCCCGTCGCGAGAGCTCGGCAAGGACGGTAAGCCGAAGGACAAGATCAAAGGATGGTCGTCGGCGGCCGCGAGCTGGAGCGTCGTCTCGGCGCGTCCCGAGAGCGGCGCGGCGATCGATCTCGAGCACGAGCTCGGCTCCGGCGGCAAGCCGACGATGGCGTACCTGGCGGCGACGCTGCGGCTACCCATCGACGACAAGCTCCTCTTCACCTTGGCGGTCGACGACGGCGTCGAGCTCATCGTCGACGGCGTGTCGCGATTTTCCAGGGATGCGTCGCGTGCGCTGCGTGACGACGACGATCTGATTCCGCTCGATTTGTCAGCCGGCGATCACGTCGTGGTGCTCAAGTTGCACCAGCGCGATGGCGGTTGGGGCGCGCGCGTGAGGTTGCTCGATCGGGCGACGCTGAAGCCACCGATCGGTGCGCGCTGGCTCCTCCCGGGCGCCGATGCGGCCACCGGAAGCAAGTTGCTCGAGAGCCTCGCCGCCATTCGCATCACGCGCGCGCCGAGCGAGACGGGCTATGCGTTGACCACCTCGGTGCGCTTCCCCGAAGGCGCGGTGACCGGCACGCCACTGACCGTGAAGGGCGCGCTCCTCGACGCGATGGGCACCCCCAAGGTCGCGCTTCACGAGCTCGGCGCCGCGACGATTTCTCCACGAACTGTCGACGATTTTCACGCCGAAGTCGCGGCGACCGATCTCTCCGCCGACGAGAGCGCGGGCGCCGATCTCACCGTCCGCGTGATGGCCTTCGGTCGCACGCTCGACGTGCCATTCCATCCGCGGCTCGCGGTGCGACAAGCGATCGTCCGCGCGCGCAAGCTCGTGGCGACGTGGAAGAAAGAAGGACGCCCGGCGGCGATCCCCGACGACGTCGAAGCGACCTTGGCGTACCTCGAAGCGAGGCTCGCGGGGTTCGTCTCGCGCGGAGACGACGACGTGAAGTCGCAGCTCGCCGACGCCGCCGACCTGGTCTCGCTCCTCGAGTCGGCCGAGGTCGGAAAAGATCCGCTCGCGACCAAGACCGGGGCGCTCCGCCTCGCGCACTTCGCCCGCGCCGACGGAGAGCCGCAGCCCTTCACCCTCTACGTCCCGGAAAATCCTGGCGGAAAGAAGCTTCCGCTCCACGTCGGCCTCCACGGGATGAACGGCGGACCGATGTCGATGCTGCGCATCTTCTTCGGTGGCGACGACGAGGGGAAGACGATGAGCGAGATGGAGCGCCGCTTCGAAGCGGTGCAGACCACCAAGCTCGCCAGCTTCGTCCTCGCGCCGCACGCCCACGGCAACGCGATGTACCGGCAGCTCGGCGAAGAAGAGGTGATGGATCTGATCGAGTGGGCGAAGAAGCGCTTCCCCACGCTCGACGCCGATCGCGTCTACATGACCGGCTTCTCGATGGGCGGCATCGGGGCGGCTTCGATCCCGCTCCATCACCCCGACGTCTTCGCCGCCGCGCAGCCGCTGTGTGGATATCATAGTTATGCAATTCGCCGAGACATCCACGGGAGGCCGCTGCGGCCTTGGGAGGAGTTCCTCATCGAGGACCGCTCCAACACCGAGTGGGCGGCGAACGGGATGCGGCTTCCGCTCTACGTGGTGCACGGCATCCACGATCTCCCCGAGGAGAACAGCGGCGTTCTCATAGACGCGTACGAAAAATTCGGCTTTCCCATCAAGCACGAGCACCCCGACAAGGGACACGACGTCTGGGGCTGGGCCTACGATCATCTCGATCAGGTGAAGTGGTTCGCCGGGCGACGACGCGATCCGCATCCAAAACACGTGCGACTCCGGACCACCAGGCCGCGCTTCGGCGACGACGCTTGGTTGCACGTCGATGCCCTCACCGCCGTCGATGGCTGGGGCTCCGTCGATGCCAAGGTCGAGAACAAAAAATCGATCGTCGTGAAGACGAAGGGCGTCGATGGCCTTCACCTCGATCGCGAGCCCGAGCTGATGGACGCGGGTGAGCTCACCGTCGCGGTCGATGGCGCGAAGATCAGCTTCGCGAGCGGCGCGCCGATCGTCCTCCATCGCACCGGCGGCGCTTGGGCGAGCGGGCCGATCGACGATCCGAAGGCGAAATCGGGCAAGATCAGTGGTCCGATTCGCGACGTGTGGAACGAGCCGCTGACCTTCGTCTACGGCGCCTCCGATCCGACGCAGACCACGGCGAACCACGAGGTCGCGCAGGCGCTCGCTCGCCTTCGTTGGGGCGTCGACGTGAACTACCCGCTCGTCGCCGACGACGCGGTCGATCCGGCGGCGGTCCCCACGCGCTCGATGGTCTTGGTCGGCAACGCCAAGAGCAACCGCGTGCTCCGCGCGCTCGAGGCCGAGCTGCCGATGCAGATCGACGGCAACACGATCCGCTTCGCCGGTCAGACGTACACGGGCGCGCAGCTCGGCGCCGCGTTCGTCGTTCCCCACCCGCGCGCGAGGGACAAATATCTCCTCGTCGTCGAAGGCGTCGACGCGCTCGGCACCTGGCGATCGCTCAGCCTCCCCGAGCTGCTGCCCGATTTCGTCGTCTTCGACGAGAACCTGGCGCCGGCGCGCGGTCAGCAGGTGCTCTCCTTCGGAACGGCCCTGGCGGCTGGATTCTTCGACAAGTCGTGGAAAGCGCCGGCGAGCCTCGGCGATCCGATGGCCGGAAAATTGGCTCCCGCGGCCAAGGGCGAGAAGGACGCGACCTCGTATCTCCCCTGAGGGGTTGCCCCGAGTGTTCTGCACTCGACTGTTCTGAACTAGTAGTTCGTCAGCCCCCCGGCGATGGGTGAAAAGTTGCCCGGTCGTGCGCGAATCGCCGAGCACGTCGAGCATGAAGCGATATCGAGTTCAGCTCACGATCGACGAGCGCGCGGGCCTCGAGGCGATGTTGGCGC
>JANYDK010000114.1 GCA_025363655.1 Deltaproteobacteria bacterium | reverse complement strand
GCGCCAACATCGCCTCGAGGCCCGCGCGCTCGTCGATCGTGAGCTGAACTCGATATCGCTTCATGCTCGACGTGCTCGGCGATTCGCGCACGACCGGGCAACTTTTCACCCATCGCCGGGGGGCTGACGAACTACTAGTTCGAAATCGGAGCGGGTTTTCAATTCGTGCCTCTCAGCACGAATTGCGAAACCCCGTGCGACAGTCAGATTGCCTCCCCAGCCCGCCTGACGGATGAGGCAACGCATGAAGTTGCAAGGCGCCTTCACCGCCCTCGTCACGCCCTTCGCCGCCAACCACGACGTCGATTTCGCGGCGCTCGACAAGCTCGTCGATGCGCAGCTCGCCGGGGGAATCGCCGGCCTCGTGCCCTGCGGGACGACCGGCGAATCGCCGACGCTCGACAACGACGAGCACCTCGCCGTCATCGCCCGAGTGGTGAAGCGCGTCGCCGGCAAGGTCCCGGTGATCGCGGGCACCGGCAGCAACTGCACGCGCGAGGCGATCACCATGTCGCAGAAGGCGCTCGAGCTCGGCGCCGACGCGGTGATGATCGTGATGCCGTACTACAACAAGCCGACCCAGGCCGGCCTCGTCGATCACTGCAAGCAAGTGGCGGCGGCCGTGAACGGCAAGCCGGTGGTGCTCTACAACGTCCCCGCGCGCACCGGCGTCGATCTCCTCCCCGACGCGACGGAGGCCATTTTCAAGGCCTCGCCGAACGTCATCGCGACCAAGGAGGCGACCGGCAACATTCTCCGCGCGCAAGAGTTGGTGCGACGTCTCGGCGATCGTCTCACGGTCCTCAGCGGTGACGACGCGCTCACGCTCGGCATGATGGCGTGTGGCGCGAAGGGCGTGATCAGCGTGACGTCGAACGTGTTCCCGCGCGAGGTGCAAGAGATCTGCGACCTCGCCAACGAAGGTCGCTTCGCCGACGCGCGCGCGCTGAATCAAGCGCTTTTGCCGGTGCACGACGTCATGTTCCTCGAGGCCAACCCAGGGCCGGTGAAGTCGGCGCTCGCCGACGACGGCGTCATTCAGCCGCACACCCGCGCACCGATGGCGTTCCCCGAGAACGTCGTGCGCGCGAAGATTCGCGAGGTCGTCGCAGCCTATCGCGCGCAGCGACAGACGCGCGGAGGCCGCTGATGCCGGGCAAGCCGCTCCGCATCGCCATCGGGGGTGCCACCGGTCGCATGGGTCGGGCAATCGCGCGCCTCATCCCCGAGCACGGGTGCGTGTTGGTCGGCGCCTGCGCGGCGGGCTCGGACGTCGGCGGCCACATCGAGGGCGTCAAGGTCACCGGCAACCCTGCGGAAGCCGTCGAAAACGCCGAGGTGGTGATCGACTTCTCGCACGCCTCGGCGGTGCCGCTCATCGCCAAGGCCTGCAAAGCGCACGCGCTCCCGCTCGTCTCTGGCACCACCAACGTCGACGAGGCCGGCCAGCGCGCGCTCGAAGAGCTCTCGCGCATCGCCCCGGTGCTTTGGTCTCCGAACATGAGCCTCGGCGTCGAGCTGCTCGCCGGCTTGGTCGAGCGGGCCGCACGCACGCTCGGGGTCGGCATCGACGTCGAGATCATCGAGGCTCACCACAACAAGAAGGTCGACGCGCCGAGCGGCACCGCCAAGCGCCTCGTCGAAGCGGTGCGCACCGGCATCGACGCCGAGATGAAGCTGGTGCACGGCCGCGTCGGCGAGGTCGGCGCGCGCAGCCGCGGAGAGATCGGCGTCCATGCCATTCGCGGCGGCGACATCGTCGGCGATCACACCGTCATGCTCCTCGCGCAAGGTGAGCGCATCGAGCTCACGCACCGGGTGACCAGCCGCGACGTCTTCGCGCACGGAGCGCTGCGCGCAGCTCGCTTCGTCACCGGGAAGCCGGCGCGCCGCTACACGATGAAGGACATGCTCGGCGGATGAGGCGATGACGCGAGGTCGCATTGGCCGTTTTTTCCCGCTCATTCTCGCGCCGGCAGCGTTCGCTTCGATCGCCCTGTCGACGTCTTCGGCGCGCGCGGAAGAGGGCATCTGCACGCTCGACAGCCTGCGGATCGCGGTCATCGACGCTGGCGCGACGTCGACGGTCGAGCTCTCGGCGCACGTTCGGCCTGGTTCGGGAGATTCGGCGACGTGCACCATTGCTTGGTCGCGGCTGACGCTCGCGGGCGTCGCCAGCGGAGGAACACCGACCGTCGCGATCGCCGACGGCTTCGTCGATCACGCGCGCATCCCGCCGCTGGTGCTCGCCAATGGGCTCGACGGCGCGACGCCGCGTGACTTCCACGGCAAGACGGGGCCGCAAGGAGCGGTCGTGGCTCTGCGGCTGGTGGTCGAAGGTACGGAGGCCGGGATTCGACTCGAAGTGCCTCGCTCGATCTTCCCCAGCGTCGCCTTAGGCGCGAAGGTGGAGCGAAGGGTGAAGAGCGCGCGGCGCGTCACCGCGAAGTTCGGCGACCTCGGCGAGCTGGAAATCCAGCCCACGGATGCCGGTCCGGCCGGTGGGTTGGGACCGACCGGGCCGATCGACGAGCGCATCGTCGTCGAGGCGATCGCCGGCGCCGAGCCACCGTCGGCGATCGTCCCCGCGTGGGCGCGCGTGCTCGATGGCTTTCGACAGACGTTCGCGCAACAAGTCCTCGATCTCTCGCCGGCCAATCAAGCGGCGTGGGACGAGCTCGCGCGCCGTGCCTATGCCGCGTCGGTGCACGGCGATCCGGTGCTCGCGTCGCTCGGCGAGTCGTCCGTCGCATGGCTCGCGTCCGGGCTCGATTTGAAGGCGATGCGGCTCGCCAAGACGGCGGCGTTGCCCGAGGTCGCGCAGGCGCCGCAAGCCGTGCTCGACGCCATCGGAGACGTCGCGGGACGCCTCGAGAAGCGCTACGGCGCGGTCGGACATCTCTTGCCGCTCGGTCGACCCGCCGTATTTCGACGGGTGCTCACCGCGTCTCCGTGGAACGAGGGTCCGCGCGCGCAGGCTGCCAAAGATGCCGTCGCGCGCCTCGGGACGCTCTCGCCGGTCGACCTCGCCGCCTACGTCACGCCGGGCATCATGGACGCGAATGCGCCCATAGATCCGCCGGCGGCGGGCCCCCTTCAGCCGATGGCGAAGCCGCTCGAGCCCGAGGAAGAGCCGGGCGCGATGGTGGTCGCTGACAAGAAACACACGCGACACGCGCGGCGAGGGGCTTCGCTGCGCAAGAAAGTGCTGCTCGGCATCGCGCTCGCGGCGGCGATGGGCGCGCTCATCGTCTGGCTGCGCGCGCGGTTCGGGCTTGAAGCCGAGAGAAGCTGAGTCAGGTGGAGGCGGAGCGGGGGCGGTCGGCGGCGCGTTTGCGCATCTTTCGATCGACCATGCGCTTCTTCAGCATGCCCATCTTGTCGATCATCAAGACGCCGTCGAGGTGATCGGTTTCGTGCTGGATGGCGACCGCGAGGAGGCCCTCGGCTTCGAGCTCGAACGACGCGCCCTTGGCGTCGAGCGCGCGCACTTTGACCTTCGCCGCGCGGGTGATTTCTTCGACCACGGTGGGGAACGAGAGGCAGCCCTCGTCCCAGACGATTTCCCCGCTGCGCTCGAGGATTTCGGGGTTGATGAAGACCTGGAGCTCGGAGGGCTCGTCGTCACCAGCGATGTCGATGACGAAGATGCGATGCCGCTCGCCGATTTGCGTGGCGGCGAGACCGACGCCCGGCGCCGCGTACATGGTCTCGGCCATGTCCTCGGTGAGCTTGACGATCTCGGGGGTGACCTTCTCGACCGGGCGAGCTTTCTCGCGCAGACGGGGGTCGGGGTAGTGGAGGATGGTGCGCACGGCCATGACGGGAAAAAGGTAGTTCGGCCCCCCTCCCCTCGCAACCGGCTGCGTCCATTTCCTGCGCCAGCAGCCTATTTTCGGGCGGATCGGCGCGCGGCGAAGAAGGTCTGGAGGCGCGCGCGACAGGCCTCGGCGGCGACGCCTTCGACGACCTCGAGGCGATGATTGAGGCGTGAATCGTCGGCGATTCGATAGACCGAGCGGACCGCGCCGGCCTTCGGATCGTGGCAGCCGAAGACCACCCGCGCGATGCGCGCATTGACGAGCGCACCCGCGCACATCGGACACGGCTCGAGCGTGACGACGCACGTCCAACCATCGAGGCGCCAGCGATGGATGTGCGCGGCGGCCTTTCGCATCGCCACGATCTCGGCGTGCGCGCTCGGATCTTCGTCGGCTTCACGACGGTTGCGTCCACCGAGGACGACGGCGCCATCGGGAGAGACGAGCACCGCGCCGACCGGGACGTCGCCATCGGCCGCGGCAGCGTCGGCTTCGGCGAGCGCGTGCGCCATCGCCTCTGCCCATGGGCTCGCCTCGGCGTCGGTCGACATCGGCCTAGTATCTCCCGGCGCGGTGATAGCATCGACGGGATGCGTCGGGTGTCGCTCCTAGCCGCAGGAATCACCGCCTCGCTGGCGTTGTCGGAAAGCGGGTGCACCTTCCCCGACTACGCCGTCGTCGACGACGCGGGGCCCACGAACGACAGCCGAATCGACGACGCTGGCGATGGCTCGGCCGACGTCGGCACCGACGTGTCGCTCGAAGCCGGCGACGGCGGCGACGCGGCGACCGATGGCGACGTCGGGGACGTCGGCGACGTCGGCGATGCCGAATCGGGCGAGGCCGGAGACGCAACGGGATGCGCGCCGGTGCGGAAGCTGAACTTCCCCATCGCCACCGCGGTCAAGCTCGGGTGCACCTCGGCGCCGGTGATCGATTTGCCGATCCCCGGCGGCGGCGGGTTCGCCTTCGCGCGCGCCAACTTGCAGTTGCAACACAGCGGTCTTCCGAAGGCCGTGTATTCGTGGACCGCGACGGTCGAGGTCGGCGAGGCCGACACCGATCAAATCGCCTTTGCCATCGGCGACACCATCTGCCCGACGACGAAGGCGACGAAGGTGGCCGCGGGCTATGGGCATCTCACGTCGGCGAGCAGCCATGTCATCGTGCAGCTCTTCGAGGGCGCCACGTCGTGCATCGCCGGCACCCTCACGCTCCTCGCCGGCTCGAGCGTCGACGTCTGGATCGAGGACGATTCCCCGGCCTGTCAGAAGAAGTCGATCGCGGTCGCGAGCTATTACAAGACGTCCGGGCTGACGACGACGTTCGATTGGCCGGTGACGACGACGGCGACGATCCTCACGCAGAAGATCGACACCGCCGCCGCCGATGGGTCGCTCCTCACGTTCACCACCGTCGAGGGAACGCCGACGGTGAACCCCAACACCACCTGCGGCAGCGAGTCATCCTCGCTCACGATGCAGACGACGCTCGACGGCGTGTCGCTCTCCATCGTCAAAGGGCTGGTCCCGGCGTCGACCGGGCAAGGTCACCTGGTGCTCGACGCCTCGCACGAGGGGAAGGTCACCGCCGGTGGACACTCGGTCGCGTTGCAAGTCGCGAAGAGCTTCGTCTCCAAGGTGACCACCGGCGGATGCTGCGGCGACGCGATGATCGCGCTCGTGCGGGAGTAACGCGAGTACCGCGAGTCAGTCGCAGGTGGCGCCGCCGTCGGTCTTGAGCTGAGAGGCGTAGGTGTCGCTGACGCAGACGCCGACGTCGAGATCCTTCGCGTGGCAGCAGTGGCCATAGGGGACGCCGAAGGAGCCGACGACGCCCGCGCAGTCGGCCTTCGCGCGACACGACGGTGATTTGATGATCGCGCCAGAGCCCGTGGAACCAGCCTCGGTCGGGCAAGTGCTCCCGCAGGTGGTCGTCGCCGACGAGGTGCTGGTGAACTTGACGTTGGCGTTGACGCAGCAAGCGCCCGACGTGCAGTCCTCGGGGCCGTCGCACGATTCGCCGCCGCCGGCGTCGCAACTGGTGGCGCACGCGCGTCCCGAGCCACTGCCGCAGCAGATCTTGCCACTGCCGCAGCTCTCGGTGCCGCAGGCGACGCACGCAGTCGAGCCCGCAGGATCACACTTCGCAGGCGCCGTGTCGGCGGGCGTGGTGTCGGCGACGGCAGTGTCGAGCGCGATGGTGTCGCCGGCGCTGCCGGTGTCGGTGACGACGGCGGTGTCTCCCGCAGCATCGTTGCCCGTCGTGGTGCCGCCATCGCTCGACGAACAGGCGACGAAGACAGGGCGCAGCGAGAACGAGCGCAAAAACATAGGCGCACGAGCGCGATGAGAGCGACATGGAGGACCCCCGGAAAGCAATTGGATGTGAAGCCGTGGTGACCGCGTGCAGCGCGATCGACCGAGTCTCATGGACGGACGTCACGCAGCGCTATTCGCGAAGAGCCGACGAATTGTCGACGCGCAATGCGACTCGCTAACGATCGGTCGGCGGAGCGGCGTCATCGTCGAGGTAGGAGAGGAGCTCGACGAGGTCGAACGGATGCTCGATGAGCACGTCGACGAGGGACTCGACGAGCGCGGCTTCGTGGGCGTCGGAGCGGGTCGCCACCAAGAGGATGCGTCGTGCGTCGGGGGCTTGGCGTGCAGCGACCTCGAGGAGCGCCAGGCCTTCGCCTTCGCGCCCCTCGGTGACGAGCACGCAGTCGAAGCGCTCGGTGCGGAGGAGGCGTAGCGCACCGTCGGAGCTCGGGGCGGTGGCGACGCTGTGGTAGGCGCGCAGCTCGTCGGCGCGCGTGAAACGCACGTGTCCGTTGGGCTCGACCACGAGGACGCGCTTACGCACGGAGTGAGCCCGCTCGGGGAGCTGGACGGGCGCCATCTCCTGCGTGCGATCGGGATCGTGCTCGTCGTCTCCGCTCACCGAGACTCAGCTAACCATGACGGGAGCGGATGCGCCAAGCCTCCTCCCCGGGGCACCTCGGTGTGCACCGCCCTGACGTCATCGACGGAAGACGCGGAGGATCATGAGGCCGAGGATGATCGCGGCGCAGATGTAGAAGGCGATCTGTGGTTGCGAGCGACGCGCTCTCGAGGCACGCATCGCCGCCAGCTCCTCGCGTTCGTTCTTCTCGCGCGCTCGTCGTTCGGGATCGATCGGCTTCGGCGAGGGGCTCCGATACTCACTCGAGCCCTCGGTGATGGGAGCCTTCACCGCGCCGAGCCGTAGGTCGAGCGCGACGAGCAGGTCGAGCAGCGCGTCGGCGCTCGCCGGCTCGAGGACCTGCCCCAACTTGCGAACCGAGAGCTCACCGTCGGCGATGGTGACCGTGCATGGCATCACCGCGAGGACGCGTTTCGAAATCGGTGAATCGAGGAGGGCGACGGCCGTCGAGGCCGGCGCCGCTTCGACGACGACGCGCCGATCGAACTCGGCGTCACCGATCTCGAGGTCGACGACCCCAGAACGCGCGGCCGTTTGCATCTGTTGGTAGAGGTGCATCTCGAGGAGCGGTGCGTCCTTCGAGAGTGGTGTCGACAACGTCGTACTGCCCGCGAATTGACGGCGGCCCTGAGAAATCGAGTACTCGTACGTTCGACCGCGAATCGAACCGAGGACGGTGTCGCTGCCGACGAGGCGAGCGTCCCTCGACCCGGCGCGCTGGAACGTCGCGAGGACCGTCGCCATCTTGCTTCGACGAAAGAGGGCCTGAATGCCCCAGACCACGGCGAGGATGACGAGAGCAAGCAGCAGGCTCGTGCCTTTCATTCCGCGATTGTCGCAGAAGTTCGAGGCGTCGAACGCACCGAGTCTTGTGCACCGTCAAAGGCTATCGGCCGGGCGCGATGGTAGCTCCATGACACCCCCATGGAGGTCCCCTTGCTTCGCAGCCACGAACTCGTTCTCCAGCCGTTTTTCCTCGCCGCCTGCGTCTTCGTCTCCGGTTGCGGAGGCAGCGTGCACGAGGAGCCCTCCGACGGAGGCAAGGGAGGCGACACGTCGGTCACGCCAGCGACGTCGCTCGAGGGGACTTGGGACGTGATTGGAGCCGTGAGTGGTGGAACGCCGACGACCGGCGTCATCGTCATCGCCCCCGATCACCTCGCCGTCACGTTCGGCAAAGGCTCCTTGGAGTTCCGCGCCGCCGGTGCAGCCCCGAGCTCGCTCATCTGGACCGAACGCTCTCTCGTCGAGCCGCTCACGCTCGCGCAAACGCCGGCCACGGTCGATCTGGGCGTCATCCCCTTGGCGCTCGGCGGCCACTTCGACATCACCGATCCGGCGCGACCGACGGTGCACTGCACCGGCGATTTGACGACGTCGTCGGCGAACGCCGGTTGCCTCGGCACCCACCCTTCGTCGCTCGGAGGAATGCCTGGCCTCGAAGATCGCATCGTCGGCGTGCGTACGACCGCGGCCGCCTCGAGATTCGGCGCGCTCGGCGGCACGTGGACGTTCGACAACTCGGTCGGGCACCACTGCGACGTCTCCTTCATCGACAACAAGGTGACGCTCGACCTCTCGTTCAAGGGCAAAGACACCGGCACGATGACCATCCTCTTCGCCGACGGCCTCGCCAGCGGCGTCACCGATCACGGCGTCGAGTTCACGGCGCGACGTCGGTGAGCAACCGGGCTCGCGCGATTCGCGCGTCGACCCTCGCCTTCGCGTCGATGGCGATGGCGCTCGGCTGCACGCGTCGACACGAGCCCGCCAACCTTCCTTCTGCACCTGAACCCGCAGGGCCGGTCCTCGTCATCACGCACGGTCCTTCGGTTCCCGAGCAGGTGCCGGAGGGCGCACACGCCGGAGCAAGTCTGGCGTTGGCGTCTCTGGCGACGTTCGAGCTCTCGCTGCTCGGCGAGGCGCTCGACGACCTCGCGCTCGACGTCGCGCTGAAGAAGAACCCGCTCGTCGAAGATTTGCGCGACGAAGGCTCCTCCGCGGAGGCGCTCGCTCACACTTTCGAAGAGAACGCTGCACGAATTTCCGTGGCGCGGGCCCTCGCCGCCCCGACATGGACCTCGGGCGATCGGGACCTGACCGTCCGACTCGCGGCGACGTGCGCCGACGCGAACGGAGCTCGCTGCATTCCCCTTTGGCCCCTCCGGAGCACGACGGCCGAAGACGCCGAGGCCGAGCGCGCCCGATTCTTCGCGTGGCCGCTCGCGCACGGAGGCGTCTTGCGTACGACGAAGGGCGAGACGGCCGTGCACCTCGCGCGCGCGCTGAGGTCGACGCCGCTCGAAGCCGCGTCCGACGCGAAGAATCCGATCGCGCTGGTCCTCACGCGCTCGCTCGACGACGACGCGCGCCCGGCGTGGATCGAAGTCCAGCGCGCCGCCGGCGAAGCCCTCGCCCAACTGCAGGGGACGAACTCGGAAGAGGCTGCGCGGCTGATGCCGATGTTGTCGGAGCTCTCCATTGCCGACGAGCGCGCCTCGGCGAGCTTGCCCATCGGTGACGACGAGGTGTTGGTGGTGCCCCGCATCTTCGCCGTCGGCGATCCGGACGCGCTGCGAAGAGCGGTGGAAGCTCGACTCCGCGATCGCGACGCGCACGCCGACTGGGTGCACGCGCCACGTTGAGATGCTCGAGCGCTCAGCGAAAATAGCTGGTGATCAGCGCGAGCCAGGTGGCGTCTTCCTTCCACGGCGTCCCGTAATAGGGCGCGAAGCCGTTCCCCGCGCTGTAGGGCTCCCGATACGTCCACCAGGTGAAGCCGATGCCGGCGTCGCGGAGCTCTCCCATCACGCGGTTGACGATGTCGGTGGCCGTCGCGTTCGACTTCGGGACGCCGAGTTGCTGGATGAACACCGGCACGTCGTGCGCAGCGCGAAACGTCTTCGCGACGCCGACCGACGCGGGATCGGACGCTCCGTGCTGCAGGAGATTGCCGGTGTAGATCACCCCTTCGGTGCCCGGCATGAACGAGGTCTCGATCTGTTTCATCTCGTAGCCACCGTTCGGACCCACGAGCACCGGCGTGCGTGGATCGACCGAACGAACGATGGGCAGCAGCGACGCATAGAACTTGTTCGAGACCGACCAGTCGGAGCACCCGACGCCCCCTTTGCACCCGAAATTCGGCTCGGGGAGGAGCTCGTACATACCAATGTAGGGCGCGCTGGCGTAGCGCGCGGCGATGAATTTCCACAGCTCGAAGAAGGCGTCGCGCGACTTCGTGTCGTTCATGAAGTTCGCCGGCAACCCGTCGGCTCCGGTGCCGCAGTCGGCGACGACGTCGTTGGCCGGGCTCGCCTGTCCGCAATTGCTGTCGA
The DNA here is from genome assembly GCA_025363655.1 of Deltaproteobacteria bacterium. Classification (GTDB taxonomy): domain Bacteria; phylum Myxococcota_A; class Polyangia; order Polyangiales; family JADJMO01; genus JANYDK01. The sequence continues at coordinate 33,210 of JANYDK010000114.1, read as the reverse complement.
GGAAGAGGATGATCCAGAGGTGTGCCGCTGCCGCGTCGGCGATCGTGTGATCGAGCTCTGCGAGACGCGCCGGGCTCATGTGACCCGGCGAGGCATCGTCGCGCGCGTTCATCCACGCCGGATATCCGCCCCACCAGCGCACCGGAATGCGCACCGCGTTGGCGCCTTGCGCGGCGTTCTTGCTCGCGTCCTCCGGCTGCTCGGTGCCCCAATCGCCCCAATTCCAGCCGCGAAGGAGGATCGGTTTGCCGGCGGGGTCGAGGATCTGCTCATGAGAGACGGTCAGCCTCGGGGCGATCGCGGGAGCGTCGATGGCCTCGCTCGGCGCATCTCCCGGCGGCGCATCGGAAGTGACGTCGGAAGTGACGTCGGGAGGCGCGTCGTCGGCGGGATCAGCCGCGTCGGGGCTCGTCGACGACGAGGACGAACAACTGGCGACGACCGTGAGCGATGCGAGAGCGAGAGTGAAACCGAAGCGAAAGCGCATCCTGAATCGGTATCACTCGAAGGCGAACGTGGCTGGTGCCGAAGCAGCGCGCAGCGGAGATTCCGTAGACCGTCGGAATACATTCTGGCGCAGGCTCGGTGACACGAGTTGCGGGTAGCCGCCCCGCGGTGGCTCGGCCAACGTCGTCACCAGATGCTCCCTCGCACGCTCCCTCACACGCTCCCTCACACGCTCCCTCGCATCTGGGGCCTCGTTCTCACGGTGCTCCTGGCTGCGTGCAAGAGCGAAGACACGCCGGTGAGCTCGAGCGACACGGGCGCGATCGACGCTGGTTCCGTCGATGCGTGCGCGATTCTCTTCGGCAACCCCAACGAGCAGACCGGCCTCGAAGCGGGACAGTGTCGACCGTCGTGCACCTGCGGCGGCAGCTCTTTCACGCCGCCGACCTATGGCCCGGACTTCGTGCGCTCACTCATCGACGACTGGCAACTCGAAGTCCCCTACCCCGAGCTCAAGAGCGATCCGTATGCCGGTGCGGCGCCGGTCGACGACCCGAAGGGCACTGTCTGTGCGGTGCTCCCCATAGACCCCGCGGGGGTAAAGCCAAGGCTGTATTCGCTGGTGACGTATCCCTCGGAGGCGGCCGCCCGTGCAGCCGGCGCATCGGTCAGTCACTTCGGACATTGCGGTGTCTGTTCGACGCTGGTGAATCTCGCGGTGTACATGAAAGAGAACGACCTGACGTCGCCGGTGCGCTCGTGCGGGCTCGAGACGGCCAAAGACGGCGGCACCGCCTTCGACGCCGACGTGGCCTGCCTGCAGAAGCTCGGCTTCGATCTCCCCTGCGCAGAGGCGTGGGCCTACGACACGCTCAACACGCGCAAGCTCTGCCTCGCGATCTGCATCGCCAACCTGACGGAGCCTTACAACCTCGAGGACGGCACGCTCAACCCCTGCATCCAATGCGACGAGGACAAGAGCGGTCCCGTCTTCAAAGGCGTCGCCGGCCGCACGCGCCGCAATTCTGGACTGCCGAACGCGATTTGCAGGCCGTGCAGTGAAGTGCAGCCGCTCGTGCACGCCTATTGACCATCCTGCCTCGGCAAGGCAGCAACGCCCCACTTCGACGAACGAGGTGCGCCGCCCAACGCAACTCCGGCGCCCTTCGGCGTGGACTACGCCACTTTCCCGCAGCGCGAGGAGAGGCACGAACACTGCACGGCGAGAAGCATGGAACACCTGGCCGTTTGGATCGATCACGTCGAAGCGCGCGTCTTCAACATCGACGCCGCGAACGTCGAAGCGCTCGCGCTCCACGCACCGCATCACCACGTTCGCCGCCACCCGCGAAGCACGGCCGAGCACGCACACCCGAGCGACTCCGAGCATTTCTACCACGACGTCGCGCGCTCGCTCGCCGAAGCCAAGTCGGTGCTCGTCCTCGGCCCCTCGACCGCCAAGCTCGAGCTGATGCGACATCTCCATCGTCACGACGCCGAGATCGAAAAGAAGATCGTCGGCGTCGAGACCGTCGACCATCCGACCGACAAGCAAATTGTCGCTTACGCGCGCAAGTACTTCGTCGCCAAAGACCAAATGCTCGGCCGCTCATGACCACTGCGGACAAATCCACACGCGTGCGCAAGATCGTCGTCGGCGTCGACTTCACCGAATTGAGCGAGCGCGCGCTCGACACTGCATTCTCCATGGCCTTCGCCGACGGCATGACCGAGGTGCACGGCCTCTTCGTCCATCCGGTGACGGGAGGCGCGAGCGATTTCGACGGACTGCCGCCGCCACTCAACCTCGGCGTCGAGCTCGAACAGCTACGTGCGTCGATGGAGAATCGGGCCAAAGCCTCACTGAGAGCCGAGGGCAGCTCACGTCTCCGCGCCGCCGTCGCCCACGCCTCGGTGGGAGCGGCTGCCGACGAAATCGCCCACTTCGCCGCAGCTATCGATGCCGATTTGGTGATCGTCGGAACGCACGGCCGCAAGGGCTTCGGCCGCCTTCTCCTCGGCTCCGTCGCCGAACGCACCGTGCGACTGTGCGGTTGTCCCGTCCAAGTGGTGCGCGCAAAGCAACACACGCCCGGCGACGACGAGCCGAAGGTCGAACCGGTGTGCCCCGAATGCCAAGTACGTCGCGACGCCACCGAGGGTGTGGAGCTGTGGTGTGCACGCCACGCCGGGCATCACCCGCGGGCGCATGCCTATCACTACCAGGGAGTCTCGATGGACGCGGCCAAGCCGTGGGGGTTCGAAGGGGCTTGAGCAAGCGTGCGCCGTGACCAGGCCTTGCTCGCCCGCCGAACTTTGCCACCGGGGCGGCCGTCTACTCGGCCCTCCGAACTCCCCACTCGCTCGCGTGTCCGAACCCACGCATGCCCCCGGCGTCCAGGTTTCCCCGACTCGCCCTCCCCTTCGGCTTGATCGGCGCCTTTGATGGCCACCTCTGCGGACGGCTCCTCGCCAATCGGGTGATGCATCAGACGGCGCCGATCCCTCCGGTCTTCGTCGCCGCCGTCGCCGCGATCTTCGGCGCGGCACTGGGCGCGCTGCTACATCGATGGTGCGCTCCGCCGCCGAATCCCTTCGAGCTCGATGAGCCGCCGGCCGATGGCCTTCCCGACTCCGACCGATGGTGGCGACACCTCGCGGCCATGATCGCTTGCGGCATCGCCGTCGGCGTCGTCACCTGCTCGCTGGGACACGCTCCACCGCTGCCATGGCTGGGAGCGATGGGAGGATTCTGGTGCGCCGTCGCGCTTTGCCCGGTAGGCATCGCCGTCATCGCAGTAGGACGACGAGCGCGCCGCGCGCGTCAGGGCTCGATCGTCGCTGCGTCCGATCGACGCGCGGTCTATGGCATTCTCGCCGCCACGTCCGGCGTGACGACACTCGCCGCATTGCCCGACTGGCCCGCGTTCGCGTTGGGGCACCGCACCGTGCCCTGGAGTGCGATGGAGATGCTCGCCGCCGCCCTCGCCACGACCGTCGTCGTGCTCCACGCTGACCTCCGCGCGCTCGGAGAAATACGGCAATTTCGTCGCGGCCTGACGCCCGTCGCCGACCACGAATCGCCGGAATCCGTCGGGGCCGTGCCCGAAGAAGCCGACCTCGTCGACCTCGGTCTCGAATCCCAGTGGAGCGCACGCGTCGCCGACGCCGAGCATGCCTATCGTGGTCGCGAGACGATTGAGCTGTTGGTGCACGGCAACGCGGACGCGGCCGCAAGGACGCTTCGATGGGCGATCGCTCGCAACGTCGTCGCGCTCGTCGTCCTCTCGGCGACGGTGGCCGCACATTGCGAGATGGTTTCGTCCGACGAGGCGCGGAGCTGGTATTTCGAGGAGGCATTCCACCGGAAGGTGCCCCCATACGACGTTTGGCCGTAGACCGGCCTCACGCGTTTTTTCGGTGCGCTCCGAGGCCGTCGCCAAGTATCCGCCGAAGATCGTCGGCGCGCCGCACCACGAGGAGCTCTGGGTGCCCGCCGAGGAGCTCGATTCGTTCAATGATGCGATCGTGGGGGAGATTGAGGTCGTGCGGAAGTTTGGGGCGTGAGGCGAGCTTTCTAGCTTCCGCCATGCGGTCGCCGCCAATCGCCGGAGTCGAGTGGGCGGCGGCGTGGTCGTCCTTGCAGGGTGTCTGCCTTCATGAGGTAGGCGAAGGCCGGGGCAGCGTCGACGAGGTCGACGAGGACACGTTCGTAGAGTGTCGGCACGCCTTCGAAGTGATCGAGTCGGGCGAGGAGATCGGCGTCGACGGAGTAGACCTCGCCTCGGATGGCGGTGTGTCCGCCGGAGGTCATCGCTGGGTATTCGCCGAGGTGCCAGAGGGTGAATTCGGGCGCCGTGCGTGCGGGGGAGACGAAGGTGGCGCCGTCGAGCATCGGGTGATTCGACTGGTGGCGCATCAAGGTGCCGTAGACGAAGATGGTGACCGGCGAGTTCATGTCACGTCGACGTTCGTCGCCAGCCGTCCTGCACTTCCTGGAGACACACGCGATTGCCGTCGAGGTCGTGGATCATGACGTACTGCGCATAGTCGGCGCGCGGCCCGACGTCGGTCGACCCGGAGGAGAGAATGGGGATGCCGAGCGCGGCGAGCTTCTCCGTGAGCGGCGCGAGCGCAGGGACGAAGAACGAGACCGACGCGCTTTCGAAGGCCTCCGTGCGGCACAACCGGAGCTCCCAATCGCCAGCGTAAAGCTCTATCGCTTCGACGCGATCGCTGCCGCCGGTGCCGAAGACTCCGCCGCGACGGAAACCGAACACATCGACATAGAAGCGCGCAGCTTCCTCAGGCGAGCGAACCGGGAGCGTGGCAGATGCGAGGCGCCAAGCTGGGAGGGCGAAGAGGGATTCGTCGGCCACGCGCGAGAGGCTAGCACTCGCTGGAGCGCCGAGGAGGTGCGGGGGTGGCCCATTTGCCCCGGGCAGGACACAACGAGTCCAGCAGCGCACCGCCGCGAAGAGCGTCGACGACCTCTCTTCACCCTTCGGTCGGCACGACCAAGCTAGGCGACGTCGTCGCGGCGATCGAGCAGGTGAAAGAGGCGCGACAGGCGCTGGAGTGAAATCCGCCCCATCCCCGCGGGGATATTTCGCAACTCCGCTCCATCTGAGGCGTATGCGGCGGGCGGGGGCATACGTATCTTTTTCATCCAGGAGGTCTTCATCATGTCTCACGCGCCCACTCGGCGTCGTCGCGCGACGCGCACGCCCGCACTCTTGGCGATCATGGCTTCGATGGTGCTGGCGATTCTCGGCGATACCGGCCGCGCGCGCGCCGATCTCAGCAGCGACGTCTACGACGACGTCAAGGAAGTCTTCGCGCAGGTGATCACCGACGAGGTGACCAACGCGGTCCTCGAGAACGTGGTGGTCGAGGCGCCCGCCGTGGCCGCCTATTTTCACGACAGCCTCGATCTCGTGGCGCGGAGACAGTACGGCTCGCTGCCCGCCACGCTGAAGACGGAGTCCATCGCTCTGGTGAAGGACTTCGTCGTGTGGGAGGTCACCGACGGGGAGCGCAAGGACCTCGTGGCGGACGTTCGGAAGTTCCTCGCGCTCCGTGGGTATGGTGCGCGGAGGAGCTGGTACGAAGCGCGATATCTCGACTTCTGCGACAATGACGACGGCTGCAAGAGCAGGGTAAAGGCCAGCGCCGACACCGCGATGTCGTTCTTTGGCGACCCATCGACCAAAGTCGACGGCCAACCCAAAGCGCTCGGGAAATTACGTTGCACGCCGGGCGACCAGGACGACACGTACACGGAGGCGAAGCAGGTGCCTTGCTTCGCGCCGCAGATCGCCACGGACTGGGAGCACTTCGCCAAACCCGCGACGATCTTTTCGGGAAAGTGTCCCGACACGTCCGTGGACCCGGCGTGCCTCCTCGGCAGCCTGACCGAGGCGGCGATGCTGGCGCAGGGCGATCGGGCCAAACAGCTGCTGGTGGAGCTGGGCATCCATGCCGCGATGTCGGAAATGCCTGCGGGCCTCGACCGAATCACGCTGGCGCGGAAAGTAGAGGCGCTGATTGACGAGCTGGTCTCCGGCGACGGAAAGAGCGCGCTCGGCGAGGCCTTCGACGTTCTGATGGAGTTTGCCGACCCCTCGGGGGGTGCGACCAACACGACGGCGAGCCCATCCGCGAGCGCGTCTGCCAGCGCCAGCACGTCTGCCGCCGCCATCACGTCTGCCACCGCCAGCCCGTCGGCGAGCGCCTCGGGAAGCGCCAAACCACCCACGATGAAGCTCACCACGGCAGCGGCGCTGTCGTTGGCGAGGTCGATCGCGACGAATTGGTCGGCGAAGGCGCTGGGCAAGCTCAGCGTTGGCAAGGATGTGATCAACGTCGACATCGAGCGGCTCTACGAAGCCGTTCGCGCGGCGCTCGGGTCGAACAAGGTCGACGACGCCATTCCCACGGCGCGGGAATTGTTGAGCCGTCTCCTCGCCTACGACGCCAACGTGGTGGCAAACGTGTGCAAGGCGGGCAAGACCACGGTCACGCTGACCATCAGTGAACTGCCGACGGTCGAGGTCGAGCTCAAGGCGACGGTCGTCTGCAAGGACGGCGTCCCGCAATTCGAGGTCGATTGGTCGAGCGCGATGCAACTCGTTCGACAACTCTCGACCCTACGGAGCGCCTTCGAGCGCATCGAAGCGGCCATCGACGCCGGCACGACGCTGCTCGGCAGGCACATTTCTCCGGCGGAGTTGGTCGTGACCTTGAAAAGCCTGCAAGCGCTCGAGCCGCTGATCGACGAGATCGTGCGTGGCAAGCGCGGGCTCGACGACGGCGCCGTCGACGCCGTCGAGGGGACGCTGCGCACGCTCGTGAATTCGGCATGCAATCGGGACACGAGTTTGGGCGTTTGCCACCTCGCATTTCTCTTCGAGGGCACGGGCAAGCCCGTCTTTGCACTGATCTCCATGGCCCTCCGGGGCGACTTCCGGCAAGCGGCCCTCGGCCTCGCCAAGTTCGCGCTCGCTCCCAGCTCGGGCGACACCGACGTCTGCAGCGTCGCCGACGCATCGCGCCGCTTCGTCCTCAGCTTCGCTTCGTTCGTCCTCGACGAGTCGACCGCACCGGGTGGACGCGAGGCCGTGAGAGAAGGATTTCGTAGCGCCGGCCTCCGTCTCATTTCCTGCTTTTCCTCGGATGGCTATCAATTGATCACCAAGACGGGTTGGCACTGGCTGGGGCGCAAGACGTGGTACCCAGTGATCGGTCTCCGCTGGTCGGCGAGCGCCAGCTACAGCTATGTCTACGGCGACAAGGATTCGACGGGCCGATTCATGCCCACGGTCGAGTGGCCCAATTTCGTCTATCGCTTCTCGCCGCACAGCAACCCCGAATACGTGCTCGGAGCACAGCTGACGCTGATCGACGTGCTCGGCCCGCTACAGGAGCTGGCGCTCCGAAAGCGCGATCTCTCGTTCGACGCGACGACGCTTCTCCTCGCCGATTGGCTCCGACCGCGTCTCAGCGTCCTCTTCGGTCTCCCCACCGTCACGACCCGTCTCTGGCTCGTAGGAGGTATCGGGCTGCGATTCATCGCTCCCGACCGGGCGAAGTACGACGCGGACGGCAAGGCACGCACCGCGGCGGGACTGGGCGGTGCACCGTCGATGTCGTATCGCTCACTCCTCGTCAAGTGCGACGGGGACTACTGTAGCCAACACTCGGCGTTGGATTTTCTCGAGTTTACGGTCGGTGCGCAGTACGTGTTCTAGGAGGGGAGCGTCGTCGCTTGGAGCGCCCATGGATTCCGCCATGCTTTCCAACACATGACCTCGAGTTGCAGCGAATCAACAACCTCATTATGTTTCGCAGATGGCCACCTCCAAGAATCGAGCGCCGACGGCTCCCAAGCGCAGAGCGACCGCCCTCGTGCGTGCCGAGCATGACGAGAAACCCGTCGCTCTCAGCACCCTCGAGCGCACGTTGCTCAACGAGGCCCTCCGCCGCGGCGAAGACACCCGCGTCGCCGTCGAGGCTTCGCTCACCACGTACGGACGATGGCTCTTCGGCGCCATCTTCAAGGACGACGCCCAGGCTGCCCTCGACGATCGCAGCGACAACAAAGTCTGGCTCGAGCTCGTGCGGCGCGCCGGCGGGCCCACGCTGCAGATCGACCGGAGTGGGCTCTACCTCGCGCTGCGCATCGCCGCCCTCGACAAGCACCTCGGCGACGAGACCTGGCATGGGCTCTCCGTCGTGAGGAAGCGGCTACTCCTGCCGCTCTCGACCGACACGCGGCTCCGCGAGGGCGCCAGGCACGTGGCCAAGTACAACCTCTCGCATGTGGCGATCAAAGGGTACGTGTCCGAGGTGATGAGCGACGCGGGGAGGCCGACGCCGGTGAGGTTTACCGTGCCGGCGTTGGTGGCGCGGGTGCAGAAGTTGAAAGAGACGCTCGGGAGCGCGGCGGCGTTGAGGCGGGCGGCGGAGTTGCGGGATTCGGCGAGTGAGGGGGAGCGGGTGAAGGCTGCGAAGGAGTTGGAGGGGTTGCGGGAGGTGCTCGGGAAGTTGGCGAAGGCGTTGCGGGGGAAGTGACGGCGTGGTGTCGGCTGGCGATGTCGGCGACGGCTCACTCTCGCCCCGGTCACCCGCAGCTCGACTCTCGATCAGCGTCTCAGGCATCATCTCCGCGTCGAAGACGATGCGCTGGAGGGCGATGCGACCGTTCGTCTTTCATCATCTTGAGAAAGACGAGGTACGTCAGCTCGGTGACGTACCTCGTGGTAGGTGATGCCGTGTCGCGTAGGACGTGGCAGAGGTTCCAGAGCTTTTAGACGATGCTTGGGTCGTGGGCATGGGTCACTCGGGCTGGCGATGCGGGTGAAACTCGATGAGCTGAAATCGCAGGTCGCGGATCGTGCCGGCACAGGCGGCGCACGTCAGGTCCTCGCCGAGCGGCGCTCGACAGGCTGGGCAGTAGAGAGCGGCACCGCGGGCCGGCTGGGGCGCGTCGCCGCGAGCTCGGCCGCCAAAGCGCTCGAGCAGGATGGTCTCGAGGCGGCGCGAGAGGCTCATCTCGCCGATCACACAAGTGAGCTCGCGGCCGACGCGCTGCATTGGAGCGGCGCAGAAGGGGCAGAACAGCTCGGGCGCGGTCATCCAGCGTCTTTCCATACCTCATCGGCGAGCTCGCCGAGCAAGCTGTCGAGGTGGCCGTCGAAGACCTTGTCGAGCCGGGCAAATCGCCGTCCGCCTTGAATTGACCGACGTCTCGCGCTCGACCAAGAGGGCTTCAGCGAGCGCTCGATCCACGCTGCTCGCGCTCACCGCCTGCGGGGGCTCGTTGCAGCTCGTCGTCAAGCCGCGTCCCGAGATCCTCGTCCTCCTCGGCGATCAGCCGATCGTGCACTACCTGACGAAGCGAGGCGGACCTTGGCGCTCGCTGGCGCAGCCGAGCACGGAGCGGGGCTATGGTCGGTTGCTCGAGATGACCATCGCCGGCGTGAAGCTCCAGGTCCTGCCGCTCGCACATCCGCGTCAGGCGAGCGCGCTTGGCTCGCACTCGGAACGATGGCGCGACGCGCACGCCCAATGGAAGGCGCAGACGGCTCCCACTCTCGTCTAAGGCGTCAGGCGGTGAGTTGGTCCGCCGTCCCAATCGAGCCGCACACGGCCGAGCGATTCCGTGATCATCATGCCGATCCGGCTGATCACGACGCGGCCGCTCTTCACCTGCCACGGTCTCGTGGCGTAGCGATTCGGCCAGTTCGTGAGAGTGGTGTTCGACGAATCGAGCACGACGCCTCCGCAGCGATCGGTCACTCCGTCAGGGTCGTCACGAGCGAAGCGCGAGTTGCTCGTTCGGGTCACCCGACATCCGAAAGGTCGAGCAACCGCACGCTTCGCGGGGCTGAGATCCGCACTCGTCAGGGCACGCCAATCTTCCCCGCCACCCTCCACGCCTCGAAGCACCGCGCCGTCAGCGTCGCCAGCTCCTCGAACAATGCCGTCTCTACCGTCTTGAAAGCAAAGCACGTCTTCCCTTGCAGCCGCTTCCGAAGGTGCTCCGAAATCACCAACAGCCCAGGCTCGCTGGCAATCGGCGCAAGGTAAAACCCGGTGTGACTTCTCCCGGCCCGCACACCGCCGAAGAACAGTGGCTTCCCTCCCGGCCCATTCGCGTGCGTGTCGAGCGAGTAGTCTCCAGGAACGTCCCTCGTGACCACCAGCTGCGTCGCATGGGGAAGGAAGATCTTCCGCAACGACACGAAGAGCTCCGCATCGCCGGCCGAGCCGGTGTTCGATCGCGCGCTCGTCGCCGCGCGGGTGCGATCTCGCGTCTTTTCGCCTCGTGCATTCAATCTCGGGGATACGTACGCCATGGTGGTGGACCATACCGCGTCGGCCGCCGAGGGTGTCGCGAAGGCGAGGGTTGGGGGTACCTTCGCGACGGGAGACGCGTCGTTCGTCGGGATTGGCGGCGCCTCCGCTGATCTCGGCGAGCGGGCAGCGCGGGACCATCATCGCACCGCACCGACGAACACCGACGTAAGCTCCCCCCGATGGCGACCCCGATCACCCGCTTCGCCTTCTCCACCCCCATCGCCGTCCTCGGCGATCTCCACGGCCGGAGCGATCTCCTCGACGCCATCCTCCCCCGCCTCGGAACTCGCCCCCTCGTCGTCATCGGCGACGTCATCGATCGCGGCCCCGATGCGCGCGGCACCATCGATCGCCTCCTCGCACGCAAGGCGGTCGGGGTGCGCGGCAATCACGAAGAGTGGATCCTCGCCTGGATGCGCGGCGAAGGCCTCGACGAGTGGGCGATTCTCCCGAAGATGGGCGGCCTGGCGACGCTGCGCTCGTACGGCGCGGTCGGCGACAACTACGCAGCGCTCGTCGGACAGGCCCATCGAATCCCAACTACGCACCGCGCCTGGCTCGAGGCGCTTTCCCCGGTCGGCGATCTCGAGGTGATGGGCGACTCGTATTGGCTCATCCACGCAGGTGTGCCGTCACACGTGTCGCTGAAGGGCATTGCGTACGATCAGCTCGTACCGTTCCTCGCACGACACCATCTGCGCGACCTCCATTGGGGTGACAACGATCCCGAGGCCGCGCCGCCGCTCGATCGCCCGGTGATCATGGGGCATCGGCCGCGCGAGGAGCCGCTCGATACCGGCGACGTGATCGCCATCGACACGGGCGCAGGGACGGTGCGAGGTGGAGGACGACTTACGGCGTTGCTCCTCCCCGAGCGTTCGTTCGTGACGGTCGGGCTCTGAGGAGTCGTCCACGACGGTTCACCGTGAAGCCCGCATTGCGCGCATCGACAGCCGTCGGTGCCAAGCCCGTAAACGATCGCGCCCTTCCAAATATGCGCAGCAACAACGAGCGCCACCCCCGACAACCTCCTCGCCTCCCCCGGTGTATCGTCCCCCGATGTCCCGCGCCGCCGTCGTCCTTTGCGCCTGTCTCCTCTCGACCGCCTGCTCGAAGAAAAGCACTCCCCCCGCCCCTCCGACGGTGACGAGTGCAACGACTCCCGCCAACGGCGTCAGCACCGAGAAGCTCGGAGCTGCACCGTCGACGCTCACCGACGCATTCCCGGCCCCCACCGACGCCACGGTCGCCATCGTCGACGACGCCGTCGAGGCAGAGATCGTTCTCACCGGCGACCTCGAGCTCGGTGAAGGAAAGACGTTGCCGAGCCCGAAATTCACCGCCTGCGACAAAGAGGCGACCAAAGCGCACGTCGACGCCGTGCAGAAGGCCTTCGACGCGCAACTGAAAGATCACTTCCTCGAGATCTCCCGCTTCAATGCGTCCTTCGTCCCCGCCACGTATCTCACCTTCGAATTGCCCGGCCACCAAGGCGCTCGCCTCACCGAAGACAGCCCGACGGTCGACGTGATGGTGTCGGTCGAGGGCACCGAGGTGACGACGACGCGGCTCGCGTCGCACGGCAGTCCCAACTCGAGCGAGGACAGCGGGTGCGCCGTTCCTTACGAGCTTTGGAACACGCCACGCGGATACTTCCTCGATCTCGGATTCGGGTTCGGCACGCCGGTGTACATCCTTCGACGTGACTGTCCGATCAAGTCACTCGGCCTCGCCTTCAACGACGCCAACGCGGCGCCGGGAATGACGAGCCAGTGCATCGGTAAGCTATGGAAAGCCCCCGGGAGCGTCGACGAAGTGAGTGTCCCGACCTTCCCGACCCGCGGCCGCGACGTCGATGGCGATGGAAACCCTGAATTTCCCGGCCCGATCTTCAGTCGACGATTCCAAGGTTGGACGTTCTCGACGGTGCCGCGCGACACCTCGTGCAACCTCGAGAACGGCGATCTGGTCACCCTCGACGTCGTCGGCATCGAGAATCAAACGACGATTCGCACCTTCGAAGAGCACCGACTCGCCGCCGCGAGGGCGCGCGCCAATCGCATCCGCGTCTGGGCCGGCGAGAGCAAGCTCGCGTTCCCAGTTGGCGATAGTGGTGTTGCCGACGCTGGGCTCGAGGAGCCGAAGGCGCGCTCGCGCAAGCACGGTGAGCTACGAATGACGAATGGCTGCGCGCTCGACGTCGCGCAGGCTGCTGCCGAGCTGTTCGTCCATGCGCGGGTGCTCGGCGCCGATGCGGATACGGCGATCGCCGATGCGGATGCGTTGATGCACGGTTTCGCGCTGCGGTTCGGCGAGTGCGCCGGCGGGATTCGCAGCGACGGGAAGGCGGATCCGAAGGTGGATCATTGGGCGGAGATGCGGGCGGATCTGCTCGCGTGGACGCCGCAGGTGGTGGCGGAGCCGAAGCCTGCGGCTGCGGCGGCGGGGTCGGCTTCGACTGCACCCTCGGGGTCGGCGAGCGCGAAGTGATCAGCGACGGCTGCCGTGCTCACGACTCGAAAACTGCTCTTGGGCTCGGCTCGACCAAAGGGCAATCATCTGTACCCACCACCAAAGGTGGTTTCGTCGTTCAGGGGATATCGTCACTTGATCCTCATGGCGTACGCGCGCAACGGAAGCCCAGCACGGACGACTTCCACTCGAGCTCCTCGCGGCTCGTGTAGGCGGCTCCCAGCATGGAAGCATGACAAAGGTTGAACGCGCCTCCCCGCATGATCGCCGGAGTGCCGAGGATCGAACGCTCCGCAGCCTCGGTCCAATGCCACTTGCCGGTCGTCGAGGTCCACTCCCATACGTTGCCGGCGAGATCATGAACCCCCCAGGGGTTGTCGCCCTTGGGGAAACTGCCGACCGGCGCAGTCTCGGGAAAGCCATCGTCGGCCGGGTAAAGGGGCTCGCCGTCGGTGGAGTACGGCGTCGTCGGGCCTTTCGCACATTCCTTGCCGCACGCGTTCGCGTTCGTGCCATCCGGCGCAGCTTCGCCCCAGGGATAGGCCGAGCCCTTGGTTCCACCGCGCGCCGCCCACTCCCACTCGGCCGCGCTCGGCAGACGTCGACCCACCGATTCGCAGTACGCGACGGCTTGATCCCAAGTGACGCAGTTCACCGGGTGCTGACTACGGTCGGACGGGTGCTTCCAATTGCATGAGCTCTGAAACAATACAGGGCTCGGCTGGTCGTCGCCGTTTCGCTCGGGCTCGGTGCACGCGCCCTTCGCGACGCAGGCGCCGTACGCCGCGACCGTCACCTCGGTGACGTCGATGCAGACGTCGTCCACGGCAGTGATCGTCTTGGCCACGCCCATCGAGAACGTGCCGCCGGGAATCCTCACCGAGCCGACGGGGCAGTCATGAGAAGTTGGCGCCGGGGAGTTGGACGACGCGTCGTCGGCGATCGCATCGACGTCGTGTCGACGACAGCCTCCCGCCGCGAGTGCAACGATGAGTGAACCGACGGCGGCGGTCGAAAAGCGTGCGTCGTTCATCGGTGCTGCTCCTGTTCCAGTGTATCGACGCCGACACCCTCACGGTTGCGCGGCCTCGGCTGCGAGGTACCCTGCGTGGGCAAGACAGCGCAGCGTGTAGTCGTGCGCGACCAACGCCACGGGTTCGCCCGTTGGCAGGGTCTCGATGCGGGAGTGCGGACGTCGGCCTGAAGACCAGGCGATGGTTGCCGCGGCGTGCGCCCGATCACCCCGCTTGGGATATTCCATTGCTCCGGTCGAGCGCGCGTCTCACACTTCGTCTTCGTCTTCGTCTTCTTTCTTCACCTCGTCCTCCGGCGAGGCTCCAGTGAGGCTCCATGTCACGCGCCCGCGAGTGGTCGCTGCTTCTCGCACTCTCGGCCGGCTCGGCCGCGCTCTCGTGTGTCCCGACCGATCTGCTCGGTGAGGAGGAGCTCGTCGCCGAGCACGACGAGAGCGCCTCGCCGCCGGCCCTCGAAGACGACAACATCGCCGACAAGCACCCCGTCTACGACGAGAGCCTGACCATCGACGAGACCTTCGGCTCCTGCCGTGCGCGCCTGAACAAGAGCGCCTCGGTCACCAGCCTCGACGTCGTGCCCCCCGACCAGGCGAGCGCGGTCGTCGCCGACGGCGAGAAGCTCTATTCCGGCTACGTCGCTGCCGCCGCGGCGTTTCCCGGGCAACCGGTGCTCCCGACGATGGAGCTGGTCAACGCCTCACTCAAGCCGTTCGACGACGGCCTCTACGCCGCGGTCGAGCTCGGGGCCGAGAGCGCGGCAAGCGGCTCGCTCGTCGACAAGCGAAGGCTGCTCGACGACGTCCTCGCGACGATGCTCGCGCGCGTCTCGGGGGGTAGCGCCGCCGAGCAGCCACTCGCCCGCGAAGCCGCCGCGCGCTTCGCCGGTGCGATCACCCTCGCCGGCGGCAAGCCCGCTGCCCCCGCCGACGTCCTCGCGCGCGCCAGCGTGCTGGTCGCCGGCTTCGACGCGACGCCGCTCGCCGGCACGCCGATCGGCTTCTACACGTGGAACGGCGCCCTCTCGGCGATCTTCCGGCAAGACCGCTTCCTCCAAGCGAAGGACGTCTCCTTCGGTGCGTTCGCCGCCACTGCCTCCGCGCTCGACGGCGCGCCCGACGTGGCCAAGCGCTACGGCGCAGTGCTCGATCTCTACGCTGGACTCACCGACCCTTCCTTCGGGCGATCGCCGCGCGACGTCATGTCGCTCGTCACGTCACCGAGCGCGCTCGACGACCTCACTTCGTTGGAGAGCGCGTTCCACACAACCTTCCCCGAGACGGTCGGCGAGCCCAACTGCGCCGCCGGCATCGCGCTCTTTCCCGCCTCGGACGACGCCAGCAACCGCGTCTTCCGCCAGCTCTCGTGCGCCGGCTCGATCCCCGCAGGCACCAACCTCATCGACCTCTTGATCGCGAAGATCCGCAGCGGCGCCATCGACCTCACCCCGACCTCGAAGAGCGGGTGGGACGATCGACAAATCTACGCGCTCGAGACCTTGCTCCTCCCCGATCGGGCGCCAGAGAAAGATCATCTCTTCCTCACCAAGCGCTACAAACAGAAGCTCGTCGAGACCTTCAAAACGCTCCTCGTCGAGACCCGCGAGACGCACGTGAAGCAGCTCGACACGCCGAGCTTCGGCGGCTCGTCCGTTTCGGCGAAGCTCGACCCCATTCCCTTCGACGTCTACCCGCAGCTCCCCGTCGAGCCCTTCCCGACCTTCTACTTGCGGACCGCACGCGCCTACCGCTTCGTGCAGACGCTCCTCGAGGGCGTGATGGGGCCGACCTTCCTCACGACCGCACACCGGCTCCGCGAGGACGGCTCGAATGCGACCGCAACGCTCTCGGTCGAGCTCGACGATCACGTCTGCCGGCTCTACGGCCTCCACGCGATCGCCGCCGCGTCGATCGGCATGGCTCCGCAGATCTCCGCGGGCGAGCTCGGCGGCATCTCGCTCGATCACTGCATGCAGCTCGCGCGCACCTGGGTCTCCGACTACGCCAGCGACCTCGACACGCAACGTGACCCGCGCGTGATCGTCCCGGTCGCCATCGACGTCGACAAGCACCAGATTCGCTACTGGGCGATGGTCGGCGTGCGCGCCATCCAGGTTCGCGCGAAGTTCTACGAGGGGCACGAGCCGACGGTCCTCTCGGCGACTACGCCCTGCGTCTTTCGCTCGTTCGTCGATCGCACCTCCGTCGCCTTCGTCGGCAAGACCCTCGAGCTCGCCCTCCCGGCCGATCGCCCGCCGCCGACGCGCGCTGAATTCCGGGCGATTTGCGATCGAGCGAAGAACGCCGACGAGGTCCTCTCGCTCCTCGGCGCCGCGCCGTGAAGCCTCGCTTCGGTCTCCCACGCTTGCCTTCCCTCGCTTCCCTCGCTTCCCTTATTGGCGTTGCTGGCCTCGCCAGCAGCGGGTGCGGCCTCGCGCTCGCGCAAACGGCCAAGACCGAGCCGCCCGGTCACGTCCACCTCACTGCGGGCGTCGTCCGGGTCACCAACAAGAACGACGCCGAACGCCACGGCCCGAACATCTCCAACTATGCGCCCGAGCTCTCGGTGCGCGTCGGGCTCGCCGAGCATTTCGATCTCGGCGTCAGCACCTGGACGGGCCCGGGCCTCCGCAGCGATCTCAAATGGTCGCCCCTCGATCGCAAGCGGCCCTTCGCCATCGCCGCTCGTCTCGGCGGCGGGGCGAGCGAGAAGACGAAGATGGCGATGGGCGGGCTCATCGCCAGCTACGATCTCGCCGATTGGTTCACGCCCTACGGTGGCGTCACCTTCGGCAACTACTGGTTCTACGGGCGCGAGCCGAGCGAACCGCCCCCCGTCGGCACCCGCTACGCCGATCGCAAAGGCTACGGCGATGGACTCGTGCAGCTCGCCGTTGGTCTTCAGATCAAGACCGCCCCTGGCGGGACGATGCATTTGGAATATCAGCGATGGATCCCCGCGCAGAACGATCCCGGCGACTTCTTCAAATTCGTCGCCAATGATGTCGTCTTCGTCGGCCTCAGTTTTTGCCTGAATGGCCCCTGCAATTGGTTGTGATGGGACGGGGACCGCCAGGCCCTCGATCGAAGCTCACTGACAAGACTCGACCTCGACCTCGCCGCTGTCGCACGCGGCCGTCGGCGTCGTCAGCTCGCACGTCGAGACGACGCGATTTGCAAAGCGCTTCTCGCAGCCGGCCTCGCAGTAGCAATACCCGGTGTCTTGCGTGCAGCACGTGGTCGCCGTCGCCGTGCAGGACCCGACGAAGCGGCTCACGTAGGGATCGATCCCGCACATGCAGAAGCCGTCGCTCGAATCGATCCCACACCGCACGGGCGCGCACGAACACCGCTTGGCGCTCTTGCAGCAGATGCCGCGCTCACCGACCGCGCTCGCGTTGCAGGTGCCCGCAAAGTCGGGAGCGCTGGACGGTCGGTCTGCGCCGCATATGCACCAGTGCCCCTCGCTCCAGCACGCCGGCGAAGACGAGCCCGAGCTGGACGAGCTGCAGGCGCCTCCTGCGAACAGCAGCGATGGCAGGAAGAGGTGCACGAGCGTTTTGGACCACGTTTGCAGCAGAGCCATCGATTCCTCCGTACGGGAAGGGGGACACCTTCGAGTGTTGGAGCGTGAATCGGTGGGCGGCGGGCGTGGCGAGGCTCACCCCTGTGGGTGGCGACGGGCGGTTCAGGACGAGGCTGAGCACTGAAACCGGCAAACTACCGAGCGCTATTACAGGTCCCCGAAGTGGGAGAGGAATCGGCTTCGCTCCGTCGGCGTGAAGCTGCCACGCGTCGGCGCAACACGTCGGCCAAGGGATCGACATCTCGGCATGCGAGCACGAGCTGCGCCCGAGTATCGACGTCGCTCGTCCGCGAACCATTTCACATCGCGGAAATCGAGCCCCGCTCGGACACGACCCGGCGTCGTAAGGTGGGGTGCTGACCAAAGGCCCTGACCTTGGCCTGCATGGCTGTGGACATCGCCGAGCCCGGCGTCGCATGTGCGAGGTACAACCGCCGCGCGCCAGGCCGCGAGAGTCTCCTCGTGCAGGCCCTCACGACGAAGAAACTCACCGAGTTCCTTGTCCCCGAGCCTGCTGGCCTCGCTCACGATGCGCAGACGCTCCTGCGCGCTCCAGTCCTCCGGTCGGCGAGACCTGCTCGCAGGCACGTGCGTGTTGTTGGTCGACACGGAGACGACGCTACCCAAGCTCCGCGTCCACCGCGAGAGGGTCGGTTGAGACACGCCCACTTCCTTCGAGAGCGCGTACGCCGACGGGGCGTTCGGCAACAGCAGGCTGTTGAACCATCTTGCGTTTGAAAAAGTCAGTGTAGGATTTCACGGAGAGAGCACCTCTCCGCCCCCGTCATGGTCGCTACATCTCCCCGATCAGGTGATCGAGAGAGGCGACAACTTCTCTGACAGAGGGGGCGACGAGACCTCCAGACCTCCGTACCTCCCATCGTGAGCATCGGCAGGGTCACGCGGCGCGGCGGATCTGGAGCTCTACTGATAACTAATTGGCTGGCCCAGCTTCAGAGCAAGGCGGCATAGCTCCATCAATCGAACAATCAGCGGCTCACCGTCGACATCGATAATCGAGTCGGCCAAGCTCGTTGACTTGAGACCCAGGTCACGAAAAACCTCCCGCTGCCAGTCTGATAGACACTGGCGCGGAGGACGCGAACTAAAGTCCCTATATACCCGTTCTAGCTCTGCCATCAGAGCCGACAACTGTGCGACCGGCCACTCGCCATCGCAGTCCTCATGCAGCTGCAGCACTGGACAAACAGAACCATAGGCGCCGGATTCGGACACCTCGCACACGAGCTCTCGGAATCGATTGAAGTCCTCGTAGGACCCGACATCGACGCCACCCACGTCATCGCATTGCTCAATTACCGCCAGATACAGGCCCATGCTCGGCTCCTTCGCGCTATCCTTCCATTCTTCGAACCCGAAGGACCCTCGCGTGCTTGCGAGCGATGTCGCGCAAGCAAGGCGCGAGTCGCGCGCTTGGGCTTAGCACGATCGTCAAGCGCCTTCCTTCTCGCTCTGCACGTGCCAGCAAAACTCGCACCTGGTACGTCGCATGAAGCACGGAACACATCTTGATCAGCACGAACTCCTCGGGATCATACGCGTCGGGTCGCGCGCCCCTAGCGACCTGATCGCGCCCCAGCCTTTCGCGGAATTCCATACTCAGCTCTCCGTCAAAGCCCAGTCACCGTCACGCCCCATCTCGTCAACCAGTCGGAGAACGATTTCTCGATGGGTCGCGATGTCTTCAAAAGAAATTGCATCCCTTGCTTCTGATAGCGCGTCAAGGAGAAGAAGACCTGGAGCCGAAGCTGATAGCTGGACGTGAGGACACTGCTGCCGCTTTTGATCTCAATCAGGCTTCCTTTGGTGACAGCATCGTATATCGTTCCCTTGTATAGCCCGCCAGACGTCTTCTTCGGTTCACCAACAATTACCTTGAACGCGGCACTCTCCACCTCAGTCTTGGTCGGGCGAATCACGGCGGCATTTTTCGTCAAACCGAGTTTTGCTAGTTCCTTTTTCTCGGCATCTACTCCCTTCGACAGCGCCGACGGAACCTTGTTTGCCGCCTCCTCGGCCGCCGGCGCGGCGGCCTTTTTGACGACCCGAGGTCCTGCCGTCTTCGCCGCGGCGAGGCCGAGCCCAAGCTCGCCGAGGGACGTCAGCGCCGAGGCTGCCTCAATGCCATTCTCAATAAGCTCCTTCGTGAAACTGTCGACCGCGGCCTTCTGCCCGTTCGATGATTCGCCTAGTGCCGGAACTGCAGGCGCGCCATGCTGCTGAGAGGACGACGAGAAGACTCCTGCGAGGCCGGCGAGGGCGTCGCCGGGACCTAGGCTCTTTTCGGCTGGCTCGTCGATCTCCTCAATCTGCACCGGCGCAAGCTCATACTGACCTGGACCGGATTGCTTAACCGGGGCTGACGGATCGTAGCTTGCACGAACCTCGGAGAGGCCAGCGGGATCGATGAGCGCGAGTGGGCGGCTTGTCGCGTATGCATAGACGTTTGCCGCGCTGAACCCTTGAATGCCAGCCGGGTCTGCAGAGAGCCAACGCTGCGTTTGCGCGCTTAGATACCTCCTTGCAAAGTAGTCTAGACCAACCTCGACATCCTCCTCCTTCCCGGTAAACCGATAGCTCTCTCTCTCCCCCTTCCACCTCCCCGGCCGATAGTCGCTCTCCGCCCCCCCATAGGCCTGATAACTGCCACGCTCGACGACCTCCCCTGTCCCCTTGTCGATCTCCGTGCTCGTCGACCCCAAGTGGTCAGTCAGCGCCAGCACCACGTGCAGGCGTGCGCCCCCGATGTTCGGCACATCCGCCGGCTCGTACGCCACCCGAGCGAGCCGCACCCCGTGCGCGAACAAATAGGGCGCCTGCGACCCCGCCGCGGAGACGAACGCCCCCGCGACGTCATCCCACTCCGCCCGTCGCAGCTCGACGGTCTGCAGCGCATACACCGTATGCCGCTGCTCGCCAGCCGCATCGGTGGCCGTCTTCAGGATTCGTTGATCGCCCCCATCGTACGAATATCGAAGCTCCGCCGCGGGCACCTCGGTCGGCACCGCATCGCTTGCCTTCCCCGGATCCCTTGCGTCCCACCGTCGCGCCCGTGCGAGTCGACCGACCTCATCCCACTCGTAGACGAATCGCTGCCCGCACTGCGCCCCGACGGGAAGACACGACCCCTTCCGCATCACAGCGAGGCCGATCAAATTCCCCGCGTCGTCGTACGCCGCACTCAAGTGCCCTGCGCGCGCTCCCGCACTGGCGCCACCGTCATTCGCGGCGCTGTGGAGCTGATACGGCCCGCTCCCGGCCGTCCCGTTCCCGATCGCACCTATCGATCGGTCAAAGAACCCATGCGCATCATCGTCCGTCTTCGTCGTATTCCCCAGCCAGTCGTACGCAAACGACTGCCAGAGAATCCGCTGATCGAACGCCACATGCGGACTGGGCTTCGCCAGCTTCGGATCCGTCGCCGTCCCGTCGTTCTCGGGCTGAAATGGCGACACCCACGCGTCGCTCCCCGCCTTGAACTGATGATCGATACGCGTCAGCCGATAGAGGTCGTCGTAGACCATCTTCCGATGAAACGGCTGCGCCCCCGCGGGCCACTCGTTGGGAATCCGGTAGTCACGAATCTCCACCGGATTGTCGACCTCGTCGTAGACGAAGTCCGAGTCCTCGAGCAAGGTCTGGAACGTGGTCGGAACGCCGCTTCCGTAGGTCGGCGCAGGCGCGTAGGTCGGCGTGGTGCTCGTCCAAATCGATGGCGGGCTGCGATACGTCTGCACGTTCTTCAGCCGCCGCCGATCGTCGTAGCTGTACGTGGTCGTCGTCCCCGCGACGTCGCCCCACTGGAGCTCGAGCGGCAAACCGTCGGCGTCGTGACGAACGTGGTCGACGATGGTGCCGTAGCTGCCGCCGACCGACTTCACGGAGTCGCGGAGGGTGTAGCTGGTGATGACCTCGCTCTTCCCATCACCGCCCATGAGCTCGGGAACATCGGCGCCGGTCGATTCGCGCACCGGGCGATCGGCGCCGTCGTACGCGGCCGTCTGCGTCCACCACTTGGCAGCGTAGCGGTCACCGAGGGAGAGCTCGGGCGTGCCCGGTTTGGCTACTTTTCGGGCGATCTGGACGACGCGACCGCGGCCATCGAAGCAGGTGAGCGTCTTCGAGGCGCGGTCGGATTCCGAGGCGAGGCGTCCCTTGAGGAGCTCGCTGCGGCACGCGGACGCCGGGGACGTCGAGGCCTCGAGGTCGGCGGTGTCGTAGTGATAGAAGACCTCGGTGCCATTCCCCGTTTCGAGATTGGGCGACGAATACGCAGCGTGGAATGCGAGGCACGGCGAGTAGTCCTCGACCACCAGGCGACCGCCCGCGTCGTAGTGATAGTTCGAGCCGCAACCACGCGCGTCGCTGGTGCCGACGAGATCGCCCGCGTCGTCGTAGGCGTAGCGCCATGCCTTCATGGTCGACGGATCGGTCGTCGGGTCG
Organism: Deltaproteobacteria bacterium; assembly: GCA_025363655.1. Taxonomy (GTDB): domain Bacteria; phylum Myxococcota_A; class Polyangia; order Polyangiales; family JADJMO01; genus JANYDK01. The sequence goes on along the minus strand of JANYDK010000114.1, from coordinate 11,350 downwards.
GGCGAGAAGTGCTTCGTCGTGTTGGGCTCGACGTTGAGCACCATGCGACCGAGTGAGTCGTAGCGAATCCACCGAATGATTGGCGCGTCGGGTTTTCCTACGCGGATGCGCGTGATCGCCACGACCTCGCCCGTCGTGAGGTAGGCGGTTCGCGTCTCACGCGCCTCGATGCCACTGCCGTCGTGAATACGCTCGATGGACGAGATGCTCCGACCGTGGCCATCCTGGCGCTCGCTCGCGGGAGTGCCGTAGTGGGGCCCCGGGGCCAGGTCGGCGGCATCCCAGGCGTCGCTGGAGAGCGCGTGATACACGCGGGCGAGACTGACCGTGCCGTCGAGGTTGAACGTCTCGAGGGCCCGACCGAAGGCGTCGTACCGCTGGCGACCGTATTTGCTCGGGGGCGTCGTCGCGAGCGGGAAGGCCCGCGCATCGCCGGAGTGAAACCACGCGCGATAGGCTCGTCGCGCCGTTCCCTTGTTGTCGTATTCGGTGAGGCCGTTGGCGACGAAGTCCCCGCCGTCCCCGGCAGTCGGGTCGGCCTGATCGAGCGTGACGATGGTGCGACCGAGACCGTCGACGTACGCCCAAGCGTTGCGATACTTGGCATCGCCGGGCGTCTCCCCGACGAGCGTCTGCGTGTGGATGAGCGAATAAGGCTTCCCCAGCACGTCGGCGAGCGTGTATTCGACAATCGCCGCGGGAAGCGGCGACACCGCGCCGACGGTGTCCGGATCGGGCTTGAGAACCGCAAGCACGCGCCCGAAGCCGTCGTAGGAGACGTCGGTGAGCTCACCGTGAAGGTCGGTGACGCGGACGGTGAGAACGAGCCCCCGGTCGTAGCGCGCCGAGGCGGTCAAGTCGGTCGAGCCATGCTCGGCGGCCGCGGCGAGGGGACCGACGTAGACCGTTTCCGTCGTCGTCAGGTCGGCGAACGGCGCATCGTAGCCGAGCGCGCGGTAGCGCCCGTTGGGCCCTCGCTGCACAATCGGATTGCCGAATTCGTCGTAGCGCGTCTCGCCGACGAAGATGGACCGGTCGTGCGAGGCATCGCTGGGAGCCGGGGCGACGGCAGCGCCGGACGTCTCGTGGAAGCGGTCGAGCGGCAGCGTCCCGACGAGCTCTGCGGTGACGATCGTCGGCTGGCCGAGCGCGTCGTAGGCGACGTGCTGGGCGTGGCGATGTTCGCCGGCCGCCCCCAACGTGTAGCTCTCGCTCGTGCGCCAGAGCCATCCCGACGGGTGGGTCACCGGGGTCGGCGTCGTCACCGTGGTGATGACGTCGTCGGAAGTCGTGCACGCGTCGGTGGCCGAATCCGATTGGCAGCCGTAGTCGAGTGCACTCTGACGATTGCCGAACGAGTCGACGATGACCGTGCCATGGAGATGCGCTCTTCCGGCGGCGCTTCGCAACGTGATGCCGAGCGGCGGCGCCACGTCCACGCTCGGCGCAGCTCCAACCGTCGCCTCGAGCTCGACGTCGGCGGGAGTTGCTGGTGAGGCCGCGGCGACGAAAGGCCCGTTGTCGTATCGATATTCGTCGCTCGCGCTCTCGAACGCCGCGCGAACCGCGCGGCCATCCAAACCTGCGTACAGTTGGCGCAGGCGATAGGTGTGATGCAGCGTCGACAGATAGACGGTCCGCGTCTCGTCGAAGCTCTCGGACACGACCGGCAGCCCCTTCAGAGCCTCCCGCGGATTGTCGCGCCATCGCTGACTGACGGCGCACGGGTCGACTCCAACCTTCGAATCCTCGTCCCTGCATTCGCCAAGCAAAAACGTCGACGACGTGATCGCCGTCGGACTGTTCGCGTCCCCGATACGCTTCACCTCCGCATCGCGGAAGCCTCGAAACTCCCGCTGTCGCCCGTCGTAGACGGGGTTGCTGTACGAGTATTCCGTGACGTACGCGCCGGGAGGCCGGCCGACGATCGCGAGGTTGTCCTTCTCCGTCTCCCGCACGACCACGTGAAGCGGCATCGGCGTGGTGGAGGACCATGCTTTGCCTGCCTTCTTCGCCGCGAGCATGAGCTCGGTCGAGCTCGCGTACTCCAGCTCGGTGGTCTTCCCCAGACCGTTGGCGACCGAAGTGAGAATCCACGGGCGTTTGCCGCCTTGGAGGTCGATGTAACGGTAGTTGCCGCCGTCACCCCAGAGGATGTCGCGTGTGCCCGAGCCGTTGATGTCGACCAGCCGGACACGATTGGTGAAGCCGGGGGCGGGCGGGGTGCTTGCGAGCACGTGACGATCGGTCCAGCCGGTGCCGTCGACGTTGAGCCATACGTCGACGTCGGTGAAACGAACCTGCACGAGGTCGTCGAGGCCGTCACCGTTGACGTCGTCGAGGCGAAGTCCGCTGACGTCGCCGCTGAACGAGGGGCTCGAGTCCATCGCCACGTCGCGGCTCTTGCCGAAGGTTCCACCCGGACAATCGTCGAGCGCGCCCGTGCCCCAGAGTCCGTTGCCACGTCCGGGCCAATACTGGATGTTGCCCTTCTGCAGCTTGACGATGTCGGCGAGCCCGTCGCCGTTCATGTCGGCGAGCTTGATTTCGGCATCCGAGAAGCGGACCGGCGCACCGCTCCACGGCACGCACATACGAACGGGATCGGCGGAGAGCTCGGCGGTGGTCGCGCTGGTCCACTTGCCGTGTCCGAACTGCCCATCGCCGCCGGGCAGGCGACCAAGAGAGAAGTACGTCTGCACCTCGGTGCCGGAGACATAGACGACGTCGACCAGCCCATCGCCGTTGGCGTCGACGACGTGCTGCTCCTGCGCGTCCTTTCCGAAGTTGATCTTCGGCGCCAGGAGGTCGGCCGTGGTGACGAGTCGGCCCTGCCAAGTCCACGTCAGGCCGCTGCCCACAGGCGAGTAGACGGCGTACTGCTTCACCATCGGCATGTGCAGCAGGTCGACCGTGCCGTCGCCGTCGAGGTCGCCGGCGGCGAGGTTGGCGTTCTTCAGGGTGATGGTCCCGGCGTCGGCCCCTGGGATGCCGCCGACGACGGCGATGCGTGTAGCGGTGAAAGTGTCGGCGGCGCCGCTTTGGCCGTTGAGGAAGAGCCCGTGCTGCCCGCCGTACGTGGCGGGGTTGGTGACGACGACGTCGGGGAGCGCGTCGCTGTTGACGTCGAAGAGATCGGTCAGCTCTTCGTCGATCGAGTTGGGCGGGCTCGCGGTGAGCGCATGAACCGTCTCGTCGAAGGACTCGTATCCCGCCAAGTCGGACGTGGTGCCTGCGCCCTTCGAGTCCTTGCCGGCGACGCGTTGATACCCGAAGGTCATCGCCGGCAGACGCGGACACGACGTCGATTCGGGCAGCGCTTCGCTGCTCTCGAAGACGTTGGGCGAGCACTTTCCCTCGAGCTGGACGCTCTCGAGCAGGGAGACGTGCGAGGTCGTGTCGTACGCGAGGTGGTAGCGCCGAACGAGCTCGCGGGCGGACGAGGCATCGCCCTCGAAGGTCTTGCTGGTGACGTCGACCGTCCGGAGCCGCAAGAGGTTCGTCACCGGCCAGCCGCGACGCCAACTGGTCGTTACGTCGGAGCGAGCCTCGTAGTCGAGATGCGTGTGATGCGCATGAGCCGAGAGTGGCGCGCTCGCCGAGCCAGCGCGCGGAGGCGTGTCGTAGATGTCACTGAGGTACGCCTGTCCTCCGAGGTGGAGATAACGATAGGCAACGAGGTTGTTCGATTTGCTGGCAGAGTCGACGTGCACGTCGTACTGCAGCGACAGATTCCAGCGGAAGATCTGCGTAGGAATCGCTGGGTTGGTCTCGAGGGCGCCGACGTCGCCGCCGAGCTCCATGGTGACGCCGCTCTTGTCCTGTACGCGCCAGGTCTCGTGATCGGGTGACCAGAAGAAGCGAAGAAATCCGCCTTCCACGCGCGGGCGGAAGTATTGCCAGCCTCCGGCCCACGTCGGCATCACCTCGCCAGGCAGCGCGCCGGTGCACGTTCCTCCGGTGGTCGGAACGAGGCAAATCGGAACCAGCTCCTGCCCGCCGTTGAAGACGAAGCGGTCCTGTCCAGGAAACCAAGGACCACCTGCGCCTGGGTCGACGTACTGCGGAAGCCCGCGATCGGTTTGCCGCGCGATGAACGGCACGCCGACCTCCCAACCGACCCCGGCGAGCCCGTGTCCGCCCGCACTGCTGTAGGAGAGTCCGAGGGAAGGCTGGGCATCGCCGCGGGCAGGAATCAGAGAGAACGGCACCGAGAACGTCGCGATGCCGGTCGAGAGCTGGGCGGAGAAGGATTCGCCCATGCCTTGGATTTTTCCCGCGCCCTGCGGCACGGTGATCGCCTGGGACGAGACTCCGGTCTTGTCGCCGCCAGTGGGCAAGCTGTCGACGACGAGCCCGCTCTGATCGATCGGGCCGGCGATCGGGTTGTCCTTGACCTTGGCTCCCGGGTCGCCGCCGATGATTCCTCCGTTGACCTTCCATTTCTCGGCGATCGGCGCCGATGGCGCCTGCGTGGTCGTCTCGCTGGCTACCGCCGACGACTTCAGCTCCGTTCCGCCGCTCGTCGGCTTCTCGGTCGAAGCCGTCGAGGGCTCGACGTGTTTCGGCGAGCCTCCCTCCACTGCGATCTCGACGGGCGGGCCGTCACTCGCTCGTGCCGGTCGGTGGGCGACGAAGGAGAAGAGAAAGCACGCATGCGTGACGAACGCGATGGGCGCGCGGGCACGACGAAAGCGCAACGAGCCGTCACGAGTCGATCGGGGACGCATGGGTGACCTCTCCTGGAAGTGCGAGGATCAGGGCGTGACGGTGCGATCGACGACTGACCAGTAGTGGTATTTTAGAATCAGCTGCACGTCGTCGACCTTGTCCCAGTGAAGACTCGGCGAATCCCAGATACGCAGGCGGTAACTTCCGTCCAGCGGGCGTCCTCGGAATTCGGTCTTCTCGATGCCCGGTTGGGTCAGAAGCCCGAGATCCGTACTGCCGAAAGGGACCGTGAGATAGCGCTCGGCGGCGAGCGCCTTGGCGTGCTCGATGTGCCCGCGACCGAAGTCGAACGGGTAACGATCTTTGTGCCAAGTGAGGATGCCGACGTCGTGAGCATCGTGGAGGAGCGTGTACTCCTGGAATCCCGAGCCGTAGCAAGACGGCGTGGGCGTGGCGGCGCAATCGCGGACACCGGTGCCGACGAGGTTGAGCGAGACCCCGATGTGACGATAGTTGAAGTTTCCGGCCGCCAGATGCGCACGCAGTGGATAGCTGGGATCTCCGAGCTTGCTCGTGTCGATGACCAGCGGCTTGCTCAATTCGTAATAGCAACCGGTCGTGTCGCAATGACGCTCGAATGCCGAACGGAGCTCGGGCGAGCTGTGGATGCTGCAGACCGGCACCGAGACGGCGCGTGACGTCGTCGTCGCCGAGTAGGCAGTGGCGTCGCTGCCGTCGGGGCCCGCCACCGACGTCCCCAGCAGCTTCTCGAGCTGGACGTTGCCGATGCCGAGACTGCCGGAGGGAGACGTCGTCGTCCCCGCTCCGAACGCGACGTAGTACGTGCCGGCCGTCTTCACTTCGAAGGTCGTCACGCGCCGAGTGCCCCAGGCCGAGGCACCGAGAACGGTGGCATCGTAGGCAGCTCCGCCATACGAGCTCCCGGCGACGGAGCTCCAACTGCCGTCGAATACGCCTGCTCGATACGTTCCCGCAGCGGGCGCGAGGGCTCCGGCAGAGTCTCGCGCCTGATCCCACCACGAGAGTGCGTAACGTCCGGGTTCGAGGTGCACGACCTGCGAGACCATGGCGCGAGGCGCGGCGACGAGGTCGGCGGGGGTGGCCAACGACGTCGTGACCGGCGCCGTCTCGTGCAACCACGAAAAGCCCCCGCCCACCCCGGGAGGTGGGTCGGTTGCCGGCGCGAGGAGGCTGGACGGTGCGACCGTCAGGCACTTGCCCGAGTCGCACGGATGGACGCGCCAACCGCCTGCCGACTTCGGCGTCACCGGAATCGACTCGCAGGCCGGAGCGGCCTCGAGTTGGCCCGACTGGTAGAGAAGATTGGGCGACTGCCCCGTGCAAGTACTGCTGCCTGCGAGCAAGTCTTCGCGCAGCGACAAGACGGTGACGTCGTCGCCTTCGTGCGAGGGAAACTCGACGTTGTAGTACTCGACGAACTCTTCGAGCTTGGTCACGTAGTCACCGATGTATTGATCGGCGAAGCTGGTGATGACCTTGTCGTCGCTGATCGGCGCCGACGGTCCGAGGTTGGACTTGAGCTTCTGGTAGTCGATGCCCGAAAGACTGCAGAGCTGGTCGGCCCACCCAGCAGGGGCAGGAAGCGCACCCACCGGATCGGTGAGCTTCCCCAGCGGAATTCCGATCCGCTGCTCGATCGCTCGGCGTGCGAGATACGTCAGGTACTTCGCCTGCCTCAGCGCCTCCTTGTAGCGCAACGCGGTCACGTCGTAGGTACGACGGAGGACGGCGTTGATGGGGAGGGTGACGATGGCTCCATCGATGCTGACGTAGTCGGCACCGGCGCCCTTTGCCGCCTCGTAGGTTGCCTTCGTCTCGACGCGCCCGAGCTGATCGATGAGCTCGCGATTGCGCGCAGTCGACGAGCGTACGCCGTTGAGCGACTTCTCGAGATCGGTCCAATAGGTCGACGACGATGTGGAGAGGGTGTTGAGAATGTCGGCGATATCGTTGGCCTGCGCATCAGCGGCGAGTGACTTCAAGTCGCCCACGAGTTTGAGCTGCTCGACCTCGAAAGGAATCGCCGTGGTGCTGAGGCCCATGGTCGACACCACGCTGGCCGCGGAAGAGGCCATCGCGGCATAGACCTGGAACTGCTGCATGGTGAGCTGGACCAGCTGCGTCTTCTCGGTGATTTTCGCGTGCTCGATCTTGATTCGGGCACCACGCAGGGCGAGCCTCACGGCTTCGAGATCGCCGACGACTTGGCTCCATGCCGAAGCGAGGTTGTTGAGCTCCGACTCGAGCTCGAGGATTCGATCGCCGTGGGTGCCCTTCGTTCCACCCGAAGCGATGCTCTTGGCGACGAAGTCGTCGACGACGCGTTTCGGAATGTGCGTCAGGCTCAGCTGGGCCAGCTGGGCCCGCGCCGAGGTGGCAATGCTGCCAATCCAGGCGTCGAAGGCCGCCAGATCCTCAATGTGCTCGAGCTGCGGCCGATCGGCGCTCGTGATGACGCCGCTCGTGCCAGTGTACTGCGCAGCGCATCCGAGGGACAATGCGCTCACCAACTTGCGAACCGTGGAGCAAGAAGAGTCGGTCGCCGGATTCACGAAGAGGCGAACACGATCTGCCGGCGTATTCGCGGAGCCGGAAGCGCGAAGCGCATGGAGGTAGTTGTTGGGACCGAGCTTGTTCCAGGCGGCGGCGCCATCGATCTCGAGCCAATACGGGCGCCGGACGTCAAACGGGGTCGCGGTGAAGTCGTCCCCGAAGACGCTCAACCCGGGGCCGTCCGCAGCCCACGTGATGTGTCCGTCGGCTCCGCCACTGGTGAAGTAATCCTCGACCTCCAAGAAATGCAGCTTCGCGGTCATTTCGGCGTCGAAGACCGTGCGATCGCCGAATCCGCAACGACTGTCGTGGAGGTCGTGACCGAGGAGAGCAATCAAGTCCGGCGGCAACGAGTGGTGCCAAGTCTCCTCTCGGGCAAAGTACGAAGAGCCCGCCTCCGCGTCGTATTTCTTGAGGAGAATACCGTAGTCGGGTTGCCAAGCTTTGTTGGTGGCGTGAACGTGCAGGTATCGGTTGCGGTTCTGGTAGATGTCCGCGCTCATCGGGTCGAGCTCGGCGGCGAGGAATGCGCTGCCGAACTGGGTGAAATTGGTATGGATGGACAAGGCATCCCCGATCGCCTTGATGTCGTCTGGATGCGGTGAAGACAGGTTGTAGTAGCCAGAAGGCTGCAACGTGAAGATGCCTCCCTGCGAGCCGGCGAGCTCGGTCAGATAGGTCGTCGGTATCGTCGCCTCCTTCGGCGTCGACCACGCACCGGACGCGAAGTTGGCTGCGGGGATGTAGCCGTCGAACATCGCCGGGGGGACGGAGCCGGTGATGGCACCCAGCTGCCAGAGCGCACCTTGGACTCGCCAGCGAATCGCGTTGAGCTCGGCGCGCGCTTTGGCCGACGTTCCCGACTCGCAAGTGCCGAGCGTGGTCCCAGGACAGGCACGGAACGTCTCATCGAAGACGCGCACCATGGGATGCGAAAGGAACGCGCAAGTCCCCAAGGCCGCGCAGGCAGGCCAGATGCCGGCAGCCCCGTCCGTCGGACTCGAGCTCATGACCTTGGTCGTCCCCGAGGTGACGACGAAATCGCCGACCTCGTCGATCTTGATCTTCATGTCGATGACCGACGCGCGAAGTGCATCGGTGCTGAATTGATAGAGCGACAATGCTTTCGCGAAGCCATCCGAATCGAAGCCCGTCGCCACCGAGCTCACCACCGGCAGCATTGGATCGCACATCGTCGGACTTCCCCAACCTCCACTGCCCGACGTGTCCTTCACCAGGCCGAGCGAGGCGTGTGTAAACGTCGAGCCCGCCGGCTTGCGACAAAGAGGATCGGCCTTGCCCGCGCCGTCGCACTGCAGAATTTGCCGCGCCCTCGTGTAGCGCGCGGCATCGTCGGGCAGCGCGGCGAGTTGGTCGGCACCGAAGAAGACGAAGTCGGTCGTCGGCTCGCTGAGACAATCGTTGAGCACCACGTCGCCCTTCGACGCCTCGATGCTCCCGTCGGCGGCGAAGTGGACGTTGGTGAGGTTGGGCGCGCCGCCACAGAGCTCAGCCACCTGCTCGGCCGCAGCTTCACGGCGAAAGTCGGTCTGCGTTCCCTGTGCGATGAGTTGCGTGCCGAGATCGTCCGCGCGCTGCGCAGCGGCCTTGGCCAAAGTCAGGTAGTGGCGCCACGAGTTCTCGAATCCATCCGAATCGGAAGTGAGCTCGTTCTCGAGAGGCACGAAGATATCCTTCGGCACGCCCCCTGCGCAATAGGTCGGCGGCTCGGCGAGGGAGCTGCCGTCGAGGGTCGGGGATTTGTACTTCTGCTCTTTTTCGAGCGTATCCCCCAGGGTATCGATCGCCGCGGTGTGAATCGGGGTGAACGCGCTCGCGCCGACCGGAGTCGCGGCCGAGATGACGCCGACGACGCGGCCTTTATGATTCCCGTTCGTGCCCGATTTGGAATAGATGAGAAATTGATTCTGCGTGGAGTCTGGGACGTGGGTGAGCGGCCCGGACATGTCGATGGTCGCTTCCCCGATCATGCGTGACACGCCGCGATATGCACGGTCCGAGGAAGTGGGTGTCCGGAAGGTCACGGGCAACGGAACCGTGTAATTCGCTTGGAAATCGGCGGGGCAGTCGGTCCTCGCACCGGTGGCGCACTCGCCGACCCAGGGAGGACCGTAGGCGACACCGAACAGGGCATTGGCAGCGACCGCTCCGTCGGTAGGCGCCTGCGCTCCGAACGCTGCGATGTCGACGTCGGAGAACGTGAAGGTGAGCGATTTCGACGGCTGCTGGGCGCCGCCGACGGTGGTGACGATGTTGCCATTTCCGGCCCACGAGCTCAGCTCGGCCATCGCACCTCGAGCAACCGTCTCCGCGGTATTGCCGGAAGCGAAATTGCCGGTCAGCGCCATGCGCCCATCGAGCGCCGTCAAGCGACGCAGGTAGGCTTGCCCGAGAGAAGTCGTGTCTTGGAGAATGTTGCGCGCGGCACGTTGCTCCCAAGGCACTCCGTCGTGGTCCTGATACACACCATCCGCGTAGAGCAACGGCCCGTCACCAAGCGGTTCGTAGCACTGTCCTGCAGCCCAGAGCCCCGCCGTGCGCGCGATCACGTCCGTGCGCAGACGGGCACGGTCGAGGCCGCCGTCGATGGTGACGCCTCCGGCGAAGTCGGGATGGGTGGTGAAACCAAAGAGGGCAAGCCCGGACACGAGGTTCTGATCGGTGCCGCGATTGGTGAGCAATTGGACGGTGCGATAGTTGCGCTCGAACGCGAATCGCAGGTCGCTGCCGCTGAGCCCATCGAGGAGAGCGGTCGTCCCGGTGGACAGCGCCGACAGCGCCGAGGTCGCGTTCTCCCGCTTGATCTGCGCCGCCATCGCCAGCTTCAAGGCATCACGGAGAGAGGTATCGGTGGACGCCTCCATCGGCAGCTTGTCGAGCACCACTCCGGCACGCTCGGCGAGTCGCACGGCTGCGAGCTGAGACGTCGTCGCCGGTGCCACATCCTGGATGCGCGCGTCGAAGTCGTCGCCCATCAGCGACGCGAGGGGCGAATCGGTGGCGTTTCCGCAATCCACCGTCGCGGGATCGGCCTCCCACCGACCGGCGACGACGCGCATCAGGTGCTGCATCGAGTTGTGCGACGCATCGACATTTTTTTGCGTCCCCCACGCCAACTGGTTGCCGCGCGTCGGGTCGATCTCGCCGCTGCGCGCCGCCTGGATGCCGGCTAGGTCGTCGCGAATCGACACATCGATCAGATCGTGGAGGAGCCGCCCGCCTGCGCGAAGCACGTGCGCCTCGAACGTGAGCCGGTCCAATGCCAGTTGTCGCGATGCCGGACTTCCCACGACCGCCTGGGAGGGCGGGTAGAGGGGCTTCAGGTTCGAAACACCGTAGGGGAGGCCGTAGATCAAGTCCTGCTGCGAATGCGCGACGGCGGGATCACCCGCTTCGGCATAGTGGGCGGCACAAGAGGTGTTGTCGAAGCCTTCGGAGCTCATGCGCGGGATGATTCCCAGCACCTGAATCGCCAAGTCTCGAGCGACGAATTTGTCGGCAGTGGCCTGTGGGCCGAACATCCACCACCCCTGAGGGATGGCGCCGAGGACCGCGGGGTGCGAAGCGAACTCGGGATTCTTCCACTCGACCGTTCCGATGTTGTCGGCGACTTCGGCGAGCTTGTCGGCGATACAGAGCAACGTCTCTTCGTCTTCGAGCCGCTCGTCGCAAGAACTGGGAGCGTGGGGGAAGATGAAATAGGCGTCCTCGGTGCTCCACGCAGGAATCACCGGCGTCTGGTTGGGCTTCCAATTGCCCGGAGCGCGGGTCGGCGCGTTCTGATTGACACCCATTCCGCACTCGGACGCGGCGCCCCACAACAAGGTCCAAGCTGGATTGGCCATCGATGCCGGAACGTTGTCACCACCATTGGGAATGTTGCCGTTGGGGTCACCCTGGAGACGCAACGCCTGGACGTGCGGGCTAAGGCACCGCGCGAAAATAAAGCCCGCGCATATGTCTAGTGCGCTTCAACGTTGTAGTTCCAGTCGCCGTGAAACTTGTGCGGCTTGATTCGCAACGCACTGACGACGTCATCGGGGACTTTGATTCCTGCCTCGTA
>JANYDK010000093.1 GCA_025363655.1 Deltaproteobacteria bacterium | reverse complement strand
GCCGACATCGCCCAGGTTTCCGATCCACTTCTTCTCGGTGCCGTCTTTGTCGGCAGCGTCGTCGCGGCGGCAATCTCCGGAGCAGTCGGCTTCGGCGGCGCCCTGCTCCTGCTCCCGATTCTCACCCGCCTCGTCGGGCCCGAGTTGGGCGTTCCGCTTCTGACGCTGGCGCAGCTCGTCGGCAACGCTTCGCGCGCGATCCTGGTGTGCGTTCGATCGCCTGGAAGCCCGCAGGCCTGTTTCTCCTTGCGGCGTCACCAACAGCTGTCCTTGGTTCCTACTGCTTCGTGCGCCTGCCACACGCGCTGGTCACGCGCGTCATCGGCGCCGCGGTGCTCGTCTTCGTACTGCTCCGCTGGCGAGGCGTTCTTGCCTTTCAGATGACGACTCGGCGACTCGTCGCGTCGGGCGGCGCCGTAGGTTTTCTGTCAGGACTCGTGGGAAGCGCGGGGCCGCTCGGAGCAGCGGCGTTCATGTCGCTCGATCTCGCCCCGGTCACGTACATCGCCACAGAGGCCTCGACCGCGGTGGCGATGCACGCGACCAAGGCCATCATCTACAGGCACTTCGTCGCCTTCGACGCCCACGCGTGGCGGCTCGCTGCGCTTCTGTCGCTCGGCATGGTGATGGGGAGCTGGATCGGCAAACGAACCGTCGAGCGGCTGTCGGTCGAGCGATTTCGGACGGTGGTCGGAATTCTGCTCGCGCTGATGGGCGCACAGATGGTCGTTTTCGGATGACCTGCCTGTCACGACGACGAGTGGACACCGGGACGCGACGCCCAACCTACTTTGCGAGTCGAGGGGAGACTTCCGTGGTCTCGGTGTGCGTCGTAAGAACGGTAGAGGTCTTCGCTCTTCTCCGCGCGCGTCCCCGACGCTCGAAAGCGCTCGTGACCGTCCGTGAGATCTCCGGATGATCCCGAAACACGAACCGCGCCGCCTCGCGTACGAGCCGCACGCGACGTTCGAGCAAGATGAGCAAGCGATCGCGCGCCTCACGCGCTCGACGTTGCTGGAGGTTCGAAGCACGTGGTTGCTCCGGCGCCTCGCGTAGCTCGAGGAGGAGGTCTCGTCCCCGTTCGAGCGACTCGCGCGTCAACGCGCCCGTCGCCAGAATCGCCTCCTCGCGTGGTCGCGCCATCGCCAGGAGCGCAGCGAGCTGCACCGCCACCGCCAACGTGCTTCGGCCACGAAGCGAGCCATTCGCGCGGGCAGCATCGCGCTCACCTTGAGTGAGCGGAGACGCCTTCTCGACCCAGCGAAGAGCTGCACGCAGCGTCGCGACCAAGGCCTTGGCGTCTCGTCGCGTCTTGCCGACGTCAGGCAGGTCCGCCGGCGCGAGGTATGCCGTTTGCGCGCCGTTGACGGCGACGATGAGGTCGCCGATCTCGACGGCGATGGGCCCGACCAGACGCGGGTCACCCGCGCGTTCGAGCGTGGGAAACCCGCCGCGCGTCGCGCTCTTCTTTCGACGACCGTGCGCCTCGACGAACTGAGCGACCGCGACGGCCTCGCCGATGAGCACGGCGAGCGGCGCACGAAATACGTACTTGGGAGAGGGAATCGCGGCGGCTTCTGCCGCCCACCAGAGCGCTTTGGACATGAGTGCCTCGGGATTCGTCGCCACGGACGATGCTCTCGGAGAAACGGACGGAACGCTGGCTAGAACGGACGGCTCTGAATCAGCCACGGACGATGTTCACCGACTAACGGACGCCTCTTACGCATTCACGACGCGTGGGATGCTTGTGAGCGGCGTCCGTGGATCGAAGAGCGCGGCTAGTGTTTTCCTCAGCAGGGGAAGTGAGACCGTGCGCACGCGTCGAGGCGCCCGCAGGAGCCGTCGTCGGGCACACACCAAGGGTCGAAGCACACGGAGCCCATGCCTTCCACAGGCTCCGTGCCATCGAGCCCGTCATGCCGGCGTCGCCGTCGGCTTCGCGCCACCATTCGCGGCGGCGGCGGCTGCGTTCGCCTTGCGCGTGGCCGCGCGCTTGGCGATCACGCGACGCTTCACCTGATACCCACTGAGCGCCGGGACGACATTCTCCGGCGCGCCGCGATAGACGAAGCGCGCCGCTGCGCGGACGAGGTCGATGCGCGCCTGGAGCAGCTGCAGCAGCCGATTGCGAAACGACAATGCCGCCTTCGATGCGGTCGACGGAGCGATGGGCGACGACGCCGAGCCGCGGAGCGCGACGGCGAGCTTGCGGGCCTCGTCGATGAGCGCGATATCGAAGCCCCCGACGTCCTTCATGTCCTTCCGATACTTCTCGCCGAGCGCGGCGAAGTCATCGAGCGCGAGCGCCATCAAGTCGGGCGTGTCGGTGTCGTTGGCGTGCGCACCCTCGACGCTGGCGAGCTGCGCGTCGCGCTCGTCCTCGACGCCATCGTCGAAGATCCACTCGAGGGTGGCCGTGATCTCGTCGAGGACGAACCGACCTCGCGCGAGGTTGTCGGCGTTCGCTGCCTTCGGATCGACGGTGAGCAAAAAGGCAGCCTGCGCCGCCTCGACCGCGACCTGAAGCTCGCGCAGCTCGTCGCTGGTGGACTTGGGCAGATGCTTCTCGCCGGCCGTGTCGAGCCCGTGAATCGAGACCTTGGTCGTCGGGTCGACGGAGGCGCTCCAGTGCGCGTCGAGGTAGCGCGCGACGCTGATCGCCTCGCCGAGGAGGATGCCGAGCGGCACGGTCGGTTTGAATTCGTCGTTGGGAAGAGCGGCGGCGCGCTCGACCCAATCGATCTTGATGGTCTTGGTCTTCTTCGAGTCTTTCACGATGGTGTCCTTCTTGTGTTGGGTGTCGTGGTGAACGGGAGATGCGTGTTTGCTGGTCATGAAAATGTGCCTTCTGCCTTTCTGTTGGTGGACGAGCTCGAGTCACTTCTCTCGGAAAACCAGGTCGAGCGGATCGACGGTCAGCGAGATGCGCCGTCCCCGCTCGCGCACGAGATCGCTCAGGCGAACGGGCGCCGACGGCGCGCTGGGATCGGCGTCGGGAGCAGCGCCCGGCAGCGTGCGGACGACGTCGTCGAGGTTGTCGATGCCTTCCGACGAGTGCTGTCGCAGCCAGCTCGTGAAGCTCGCTTCGTGCTTGGTATGTCCCGTCGCGAGGTAGCTCACGCAGCGGCGAAAGAGCTTCGGCAAGATCTGTTCGCCGCGGGGACCGATCGACGAGACGTCATGCAGCGTGAACCCGCTCGTCGTGACGTCGCACGCCCAGACACCTCGGCGCGCCTTCCGTGCCGCCGCAGCGCGCTCGCGGAGGAGGACCGCGTGCGTCGCGGGGATCGAGTCGTAGGCGAGGAAGTAGGCGAGACCTGTCTCGAGCAGATGATGGGTCGCGCTCACCGCCAGATGACGCTCGGCGACGGTGACGTCGTCGACGATCGCCTGCGCCGCCCCTTCGGTCGCGACGTGGCCACGGAGGAGATAGGCGATCACCCGCCCGTGCACGTCGACCTGTGAGCTCAGGATCGTCGCCGTGACGTCTGCCGGCTCACACGCGGTGCAGAGCTGATCGTGCGGACGCCAATCGGTGCGCGTGAAACCGAGCCAGCGGAGGAGGCCTTCCCGAGCGCGCGCGCCGAGCGGCTGCGCCACGCCCATGAAGTGCGACTCGGGCGCGTCGACGCCTTGCAGGCGAAGCTGCACCGCCCCGTCGTGACCTCGGCGAAGACGATGACCGCCGGGGAGCGCGGTGAGGTGGGCGAGGGCCGACTCGTGCGATCGAGGGATGAAGCGAACCGAGTCGCCGTCCGGCGAGTAGTTCGTGAGGACGACGCGACCCGTGAGCGCGTGATGGGGAGTGTTCGGCATGACGACCGGGCACATCGCAATGCGCGTGCCGACGCCGTCGGTGGAGGCGGTTCAGGAGATTGGTCGAGGGATCGTTTCGAGCTTGGTTTTGTGGGGTGTCCGGGAATGTCCACGAACGTCCACGAATGTCCAGGAACGTCCGGGAACGTCCGGGAACGTCCGAGCAGATTCGGATCTCATCCAGTGAAGTCGGGCTCCATTACTCTCCGCCGGGCATGGATCCTCGACCGCGGCGTCGCGCCGATACCTACACCACGACCAAAGCGCTGCGTTGTGCCGTGCTCGAGTTCTGTCGAGCGGAGTTCACCAAGTCGATCGGTCTTCCAGCATCAGATGGTGAGAATCGTCCATTTCTGACGATTGGACCGAAGGGCGAGGCGAATCTCACTCGCGAACGGGAGGCTCGGCGTGTGCGGAGAACGGCTCGTGATCCGTGTCCGCTGGGTGAATGATGCCTTGCAGATTTTCTTCGCGCAGAGTTCGCTAGACGGCTTCGCGTTGGCTGGTCAATTGTTCGACCTCTCGATGGCTGGCCTCGTACACGCCGATGGCTAGAGCAAAGTCACGGCGGCGCTCCACTGGTCCTGCGCCCGGGTTTGCTGCCGGCAGAACGGAACGAACGTCGGCCTCATCGGGCGCGCCGGCTTCCCGATATTGCGAGCCGAGCCGCACTCGGGCCTCCATCGTCGTGACGAGAAGGCCGTCGACCATCGACTTCGCGGGCTCCATTGAAAACGCGCGCCGAATTACGCGCGCGCGGCGAAGAAACTCTCTGGCAATCGTCAGAGCCGAGTGAAGGCCCTTCGCATAGCGACCAGGCATCCGGCGGCTGTCTTCGCCGAGACGCTCCATCTCCAAATCCGCCGCCGAAAGCGCAACTTCATCATCGTCAGGATTGGACACGATGGCTCCTCGTCGACCTCGCTTGACCCAACTCTGTCCAACGTCCGGCCGATCTACACGCCCTCGACCCCGCTACTTCCGAATCCCGTATCGCTCCATCAAATTGTAAAACGTCGACCGCTGCACCCCGAGTGCCTTCGCTGCCTTCGTCACGCTCCCGCCGCTCGCGCGCAAAGCCTCGGCGACCTCCGCCTTCGTGCGGCTCCCCCACGGCGTCACGAGCGGCGGTGCCGACGTCGATGCTGCCGGTGGAAAGTCACTCGCTGGTGAGGGCGGGCGCGGAGGCTCGCTCGCGATAAGCGGTCGCGCATGGGCACCGGGCATGTCTTCGTAGACGAAGTCGGACTTGGCGACTTCCTTCGACCCTCGGGCTCGCGCCACGGCCGCCGCCCTCCCCACCGCGAGAAAGAGCTCCCGCACGTTCCCGGCCCACGGTCGCAGCAAGCACTGCTCGACGAAACGCCCCGTCGGATCGTTCTCGATTCCCTCGCGTTCGAGCTGCCTCTGCACGAGGTAGGGAATCTCTTCCGGCCGATCGAAGAGCGCGGGCAGGTGCACCTCGCGCTCCGCCAACCGCGGCAAGAGATCGTGGCGAAAGCGACCCTCGGCGACGGCGAGGCGGATGTTCGCGTTGGTCGCGGCGCAAATCAGCACGTTCACGGGCCTCGGCGTCGTCCCGCCGACGGGCACTACCTCGCGCGTCTGCAGCACGCGCAGGAGCTTCGCCTGCGCGGCCAAGGAGAGCTCGCCGATCTCGTCGAGAAAAAGAGCGCCACCATCGGCGCTCGCGAGAATCCCGGGGCGAGTGCTCAGCGCGCCGGAGAACGCTCCCTTCACGACACCGAACAACTCCGACTCGATGAGGTCGGCAGGAATGGCGGCGCAGTTGAGGGTGATGAACGGCCCCGTTCGATGCGGGCCGCGATGGTGATACTCGGCGGCGACTCGTTCCTTGCCCGCCCCGCTCGGACCCGTGACGAGCAACGTGCAGCGCCGCTGCGCCGCCTCGATCGCACCCGCGACGGCGGCACGTGTGCGAACGCCGACGACGTAGTCGCCGACACGCAGGTCGGAGGTGCCGAAGTGCGGTGTGACGTCGGTCCGCAGGAGGAGCAAGGTCTTGCCGATCCGGAGGACGCGCGGCGCGATGTCGCCAAGACAGGTCACCTGCGCACCGTCGACGAAGGTCTTGTTGCTCGATTCGAGATCACGAATCGTCCAACCGCCGGCGCCGAGGAGGACTTCGACGTGCGCGCGCGACGTGGCCCGGTCGTGAAGGTCGACGGTGCACTCGCGTCCGCGTCCGAGGATCGCGGGGAACGTCAGGGGCATGACGTCGTGCCGCGGGCCGCCGTCACGAAAGACGACGACGAGACCCGGCGCGAACCGAGTGCGAGCGGACTCGGGCACCGCCGGCAACTGGTCGGTGGTCATGTCGGCGTCGTGGCCGGCCATGCAGTGAAAGTACGCGATCGGCGCGGTCGTCACTGACTCGAGGGCGCTCGCGTTCGAGCTTCCATGCATCTTTGTCGACCAATCCAGCCATCGCCTACATCGGCACATACGTCCCATTCTCGTGACAGGTTGACGATCGAGCCGTTTGCCCGGACGCTTGAGGTCCTGAGCTCCCGCGGTGGCGCGCGGAGAGAACCTTTTCGTATCGCGATCGCCAGAGATTGCTTCGCAACTTTTGGCCGCGTGCTCGCTTTTGCGTCGTGCCTCCCCACGACGCCCCGGAGTAACTCAATGCGCAAGCTTTCGTCGGTCTCGATCTGCTCGGGCCTCATCTTCGCCACGCTCCTCGGCTGCGGCGCGACGAAAACCGTCGGCGGCGGCGACGATCTCGACAGCGCAGTGAACCCCGGGGACGACACCGGCACTCCTGGCTTCGACATCGGTGGAAGCGACGGGCTCGATCCCGACGGCGGCGGCGTCTTCCAGGACATCGTCCTCGATCCGACGAACACCACCGTGTACATCGACACCAACACGACGCCGCCGACGCCCGGCACGTTGACGTACAAGGCCACGCTCAACAACACCGACGGCACGACGAAGGACGTCACCAGCACCGTCGTCATGAGCCTCGACGACACGACGCTCGGCAAGTTCGCCGGCGCGACGTTCACCTCGGCGACCACGCTGCCCTCCGGCGCGCTCGGCGTCAGCACGCTCGTCCACGGCACCGCCGAAGGCAAAGCCGGCCTCGCCAACCTCACCGTCGTCGCGCTCCGTCGCACCGGTGATCACCGCGACTTCTTCTTCGTCGAACCCTACATGGGCGCCCCTAGCCCCTCGCGCGACGTGCTCAAGTTCGGCACCAACATCAAGCAAGTCGACGTCGCGTTCAGCACCGACACCACCGGCTCGATGGGCGGCTCCATCAACAACCTCAAGACCAACCTCTCGTCGACGATCGTGCCGGCGCTCGTCAAGGCGATCCCGTCGGTCGGGCTCGCCGTCGTCGACTTCAAGGACATCGGCGACACGTGGACGGTGATGGTTCGTCAAATCGTGACCACCGACGTGGCGAAGGCGCAGAGCGCGATCAACGCGATGTCGGCGGGCGGCGGCGGCGACGAGCCCGAAGGCGATATCCAGTCGATGTACCACATCCTCACGGGTGAAGCGGTCAGCGGGCTGGTGAAGCACACGCCCGCGACGGGTACCTTCGGCGGCGTCGACTTCCGCCCCGGCTCGCTCCCCGTCATCGTCAACACCACCGACGCGCACTGGCACGACCCGTCGGGCTCGGTGACCACCGCATCGCTCACCACGGCGTTCACCAAGAACAACGCGCGCCTCGTCGCGGTCACCGTCAACAACGGCTTCTACCCAGACATCGAGAACCTCGCCAACACGATGTCCGACGCGACGAAGAGCAACGTGCCTCCGTCGGCGTTCGGCACCTCGTGCGCCACGGGTCAGTGCTGCACGGGTGAAGGCGGCGCCGCACGCGCACCGTCGGCCCCGGGTGGAAACTGCCGCCTCAACTTCCTCGCCAAGTCCGACGGCAGCGGCGTCGGCGCCGGCATCGTCAGCGCGATTCAAGCGATCAGCGTCGGCAGCACCTTCGACGTCACCGCAGTGCCTTCGAACGATCCGACCAACGCCGACGGCGTCGATGCCACCAAGTTCATCAAGGCCCTCCGCGCGATGGACGAAGGCGAGCCGACCGAGAAGTGCCCGGCGCACGCCGCGAAGGACACCAACGGCGACGGCTTCAAGGACACGTTCATCTCGGTGGTCGTCGGTACGCCGGTCTGCTTCGAAGTCATCCCGCAGATGAACACCACCGTGAAGCCGAAGACCTCGGCGCAGTTCTTCAAGGCCTTCATCGACGTCCTCGGCATGCCGGGCAGCGTGAAGCTCGACAAGCGCGACGTGTTCTTCCTCGTCCCGCCGAAGGACGCTGGCGTGAAGTAAATCTCGCAAAATCGCGAGGTTGCCACTCGCCTAGGTGTCCCGGTTTCGCGCCGGGACGCTCGAGGCCCTGCGTCTGCTTGACCTGGGCCAACAGTATCGAAAGATTATGGTCTCTACGCTCGCAGCGCTGTCCTGCAGAGCGACCTTTCTTTCCTACTTCCCGAGCCGCCACCCTGGCCTAGGAGCCTCCATGTCACTTCGTCGTCGCTCTGCGTTCGGCCCGCTTGCCGTCATTTCCGTCGTCGCCCTTCTCGTCGGTTGCGGTGCGACCAAGACCATCGGCGGCGACGACAACCTCGACAGCGGCGGGAGCGATCCCGATGGCGGCACCACGTTCGACATCGGCGGCAGCGACGGGCTCGACCCGGACGGCGGCGCAGTCTTCCAGGACATCGTCCTCGACCCGCCCAACGCCACCATCTACATCGACACCGCCACGACGCCCGCCACGCCCGCCACGCTGACCTACAAGGCGACGCTCAACAACGCGGATGGCACGACGAAGGACGTCAGCACTACTGTCGTCCTCTCCCTCGACAACACCGCGCTCGGCACCTTCAGCGGCGCGACGTTCAGCTCGGGGACGAGCCTCCCGTCGACGACCGACCTCGGCGTCACCACCGTCGTCACCGGCGTCGCCGAAGGCAAGGTCGGCAAGGCCAACCTGACGATCGTGGAGATTCGTCGCACCGGCGATCACCGCGACTTCTTCTTCCTCGAGCCGTACATGGGCGCGCCGAGCCCCGATCGCGACGTGCTCAAGTTCGGCACCAACATCAAGCAGGTCGACGTCGCCATCTCGATGGATACGACCGGCTCGATGGGCGGTTCGATCAGCAACCTCAAGACGCAGCTCACCGGGACGCTCTTCCCCGGCCTCGTCGCCGCGATTCCCTCGGTCGGAATGGCCGTCGTCTATCACGACGACTACCCCGTCGACTCGCACGGCAACTCGGGCTGCGGCGTCGGCCTCCCTGGCGACGTTCCCGCCGGCGTCATCCAAGTCGTCACGACCGACCTCAAGACCGCGCAGGCGGGCGCCAACAAGCTCGAGACCCACTGCGGCGGCGACGGCCCCGAGGCGCAGATCCCCTCGATGTGGCACATCCTCACCGGCAAGTCGCTGAACTGGACGGGCGGATTGGTCGCCGATCACAAGCCGGCCGCCGGCACCTTCGGCGGCGTCGACTTCCGACCCGGTTCGCTCCCCGTCGTCGTCGAGATCACCGACATCAACTGGCACGACGCACCTGACTACCTCTCTTCGGGGAGCAGCGTCCTCAAGCCGCCGTCGATGACCGATCTGAAGAAGGCCTTCACCGACAACAACGCCCGCTTCGTCGACGTCACCAACGGCGCGTTCGGAGCCTCCGAGACGCAGGCCAATGAGCTCTCGGACGCCACCAAGAGCAACATCCCGTCGGCGTCGTTCGGCGCCTGCGCCAGCGCCGGTGCGGGCCCCTGCTGCACCGGGCTCAGCGGCGCCGGTCGCGTCGCCGACGGCCCTGGCGGCAACTGCCGACTCAACTTCCTCCACAGCAGCGGCAGCGGCGTCAGCACGTCGATCGTCAAAGCGATCCAGGCGATCAGCGTCGGCAGCACCTTCGACGTCACCGCGGTGCCCTCGAACGATCCGACCAATGCCGATGGCGTCGACGCCACCCAGTTCATCAGAGCCTTGCGTGCGATGGACGAAGGCGACCCGACCAACAAGTGCCCGGCGCACGCGGCGAAGGACACCAACGGGGACGGCATCAAGGACACCTTCATCG
Source organism: Deltaproteobacteria bacterium (assembly GCA_025363655.1). Classification (GTDB taxonomy): domain Bacteria; phylum Myxococcota_A; class Polyangia; order Polyangiales; family JADJMO01; genus JANYDK01. Next base: position 96,974 of record JANYDK010000093.1, on the reverse strand, counting down.
CGGTCGTCGTCGGTACGCCGGTCTGCTTCGAAGTGCTCCCCCAGATGAACACCACCGTGAAGCCGAAGACGGTGGAGCAGTTCTTCAACGCGTACATCGACGTGCTCGGCATGCCGGGCAGCGTGAAGCTCGACAAGCGGACGGTCGTCTTCGCTGTCCCGCCGCGCGACATCGGCGTGAAATAGCCGATACTCGGTGCCCGCCCGACCTCGAGCACGCACCCCGGACGTTCGCCACCGAGCCGCCTGGATTCCGCTCGCCTTCGGGTTGACGGAGGCGGCGTTTCGTCGAAAAGTCCCGAGCACGCTCAGCTTGGCCCCTGATCTCGACGGGAGGCCCCTCACTTCATCTTTTGATCTCGCGTTGCGGCTCGTCCGCGCGCCTTCGTCGAGGTGCTTTCATGCGTCGAATCGTCTTCGCTTCGCTGTCGTCCGTCCTCTTCGCCAGCCTCGCCAGCCTCGGGTGCGGCGCCACCAAGACCATCGGTGACGATACGCCGCTCGACGGCGGCGCCGACGGTGGCTTCGCCTTCGACATCGGCGGCGATGCCCTCGATTACGACAGCGGCGCGACCTTCCAAGACATCGATCTCGCGCCCACGAACACGACGATCTTCATCGACACGACGACGACGCCGCCGACGCCCGCGACGCTGACCTACAAGGCGACGCTCAACGACGGCACCGGGACCGACGTCACCGGCGAAGTGGCGATGTCGCTCGACAACACCGCCCTCGGCTCGTTCAAGGGCGCGACGTTCACCTCGGGGACGTCGCTTCCGGGCGGCGTTCTCGGCGTCAGCACGCTCGTCCACGGCACCGCGCGCGGTAAGACCGGCAGCGCCAACCTCACGGTCATCGCGCTCCGCAAGTCGGGCGAGCACCGCGACTTCTACTTCCTCGAGCCCTACGGCGGCTCGCCGTCGCCCGATCGCGACGTGCTCAAGTTCGGCACCAACATCAAGTCGGTCGACGTCGCCGTCGTCGAGGACACCACCGGCTCGATGAGCGGCTCGGTCGACAACCTCAAGGCGCAGATGTCGACGACCATCTTCCCCGAGCTCGCGAAGGCGATCCCGTCGGTCGGTCTCTCGGTCAGCTACCACGACGACTACCCGATCGATCCCTACGGCACGGCCGACTGCAGCTTCGGCGGCACCGGGCTCCCGGGCGACGTGCCGATCGGCGTCATCCAGGTCATCACCACCGACCTGAAGAAGGCACAAGACGCCGCCAACAAGCTCGAAGTGCACTGCGGCAACGACGGCCCCGAGGCGCAAATTCCCGCGATGGACTTCGTGCTCACCGGTCGCGAGCTGGCGTGGACCGGCGGCAAGGTCGCGAAGCACACGCCTGCGGCCGGCACGTTCGGCGGCGTCGACTTCCGCCCCGGCGCGCTCCCCGTCGTCGTCGAGATCACCGACGTCGATTGGCACGATCCGAAGGGCGACGCGTACGGCTCGGACATCACCTCGCCGCCGAGCCTCGAAGATTTGAAGAAGGCCTTCACCGACAACAACGCGCGCTTCGTCGACATCACCGACACCTATGGCCCGGAAGATCAGGCCAACGAGCTCTCGGACGCGACCAAGAGCCACATCCCGTCGGCGGCGTTCGGCGCCTGCCCGTCGGGCGGAAGTGGTCCGTGCTGCACCGACGTCCTCGGCGCCGGTCGGGTCGCCGACGGCCCTGGCGGCGACTGCCGTCTCAACTTCCGCCATGACGGCGGCACCGGCGTCAGCACCTCGATCGTGAAGGCGATTCAGGCGATCAGCGTCGGCAGCACCTTCGACGTCACCGCGGTGCCCTCGAACGATCCGGCCAACGCCGACGGCGTCGACGCCACGAAGTTCATCAAGGCCCTTCGCGCGATGGACGAAGGCGACCCGACCAACAAGTGCCCGGCGCACGCCGCCAAGGACACCAACGGCGACGGCACCAAGGACACGTTCATCGCGGTCGTCGTCGGTACGCCGGTCTGCTTCGAAGTGCTCCCGCAGATGAACACCAGCGTGAAGCCGAAGCCCGAGGTGCAGTTCTTCAAGGCCTTCATCGACGTCCTCGGCATGCCGGGAAGCGTGAAGCTCGACAAGCGCGAGGTGTTCTTCGCCGTCCCGCCGCGCGACGTCGCCGCGAAGTGATTCGTCCCCCCGCCGGGGGTCGATGACCAAAACGACGAAAGGCCGGGAGCGCGAAGCTCTCGGCCTTTCTCGTTTCGATGGAATCAGCGAGAAATCAGGGGAAGATCTCGCGCTCGCGGTAGACCGCTTCGATGCGCTGGAGGGCGATGGCGTAGGCGGCGACGCGCATGTCGCACTTCTTCTCGCGGGAGAAGTTGTAGACCTCGCGGTAGCTGCGCTTCATCGCCTTCTCGAGCCGCTCGTCGACCTCTTCCAGCGACCACGACTCGGAGCGCTTGTTCTGCACCCACTCGTAGTAGCTGACGGTGACGCCGCCGCTGTTGGCGAGGACGTCGGGGAGGATGGCGATGCCCTTGTCGAGGAGGACCTTCTCGCCCTCGGGGTTGAGCGGGCCGTTGGCGCCTTCGCCGACCATCTTGCAGTCGAGGAGCTTGGCTTCGGCCTCGCCGACCTGGTTCTCGAGGGCGCAGGGGAGGAACATGTCGGTCTTGGTCGCGAAGAACTCTTCGCGCGTGATCGACTTGCCGCCCGGGTAACCGGCGATGGAGCCCTTGGCCTGCACGTAGTCTTGCAGCTTGTGGGCGTTGAAGCCCTCGGGGTTGGCGAGGTAACCGGTGTGATCGCCGACCGCGGTGCACGAGGCGCCGAGCTTGGCGAGGAGCACGGCGGCGTTGCTGCCGACGTTGCCGAAGCCTTGCACGGTGAAGGTGCTGCCCTCGATGTCGAAGCCGGAGTCCTTCGCCCATTCGGTGATGCAGTGGACGAGGCCTTGGCCAGTGGCCTTCTCGCGACCGAGCGTGCCGCCCGAGGCGACGGGCTTGCCGGTGACGACGCCCTTCACGGCCTGCTTGTTGACGTGGCCGACCGTGTTCATGAACGTGTCCATCATCCACGACATGGTCTGCGAGTTGGTGCCGACGTCGGGCGCGGGGATGTCGTACTCGGGGCCGATGTTGCTGCCGAGCGCGTGCGTGAAGCGACGCGTGATGCGCTGGAGCTCCGCGCGCGAGACCTCACGCGGGTTGAACTTGATGCCACCTTTGCCGCCGCCGTAGGGGATGCGCATGAGGGCGCACTTCCACGTCATCATCGCCGCGAGGGCCTTGAGATCGTCGAGGCTGACGCTCTCGTGATAACGGATGCCGCCCTTGAACGGCCCGAGCAGGTTGTTGTGCTGAATGCGGTAACCCTTGAAGAGGCGGACCTCGCCGCTGTCCATCTTCACGGGGAAGTGCGTGATCACTTCGTTCTTCGGCTGCGCGAGAATCGCCGCGACCCAGGGCTCGAGGTTGATCACCTTCGCTGCGCGGTCGAGGTAACCCTGAACGACCTTGAAGAACTCGTAGCGAACTTCTTCGCCGTGCGTCTGCGCCGCTTTGCTGGTCGCGCTCTGGGGGCCGATGGTGGACATGCTCGATTGCTCCTACCGGGGGTTTGAACCGAGCGGAGAGGGTCCGCGGGGGTTCGCGAGTATCGGTGCGGGCCGGGTAGTAGCACGTCCCGCGGCGGTGGGTAGTCGCCGGAAACGCGCGGAACGCATGTGACGATTGCAACGCGTCGCGTCGCGAACGTCAGCGCCACATGAGATACAAATACACAGTCGTCGCCGTGAACATCAGCGCGTCGACGCGGTCGAGAATGCCGCCGTGGCCGGGGAGAATGCCGCCGCTGTCCTTCACGTTGGTCGCGCGCTTCACGAGCGATTCGGCGAGGTCGCCCGTTTGGCCGAGCGCGCCGCCGACGACCGCGAGCGGCAATGCATGCCAGAGCGGAATGCTTCCGGCGAGGTACCAAAGACTCGCGAGCGTGGCGCCGAGCATCGAGCCGAAGAGACCGCCGATGGCGCCTTCGATCGTCTTCTTCGGGGACACCGCTTCGTAGAGCTTGTGCTTGCCGAGGAAGCGACCGGCGAAGTAACCGCCGGTGTCGCCGAACCACGCGAGCATGAGCGCGAGGATGACGAAGCCCGGGTGTACGTCGCGTCGCAAGATGGCGAGGAACGTCAGCGGGACGCCGCAGTAGAGGGGACCGAACGCGTACGTCGCCGCCCGAAGCGCCGACGTTTGGATGTCGCCGAGCCGCGCGAGCGGAATCAGCAAGCCGAGGAGCGGCGTCGCGATCAGGATCGTGGTCAGGACGCGTGGATCGCGAGGAAAGAAGAAGAGCGAGACGCTGATCGCGACGGTGACGACGACGCCGAACGATTGCGCGATCCGATCGCCGGGGTTCACCATTCCGAAGAGCTCGTAGGCCGCGACGGCCGATGCCGCGAGCACGAGGAGGAAGAAGCCGATCGGGGGAACGACGTAGAGCAGCGCGAGGATCGCCGGCACGAAGACGACGGCGACGAGGAGACGCGCTACCAGGTTGCTCACGGAGTGACCTGCGTCGGTGCACGAACTTGCGCGCCGGTCTTGCCGAAGCGGCGTTCGCGTTGCTGGTAGCTGCCGATCGCGGCGTAGAGATCGGGCGCGTCGAAGTCGGGCCAGAGCTTCTCGGAGAAGGCGAGCTCGGCGTACGCGAGGCCGTAGAGGAGGAAGTTGCTGATGCGCTGCTCGCCGCCGGTGCGAATGACGAGATCGGGATCGCCGACGGCGAGCGAGGGCATGCGCGCGCGGAGCGACTCGGTGGTGATTTGATCGGCGCTGATTCGCCCTTTTTTCACGTCGTCGGCGAGCTCGCGGGCGGCGAGGGCGATCTCTTCGCGGCCGCCGTAGGAGAGGGCGAGGGTCAAGGTCATCGCCTCGTTGTTCGCGCTCTCGTTGCGGAGCGGATCGAGGACGGCGCGGACGAAGGCGGGGAGACGGCCGAGATTTCCGATGGCCTGCAGTCGGATGCCGTTGTGGAGAATTTCGCTGCGCTCGGCGAGGAGGAACTCTTTCAAGAGGTCCATGAGCGCCCCGACCTCGAGCTCGGGGCGAGCCCAGTTTTGCTCGCTGAAGGCGTAGACGGTGAGCGCGCGGAGGCCGAGGCGACGGGCGGCGCGGACCACTCGACGAACGGCGGCGCTGCCGGCGCGGTGGCCTTCGCTGCGATCGAGGCCGCGCTGCTGCGCCCAACGGCCGTTGCCGTCCATGATGATGCCGACGTGGCTCGGGAGGCCTCGTAGCTCGATGACGTTGGACGCGGGCGGCGGATGCGCTGCAGTCAAGACAGCCGGGGCGTAGCACATCTGTCCTTCGTCTCGAAGAGCGACTGGTGCGCTTCGGCGAGGGGGCAACGTTGCGGAGCAATCTTCGGCGACTCGTGAGGAGCTTCTGGGGAGATTCGGTGTAAGCATCGTAGAAATCCCATGGAACGGAGTTGGAACGGCGAAAGAGAACGCTCGATGGGGCTTCGTGCATGCCGCTCGGTGGTGTTCGCGCTCACGTGCTGGCTCACGTGCTCGGTCGCGTGTTCGACGTCGATCGGCTGCTCGGGCGCGACGTCGACGCCATGGACGCCGGTGCACCTCTCGCGTGCGCAGCGGGCCGGTGAAGGACGCATCGACGTGGCGAGCTTGCCGGCCTGGACGCGCACGCCGACCGGCGAGTATCGGCAAGAGCTCTCGGTCGCGATCACCGAGGGCGTATCGGGCAAGGGCTTCGAAGGGCGCGGAGCGATCGCCGTTCGCCCGGGAAAAGCGCTGCGAATGGTCCTCCTTGGCCCGGGCGGCACGACCGCGATGGACGTTTGGATCGCGGGCAATGCCTATCGGGTCTCGATTCCGGCGATGGACAAAGTGATGCGCGGCGACGTCCGCAAGCGGGAAGAGGTCCCGCGTGGGCTACCGATCGCCTTGTTTCACCGATGGATCCTCGCGCCGTTCGTCGGCAACGACATCACCGCCTATGCCGGGCGGCTCGAGGCCGACGGGACGTTGACGATGGCGAGCGACGCCGGAGCTCCCGTGCGCAGCTTCGTCTCGTTCGCGCATCGTGACGACGTGTTCGAGGCGCGCGCGCGGCTGGTGATGGTCGACGACGCGATCGTGGCGCGGGCTTGGTGGTTTCGAGGGGGGAACCTGGTGGAGAAGCTCGACGCCGTCGAGGTCGTGGCGACGTCGGAACGCGGCGGACCGATCGTCACCCAATCGCTCGAGTACACGTCGAACGATCCGCCGATGAAGGTTCACGTCGACGTCGCCAAGACCGAGCTCCTCGACGACAGCGCTCCCTTGCCACCCGCGACGTTCGCCGACCCCGACGCGGCCGGGACGTGAGGACATGAGCATGGGCGCCGACATCGTCGCGATCGCGGCCATCAGCCCGCTCGGTGAGGGGGAAGCGGCGTGGTCGGTGGGTGAGCTCGACGCTCCGGCGCGCGAGACGATCGTTCACGACGCAGCCCTCGCCGCCGAGGGTCTCCGCAAGCCCTACGCCGCACGGGCTATTTTTACGGCCGATCCGTCGATCGATCGGGCGACGGACTTGCTGCTGCAGACGTTCGATCGCTTGCCGCTCGAGCTGCCGGCCGGCGCGCGGCTCGGCGTGGCGTTGGGCTCGTCGAGCGGTGGCATGAGCTCGGCGGAGAAGCTCTTCGATCGATTGCGCGAAGGCGCCGAGGTCGAGCCTGCTCTGGCCGACGCAGCGACCTACCATGCTCCCTTTCGCGCGCTCGTCGATCGACTCCGCGCGCGCGACGTCGTCATCACGCGCGCAAGTCACGTACTGACGGCGTGCTCGGCGTCGACCATCGCGCTCGGACTCGGTACGCATTGGCTCGACGAAGGTGAATGCGACCTCGTGCTCGCCGGGGGCTACGACGCGCTCACCACCTTCGTCGCGGCTGGCTTCGAGGCCCTCGGCGCGACGACGGCGGCGCCTCCGCCCCGCCCCTTTCGCCTCGAACGCGATGGCATGTCGCTCGGCGAGGGCGCGGCGCTGTTCGTCCTCCAGCGTCCCGATGCGGGAAAACGAGCCCTCGCGCGCATCGATGGCTTCGGCATCGCCGGAGACGCGGTGCATCTGACGGCGCCCGATCGCGAAGGTGGCGGCCTCGCACGATCGGCGCTGGCAGCGATGTCGATGGCGGGCATCGGTCCGGACGACGTCGATCTCGTCTCGCTCCACGGAACCTCCACGCCCTTCAACGATCCGATGGAAGCGAAGGCGATCTCCCGGGTGCTCGGATCGCGCGCCGAAGTCGTGCCGGTGCATGCCGCCAAAGCTTCGATCGGCCACACGCTCGGTGCCGCGGGCGCACTCGAGACCGCGCTCCTCGTCGATGCGCTCCGCCGTGGCATCGTCCCGGCGACGGCGGGAAGCGGCGAGCTCGATCCCGCAGCCTCGACCACCGGCCGCACGCAGAACGAACGAACGTCGTCCTTGCGACGCGCGCTCAAGCTCTCGTCGGCGTTCGGCGGGGCCAACGCTGCGCTCGTCGTCTCCGCAGCGACGACGTCGCCGAACCGACGCCCCAGCGCGCCAACGAACGCGAGAGCTGTCGTTCGCGAGCTCGCAGCCGTCGAGATTTCTTCGGTCGTCGATCTCGACGTCGTCGCCAAGGTCAGCGGGGTGCCACGGGAACGACTCGCGCGGATGGATGGTGGATCTCACCTCGCGCTCGGCGTCGTCGGCACTCTTGCAGCCGAGGTCGGTCGCGAGAGGCTCCGCGGTGCCGGCATCGTCCTCGGCAGCGTGATGGCCACCATCGATCTCAACGCCCTTTATTTCTCGACGATTCGCACGCGAGGCGCGGCGTTCGCCGAGGGGCGCAAGTTCGCCTACACGACGCCCAACGCCGCCGCGGGCGAGTGCGCGATCGCCTTCGGGCTCACCGGTCCCAACGTCTGCGTCGGCTCCGGCCTCGCGGTCGCCGACGAAGCGCGCGAGGTCGCCGGCGATCTATTACGCAGTGGGCTCGCGAAGACGGTCGTCGTCGTCGTCGTCGACGCTGTCGGACCGGTCGCCCGTCGCGTGGCTGACCTCGGCCGATGGGACGTGAAGTTCGGTGGACGCGCGATGCTCCTCACCGTCGACTGACGCGCGATCAGAAGCCTGATTTTCTGGCGAATTTCGCGAGAAACGCGTGCGCGTCGTCGAGATCGGAGAAGCCCTTCATCGTCAGCCCGGGGACGAGGATCGCCGTCGAGATCGCCGCGCGCAGGAGCAGGCTCTTGGTGGCGAAGGCGCCGCCGCGGATGTGACCGCGATTCTTCAGGAGCCACGCGGTGTAGAGGGCGATGGCGCGCGGGAACGTTCGCTTCACCACCATCAAGTCGACCAAGACCGCGACCTTGGTCGTCTTCGCGTTGCCCGACTTCGCGTCGCTCTCCTTCGCCTCGAGCACCAGGGCATCGAGCGCGGCGGTGACCTTGCGCGCGGTCTCCACCGAATGGTCGTCGGACGGCTCTTCGCGCTGCCAGGAGAGCGCGAGCCGAGCGTCGTCGAGCGACGCCGTCATGTAGTCGTTGCGGAAGAGCTCGCGGGCCACGAACGAGGACCTACCACGGCCCACCGAACGCAGCGCGCGAGGCGGAAAACATTGTGATTCGAGGTCGCGATGTGGGAGAGTCTTGACCGCCAGCGCGAGGATGGTACGGTCCGCGCCCTTCGCCAACCTAGCTCAGGGGTAGAGCAGCGGTTTCGTAAACCGCAGGTCGTGGGTTCAAATCCCATGGTTGGCTCCGAGAAGTTCCTCGGCGTTTTCCGCGCCAAACGTCACAGCGAGCCGGAGCCGTGTGTCCCCCCTCGGCGTGTGCCGGGCACAAGGGCCGACACAAGGCGTTGCGATCAAGGCGACGACGTCGGTACGAGCTTCCCCATGACGGCGGCGGCATGCATGGCGACCTGATCAAATGACAGGGGTGCCCCGGCAAAGACGGCTGCGGCACCGGCGACTTCTTCCGGTCGAAAGCGTGGCGCGCCGATCTCCTCTGCGAACAGGAGGTCGGCCTGAGATGCATCCTTGCGCCGCACCACATTGATCATGAACGCCTGCCAACTCCGGTCGGTCGAATCAGCGTCCGGCCAGCTGGCCACCTCTACTAGTTCGATTCCCTCGGAGGCAAGCACCGCCAGAACAAACGTGGCGCAGGTGACTCCAAGCTCAGCCTCGCCAAGAATGGCGGACCCGTCGTCAGCGAAGCGCGTTGCCTTGAATCGAAACGCGTAGGGCAAGCCCTGGGCGCCGTGCCGCTTGTGGATGAGACGACACCTCGCCGCGATCATCCTTTCGCGCTCAGACTCGACGTCAAGGTGGACGAATGACAGCGAGGACGAAGCGACATCGTTTCGAAGATCGCCGTGTTCTCGCACCTCAAGGGCCAAGACGTTCTTGCCGCTGCGATTGAGCAGAGCCGAATGTGTCAGACCGTTCGGAAAAAGGCGGACGCCCACCGCGACGTGGCGGGAGAAGTCACGGCTGGCCCATGGTGGGCAGCGAAGCCTCGCCTCCACCGTCATCTCGCGTCACTCGATGCCTGCGAGCAGCCGCTCCATTCGATCCGGGTCTGTACGTCTCAGCCGGTCTCGAAGGCGCTGCACGTAGCGCACGCGACGCGCGAGGTGGTGCCGGGCGGGCGACGTGATCGAGCAAAGGGCGAGCGCGACGGACAACGTCATCGAGTCGACGTCGACGAGATCGAGCATGTCGTCGCACTGACCGAACTCGCCCTCCAGCAGAAGTCGATCGACCACGTCGTAGACGACGTCGAGAGCCGCGTCCTCGTCGTCCACGCTGGTAAGTCGCTCGACATCGGCAAGGCACCTTCGCGAGATGCTGCTCTCCCAGAACTGTTCGATGGGTGCTCGTCCGCTCGACGGCGCAACCTCCGCGACATCATCGAACCGCAGCCACGACTCCCCGCCCGCACGCATGGCGCCGTCGTAGTCGCGCTCAAAGCGCTCGGCGAAGTCGCGACGCGCGGCGGCCTCGGTCGCACCGAAACCGGCGAACTTCACCATGGGGCTCGTCATCTGGACGCCACCATGCTTCCGCGCAAGGATGACGAGAAGCCCTGGATCCTTGAACGTGAAGACCCTCGTAGGCCCTTCGAGGCGAGCTTCGAGAAGTCGTTCCGCTGCAGGAACGGCCCGCATCGAGGGACGGTCGCCCGAGAACTCCTCAGGCTGCCGCCGCCGCTCTTCGTCGATTGCGCCGTAGCTCATGAAGGTCCTCCCTTGAGCTTCCCTTGAAGAAAAGCATGAAATCCTGGTGTGATGAGCTTGTCAAAGTAACCACGCGCTTGCGCGTGCGCTCGGCGGGCAAACTCGCCGAGGTCAGCGGCGGCACCTGCGGGCGCAACCTCCGCCGCGATGGTGAACTTGAGCTTGTCGCCGACCTCGCCTCGCTCGACCAGCACTGAATGGTGAAGACGGCCCCCAGGGGCCTGACGTGACCACTTCATGTCGATGTCGAGGAACCGCCCAAGGTCACCTCCGACCTGGGCGCCCACCTGCAGCAATTGATCGAGAGGAAGGGACCCATCTGGGAGCCGCGGGATGCCAAGCTCGTTGTCGTACTGGAAGTTCACGCGTTCGAGCTGGTCGATCTGAAGGTCCTTCAGAGCACCCGACATGAGGCCCACGGCGCGTTCGCCGAACTTTTCGAAGCCGGGGTAGCTCCACGACACGTAGGACACTTGGTGGATGGCGAGGCCCAACGCATCGGCGCTGGCCTTGTTTCGCAGCTGAAAGGGACGCAACGCGAGCGGCTCGCCGATTCCAGTCACGTTCGGCACTAACAGGTCGGGAAATTGCTCCCGCAGCCGGGTCTGAACGATGCCGAATCGCGGGAGCACGTCGAAGTGGCCCCGGAAGAACGCCTCCAGCCGGACCGCCTTGACGGTCTGGTTGACGTAGGGCGAGCCCGACGGGGCTTGCACGGCCGTCGCATGGTCGCTCATCGCTGCCAGGGACGGTATGCCATCCCGCTCCCCTCGTGCAATGGGCATGCAATGGGCGGGACGGCGCATCGTCTGCAGTCAGGCGCGTCGAAGTCGCCTTGCAGGGCCAGCGCTCGTCGTGGGCACCGTCGACGTTGGCGACACGTCCTCACCACCGACCACACGCAGAGGCATCGCGATCACTCGGCCTGGTTCGAGGTTCAGGGAGAGTTTCTCCACGGCTCGATGCAGGCGCTCCAGCGGGATGTCCATGTAGTGCTTCGCCATCACCGATGAAGACGTCTGCCCCACGAGACGCTGGACAACGGCCTCGGCGACCTCCTGTTGACCGAGCCACGTGATGAAGGTCGCGCGCGTCGCGTGGAAGGTGATGTTCAAGCCGCCGACAGAGTCGGGGAGCCCCACGGCGCGCAAGTCGCTCCGAATGTTGGCGGCACTATCCGGGCGCGAGTGCGATCCGTCTTCGCTCGGCAGTACCGGATCGTTCGGTCGAGGCGACCAGCCCACTCGCTCCACCCAGCCCTTCGCCTTCCACGCTCTCAGGGCGCTCACGCAGAGGCGATGCAGCGGGACATCTCGGTTGCTCGACCGAGTCTTCGTTCGGCCCGTCGACTTCGTTTCGCCTGGTCGCGTCGGTTTCTGCACCAAGGCGAATGCCTTGCGGATGGCGACGTAGGGCACGTCGGCGTCGAGACGGACGTCGGCCCACGTGAGGCCCGCCAACTCACCGTCACGTGCGCCCGTTAGGAAGCCGAGTAGGTATCGAAGGCGGGCGATCTCCGGCACCGTAGGATGGGTGAGCAGCTTCTCCGCATGCGCCTTCTCGATGACGACCTTGAGCCCGCGACGCTGCGCACGGCTCTCACCCCTCGGGATCAGGCGTACCACTTCGCGATCTCGCGCCGGATTCGTACCCAATGGCACGATTTGATCAGCCTTCACGTCGTCGAAGAACGTGCGAACCGATGCCATTACGTTGCGGATGGTGTACGGCGCCAACGGCTTGCGCTCCAAGCCCCGCACGAATTCGCGTAGCCGCGGCACATCAACGTCCGCAACGGCGAGAGCGCCGAGCGCAGGCAGAACGTGAGCGTTGAAATTCGACACGTCCGCCGCGACGGTCGACGCAGCCAGCCTGTCACGATCGCGTTGATCGCACCGAAGCGCGAGCCACCCACCTTTGGCGGCGCTCCCCCAACGAACCTCCTGCGCAACCTCTCGCACGGTGAGACCCTTCGGCTTGTCGAGGGGCACGCTGAGGCGCGGCGCGCCTCCATGCGCTAGAAGCTCCGGCAGCTTCGCTTCAGCGTACGCACGCGCAACGGCGAGCGTGTCCACGTGACGGGGCACCTTGTGATCCTTGCGCTTGTTAGCCACCTTGTAGCGAAGCAGGTAGCGAGACTCGCCCTTCCGCTGGAAGATGATCCACCCCTCGCCCTTCAGGAGCCACCGGCGCCGTCGAGCGGACGTCGTCGTCACGGCGGCGCTGTCGGAGAGCGCGGCCATCGTCTTTGGTCGCGCTCCCTCAGGCTGGCGAGGCGTCTTGGTCGAGGTCTTCGTTGAACTAGGTACCATGTCGTTAGTTATGCCGCCGTCGCGGTCACACTCGAGTTTTTCTCTCGACCGACCCACATCGCGTGCACCTGGCTGAGTCCGAACGAACGACCGGTCCTCAGCGAAACGACGCCGCTCTGTTTCAAGACGCACGCGATCGCCCGAAATGTCATGCCCAGCGCACGCAGCTCGGCGACCTCTGCGATCACGGTCTGTTCTTCCGGCGACTCCACAAGGGAGACTCCATCCAGATCGAGCCGGTAGCCGAATGGCAGCGTACCGATCCGCTCGCCCTTCGCACGCTTCGCCGCGAGGGCCGACTTGGTTCGCGCACGGATGAGCGCGCGCTCGTACGCCGCCGCGCCGTCGAGGATGGCGCGCATGAAGGCGTCCGCCGGCGTGTCACCGTTCGCGACGCCATCGGCGCACGCGACTCGTGCTCCGCCCTGCGCGACGGCATGCTCAATCGTCGCGGCGATGTAGAGGTCGCGCGCGAGGCGATCCCGCTTCGCAATGACGAGCACGCCCGCGCCAGCCACGCTCACGTCTGCGAGCGCAGCCGCGAGACCGGGGCGGTCGCCCAGGTCGCTGCCGCCACTGACACCCTGGTCGATGTGCCAGGCCACCACCGCAACCCCCTCCCGGCGCCCCCACGCCTCGATAGCGGCGCGTTGGGCCTCGGGGCCCAGCCTCTGGTCGTCCGTCGATACGCGGACGTAGGCGATGGCAATCTGAGGGTTTCCGACGCGAACCCGACCCGACCGGGCCCGCTTCGCTCGTGAACTCATGCTATGACACTAATGTCTCCGCATGAAGATGCAAGGCGCCCAGAGCGCGTGAAGCACGGTACGACGAGCTATTCGTCCTTCCGATGAAGCGACGGCGGCGCGCGCCGAACACTGGCCAGAAGCGGATCGTCAAGCCACCTGAAGAGTTGCCGAGGAGAGACGTCGAGCGCCTTCGACGCGTCTGGAATCCGTCCGCCGGCCTCCCGCATGGCCTTCCTCACCGCGCTCGCCCACTTCTCGGGGCTGACGACGCGCAAGGCGCCGAGACGCGAGAGGCGACGGGCCGTGCCAGGGGCAGCCATGAAGATTGATTGTGTCCGCACCTCCGGGGCCGCAACCGCGCAACGCTTCAGCCGCCCCACGACCGACGTCGCCGACATGCCCCCCACAGACGCGGCTGCGCGAGGTTCAGGGGTCGCCGGGCCCGCTGTCGATCGATCGTCCGAAAAGGCGAAGCGTCGTGCCCTGCACTGCTCCGTGGAACAGCTCCCAAAGACCCGGAACCCTGCGCGAAGTCGCGGCTGGAGCGGCCGCGTAAATGTGGGTCTGGAGTTGCGTGTACCTACCGGCAGCGACGTCAGACTGACCGATCACCGAAAAGACGTCCTTGCCGTTTGCCGCAAGTCCCATCAGCGCCTCAAACTGAGCGACGGTCGCCAGGGTCGGCGGTGCCGTCTGCTCGTCGGCAAGCAGGCCCAGCGCTTCGCGACGTTGATTGATCCAAGCGCCGAGCGCAACGTTGTCGCCGAGCGACTCGAACGTCACCACCACCGGAAATACGCGCGCGTGCCTGGAGATGGCCGGCTCGTGCTTCCCGCTACGAATGTCGCGAATCTTCTCCGAGAGCCGGCGGAGCGCACCCGGCTTGTGACCCCCGGTCCGCTGATGGAACAGGACCTCCTCGTACCAATTCGTCACCGCAGCCCGCCCCTTCGCTCCGGTCTTGACGAGGTTCTCCGCCATGAGTCGAGCCTTCACGGAGAAGAGCGCGACGTTGTCCCCGTCGACCAGCACGACGTCTTCGATCTCGTCTGCGTCCCCGACGTTGTCGGACAGCACGAGCTGCCCCGCGAAGGTGGCCGACTGCGCCGCCAGCCTAGCGACGCGCCGGCACCACGATTCGACGACGACGCCAAAAGCAACCGTCCACTCGTCGCCGCGCGTGAAGGCGCTGCGCAATCGCCCCCAGGTCCCGAACTGCATGTGGGTGTGGATCATGCGTGGTGATGAGGCGACGATTTTCGTCTCGTCGAGCGCCACGAAAGGTCGGTGGAAGAAGATCACGGGCGGCCTTGGTAGCCCGTTCGCACGCACCGTTGGCGCGAGCTTCTCGATCGCCTCCTCCCTCGTCCAGACCATCGCGCGCACTCGTCCCTTGAGGAGCGCCTGTCGTTCCGACGACAACGTCGTCTTCGAATACCAATCGTCGACGTCGATGATGGGAAGTTCGGTCTTCTCGCCCCCGACCGTCCAGTGGCGCGTCTGGAGGAGGAGGGGGACAAGGACACCTTCGAGGTGTTCGTGAAAGTCACCGAAGGCTTTCTCGCTCACCTCGCGCCATCGGGCTTCGGTCATCTGCTCGGGGCGCTCGCCGAAGACAGCAATCGCCCGAGCAAGCTCCCCTGCGATGTCGACGTTGTTGTTGAAGCGTGTCACGCGAGCTAGGTCGGCGACGAGGCGATCGAGCGCATCGCCACCGACCTCGTCGTCGTCGTCCCACACTCCGAGATGGTCGTTCGCCGCCAGCATCCACTGAAGAACGTGACGATCGTTCGGCTCTACCTCTCCATCACCTCCGTGGAGCAGGACGAGCGCCTGCAGGAAGTAGATGACCTCGTCGTGGGCGACGTGATGTTCGGTGTTTCGCCAGAAGTAGGACGAGATCACCCGGCGGACGACGTCCTCAGGCTGGGGCAGAGCCGTCTCCCAGTGACGACGCAAGAGGTCGCCGGTGAAACGCACGTAGCGTGTCGACGTCAGACTGCTCGTCGCGAGCAGCACCGCGTAATTCGCAAGCGCGACAAAGGCGGGCCTCCACCCAAACTTTGCGATGTCGTCGATCAGATCTTTCGGTTCGAGCGGCTTGCCGAAGATTTGCTGCACGCCTGCCCATGGGTGCATGTGCTCGAATGGGTCGCGATCGCGCATGGCTTAGCCTACACGCGCTGCAGCACGCGGCTCAGAGCGGCACGGTCTGCCGCGGGCCCGAGAGCCGGTGCCATCCATGCTCAATCGGAACGCAGCGATGTTCTCCAACCGGTCGGTCTTGGAACGGGCGTCTGTCGGGCACCGGCGGAAGTAGATTTTCTGTCGCCCGCCAGCGTCAGCGCGAGGGCTTGCGACGCTTCGCCGGGCGGCCGACGGGGATAGCGGAGATCCCGGGCTTCGCCAGGAGGTCCACGACCCGCACGCGCAGCGCCTTGGCGAGCGATGCCAGCCGGTCGATCGTTAGGTTCTGGTGGCCGGCCTCAAGTCGGCCGAGGTAGCGCCCGCTGATCTCAAGGCGCTCCGCGAATTTCTCGCGCGACCATCCGCGGTCGAGACGCAGCTCGACGATGCGGAGACCGATGTCTCGCAAGAGATCGGCGGTGTCCTCGTGCGTCACCGAGGCAAGGAGCGCTCGGGTGCGACTGTGAAACCAGGAACGTATATGGTTCCATCTGGCCCATTCAGATGACCCGAGAGAGACCGTTCAGCACACCCTTCGTCGTCCGCGCAGCTTCATTGGCGCTCCTTGTCGCCGCGACGGGCGCCTGCAAAAAGAAGCCAAGCCCGACGGTCGGCACCAACGCGACGCCGAGCACGGCCGTGAGCAGCACCGTCGACTCCGCCGACGCCGCGCGCCGAGAAAAGGCCGCGGCTTCGATTCAGAAAGCGCAGGCGCTGATCAACGCGGGCAAATACGACGAGGCGCGCAAGTTGCTCGCCGTGGTCATCGATGAGAACGGCGGAACCAAGGAAGCGTTCACCGCCGAGGACCAGCTCAAGGACATCGAGACCTTGGAAGAAGCGAAGACCGCGCCCGAGACGATCAAGAAGATGAAAGCGACGCGCGCCTTCGAGGACATCCTGGGGACAAAGATCGGCGTCGGCTCCGTCTCGACGACGAGGAGGTGGGTCTACGGGAACTTCGGCACAGGAAGTTTCTCGAAGGATGCCGCCCAGGAGGCCACCTACGTCGTCGTCGAATTCGACGTGATGACGACGGCGCCTGACCCTCAGCTACCGTGCGTACACGCCTTCCTGAGGGCCCCAGATGGCCTGCGCTTCATGCGGCTCGGCAAGCCGTTAGCGATCGAGTTCCGCCGTTGGGACAGCTACGGAAGCACGCTCGGCAACTACGACGACAACGGCAACGACTTCGCGAAGTCCGAGACGGTGAAGTTCACCGCCGGCACCGAGGTGACGCTGAAGAGCCTCTCCACGAAGGTGCTCTACATCGGCTTCAGCAAGCGCCCGCACGTCCAGCGCGTCGAGCGAGACAATCGACCGCCGATTTACAGCCTCGCGTCGTGCCCACAAGGCCCGAAGGAGATCTCCGTCGGCGATCTCACGCGCGACTACGAGATCGCTGAGATCCGCGCGCCGCGGCCGAACTAGGCGGGCGGACCAGCGCCAGCAAGAGACAACCGCATGGAGCGAACGTCGGACTCGTTGCGGCCCGGATCACCGACCCCGATTCGCTCGACCGAGCGATCCGCACAGCTCCGCCAAGCGGGCCCCTAGTCCGACTGAATTTCCACCTGACAATTCTCGGTCGGCCCGTTGGGCGTCGTCCCGATGCAGGTCAGCTTGAGGAATTCCGATCCCTTGCTCGTATAGGAGTGCGTGCACTTCGCGCCCTCCTGCGTGCTGACGATCTTGGCCGTCATCTTCGTCCCAACGACTTCCATCTGCGCGAACTCGCACCGAACCTTTCGAATTGACTTCACCTCGATGTGCGTCGCGGTGCCGTCGCCGATGAACTGGTGCTCCTGCGTCGTGCCGACATCGAGAGTGAAATTGGCGTAGTACGGACGCGGATCGAGTCCGCCCGAGAACATCCCGTGGTT
The DNA here is from genome assembly GCA_025363655.1 of Deltaproteobacteria bacterium. Lineage (GTDB taxonomy): Bacteria > Myxococcota_A > Polyangia > Polyangiales > JADJMO01 > JANYDK01. The sequence continues at coordinate 79,613 of JANYDK010000093.1, read as the reverse complement.
CTTCGCCGCCGCCGTGACGGCGACCGCTACGACGGTCGCCACGGCCAGACCACTGACGAGACCGAGTACGTAGCTTCGCATCACGCCCTCCGCAGCTCAGGGTAGCGCAAGGGAGCACGGCGTGCGGCGAGCCGCCGACCGAAAGTCGACTTTCGGTCCGGTGGCCGTCAGCCCAATTTCCGCGAGCACAACGCGTCGGCATGCGCGAGCCACCGGTCGAGACGGGCCTCACGGATCGCATGGATGCTCCCTTCGAGCGTGCGCGGAAGCCGTAGCTGACGACGAAGCCGTGTCGCTTCTCGCCGAAGTGTTCCGCTGATGCATTGCGAGGGGTACTTCGCTCCGGTGCACCGTCGACAACGCCAGCCCTCGTGCGCTGTCTCCAGCAAAAACGTCGTCCGCGAGCTGCAGCCGGGGCACGTCCATAGCACGAACCCTCGCTTCGTTCGCTCGACGAGGATGCGCTCGCCATCGGGAGTCTGTCGCCAGACGGCGGGACCAGCAGCGAGCGCGCCGAAGGCGTCTCGCGCGAAACGGATCGGCATCGCCGCGACCAACGGCCGCTCGCCGTAGCAAGCGTCGCGCGCGCGCCCGGCAGGGCGGCCGCGCTGGTGCGGATGGGCCTGCGGTCTGCCGAACTGGGAGGTCGAATTCCGTGCCACGTGCACCGTCCGATCGTTCACTTGTTCGGCGTCGTCGCCGGCACGGCGTCGAGGCCGAGGTGATCGTCGAGGCGGTCGAGTGCGACCTCTTCGACGCCGTCGCCATCGGCGTACAGCTTCGGCGCCTCGGCAAGATCTCGCTTGAAGCGCTCCAGGTTGCGGCTTGCCGCAATGCTCAGCGCTTCGAGCGAGATCGGCAGCTTGGCGATTGGTGTGCGGGGCTTCTCTTCTTTCGACATGCGTCTCCTAAGATCAGCGTAGCCACGATCGTGCCCACCTTCACTTTCGAGCATCAACAATACTCTGACGACAAGGCTCGCGCCCCGCACGCGGATCAAAAGCGATCGACCGCACCCGAGCGAGGCTCGGCGTACAGTCCGCGACCGCTACTGCTCGAACGCCGCACGCCACGGCACGCCGCGGCTGTGCGCCAACCTGAAGTCGTGCCGAACGAGACATCCATGCCTTCGACGGCAGCGCGGTTGGCGAGGACAGGCGACGTCGGGCGGCTGCCAGGCGTCGACGTGCTTCGTCACGTACCAGGAAGCGTCGCCGCTGCCGCGGCAGATGTCGATCTCGACGCGCCCAAGCCGCCACAGCGCAGCGATGTCCGCGATCGACACATCCGACGCCCCGCCACTCGCTGCCATCAGAACGTGCGCATGCAGATCGCCCGAGAGGTGAGGCTCGACGGCGACCACGTGGCGCAGGTGGCGGTCAACGCGGCAGGCAAGACCGGAGAGACAAGCAACGACGTCCCTGAGCATCGATCCGGTGTCCGTCCGGCCAACGGCAAGGGTCAGCGTCGCGAACCAATCCCAGGGGCCAAACTGCTCGATGAAAGCCCCCTCGTGTCGCCAGAGCAGCGGCCCTCGAACGTGAATCGAGGTCGTCATCGTCGGGCCCGGTTCGCATCGAGCCACTCCCGCACCTGGTCGATGTCATACCGGTACACGCGACTGCCCGGCGCCTTCAACAGCGGGAACCGAGGCTTCCTCTTCCAGGTTTCGACCGTGCGGACCGACACCTCGAAGATTCGCGCAAGCTCGGCAGCACCAACGAACGCCTTCTGAGGGACCTTGGGCTCACCTCTCGCCAGCGCGCTGGCGAGCCTCTCTTCGAGGACGTCGATCCGCGCGAGAATGACATCGAGGTCGCTCATCGGGTCCTCGAATGGAACGAGGGCCTTTCGCATGCATCCGCGTCGTACGTCTTCATGACGACGCAGCATCGCCACGATGTCGCCAGCTGTGGAGGCTACGGGCCGTAGACACCTCGGGTCATTTCGATCGCCGACGCTGCCTCGCCTGCAAGATGGCCTTCTTCGCCTTCTCGGCCCCGATGTCGATCTTTTCGCGGCTTGACCGCGCCCATCCCAGAGCGCCCGTTCGGGCGAGCAGATACGCAACGACGGATGTCGCGCGCCGGCCGCGCCCCGAGAGGGAGGTCACGTCCTCGGTATCAACCTCGACTTTGAACTTTGGATCGAGCTGCGCTGCGAGCTTCAACAGAAGCGCGTGCAGAGCCTCTTCGGCTAGCTCCGCGTCACCGGGGAGCGGCAGCGGGAGCATTTTCTCCGTCAGCCGGATCGCCTCTTCTCGCCGTTCGTCGACGGTGGCCGGCGCCACGGTGGCAGCCTCGTATAGCGCTTGAACCGTGCGCTCGTCGTCGGGATCCCACTTCGACTTTGCCGATAGTACACCGACGACACGCTGGACCTTCCGAAGACGGCGGCGGTCATCTGACTCGGCCGCCCACCGACCTAGAGCGCGGCTCGCTCTTGTCACGGCCGCACCCGCCGCCACAGCGCCCCCAGACAATGCTCCCAGGCGCTGACCGCAGCCTCGACGGGAAGCGCGTGAGCGGCCCCGCGGCGCGTGTGCCCTCCTCCTCGAAACACGTCCTCCGTGCAACCGATCGTCATCTCGGTGCATGGTAACCGTTGCCCGAGGAGAGCGTTTAGCGGCCGATTTTCATCCGCCGGCGTGTTGGCGCACGTCGGTGCAGGCCGGCCGAACCACTTCGTAAACCGCAGGTCGTGGGTTCAAATCCCATGGTTGGCTCCATAGATTCGGGTAGTTGCCTGCGCTAGAAATCCACTGGCCGGCACGGTGACGGATCTCGTGCCGTATCTCGGCGAGAAGTCGTCGATCGAGAGCCCATCGCAGACGCGACAATGGCCGCGTGACGGTTCGTATCGTCTCGTGGAACCTCAAACCGGCTCGACGCCGCCTGGCGCCTGCTCGCCGGCGACGAAGCACGCGAGCGTGGCGCGAGCCGTACACTCGGGCCGCTCCGCCCAGTGGACGATGCCCGGGTACAAGCAGCCGTTCCCCGGCCGACGACAATGCGTTCTGCGCCGAGCGGCGTCACTTGAAACGCCGGAGTGCCGTTGACGAACGTCAGAAGTAGTCCGGCCTTCACGTGTCCCACCGCCCGGACACTGGCCGCTTGCTCTTTGGTCGTACCGTCGGTCGTGCTCATCGATCCTCCACCCTACTCTCGCACGCACCTGAGCCACCTCACGACGCTTCAATCGAAGTCGATCCAATCGGCGCGGAGCTGGGCAACGTGTTTCTCGAACTCGGTCTGTTCCTCCGGCACTTGCGCGAGACGCTGTTTCCACGCTTGGTCGACCGCACTGCGGCTGACCGCATCGGCGAGCCCATGGCGTGAGTAGATCCAGTCGGCGTTCGCAGGTTGCTTCTCCAGCTCGACGCAGAGCAGTGCGAACTCCTCGAGAGGCATCGATGGAGCCGGCGGCACGTATGGCATGGCGATCGGCGGGGCAGACGGGCGACCTCCAGGCGCGCCGCTCGTGCGGGCCGCCAGCTCGAACTTGTGCGCCTCGTACGTCCGTTCCCAGCGATCCCGCGCGGCGCGGTCGGTGCCGAGGTGGCGAACCCATTCCGTTCGCAGTTGTTCGCGCTTGGCTGGATCGTGCAGGCCGTAGCGCCCGTAAATCGACTCGACAATGGCGTCGGGCACCTCGAGCTCGGCACAAAGACGTGCATAGTCATCGAGGTCGAGCGTGGTCGCGATTGCCGCAGCAACAGCGCCCTTTTGCGATGCGATCGCGGCGACACTCGCCGGCGCCATCGAGGGGCGTGCTGGGCGCTTGAGTGCGCCGTGACCGCCGAAGCACCAGGCTCCGGCCGGCGCATCGATGCGCCTCGCCTCGCTGTGCAGCAGGCGCAGGAGCTCGAGCTGACGACCTACCCAGTCCGTCGTCGAGAAGGGGACGGAGCTTCGGGTCGCGAGCGCGAGCTCGAGCGCGGCATCGAGACGCTGCGCCGGAGACGTCGCCCGCGCTTCGAGCTCGGTGACGAGCATTTCGACGCGAAACGGGAGGCCGTGCCGATGCTTCAGCTCGACGTCGAAACGCGACTGATTCTGCTTCCACCAAGCATTCCACCGTTCAGCGTCGCGAACGCTGCGTTCGAGCGAACGCGTCGGCTTGAGCTCGCGAAATCGTTCGAGCTCAGGGTCGGCGACGATGTCCCAGGGCACTTGCACCGTCTCGTGCATGCCCGCGCCGGTGATGCGATCGAGGGCATCGGCTGCGGCTTCGACGAGCTCGGCGTCGGGATGTCGAAGCAGTTCCAGCAGCAAACCACACGCGCGCACGTGTCCGAAGCGACCGAGGGCCGCGACCGTTGCCGGGGTCGGAGCCGTGCCGATGGAGACGAGCAGTCGTTCACCATCGGCCTCGCCGCCGCAGAGCGCGAGGAGCCTCAAGGACGCATGACGACGCTCCTTCGAGGAGCCATTGTCGATCTCGCTTCGCAGCGTGTCGCGCGTCGCCGTGTGACCGAGTCGAAGAAGTGCTTCGACGCCCGCGACGAAGAGCGTATCGGCGGCGGTGTCCCTCGTCATGACGTCGGTCACCAGGTCGATGGCTCCCTGCCGATCGGCGCAGGTCGAAAGGGCTCGCACGAGCGGAAGCCGCAACGACGGCGCGGTCAGCGTCTTCGCGCTCTCGAGTCGCAACGAGGCACGAGCCGCGAGAATTCGCAGTGAAACGTGCTGCATTCGCTCCGAGCGGCCTTGCAGGAGCTGTTGCACGCCGTCGTCGATGTTCGGGTTGGGCGCGAGCCCGAAAGCGTCCACCCACCCTTCACTCTCTTCGGGAGGCGAGCGCTGGAGCAGGCCGAGCGCGAGATCGACCACGTCGGTACCTTCGATGCAACCGAGCGTGAAGGCGACGGCAAAGGCGCGAGCCGGATCAGGGATCTTCTTTTCTCGGTAGTAGATTGGCACCGTCGCGAGCGCGCCGCCGCCGAGCGAGGCGAAGTAGTCGAGGTTGTCGAGGAGCCTCTGCTCGAAGGGGCCCTGGTCGAGCCAGCTCTCGGTGGGAATCGGCTTACGAAGGCCGGAGAGCACTCCGATGTCCTCGAGGGTGTCTCGAGCGAGCGAGCGCAGCGCAAATCTCTCTTCGACCGCGACGTCGAAAAGGAAGGGCGCTGGAGCCGTAGGTGCCGGGGTCGCCGCCGGCTCGGAGAAGAGCATCGCGATGCCCTTCGCGTCGAGAGTGGCCGCGACCTCCGCCAGCTCGGCGAGCGACTTTGGCGGCGTGAACCCGAGCGACTCCGCTGTCTCGACGGACGCCGGCGGCTTGGGCGGTGACGCAGGCGCCGGCATCGTCACCCGCGGGCGGGACAGCACGTGCAGCGTCGGCGTCGTCTGACTGAGGCGAAAGCGGGAGGGGGCGGCGAGCGGAGACGGGGCAGAACGAACACTTCGTCCGGAAAGGCTCCGTTCGAGGATCGACTCCCAACGCTCACGGAGCAGTCGCAGCGCATCCTCGAGCAAACTCTTGGGCCGCTCGACCGCCGTGACGTTGCCAGGCATCGGTACGCACTGCGCAAGGAGCGCATCGGCTTCGGCGATTTGCGCGGCGGATTCCTGAATCGCGGCGTGATGACTGGGATCGTCTTCCGCCGTGTCGAAGGCGACGTACAGCGTGGCGATGGACTCGTGGACGCGAGCGATGACGCGCTCGTGCGGCATTTCTGCCGTCGAGGACGCGATGTCGTCGAGCGCCAACTCGAGCGCGTTGCGCACGAGACGAAGTGTGTCGAGCTTGCCAGTGCTCATGCCACGCCGTCCGCCTGCTCACGGGCCAGCAGCAGCACCCCGCGCTCGGCACCGTCGGAGTGCGTCGCCACCATTGCTGCCTCACCGCGCGCGCCGCCGCCAGCCCCCGTATCCCACTGGACGCACGCCATCACGACGAGAAGCGCTGCACTCGCCGCGCCGACGTCACCCGTTTTGAGGAGGGGCTGGTCGTGCACCACGTCGGGCGTGAAAGCGTGGAATTTACGAGCGAACGCCAACTGCCACTCGTCGACGCGGTGCCGCTCGTTGACCACGTCTGTGAGCACCCAGGGGATGGAACGCGTCCGCTCGAACGGGCCCGTCGCGAGCTTGATGGCGTGGCTCATGGCGAGCGCTTGGCACGGCTCGGCGCTTCCGTAGGGGCGCGGCTCGTCTTCGACGGCGACGCCGACGATGGACGCCGAGCGGTGCAACCCCGTGGCGCGCGAACGGCGCGAGAGCAGGACGAAGGCCGCGGCTTCCCCTGGAATGAAGCCGTTCTCCGTCTCGAGACCGTGGAGGCGCCGGCCTTCGTCGAGCCACTCGAGGACGTCGGGATCGAAGTAGCTGTCGACGCCGCCGACGAGCACGCGATCGACGCCATCCTGGCCGAGCATCGCCATCGCCGTGCGGAACGCGGTGATTCCGCCCCCGCGATCGGCCCCGACGAGCAGCGAGCGGCCTTGATCGAGCGCGATACCCGTCTTCGCCTGCAGGGTCGGAAGGAGCTCCCGAGAGAGTCGCGTGTCGAAGCCAGGCCGCGCCGGCGACGACACCGCGAGCACCACCGGCAACGGCGCCGAAGCGCGATTGAGCATGGCATCGGTCGACCGCACGGCGTGGGTGGCCTGAATCATCGGCGCGCATGCCAAGGCGACCAAGCGGGCGAGACCCTGCACATTGTCCGCGATCGAAGCGACGCGACACACCGCGATCGCCTCGCCATGACGATCCGATAGATGCGACGGCCGCGGTCGCATCTTTCCCGCGCGCACGGCGAGCATAGCCTGCAATGCTGTGAGCCCCGCGTGCGTTCGGGCGCCGAGGCCACAAACGATGACGTCGCTGCGCGGCAACGCTACCGATGGTCGCTCGAACGTCTGCGCGCTCACGCGAGAATCTCCTTTTCGAAGACGAGGATGCGATCGACGAGCTCGTATTTGCGCGGCATGACGATCGGCGCGCGCCACGTCAGCTCGACCGTGCTGGCGTCGGCGTCGACGAGCACCGTGTCCAGGTGCGTCCGGTGCTCCATGCGCTTTCCCAGGATCACGCTGGAGAAGCCCGGTGCCACCCGCGGCAGCGCGAAGCGCCAAGCACCCTCGGGGGTGGCGCCGACGATCTCGACGGCTTCTCCCCCCCGGAGTGGGACCTCGGTCCACTGGTCTTCGGGCACGCAGACGTGAAATCGCGCGTCGAAATCGCTCGGGAGGAGCGGCATTCGGGTCTCGGTCCAGGCGTCGTCGTAGGTGCCGGCGAACGAGGCGCGCGGTTGCCAGTGACGATGAATGGGGTTGAACGCGGCCGGCCGATTGCGACCGCGACCGATCGGATCGTCGGCGTATTCCAAGCGCGCCGCCGGCTGATCGACGAGGTCGGACGTGCTCCGCGCGACGCCTCGCCCGGTGTGGTTTCGCGGTTCGGCAACAGGGCGGCTCGGATCGGAGAAGTCGGCGCCACCGTACGCAAGCTCGTAGACGAGCGGCACGGGCTCGCGGAGGGGAAGCGCAGCGCCGGGAACGAGCCCGCCGAATGCGCCAGGCCGCCAGGTGCGCAGTCCGTGCGCGCGGATGAGCTTCACGATCGGGCCGACGCGAAGGCCGACGTCGACGTAGGTGGCGTCGCTCGAGCGCGCGTGCGCATGTCCGAGAAGCACGACGTCGGTGCCTGGCTTGAAGTCGAAGAGCATCGACGGGCGACGAATGGAGGAGCTCGAACCGTCCTCGCCGTGGAAGGTGTCGATGAGGTCGAACGGCGGCGATTCTGCGTCTTTCACGACGCCATGGGGCGAGATCGAGAACGTGCGTTTGTAGAGCGCGACGAAGAGATCGCGCCCTTCGACGTCACGCACGAAGGCTCCGCCGGAGAGGCCAGGCGCGTCGGAGACGACGTCGAACATCGTCAGGAGAGCCTCCGCTCGAAGCGACGGAGCCAGTCTTCGGTGGTTTTTTCGGACCAGGGGTGGGCGAAATTGAGATCGTTGGACGCCCGAACCTTGCGAAGGAGAGCGTCGACGGCGAGGTAAGCTGGCGAAATCTGCAAGCGGTTGATGTCACAGATTGCAGGCGTAGCGGAAGCTTTGAGCCAAGCCCCGTTCGCCGTCGGCTGAACGCTGACCTCGGGATGAGTCGTGGAAAGCGCCGCGGCCCCTCCGAGCTCTGCGAGCAGCTCAGGGCCGACGAACGTCAGCCAACTGACGGAGCGAATGCGCCGATGGAAGTCTGGCATCCAGCCCGACTCGAGCCCGACATCGAAGCCGTGAAAACGCTTCGAGTGCGCGAAGATCGCGTCTCGCGTGGCATTGTGTTGGGTGTACTTCCACCCCGCATATCCATATCCAGCGGCGGCCCAGCGACAGCGAAGCAGCGAGCCGATCCGAAGGACCATCTGCTCGAATTCCTCGACGCCCATACTGACGGGGACGGTGACGGTCAGCGCCGATTGGGTCGGAAGAATCGCCGACGATCCGAGCTCCGGGACTTCACTGAAGTATCGATAGCCGTACGGCGACGCCTCGTTCTCCTTGGCACCGCCGTGCGCCGCGAGGAAGAATCGCGAGACGCTGGTAACGCCCATTTTCGCGTATATTTCTGGCGAACCGACTCCGCCTTTGCGACCGAGCTGACGGCAGCGAAGGTCGACCATTTCGAAGTCGGTCAGCGAGAAGCGCTGAGTCGTCGGAAAGGGCGTCGCCCAGGACCACTTCAATTGGTCGCCGAGCCGATTGGCAATTTCGGCGTGCGCTTCGACAAAGCGCGGCTCGTCTTCGGGCAGCAACGATTCGAGCTGAAAACAGGCTGCGTACGTACCCCACAAGATCGGAACGACACCGTCGGAGGCGAGCGGACTGTCGAAGGTGGATTCGGTCACCATGACTCTCCGAGGACCACGCGTTCGATGGGGTGAACATCGTGGTGAAAGCGCGCGAGCGCGTTGAGGAGCGCGTTCGTCGACGGGTAGAGGACGAGATCGTGGACTTCGAAACGGGCAAGGATTTCGCGCTTTTTGAGCGCCGTCTTGGGAAAGAGATGCATCCCAAATGAACTGCTCTTGCGGTGCCGGGTCGCGTAGTTCTGAGAGACACTCGAGCACCACCAATCGATGCAGGCGAAGAGGCCTTTCGCGACCGACTCGTCCATGTCAACGGTGGTGGCGACGGCCACGGTGAGGGCCTGCGGGCTATCGACGCGCTCGACGACGAACCCAGGTGTGGGCCAGGCTGCAGGATAGAAGTCGGGGTCCGACAACTTCGGTGTGAGCTTACGATCCGTGACACTGAGTGGCGCGTCGTCGACCGCAAGCGAGCCGACGATGCTCAGCGACTCCAGCATCGGCGCCCGGGCGAGACAGTCCGTCATGACGCGCATGAAGAGGGGACTCACAGCCTCGATCTCGAGCAGCCACGTCATCGAGGAGACCGACGTGCGAAGCGCCTTCATCGCCTTTCGATCGGTCGGACCGTCGAGCACGCGCGCCTTGCCCAGCCACGGGGCAAACTCCGCACCACCGGCCATGCCCTGATTGACGAAATTCAGGATGGTGCGAATCGACGACACCGCGCTGGTGACCGTCGGATGGGCGAACTTGGTGGTGATGGTGAGCTGCTGGGTCGCTTCCGAGCCGCGATACTGCACGGCGTACCCAGCCTCGACGAAGCCGTAATGGTCGAACTTCGGGGTCTTCGCGTCTTCCATGGTGACCTACCTCAGGGACACTTGTTGCCAGCGTCGTGACAGGGCGCCGCGCAGGCCTGACAGCTGACTTCGATGACGGGCTTGTGAGGGTTGATTCTCGAATAGTCTTCCAGCTGACCTTCTTGGAATTGATCTTTTGGGCCCTTGATCTCGATTACCTGATCGTCGAGCACTGCATCCGGAAAGCGCAGGTTGCTCGCTCCCGGCCCCATCCCGGTGTCGAGGCCGGCGCCGGCCGCCTCGTTTTGCATCTCTAAGCGAATGGCGTCGTAGCTCGACAGGCCATTGGCAGCATCGTTTTGAAGCCCTTGCTCCGTATCGCTCAGCTTCGCAAACTTGTCTGCAAACGCCGGATCTGTGTCACTCCACTTGGCCTCGAGGTCGTCGAGCGAGCTGATCTGGCGACCTTCCCCCTCGCCGCTCGCGATGAACGTCTTCTCGCGCTCCACCGACTCACCGATCGATTTGCCGTCAGGGGGCGTCTCTTTCAGATCTTCGAAGTAGTAGTCGTTGAACTTCTTGCCGTTGCGCTTTCCCTCGTCCTCGCACCAGCGCTCGGCAGCTCGCCGGAATGCCTTGCACAATGTGCCCTCGGCCCCCGGACTGACCGTCGTTCCGCCCGCATGAACGATCTTCGCCGCGGCTTGCATGGCTCAGCTCAGTTGTTCGAGTCCGTCGAGTCGGCCGTGCGCACGATCGCGCCGCCTTCCGCCTCGACGTCGTTGCAGGCCATCGTCACCTCGCACATGCCCATGATCTTGTTGGACATGATGCCCATCGCGACGCCCGGTTGATCTCCGTTCGACATCGCCGTCTTCGACTTCTTCGTGTACATCGGCGAGCCCATCGTGAACGTCTTCGTCGCGTAGCCGGGCCCCGGCGGAACCAAGGTGGCGATGTTCGGATAGGGCATCGGCACGGGTGCCGGTGCCGGCGGCGCAGGCGTCTTGCAGATGTCGGTGGGGCCTGTCGACACCGAGGTGTGGCCCGACGTCATGCTGGCCACGAACTTGTTGCTGTTGATCAGCGGCATCGCGTCCTCCTCGTCCCTCTCGCCTTCGCCTTCATTTGCTCCCCGCCATCGCCACGAGCTCCGTCAGCGGTCCGCTCGCCGAGATGCGAATCTCTGCGCTGTCGAGCACCACTGCGCCGTTGGCGATGGTCACCTTGCTCCCTCCGACCTTGAGCTTGATGCTCGTCGCGTTCATCGAGACGACGCCGCCGACGGAGATCGAGAGCGCCCCCGAGGTGGACAATTCGGCCTTCTTCCCGGCGTTTCCCAGCCACGCCGCGCCAACCACGGTGGACTTCGCTCCCTTCGAAGAGACCGAGACGTCCTTCGGCGTGACGTTGAGGAACGCACCACCGACCATCGATGCACGGGCGCCGATGGTGACGTCGTCCTTGCCTGCCTCGACCGCCTCGACCTTCGCCGCGCCGACGGAGATCGAGGCCGAACCGAGCACCGAATAGCCGATGTCGAAGAGCGCCATCTCGATGGTGTTGCCGGCAGTGACCTCGGTGAGGTTCGACTTGCTCTTGGCCTCGACCGTCGCCGACGAGTTGGTGTTGTGTCCGGCGGCGATGATCGTGCTTCGATCGCCCTTCACGTCTGTGCGCTCGTTGCCCGAGACGGTCTTGGTCCGCGTCGCACCCACCTGCCAAGACTGGTGACCGCCGACCTCGACTTGCTCTTTCGCGCCGACGGTCTCGGTCTTGTCGGCGCCAATCGACGCGCGATGATGGTTGGCGACGCCGACCGTCGCCGAGGTGGCGACCATCTCCTTCTTGTCGTTGGCGACGACGAGGTTGAGGTCTTTCTGCGCGTGCAATTGCACGAGCTCGCCTCCGCCGCCGTCGTTCATGCGCAGCTCGTTGTGGCCACTGCCGCCAGGCGTGCTGTAGGAGACGAGCGCCGAGTTGCTCTTCCCTGCCGGGAGCGAATCGAGCGGCGGCGTCGCGGGATTGTAGAGGCGCCCGAGGACGACCGGCCGATCGGGATCGCCGTCCTCGAACTCGACGAGGACTTCCCATCCCCCGCGTGGAATCACCACCGATCCGCTCGTCTGCATCTGGCCGACGCGCGCCCAGCCGCTGCTCTGGTCGTCGAAGCGGCCGTGCCGATCCCAGACGAATTGCAGCTTGATGCGACCGTGCCGATCGCAATGAATCTCTTCACCCGCCGGGGTGGTGACGAGCGCCAGCCCACCGCGGGCGCGCGGCTTCGCGTGCGTTTCGACGGGAGCGAGGTCGAGCTCGGCAGGAAGTAGTCGAGCGGACGTCTCCCAACCGTTGGGCTGCGAAACCGACTCGTCCCAAGCGTGCTCCACCGAGGCGACGACCCAACGGCCGTCGTGCTCGCCTTCGAGCGTGGCGGTGAGCTCGACCACGTGCCCCGCCGTCAGACGGAGTGCGCGACCACGCACCTCGAGGCCTTCGGCCGCAGCGACGTGCGCGCGCTGAGCGATCGACGCGCGATGCTTTCCATCCGCCGGCTCGCGATAGCGGCCAGGATAGTCGTAGTGCTCGCGCGAGAGCTCTTGTGGCGCCGGCTCGGCAGCTTGCAAGTCGAGCGCGGGACGTTCGAAGTCGTGATCGCGGAGCGTGTATTTCGCCGGACGAAGGCGTTGCACGTCGTGGATCTCGCCGAGCGCTTCCGTAGATGAGAGCCCGACCGCGTCGCGATAGGGGAGCGGCGCGAGGTCGTCGTGGCGTGACCAACCGGTGGCAGCGTCGGTGAAGACGACGACGGGGCCCTGTTGACGATGCTCGACGAAGGTCGAGATACCGTCCTCTTCGAGGATTCGCGAGACGAAGGCGCACATCGTCTCGCCGTACTGGGTGCAGACCTCCCGCGCCGGACGAGGCGACGCCAGCCGCCAGCTGGTGCGATCGGCCGTAATTCCTTGGCGAGCGAGGATCTCGGAAACGATCGCCTCCGTCGTCTTCGCCTGGAAAATGCGCATATCCGAAGAGAGACGAAGCAGCGCGAGGGGCGACTCGAGCGTCACGCGGAGGCGCTGGTGGGTCGCCTCGGTCGAGGCTTGCTCAGCCGCGCGGGTGACGACGCCGACGAAGCGACGAAGGACCTTTTCGGTCTCGTCGACGATCGCGAGCTCGGCCAAGCGATGAAGGAGCGCGCGCGGCTCGTGCGCCTCGTCGGCGTGCAGCGAGACCTCGCACCGCGAGCCGGTCGAGAGCCCCTCGGCGATGCGGAAGCGCATCACGCGAAGCAGCCCCGCATCGAGGCCCTCGGCCGTGAAATAAGGGCGGTAGAGCCGCGCGTCGGTCATGTGCTCTCACGCATTGTGCTGCACCTTGCCGGCATCGAGTTGCGCGGTCGGCCCGCCGAGCGGCAGCGGAATCGTCGGCGCGTTCAGCTCGATGGAGTCGGGCTTGATGACGAGCGACGAGGCGCCGCAGGTGATGGTGATCTCGGTCTCGGCCTCGAGCTCGATGGTCGGCGCGCTGAGGAGGAACGCGCCGCCGACGGCGATGGTGAGCGCGCCGGTCGCGGTCTCGCCGAAGTCGCCGCCCGCTGCTGCCACGTAGGCGGCGCCGACGACCTCGGTGAGCGCGCCCATGACGTTCATCGACACGCCCTTCAATCCGGCCTGCAGCTTGACCGCGCCGACCGCTTCGATGCCGGCGCCCATCGTCATCGTGCTGAGGCCCATCAACGACGTCGTGATCCAAGCCCCGCCGACGACGACGACCGACGAACCGACCACCGTTCGGGTCACGCCCATCAATGAGCTGGACATCATGTTGGCGCCGGCGACGACGGTGCGATTGCCGTCGACGTCGATCGTCTTGCCATCGGTCGCGGTGACGTTGCGAGACGCTCCGACGGTGCTCGTGTCGTTGCCGCCAATCATCAAAGCTCGATTGCCGGAGACGGCCACCGTCTCGGTGGCACCGATGGAGACGGTGTGATTGGCGACGATGCCGAGAGAACGATTGGCACCGACTTTGATCTGCAAATTAGCGCCGATCGTCTGCGCGTGATCGTTGCCGACTTTCTTCGTCTTCGCGTCGCCGACGGTGACCTGCATGTCCTTCGAGGCGTTGAGGAACATCTCTTCGCTCCCCTTCTTGTCCTCGAAGCGAATCTCGTTGGCGCCCCCACCCCCAGGGGTCGTCGCGGTCTGCCACGAGGTGCGCGACTTGTGCTCGGGCAGCGCGTAGGGGGGCGGCTTGGCGCCGTCGTAGAGATGGGCGAGCACGAACGGCGCGTCGGCGTCGCCCGCGTGATGCTCGACGAGGAGCCCGAAGCCGATGCGGGGCAGCACCATCGAGCCGCCCATCGCGAACTGACCGACGCGCATCCAGGTCGACTCTTTGCCGTCGCGCAGTGGCGAGCGATCCCAGTGAAACCGCGCGCGAATGCGGCCGCGATCGTCGGGGTGGAGCTCGTGTCCAGCCGGGCCGACCATCGCCGCCGTCTGCGGGCCCGACATCTCGCGTGCACCCCGCCGGGTGGGACGCGAGCGAAACGCCGTGGCGCGAGGCACCGCCTGCCAACGAACGACCACGCTGCTCGCCGCGCCTTGCTGCACCATCCGCCCGCCGATCGCCACCGAGGCCTGGATCTCGACGCCGACGATGAAGAGCTTCTCGCGGAGGGACTCGACCGGCGGCTGATCGATTTCGAACGCCCATCCTGCTTGCAACCGCAGCGTCGAGGACGTGCCGGAAATCATGCGGCGGCGTGCGCGCAACGCCTCGAGGTGCCGCTTGGCCGAACCTTGCCCGTCGCCCTGTGCGGTGAGGCGTGCGGGATAGTCGTAGTGCTCGAGCGCGCGTGTTCCCGAATCGCGCCTCGCCTCGACGGCACGGCGTGGACTCTGTGGGTCGTAGTCGCGAAGAGCCACCGAATCGTGGGTGAGTGATGCGCGCGATCGCACGGCGCCCACCGATTCGTCCCCCAGCAGACCGCCACTCGTTCGAAAGGGAAGCGGCGAGGACAGCTCGGGGCCGCCGTGCGTCGTGTCCTCGACGATCACCAGCCGCGTCGCATCGTCGTCGAATTGGTGACGAAGGGTGAGTCCCTCTTCGGCGAAGAGACGCGCGAGAAATGCCCAATCGGATTCTCCGACTTGCGCGGTATAGGGACGAACGCGCCGCTTCTCGGTCACCTCCCAGACGACATTCGCGGTCAGCCCCGCCTCGGCGAAGATCTCCTGCGCGATGGCGACGGCGTCGAGCTCTTGAAAGTACCGTGAATCTCGGCCAATCATCAACTTGCTGCTGACCGGCCCGAGCTCGATGCGAAGCCAATGCATCAGCTTCTCGTCACGGCGCCCGGCGCGATCGGCGAAGCTCGCGGCCGTCTGCACGATGCCGTGCACCACCAGCAGCGGACCGATGGCGGCTTCGAGCCGGAGCACGCACGGACGACCGAGGCAGGCGCGTGGCAAAAGCTGGCGATGCTCGTCGAGCGCTTCGACCTCGAAGAAGAACGGGTGCTCGACGTCGACCCGGCCGACCGCCGCGCGCACCGGCAGGAGGTGGCCTTCGAGCTCGAGGTGGGCCGAGGGATCACGCCGTTCCATCAACCCACCATGTTCGGGTTGCCGGAGACTTTGACCGCGCCGCCGCCCTTGACGACCACCATGCCGACGAACGCGCCGCTCGCCGGCGTGAGGTTGACGACGCCGCCGCCGCCGAGCAGGTTCGCCGTACCGAGCACGCTGATGGTGATCGACTTTGCCTTGAGGTTGATCTTCTCGCCGGCGTTGAGCATCGCGAGGCCGCCGACGACCAAGTCGGACGTGCCCTTCGTGGTCGCCGTGCGGTTTCCGCCTGCTCCATGCACGCAGACGCCGCCGACCATGACGGCCGCGGCGCCGATGATGCTCTCGCTCACCGCACCGGCCGAGACGACGAGCTTCGCCGCTCCGACGACCTCGCTCTTCGCGCCTCCGACCATCACCGAGCACTTGCTGACCGCGCCCGTCAGCATCGTCCCGCCCACCGTCCAGACGTGCGAGCCCTGACAGCTCTTGGTCACTCCCATCG
Source organism: Deltaproteobacteria bacterium (assembly GCA_025363655.1). Taxonomy (GTDB): domain Bacteria; phylum Myxococcota_A; class Polyangia; order Polyangiales; family JADJMO01; genus JANYDK01. The sequence goes on along the minus strand of JANYDK010000093.1, from coordinate 63,919 downwards.
TCGCCGACTCCATTCCCGAAGCGCCGATGAATTCGGTGTCGTTGCCGAGGATTTTTTCGGTGGTGTTGCCGGTGACGCTGACGTTCTCGGCGGCGCCGACCGTCTTCGTTCGGTTCTTCCCCACCTTGGTGCCGGCATCGGCGGCGACGCTGAGGCTGCGACTGCCACCGACGTCGATCGTCTGCGAAGCGCCGATGGTGGTCGCTAGATCGGTGCCGACCTCGAGCTCTTCATCGACGCCTATTTTCTCGGTCTTGTCGTGATTGACCTGTTCGTTCCAATCCTTCGACGCTGTGACGCCGAACTTCATGCCGCCGCCACCATCTTCGAGAGCGAGCTCGTTGTGCTTGGCGCCTCCGGGGCTGGAGAGCGTCTTGAAGGCCATCGAGCTCCCGGCCTTCGGATAGGCATAAGGAGCGACGTGGGTGGCGTTGTCGGCGCGCGCCACGGCGATCGGTCGATCGGGATCGCCATCGGCGTAGCGAACGATCATCTCCCAACCGACGCGAGCGAGCGCTTGCGAGCCGCCGATGGGAAGCTGCAAGACGCGCATCCAACCCGACGCCTGGTCGTCGTCCTTGCTCGACCGATCCCAGTAGAATTTGCCCTTCATCCGTCCGAGCGCGTCGGTGTGAATCTCTTCCGAGGCCGGCCCCATCACCTTGACGCTGTGCGAGCCAGCGATGGTGGGGCGCGGCGTGGTGCGCGGCGGCCGGTAAGGCTGCGCGAGAGGTGAGGTGACGATGTCACATTGATAGACGAGCCGCCCCGCTGCATCGCCGCCGAGCGAGAACTGGTGATGCACCTCGCGCACGAGCCATTTCACGGCGAGCTCGGCGCGTGTGACGCCCGCGAGCTCGAACCAGCGCCCGGGTCGCAGGCGGGGCGAGAACGCGGATGCACGCGCTATGGCCTTTCGCGAGGCGAGCTCCTCGGCGCGAATCTTCGCCAGCGCCTTCCCCTCGGCGGGAGTCGTGAACCCGCCCGGAAACTCGAAGAGCGACGATTGCGGCTCATCGGCCACCCGCGCCGTCGACGTCAGATCCGTCTGCGGGGTTTGGTAATTCCAATCGCGGAGGACGATCTCGTCGGAAACAGCGCTGTATTCGACTTCGAAGCTCCGCACTGCGTCTTCTTCTGCGGTCGCCTGATCGTGGAGCGTGAGAACCGGCTCTCCGTCGATGGCGAGGAAGGATTCGGCGTCGTCGCTGAAGATGAAACGGCCCTGGTCGTCGTCGGCGGCCGGGATTCGACAGATGCCCTCGTGCGCGAGCAGCCGGTCGACGAAGGCGAAATCGCTCTCGCGGTGCTGCACGCAATACTCCCTCTTGGGCAATGCGCGCAGCAGCTGCCAAGACCCGAGCGAACTGTCGATGCCAGCGTCGGCGAGCACCGCATCGACGATTTCGCGCGTCGTCTTCTCCTGGAAATGACGAATGTTCGTGCGGAGCGAGAGCAGGTCGAGCGGATCGACCAGCATGAGCTCGTAGACGAAGAGCCCGCCACTGGCGACGCCGAGCTCGACGACGTCGCGCACGACGAGATGAAAGTTCCGCGTGAATTCGCCGAATGTCAGCGACAGCGTCACCGACTTGCCGAGCAGCGCCTCGAGGTCGAGCACGTCACCGCTCACCAGCCGAACACGCGCATGGGTGGTCTGCGAAATGCCTTCGACGAGATCGCCGGTGAACACCTCGAAGCTGTCGTCGAGCCCCGTGAGGACGAAGGGCGCGCTCATCGCGTCACCAGGCCGCTTTCCGGCTGGGTCGCCGGTTGCAGCTGCTGGTACGTGGCAAAGAAGCGCTGCTGCTCCTCCGCGTCGGTCGAGAGCCGCCGCGTGAAGTCGCGGAGGAGGCGGAGGTAGTCGGGCAGCGAGAGATTGCGACGCGCCAGCGGTTCGCCGGTGCTCCCTTCCTTCTGGACGTCGACCGTCAGCCGCGCCCATTCCTCCGGGGTCATCGGCACCACGGGCGCGAGATCGCCCTGCGCCCGCGCAAAGTAGGTCGAGTACTCGATGGCGAGCTGGGCGCCGGCGCCGTGGAGTTGTGCATCCTCGGCCAGCTTGCTCATCCAGTAGAGCGTCGCGGCGTTCCACTGCTTTTCGGTGAAGCCGACGGAGGTGAGGACCTCGACCACCGAGCCGGGGCCCTCCGCGAGGGTGGCCGCAATCACCGCGTGGGCCTCGAGGCTCATCGGTGGGGCGCCATTCGTGGTCATGTCCACCCCCCTCGACACAACTCGCCCCCCAGTTGCGGCATGATGACCGCATGTCCGAATCGCGTCCCGTCGTGCAGCTTCCCGGCGGCCCGCCCGCCGATGCGCCGATTCCCAGCGATCCCGTCGACGGCGTCGACCTCCAGACCTACGCGCTCATCTCGGCCCACCTCGCCGAGGGCGTAGACCCCCGCGATCGCGTCCTTCACATGCATCGCCTCGACGAGACGCGCTGGCTTCACATCGAGCAAACACATCTCCTGCGCATCGCCTCGGCGACCCTGCGCGGTGACCGCTCGCGCGCCGAGGAGTTCGACCGGCTCTACCTCGAAGCCCAAGATGCCCTTGGCCCGGTCGAGCCTTCGCGGCCGCTCGATCGCTACGCCCAGCTCGTCGCGCGCATCGAGCGCGGGGACAATCCCGGGCTCGTCGCCAAGCAAGATGGCCTCTCGCTGGCCGACTTCGGGCGCCTTTCGCGCGCGTGGACGCGACGTCTGGCGCAGGACGCGGCGATGTCTCGGCAATTTCGCGAATGGGTGCAGCATGAAAAGGTCAGTTCAGGTGGAGCATCCGGCCGATGATCTTGTGCACGCCGGCCGCGCGCGTGCTGATGTCCTGAGCAATCGTCTCGACGAGCCCGACGGCGCGGAGCACGATTTGCGTCGTCCGGCCGCTCACGAGCGCGACCTCGTGATCGCCTCGTAGCTCGACGCGCCGCGCTTCGATGACGTAGGAATCACCCTTGTCGAGGCCTGGCGTCGGTGCGGTACGGAGCGCCCCGAGCACGACCCACCCCGCGGGGGTCTCTTTGACCACGAGTGGTTCGCCACGAGAAATCGCTCCGCGAACGACAATCGGCGAGAGCGACGGCGCGAGCTCGGCCTGCGGCGTCGAGCCATCGTCGAGACGAAGCTGCGCACGGCGTGAGTCTTCGTCGAGCGAGACGACGGCTGCGACGTCGAGCCCTCGCGTAGGCGCCACGGAGGCGATCGGCGAGGTGCCGGAAATCGGCACGCGTTCTTCGGAGACGCGCTCTTCCGATGCACGATGTTTGGCGCGGGCGGGCTTGGTGGACATCTCAGCTGGTCTTCTTCTGTGGGACGATCGAGGGACGTGCGGCATTGTTGGAAAACTCCTTGTAGCCCTGAGCGAACTCTTCTCCGAACGTCACGGTGAACGCGTCGCCGTCCTTGTCGGCCAAGTTGCGGTGCCTCTCGCGGAACACGTTCCAAAGGGCCTTCGACTTGCCGAACCAACCGCCGCCGCGCTTCGTCGCCTCGGCTTCGATGGCCGCGGGCGAGAGCTCGTCGAGGAGGCCCTCCACGCCGCGCATCGTCGCGTCGACCATCGCCAACTGGTGGACGACGAAGTCGGCAAAGATCTCTTCGAGCACGCGCAGCGCATCGACGGAGGGATCCTGGAGGTTGAGCACGAGGGTGGCGATGTCGATCGGCCGCTTCGCCTCCGCCACGGCGCCCGCACTCGCGCTCCCTCCGCGGACGTTGAGGTGACGCTGAAACTGGCGCGTTCCTTCGCGCAGCGGAACCACCACGGCGAAGAGCAGATCGAGCGACTGCTTCATCTTGTTGAGGAAACGCATCACGCTCTCGGCGTCCTCGAGCTTTCCCACCTGGAAGTACGACGCGAGCTGGCGAAGACCTGCCAGGGCCACCTGCGCTGGGTCGCGTTGCTGCTGCTGCGGAGGCCCTTCGACGAGCGCCTGCCACACCTGCGTCGCGTTCGGGGCGCCTTCAGCCACGGCCATCATCACGTTGGTCTGGTTGTCGGCGGCGACCGGCCGCACCGGCGTGGGCGCCAGCTGGAACTGAACGGGGCCGATCGCAAACGCGAAACCGACGGTCGAGAGGTCGACCGTCTGGTGGGGCTTCAGCTGGTTTCCCGCCACGGTCACACCGTTGCGACTTCCGAGATCTCGCAACAGGAACCGCTCTCCGGTGCGCTCGATGACGGCATGGAAGTGCGAGATGAAGGAGAATTCGAGGTGCAACCCATTGAGCGCGCTGCGACCGACGCGGAGTGGGAAACGATCGATGGTGCGATCGAGCACATTGCCGTTGCGCGTATCGGTGGCGCGCAGAGAGAGGCCGAGGGTGGTGGCGGAGGGGGTCATCGTGCTCGCTGTCTGTTATAGACTGGCAGGAATGGTGGCACTCTCCAAGTCGAACCTGGGAGTGCTGCTCGCGCTCGTCGCGGCGTGCTGCGCGGCTTCGTGCCGGCGAGCGACGACGATTGGCGCCGACAATAATGCCCCCTCGGACACGCACCGCGTGGAAGCGGTGACCGACGCGCTGCCCGATGCCAATTCGCCCGCTCGCCTGCTCCATCGGCGCCCCGAAGGCGGAACCCGAAACTGCCAGGCGGTTGGCAACACCCTCTATGTTCCCGAAACGGACGCTGTCGTCGAGGTCGGCGAAAAGGTCATTCGACACGACGCCCCTGGACTGGTTCCGAGCGTGCCACTGAGCAAGCCCACTTGGGTGGTCGTCGGCAATCGCCTGTTCTGGTCGACGAAAGGCGCGTTGAGCGATCTCGAGATGATGGAGCTCACGACCCACCGAAGACTGCCGCCGCTGCACTTTCGCGAAATCGTCCAACGGGCAAAGTCGATCGACGGAGAGCTCGTCCTTCTTCTCGCGAACGACACGTGCGGATCGAAGACGGGTTGCTACTCCATTTTCCGCCTGCCCACGCCAGAGGGCGCGCTGGTCGAGCTGCTCGCCATGCAACCTTTCTCGATCATCGACTACGCCTGGAACGGCGACGATCTCTATTGGACCGGCACGGTTTTCGACCATTTCGTGGGCCTTTTTCACACGCAGATTTCCACCAAGAAGACGACGACCGTTCTCAAGACCCATGACCGACTGAATCAACTGCGTTTCAGCGGCAGCGAACTTTGGTATGCGCGCGAAGGCGAGTTGAGCAAGCTCGTGGGGGACAAGCCGGTGGTGATGTGGGACCGCGAACGCATCTCCCCAGAGGAACCCTTCATCGTCAGCCCGCCCCACATCTTCGCCATATCGCACAACTTGTTGGATATCGACATCGAGGCTCAATCCGCGACGACGTTGTTTACGGAGAAGATGGACTACGTCAGTGAGATCGTACGCGTCGGCAACGCCGAGTTTCGTTGGTGTACTTCCGACAGCGTCCTTGCGTGGCCCTGAGCTCGTCGTCATTGGAATCTCTCGATGGCGTCGAACTGCATGTGCTTCGGCTCGAGCCGGTTGATCAGACCCCCAGGCTCGAGCTCGAGGATGGGATCGGTACCATCCCAACCGAACGCCACTTCCACCGTGTATCCCCGAACGAATCCGTCCTTCTTCTGTTTGGTGAGTAGGCCGGCGCCATAGCGGCCGGCGACCGCTTTCGCCATGTGAGCGCCCGAATAGCAATTCACGAACCACACTTCGACGCTCGCGCCGACCGTGAAGCGTTCGGCCAGCGCGTCGAGCAAATCGATGTCGGGACCTGTGAGCACGGAGCTGAGCATCCCGCCAGCTAGAAAGTTGTGAGGATCATCGGGAGGTGGGGGCGGCTTACCGCTGAAGGCGAAGAAGCCGGATGGGGCCGACTTCGGCCCCCCGTGGCCGACGAACATCACCCGACCGATGAACCGATCGGGCACACCATCCTTGATGGGAATGCTCTTCACGAGCTTCTTCTTCGCATCGGCGGAGTCGATCGAGGGCAACCGAAGGCCAGCGTCGAGAATGCTGCTGGATGCTCGCGCAAAGAGCTCGGAGAGGTCGTGCGGCGACTTGCCTGGCTTGCGCGTGTCACCGATGGTCGGAAACGCGACCACGAGCGGCGTCTTCGGGGACGCGGTGTCTTCCTTCTTCTTGTCAGCCATGAAACCTCTCCGTCACCCCGCCCTCGATGGTCGGTTGCCACCATCGTGCCAATCGATCAGCTCCGCGCGAATGTCATCCAAATGCCCTGTTCGTGGACGACCGAAGAAGCTTTGGAAATCGGCGGTCATCTCCGAGCTGGTCGTTCCCTCGAAGCCGAGGTTACGTAGTCTTCGGTCGCAGTCGTCGTTACCCTCCGTCAGCGCGGCGGTAGTTGCAGCGGCGCCGAGCACGATTCGCTGCCGAAGGTAGAAGCGCGGAATTTCCGGATTGGACTCGGTGTCGCTCGGCTCCCACTCGAGATCGACCGCTGTGCCGGCGGGAAACGCGAGAGCGATGCGCCCCTGAGCGTCGGCCACGAAGACCTTCGCGGCTTGACCGGCAATACGGCATTTCGCTGCCGCGAGCGGCTGCTTGTCGAAGCCCGTGAGCCGTACGATATGGCCCTCGGCCGAGACGCCCGTCGTTTCGAAATCGATCGTCTCCGTCGCCTGCTTTCGCCATGTCGGATATTCGGTCGACCCTCTCTTCGACAGCTTCCCGGGCGGAGGCGGCTCGATGGCTCCGTCGAAACAGAACACTTCGACCCGCCGATTCTCCGGGTCGGCCACGCCGTCTTCCGTCGCGTCCTCGGGAAAGAATTCACCGCATCCATGTCGCTCAATCGTCATCCCCTTCGGTAACGAGGTGGCGTCGAGTGCCATGTAGGCCGTCACCAACTCACGCCGAGTCGCCGGACCGATCTTGCCATCGACCACCAATGACGTGCCCCGCGTCGTGTTGCTCCACGCTTGAAAGCGCGCCGCGGCCTCGTGCGTCTGCGTGCCCTCGATACCATCGATGGTCCCTGCGTAGAACGGCTCGGCTCCCTCCGGCAACGCCCTGAGCATGTGTTGCTCTTCGCGGACGCCCCAGAACTTCTTCGGATGCACTTTGACGTCGAACCACTTCAGCCACCCGTCGACTCTGTCGGTGAGGTAGTCGGCCATGGCATCGGCACGCTCGAGGGAGAGGTCGAGGTTCCAGTGTTCCTCGCCCGCGGTGTCGGTGTGGCCGACGCTGAGGAGCTTCCCATCGGGAAGCTGCTTGTAGGCCTCGACGACGCGCCGAACGCCGCGCATCGCCGATGGAAGCAGGAAGGCCTTGTCGGTCTCGAAGTGCATCCCGATCAGCCGAATGCGCACATGGTTGCGTCGGAGTACGACCGTCAGCGGCTTCTCGGCTTCGAGAGGAATGCTCGCGAGGTCGTTCGTGAGCGGCACCACGCGGACGTTTTCGCCCTTCGGCGCCGGAGCGTCCGCATTGGGTATCTTTCGTTCGCGCAGCTTGTCACGCACCGACTTGAGGTTGGCAAAGCGCGCCGAGCCGAACGACATGTGTGCATCGTCGACGCGCGCTTGACCCGCGCCATTGGTCTTCACCTTGCGCGCCTTGCCATCGATGGTGAGCTCGAGGGCGAGATCGTCGAGCGGCATGCCTTGCTCGTCGACGACGGTGAGCGAGAACCATGTCGTCGGCTCATCGGTGGGGATGGTCTTCGGCGCGATTGGCGCCGAGATTCCTGTGGTCTTCGTCACTCGGGCCAAGGCACCGAAGGTCGAACCCTGCGATTGAACGAGGAGCGCTCCGGTGGCAACGGCGGAGAGGAGCACGTCGCGGACACGGCGAAGGCCATCGACGTCGTCGGGGCCTCGGGGGGCTTCGAGCGAAGGTGCGAGGGCGTTGGCGACCGAGAGGAGAGTGGAAAGTGCAGCCGGGTCGCGCAGCCACTTTTCGATGACGGCTGGCTCGAGGACAGCACGCACGACCTCGCCGCGCGGCGCGACGCGAACGCGCTCGAAGTCGGTGTCGAGGTACCAAGTGCGGGTCATCGTTCAGAGCCCTTCCGGCGGGGACACGATCTGCGGCTTCCCCCTCGTGGTGGGGGTCATGCGAGGGATCTGGGGGTGTGATGACGACGACTTGCACCCGTCGATCGGCTGGCCTTGGTGGTCGACGGTGAGGGATACGCCGGTCGTCGGATCATTGCTCGGTATGCTCCGAGCTCGGCGTTTGAATCCTTTCGACTCGTCCCTTCGTGCCCCTCCCCCAACAATCGATCTGCCCTGCCTTCGTGAGCGCGCAGAAATTGTAGCGTAGAGAATCGTCGAATCCGAGAGAGACGATTCGTGTCGCGCCGGCGATTCCCACTCGCCGCTTCGGCGTCCGCTCGCACGGATACGACTGGGTATTGGTCGGATTGGACGCATCAGCCGTCGTAGCGAAGGTACAGGTCTGAGAGGGCGCCGGAAGACCGAGCCATCCTCCGGCACCGGCATCGAGGTAGACCTCCGCTCCCCAGCACCAAGGGACGCCGGCGACGAGCGCGCACGCCGCCTGCAGACCATTTCCTCCGGAAATCGCGAGATCGGTGACTCCCTCCGGCACCACGATGTCGTGCCAATCCCGATAGGCAGGACGAGGGCCGAGTCCCCACGGGAGGTCCCAGGGCTCACCCTCGCACCGGAGGCGCCCATCTTCGGCGATCGCGCATGCGGCGCCCCCACCCCCGTACAGTGAATACTGAGCGATCTTTCGAGCGCGACCGACTGCTTTGACCTCATCGGTGGCACGCAACGGCCAATTGCGAAAAGAGCCATCGCTCATGTGAGCCAATCCGCTCTGCCAATCGGACGGCGAGTCGGAATACGGCACGTGCCACAGACACGCACCCCCGACCGCGCCTGGCTCGCATGTGCCGGTTGTCAGGTCGTGACAACAACCCTTGGAATTTCGATCATCGGCGCGAAGGAGAACCGCCTCGTGCGTCAGCCCCACGACGAGCGAGCTCCATTGAATCTCGGTGTTGGGAACCAGCGGGTCGATCGGTGCGGCGAATCCTCCAATCCATCGAACGTCGCGCGCCGCGAAGCCATCGGGCGGCGCACCGCATGAAGTGCCATTCGCTTTCGGACGCTTGCAGAGCGCAGCCAACGATTTCGAGCGGGCGTTCGTCGCGCACTCGACGACCGAGTCGCGACTCAGCGCGCACAGCGTGCAGAGTGGGCATTCGGTGGTCGCGGCCCCATGAACGAAGCCGACGAGGTCGGCGACGTCATCGAGCTCGTCGACGATGCGCCCATCATCCATCGACGTGAAGCACCAGACTCGACCGGTGCTCGTGAGCGCGCACGCGCCAAAGGCCGTGCCCACCAGCCTTTCGATGGTGCCCAGAGGCTTGGGCAGTTGCGCGGCATCGGGATGCGCTGCACCCGAATCGTCGCCCGTGACGCCGCGTTCCGGCGACGTTCGTCGACAATGCGAGAGGGCGACCAAGAGGCCCATCGCCAGCCCAATGGGCATTCGGCTTTCGTGGAGAGAGAGGCGCCTCATCAGATGTCCGTCAGATCGTGGCGAGGCGCTTTGGGTTGTCGAAAGTGATTGATTCGGCGGATGTGGACTCGCTTCTTCCGAAACGCGAGGTGTTCGATGATGAACTGGTCCCCCGAATCGTGCGTGACGTTCACACCCGTCGTGAAGACCATGCCGTCAACGAGGTCTTCACCGCACGATTCGACAGTGGAAATCGATATCGTCTTTTCGCTTTTGCTTTCGATTTCGTCGACGATCAGAACGTGCGACCCGACGTTGAGAGGCGGAACGTCGACGTCCTCCTTTTCGCCGAGATAGCAGACGTAGTCACCGGGCTTGATCTCCTGCAGATTCGTTCGGGCGAGGGACTTCCCGCCGAAGTCGAGGCCGAAGTTGTTGGCTCCTTCCTGTCCCGCCAGGTCCCAAAATGGCGGGGGCAGCACGGATCCACGCTCTGCGAAGGTCACCGGACAGGGCAGAATCGGCGACCCTCCGTCGAGAGTCTGCTCACCCGCTGAATTCCAGCGGCCGGGGCGCCCAGAGACAGTGCCGTAGCGAGCAAAGTTGCCAGCGACTCCGGAGCACATGAGTCCGATGTTTTTCGTGTAGCGCTTCATGCGATCGGGTGCCGTGAAATCGGCGCCGAACATCTTCGTCAAATCCGCCGCGTTGCTCGTCGGCGTCAGGTCGAGATAGAGCTGCACGATCGAGAGCATCACGTCAAAATGATGCGGCGCGGCGCTGCCGTGCGTGTGCGTCTTCCGAATGAGACCTTGATACAGCTTCTTGTACACGTCCGCTGGGCCGGCCGAACCAGTTTGGGCAAACGTGAGCGATTGCTCATCGAAGCAAGACACCACGAGGCGCTGGAGCCGCTGCTCCATCGGGTCTGTGGCCGTCGGCTCCCACCACTGGCGAATCGGAAGTTTGGGGTCGACGGGAGGAATGAACTTCAGCGATGGGAGAAACGCTTCGAGAACGGCGATTCGGCTCGTATTCGGATTCCCCGTAACGGGAAAGAGATGCGGATTTTGATACTTCCATCCGTATTCTGGCTTTTCACCGATTCGGGTCGAAGATAGATGGTGGGGCTTCCCAAAGTCGACGAAGCCAGTCTTCTCGCCGAGATCGATCTTCGTGGTGGAGAACTTGCCGGAAGCCGCCGCCGTGGGCGAATGGATGTCGTAAATGAGCACGGTCTTGAACTGCTCCCAATACGACTTGGGCTTGCCCTTGTAGGTATCCACGGGCGTGTAGTCCAAATCGGGCGCGAGTGTCTTCGGTGTTCCCATCGGGCCAATTCGTTTCTCTTGTTTGCTGACGCATGAAAGGTGCCACCGGCTAACCGGGTGTGCTTGCTGGCGGCGGTTTCGGTCCCCCGTCGTGCCACTTGGTGAGTTGGTCTCGGATGTCGGCGATCCGGCCGGTCACTTTCTGTTGGAAGCTCGACTGGTAGTCCGACACGAGCTCCTCGAGCGTGTCACCGACACTGCTCAAGTGCCTGAGTCGCCGCATTCCGGCCTCGTCGTCGGTGCCGCCTGGCTCCGCTGCATCGAGCGCACGGCAGTAGCCGAAGCGGTCGGGGAAGGCAGGCGTGTCCCACTCGAGAATGGTGCTCGCATCTCCGGATTCGAGCTCGAAGTTCACCCATCCCCCTTCGTCGGCATGCAAGACGACGTGTCGGCGCGCGCGAAGTCGGCACGGCGCATGAGGGATGGGCTGGAGATCCGGTCCCGTGAGCCGTACGTCGACCGTCACGATTTTTTTGGCCCCGACATCCACGTTCTTCGTCACCTGCTCACGCCACTGCGGATACTCCTTCTCGCCCTTCTTCGCGCGCTTCCCCGGCACCGGCGGGTTGATCGCGTCGTCGAAGCAAAGCATCTCCACTCGCCGATTTTCCTCGTCAGCCACCCCATCTCCGACATCCTCTGCCGGAAAGAATTCGCCGCACCCGTGCACGGCAAGCCCCATCCCTGCGGGTAGCGTCGTTCCACCCAGCTCCATGTACGCGCGAATCAGCGCTCGTCGCGTCAGCTCGCCCGGCTTGCCGTCGACGACGAGCGACGTGCCTTTGTTCTCGTTGCTCCACTGCTGGAACCCAGCCACCGACTGGTCGCAGGGCAGGGCGGAAATCATCTGCGCGATTTCGAGATTCCCCCAACGCGTCTTCTGCAGCTTCGACTCGGAGAACCAAGCCTCCCAGGCCTTCACGTCGTTCTTCAGGTACGCCTGCACCGACTCGGCGCGATCGACCGAGAGGCCGAGGTTCTCCTCTTCGGGCCCGACGCTGTCGGTGTGACCGACGATGAGAACGTTGCCCTTCGGCGACCTCTCCGCCTCGGCGACCAGCAAGCGAATGCCCCGCACCGCGCTCGACCGCATGAACGACTTGTTGGTGTCGAAGTGCGTGCCGAGCAGACGCACGCGCGTCAGCGGCTTCACCACCACGATGGTCTTGGGCACCTCACTCGTGAGCGGCACCGTGTCCAAGTCATCGGTGAGCGCGACCTGCGTCGGGTTGGGCACCGCGGGCGGCGTGGTCGGCGGCTTCTCGAGGAAGCGCGGCCGCACGAGCGCCCGCGCCGCCGGAATGTCGAGAATTCGTGCCGATCCGAACGAGGCGCCGACCTTCTCGACCCGAACGCGACCATTGGCCGGCGTCGTCAGCTTCTTGCGCGTACCGGCGTAGGAAATCTCGAGGTTCAACTCGCCAATCGGTTCTCCCCAAGGGTCGATGACGGTGACCTCGAACCACCCCGTCGGGTCTTCGTTGGGGTCCGCCTGGGGGGGCCCGAGCGACGCGGGGCTCCCTGTTGCTTTCGGCAGTCTGGCCAACGCGCCGTCGGTCGAGCCCTGCGGTTCGACGAGGAGCGCGCCCGCAGCGACGGCGGAGAGCAGCGCGTCGCGGAGACGACGAAGGCCGTCGACGTCATCGGGGCCCCGAGGTGCTTCGAGCGAAGGCGCCACGGCCTGAGCCACCGATAGGAGAGTTGCCAGGGCAGCTGGATCGCGCATCCACTTTTCGAGCACGACGGGCTCGACGAGCGAGGACGCAACGTGGTCGCGAGGCACGACGCGGACGCGCTCGAAATCGGTGTCGAGGTACCAGCGCTTCATGGCAACCGATGGCCCAAAGTGGCTCCTCGAAATGGAAGGCGAGTCGCCTGGTCTTCGCCGACAAGAACCAGGTCAAGCCGGGCTCGCAGATCAACAACATATGCGAGGTATCCGGCGGCGCGACGCCGCCTTCGATCACGCTGCGATCGATGGACGATCGTGACGACGTGACGCTGACGGTGACTTACTCCGGCGACTTCCAGGTCGGCTTTTATTACCGGGTGATGGTCGACCATGGCTGGTACTTTGGCGTCACCGGACACCCGCAGAAAATCGCGGCACCGAGCGATGCGGGGGCGGACACGCGCAATGATTGAGAATTGACGATGCTGGCTCACGATTACCTCGCTCAGCTCGGGAGGAACTCCCATCCGAATTATCGAGAGACGGCGTACGCTGGAGCCGGCCGTCATGATCGCGCGACTGTTCCCCTGCGCTCTGCCGTTGCTCCTCCTGCCGTTCGCGGTTGCGTGCGAGCACCCCGCCGCCGAGCGCATCCGTCCGGAAGTGCCGAATGCTCCGCGTCCATCGGTGTCCGCGTCGCCCGACGTCACCGAGGGTCCGCCCCTGCGACGCGTCTTGCACGGCAAATTGGTGGCACTCGAGCGACTGGGCGTCGTGGCGACGCTCCTGACGCCCGCGCCCATCGACGAGTTGATGACCTCCGACGACAAGCTGGCCGTTCTCACGTCGGGCACGGAGATCTTCGCGTTCGACGTCGCGACTGGCGTTCGGCGATGGCAGGCCACGCCGCGTGCGGCCTGTCTCTCGTTGCGCGTCGACGATCAAATCGTACTGTGCGCGCGAGGTGACGGAGTGCAGGCCTACGCCGCGTCGTCGGGCGCATCCCTCTACGAGATTCGCCGCGTGAAACCCGTGTCCGAGGCGAGCCTCATCGGAGTCCACGTCGTACTGCGCGAGGAGGCTGGAGATGTCGCGGTGTTCGACGCGAAGAGCGGCGTGTCGGTCAGCACGCGACCCTTTCGAACCGACCGTCTCTCGCCATCGTCGGCGTCGATCACGGGAGGGCCTTGGCTCGCGGCGCTCGCACCCTCGAGCTTCGTACCCGAGCCACACGGCGACGGCATCTGCCTCACCAGCGATGCCGGAGCTTTCGTGAAGGCCGGTTGCTACCGCTGGAACCTGACGACGCTCTGGGAGGTGGACGTACCCCGAACGATCAATGCGGGAGACGACGAGGCTCCGGTGCCGTCGGCATCGCTCTCTTTGCGGCCCCAGGTCGGCCCCTGTCACCTCGTGCTGAGCACCGACGGCAAGATGAACGGCCTCGTGATTCATCCTCAGGGCCAGTACTCCGCGTTCGTGCGTTGGGAGGACGGATTCCACGACCGGCGCGCCTTCGAGGCTAGCCGGACGTACGAGTCCGAGACCGGCCCGACCCGTCCTCTCACCGATCCCATCCGCGAGCCGCCACGACGCTGCGTGTTTCCTCTGAGCTCGATGGGAGAGGTCGGCATCGGAAACGGGAGCATGCGGCTCGTCGATACCAGCCGATTCGTGAATCAAAGCGGACCGAAATTCGAGATTCACCGCCTCGAGATCGTCGAACCACTGCTCATCGCGACGGGGACGGAGAGTGGTCGTTCGATCGCCAAAGTGTTGCGCGTGAAGGGCGCGATCGAGGTGTACCGCGACGAGTCGCCATGAGGTGAATGCGGTGTTCACAAGAAACCCGCGGCGCGCGCTCTCTCGAGGCACAGCTGCAGATAGCCTTTGAACCCCCCAGGGGTGGTCATTCCTCCAGAGACCGACCAGGTGTGTCGCTCCTTGAGCGCGCGATCGGACTCGTTGAGGTCGACGGTGTTCAGAAGACTCAGCTGGTGGTGCGGCGCCGACGGGAGGGTCTTGACGCCGCCGACCTTCGTGATCGGACGGCCAATCGCCAGATCATATTCCGTGACGGTGACGCCACTGTTCGTGCCGTCATGGCCGATGCCAGCGCCCAGAGCATTAAAGAAGAAGTCAGCCGCCTCGTGACGCGATATGCCGGAGAGGACGCGAATGGTCGTGGACTCGCTGGAGCCGTGGCAAAGGAAGAGCTTGTAGTCCGCAGTCGTGTGCGCACCCGTCTCCTTGTGTACGCAGACTTGATTCGGAGTGATCGTCGAAGGAAAGTCGGCCGAGTGGTGAGCCTTGCGGTAGTCGAGATCGTCGAACCAGAAGCCTTCGCTCGAGGGCTCGTGCAAGACGAGCCGACCGCCAAGCCCAGCTTTGCCGAGATGGCTGGCAGCCCCAATCGCGCGCTCCTGGCTGTAGCCCCCGTTGACGAATGCAACGAAACGGTCGCCCTTCCTCGAGCTCAATTGCGGTTTCGCGTTCGGTGTCTTCTTCAGCCAGGCTTCCCAGTGGGGACCTTGCGGAAAGGGCTGAGGACGCCCGAGGGGCGGAAACGACGGCTTGTCGTCCTTCGTTTCGAACTCCGCGCCTGTCGCATCGAAACAAAATATGCTGTCGACACGATTGCCCGCGTCGAATTGGAACCACTGGAACACGGTATTCATACCCGAGCTCCAGCCACCGAGGATCAAACGCCGCAGCTCGGGCGGATCTCCGCTGCGATCTTTCTGATCCGCCCACAGCATGAAAAGTAGGCGTTCTATGCGCGGAATACCGGTGTCAGCGAGAGCGAGATCGCCGAAGGACATCCCATTTCCTCCGGGAACGACGTTCGGCATCACCATGAGAACGTCGGTGCCGGAGGCCTCGAGCTGCGCTGCCCATCCGCATCCAGGGTAGGAAGCGTATCCGGTCGTGTCGTGAAAACTCTTGCGAATGGTGTCGACCGTGCCGTCCGGTTTGGGGACGGCGCGGACGTTGTCATCTGGCACGAGCGCCGTTCCGTAGCTCCCCTGTGCCGCGCCAGCCTTGAAGACGCCGGGGCCAGTGACGATCCGCGTGACGTTTCCGAACCCATGTCGATCCGCCGAGGTGTGGTCGGTGGCTTCGTTCTGAAAATAGAGAAAGACGTCGACCTTCTTCTTCTTGAAGACGCCCTTGTTCGGACCAACGATGAGCCAAACGGTCGGCGACTGATCGCCTTTGCGTGGATCTTCCCGAACGCGCGTCGTCGCGGCTACCGAAGCGACTTCGTTGATCGTGCGATGAATCGACGTCGCGTGCTCCGTCTGATTTTCGAGGGCGTCGTTGTCGGCGAAGAAACCGAGCAGTTGAGCTTCCCGGTAGGCCTTGTTGACTCGCGCAGTGCGCTTGGTCACTCCGATGAACGAGACGTCGAGCGACAACGTGAACTCGTTCGTCTTCGCCGACGCGATGGCCGGGGAGAGGCCGGTGATGCGCGGGTGAACGTTCGGGGTATCGGCGACCCAGCCCTTCGACGTCAGGTGGAAGACGATCTCTTGCTTGACCACCAGCGGCGCTCCGTCGGGATCGGCATCGTCGAGCCGTACCTCGAGCACGTACGAAGTCTTCGCTGGGAGCGACAAGGCGAAATCGCCGACGACGTCTTTGACGCGTGGCGAAGAGGGTGTGCCATCGAGCGTGACTTGGAGGAGACCAATCAGCTTGTTCGTGTGGATGAACGTGCCGCCTCCTTTCGGTGCCGGCCGCGGCACGTCGACCTCGAGATTGCTGGGATTCACGCCGTCGGAAACTGTAATTCGGACCTTGAGTCGGTCCGTCACCGTCGTCGTCGTCGGCGCGGCGGCGAGCACCGCCCCGGAGGACGCCGTCAGGGAGGGAGCGTCGCCGTAGATCACGCGGGCCAGCGCCGCAGCGTCGTGATTCTTCAGCGGCGCAACCAGAGCCGTCGGGAGAAACGACACACCGTGCGGAAACTGCACGCCCCACGTTTCGGCAACGAAGTGAACCGGGGAAGGCAAGTTCGCCTTGTCGATCTCGAACGTCAGGGAGGTCCCGACTCGCTCGGCGTGCGACTCGTCGAGCGCGAGAACGACGTGCTCGTTCTCGTTGATTGCCAAGAGGCGCGGGCGCGAGCCCTCGGCGGCGGTCAACGTCAACAGCAGGGGAGGCACGTCGTCCTCGCCATCGACATCCACCGTCTCCGTCACCTGCGTCTTCCACTGCGGATACTCCGGCTCGCCCTTCTTCCCCTTCTTCCCCGGCACCGGCGGATGAATGGCGTCGTCGAAGCAGAACATCTCGACGCGCCGGTTCTCTTCCGATTCCAGATTGTCACTCTTGTCTTCCGTCGCCGGGAAGAACTCACCGAGCCCATGAATCTCGATGCCAATCGTCTTCGGAAGCGAAGTGTCGGGGAGTGCCATGTAGGCCTCGATGAGCGCGTGGCGCGTCTGCGGCCCCGCCTTCCCATCGATCTTCAAGGACGTCTCCCGGGCGCCGTTGCTGAACGTCTGAAAGCCAGCCACGGTCTGTTCGCAAGGGAACGCCGAGATCATGTGGGCGATTTCACTCGAGCCCCAGCGTTTTTTCTGCGGTCTGTCGTCGTCGAACCAGGCCTCCCACGCAGGCACGTCGTCGCGCAGATAGGCTTTCACCGCCTCGGCACGCTCGAGCGACAAGTCGAGGTTGTAGCTCTCGTCGGCCACCGTGTCGGTGTGACCAACGACCAGCAGACTTCCGGTTCCGAGCTTCTGATACTCGCGATAGACGCGCTGCAGGCCCGGCACTGCCGATTTGCGCATGAACGATTTGTTGGTGTCGAAGTGCGTACCGAGCAAACGCACGCGCGTCAGTGACTTCACTACCACGATGGTCTTGGGCACCTCGCTCGTCAGCGGCACGGTGTCGAGGTCGTCGGTGAGCGCGACTCGGGTCGGGTTGGGCACCGCGGGCGGCGCGGGCGGCGGCTTCTTGAGGAAGCGCGGCCGCACGAGGTCGCGCGCTGCCGGAACGTCGAGGATTCGCGCGGACCCGAACGAGGCGTCGACCTTCTCGAGGCGCACGCGACCGCTCGAAGGCGTCGTCAACCTCTTGCGCGTGCCGGCGTACGAGATCTCCAGGGGCAGATCGCCGATCGGCTCTCCCCAAGCGTCGACGACGGTCACCTCGAACCAACCGATCGGATCTTCGAGTGAGTTCGGCGACGTACCTGCCGCCCCGTCGTCGCCGCTGGTCGGCCCGGACTTGCTCTTCGCACCCGTGGGCGTCGCTCCAGACTTGGCGCTCTTCCCCGGCGATGCACCCGAGCTCTTCGGCGCGCTTGCGAGGACTGCCGCGACCGTTTCCATGGCCTCGACCACGAGTGCTCCGCGCGCGAAGGCCGTGACCAGGGTCTCGCGCAGCCGACGGATACCCTCGGCATCGTCGATGTGCGTGCGGTGGTCGCGCTCCGGCGCGACGTGCTCAGCCATCGAGACGAGCGAGCGCAGCGCCGCCGGATCCTGCAGCCACCGATCGAGCGCAGCGCGCACGAAGATCGACGGCATGGGCTCGGCAGGAAGCGCGAGTCGCACGCGTTCACGGTCGGTGTCGAGGAACCACTCACGGGTCACGGCGGACGCTCTCCTTCTCGAGATCGAGTTGATGACGAATCTACCGCCCTCATCTCCATGTCGGCTGGACTTCGCCGCCGGTTGCGTGCGGACGCGATCTTCAGCGATCCGGCGGCGCATCTCCTCGCGACCACCATCGAGGGAGCCCGCGTGAATTCGACATCACGGCAGCCGTGCGCAGCGCCCTCCGAGCCCATAGTAGTTGGTGCTCGGCCTCCAATTGTTGCGCGCGCTCGTCAGCGACGAGTCCTTCACGAAGATGTACGCGCCGCCGCGGACGGCTCGGTCGGTCGCGCTCGCCGACGTGAGGAGGCTGCAGTTGGTGCAGCTCGTCTCGTTGTAGGTGGTCTTGAACCAGTCGAGCGTCCACTCGAAGAGGTTGCTCGCCAGGTCCGATTGTCCATACTTGCCGTTGCCCTTGGGGAGCGAGCCGACGGGAGACGGTAGGCATCCGACCGAGCCGCAGCCGGTGGCGTAGGTGGCGTCGTAAACGACGGAGGTGGGAGGTACCGACCACGGATAGGCGCGTTGTTCGGCGCCGCCGGCGGCCGCGTAGTTCCACTCGGCTTCGGAAGGAAGGAATCCGCCATCCCAGATGCAGAAGGCGTAGAGCTGCGTCCAAGTCGCGCAGCCGATGGGGAGCTTTTCGTTGGCCCCGGCGGCCGAGGTCCAGCTCGCCGATGAGGCATCGCACGCCAGGTTGCTGGTGCCGTCCCATGTGGCCTTGGTCGTCGGAAGGAGCGCGTTCCACGAGGAGTCCCAGCCTGTTTCGCTGCCGTTCAAGCCGGCGCCGCCACTCAGGTGCGTGTGTTTGCCCGAGCCCGCGGGCGGCACGTAGCCGCCCACGACGGCGTTGACGAACTTGCGGAAGCGCCCGACGGTGACCTCGTACTTGTCGAGCTTGAAGTCGGCGACCGTCGCGACGAACGAAGCGTCGGTGTAGCTGACGTTGTCGTAGCTGCGTTTGAAGGCGCCGCCCGTCACCGGAAGGCTGGCGCAACAGCTCTCGGTGCCCGTCGGGCCGCAGTTCCAAGTGCCGTCGAGGCCTCCGGAGCACGACGGTGGCGGCGTGACGCAGGCGCCGAGGCTGCAGATTTGTCCGCTACCGCAGGGCGTGTCGGTCGGTGCGTACGAGCACGTTCCGCCCGAGCAAACGCCGGCCGCATAGGTGCGCTTCGCCGTCGAGGTGGTGCAAATCGCAGCCGGCGTCGCGGTGCACGTGATGCCCGCGCACGGATCGGCGCAGAAGCCGCCACTGCAGACCAACGTTCCCGAACAGGCGCCGCCGAGCGTTCCGCAGGTCAGCGTTCCGCCGCAACCGTCGGGCATCGTTCCGCAGACGTGTGTTCCGCAGGTACCGGGCACGCAGACGCAGGCGCCGCTCGAGTTGCACATCGTGCCGCTCGGACAACCGCCGCCGAGCGTGCCGCAATTGATCGTGCCGCCGCAGCCGTCGGGGACCGTTCCGCAGACCTTGGCGCCGCAGGTACCCGTCGGCGTGCATCCGCAGATGCCGGTGGTGCCTCCGCCACCGCACGTCTGCGGTGAAGTGCAGGCAGCGCAGGTGATGGTGCCGGTGCCGCAGCCGTTGTCGATGGTCCCGCACTTGCCGGTGGTGCAGGACGTCGCCGGCGTGCACGTCGTCTCGCACTTGTTGCTGGTCGTGTTGCACGTCTTGCCCGACGTGCACGCGGGGCACTTGAAGGTGCTTCCGCACCCATCGGGGACGTCGCCGCATTCGAGGCCCGCCGGGCACGTCGTGATCGGTTTGCATACGCACGCATGCGTCGTCGAATCGCATGTTTTGTCGGTCGGACACGTCGAGCAGGTGACCGTGCCGCCGCAGCCATCGTCGATCGATCCGCAAGCAGAAGCCGCGCAGGTGATCGGCGTGCAGCCGTCTTTGCCGGTGTCGCCGACTCCTGTTTCCGCACCATCGGCGCCGTCGGCGACGTCGACCTTGGCATCGCCCACGTCGATGCGGGTGTCGGTGCCGACCGCGCTGTCGCCGCCGTCGAAGGTCGCGTCGTCGAGACTACCGCCGTCGTAGTCGTCGCACTTCGTCAGGTCGTCGGCGCAGGCCGTGCCGTAGTCGGTCTTCGCGCACGCCATGGAGCTCGCGCTCATCGCCGCGCACGTGACCAGAATCCATAGCTTCGACATCAAAAACTCCCCTGCAGCTGAAATCCAGGTGCGCCGCCGATCGTCGCGGGGCCGGCGCCGACCTTGGTGGCGGGCGTGCCCTTCGAGCCCGAGCTCGTGAACATCACCACGCTGGCGCCGATTCCGACGATGGCGAGCCCGCCGAAGACGAAAGAGAGGCGATCCCACGTCTGAATCTTGGAGACGCCGTCGTCGCCACAACTGATCGTGTGTTGCGACGCGCACGCGCTCTGTCGATCGCTCTGGGCGGAGGAGACTTGCAGACGCGAGAAGATGGCCCCACCGAGGAACGCGAGGCCTGCGCCGCCGATGATCCACGGCGCAGCGCCCGGTCCATCCGAGCCTGTCGCGGGGACCACTGCGGCATCCTTCAAGGGGCCGATGCTCACCGTCTCTTGCTTCGCCTTCACGACGTTCACCGTCGTCGTGACCGTGGCTTTGCCCGGCGCGCTCACCTCCAAGGTGTGCGGACCACTGTCGAAGGGAAGCGCAGTGCCGAGCGACGCTTGGCCGACCACCTCGCCGTCCCACTTCACGACCAGGCCGGTCGTCGATTTCGCCGCCGGATCGAGCACCAATGTGATGCGCGAGAGCTGCGGTTCGACGATCGCGAGGTGCTCGGTGGCGAACTCGATGCGCTTTTGGTTGTTCGCTTTCTTCGCCTTCTCCAGGCCACCCTTGAAGAGCCCCCACGCCGTCGCGTAGCGCCCGACGAGCTCGTAGCAATAGGCCAATCGCAGCTCGGTGCCGTCGGCGGGATCGAGGCGCATGCTCTCTTCGAGCTTCGGACACGCCTCCGAAGCTTTGCCATCGTCCATCAACTTCTTCGCGTCGTCGAAGAGCTGCGTGGCGACGGTCTTGTTGTCGGCGAGCGCCCGAGGCGCGACCGAGCTGGCGAGGAGCACGGCCGCGAGGATCGCAGCCGTCGTGTGGGACTTTCGGTGCTGAGGCATGGGATTCCTTCGCGAGGGCGAGGTGGAGTCAGAGTCGATCGTCGATCGCAGTGCCGGTGTTCGTCGGAGGAGGCGCGGTGGGCACCGGGGCAGGCGAAGGCTTGGGCGCTCCCGTCGCAGTCCCCGCGGTGGGCTGCGTGCCGGCGACGACAGGGGCCTTAGCAGAGCTCGTGCCGCTGGTCTTCGTGGGGACCGTCGTGGGCTTGCCGGCGAGGGGAGCCGTGGAGACTGCGGGCTTCGGCGCTGCACTCTTGGCAGCGTCGACGGCGTCGGCCGAGGTCGCGGCTTCGGGCTTCGCGCTCGTCACCTCGGCCACTTCCGCTTGGTTCGGCGACTCGACGGACTCGCCTTTCTTCTCGGCCTCGTTCTCGATCGTATCTTTGGTCTTCGAGGAGGGCTGCGGACCGACGCTGGCCGGACTCTCGGACGTTCCGCGACTGCGCGAGACGAGGAACAACGTGCCGCCGAGGGCCGACGCGAGAAGAAGGAGGACGCCGAGGACGACGGCGATACGATTGCCGCGCGGGGCGGGCTCCGTTCGACCCGTGATGTCTTCCATCACCTGCAGCGGCGCGGAGATCGAGTCTTCTCGCCGCGCGTGTGCGGGAGCGGCGACGTCGAGCGCTTCGGTCGGTTCGCCCTCGGCCCGATGACCTGCGCCCGGGCGCGGCGGCTCGCGCGAGGGGAGCGGGCTGAGGCCCATCTGGGAGAGATCCTCCGTCGCACCATCCCACAACTTCGGGGGTGGGGTGACGTCGGCGGCGTGCGAGTTGCTGAGCGTGGCGGCGCCGTTTCGCGGCTCGTCGAGGGTGACGTCGCCGCGAACCGACGGCAGCGCGGCGGTCGCGTCGGTCGCTTCGCTCAGCTTGGCGAGCGCCGCGCATCGACGTAGCTCTTTCGCCAATTCGTCGCCGCTCTGATGGCGACGCAGCGGATCTTTCGTCAGCAGTCGGCCGACGATTCCCTCGATTTCAGGGGGAAATGAGCGCCCCGGGGTGGCCGAAGCCAACGTCGGAGGGGGCGTGTACACGTGGTGCATCATCAGCTCTTGCGGTGAGCCATCGAAGGGCGATCGCCCCGTGAGAAGCACGTACATGACGCAACCGAGCGAGTAGAGATCGCTCGCGCCGGCGAGCACCTTGGCGGTGGCTTGCTCGGGCGAGATGTAGCGCGGCGTGCCGAGCACGGTGCCCATGTTCGTATGCTTCGCCGAGCTGGCGTCCGATTCCTGGACGGCCTTCTTGGCGATGCCGAAGTCGATGAGCTTGGCGTGACCGTCACGCGTGACGAGGATGTTGTCGGGCTTGATGTCGCGATGGACGACCTCCATCTTGTGGGCGACGGCGAGACCTTCGGCGGCCTCTGCAAGCAACGTCAATGCATGGGAGAGCAAGAGCGAAGCGCCACGCTGCTTGATGAAGTCGGTGAGCGACATTCCATCGACGAACTCCATCACGAAGTACGGCCGGCCATCGGGCAGCGCGCCGATGTCGTGGACCTGGACGACCGCCGGGTGATGGATGTTCGCCGCGATGCGCGCCTCGCGGGTGAAGCGCTCACGAATCGTCGGCTCGCTGAGGTTGATGAGCAGCTTGATGACCACCCGGCGCGCGAGCGCGGAGTCGTCCGCGAGGTACGCGTCACCGAAGCCGCCGCGCCCGAGCAACTTGCGGAGCACGTAGCGCTCGGCGCCGGGGAGCTGCATTCCCTCCGGCGGGAGATCGGGGATGTTCATGGGTATGGAGATGGGGTGCGGAGTGTAGCAGGAACACATGTGCACGGCACATGCCGAGCCAACTTCTACCGCGCGGACTGGATCGCGTCCGGGCCGGTGACGTCGATCCCGAGCTTGCTCCTCGCAGATGAATCTCATTTGAGACGCAAGCCGGTGTGCCGCGTGTGTGTTCGATCAGGATCGTGACGTCCGCGAAGCGGTCCAGGCCTTGCTGAGGTCGCGATCGCGTCGATGGTTCCCACCTCCTTCGGTCTCGTCCTTCGGGCCACCGACTTGCGCACGGGCGGCGTGCTCGATCGCTCGTTCGACCGATTTCCGATTCGCATCGGGCGCAGCGCGCTCAACGACTTGCAGCTCGCATTCTCCTTCGTTTCGCACTTTCACGTGGTCATCGGGCCGCACCAAGTGATCGACTTCGCCAGCGTCGCATTCGCGTTCGAGATCGGTCCGGTGCAGTTCCGTTTCTCCCCCGTGCCGGTCACCGCCTCGCCCGCGGACGGTCGAACGGACGTGCTCATCGCCGTCGGGGAAGGAGCGCGCCGGTCGACGGACCCGAGGTAGACTCGTCTCCCACGGCGAGCTTCCGATGAGCAGCGACAGCACGACCAAGGAGCAGGCGGCCAGCGTTCGCGTGGAGGGCCACGTCCAGCCAGCCATTTTGGCCGCTTTCGTCGCCGGTTCGGCCACGTTTCGCGTCTTTCCCATCGGCGACCAGCCCCTCGTCGTCGGGCGAGGCGAGGGCAGCGCGTTCGTGCTGCAGGACGATCGACTCTCGCGACAGCACGTCACGGTCTCCTTCGCCCAAGGCCTCTGGCGCGTGCGCGAGCTCGGCAGTCGCAACGCGACTTACGTCGACGGGCACGGCATCACCGGCGAGTGGTCGGGCGCGGCGCCACGCACTCTTCGCATGGGGCAGACAGTGCTCGTCTTCATCCCCGATCTGACGCGGCTGGCGCACCCGCACCAACTCTTCGATCCGACGATGGTGCGCGGCCCGACGATGCAAGCCGCACTCGATCTCGTGGGACAAGCGGCGCGCGACGGCCTCAACGTGCTCATCACCGGCGAAACAGGCTCCGGCAAGGAGCTCGCCGCGCAGACCTACCACGCAGCCACGCAACGCTCCGGACCGATGCAGACGCTCAACTGCGCAGCCGTCGCCGAGCCTCTCCTCGAGAGCGAGCTCTTCGGACACGCGCGTGGGGCATTCTCCGGCGCAGCACAGGCGCGCGCGGGGCTCTTAGAGGCGGCGCATGGCGGCACGCTCTTTCTCGACGAGCTGGGGGAGATGCCGCTCACCATGCAGGCCAAATTGCTGCGCGCCATCCAAGAACGCGAAGTGCGGCGGGTCGGCGAAAACGACGTCCGCCGCGTCAACGTACGCATCGTCGCCGCCACCAATCGCGATCTCGGAGAGCGCATCCGCGCCGGTCTCTTTCGCGACGATCTTTTCTATCGTCTCGCCGAGAGCGCGGTTCCCCTGCCCCCGTTGCGCGAGAGACCGGAGGAAATCGGCTATCTCATCGCCCTCGGACTACGACCGTTCCTGCCGCAGCTCGGAATCGACTCTTCGCTCATCGAGCATTGTCTCCTTCGCCCCTGGCTCGGCAACGTACGCGAGCTGCTCGGCAGCGTTCGTGCGGCTGCGAGTGGCGCGAGGCTCGGCGGCGCCAACGTCGTCTCGGCATCGCACCTTCCGCCCTTGCTCGCGGGTGCGCCGCACGAGCCCATTTCCAAGGCACATTCGACGTCGGCCTCGACGCCGGCCCCGCCGACCGATGCGACCGCGCCAGCTCGTGCGCTCAAACGCGACGAACGCGAGGCAGCGATCGTCGAAGCCTTTCGCAAGAACCCACGCGCCGATGCCCACGCCATCGCCCAATCGGTGGGCGTCAGCGCCGCCACGGTGTACCGAGTCCTCCAACGAATCGGCGGTCGCTCGGGGAGCTGACTCTCATCGCGATCGCATTTGAGACGCAGCTGCGAGCGAACCCGACCGGTGATGGGGCGAGTCGCCAGCTTTGGCCGCGCCGACGTCCGAGGCACGCCGCTTGCCAAATCACGTGCGTGGCGAAACCCGCGCTCCGTTCGAGCTCTCACCGATTTGCCTCCATGCGCGTACTGATGGTCGAGCCGAACGGTCACCATCGCTTCGCGCGAGCACACGCGCTGCGCGCGCATCACAGCGTCGCCACCACTTCGAATGTCGACGGAGCGATGCGCCTCCTCACGCAGGAGCGCTTCGACGCGATGGTCGTCACGGAAGGATTCGAGGGCGAAGGTTTGGCGCTCCTCGAGCTCGTCGCCCGCTCGCATCCGACGACGCGACGCTATCTGCTGACCCGCTGGGAGGAGAAAGCTCAGCTCGCGGCCCTCGCCGCCGGCCGCGTCGACGCGCTGTTGATCACGCCCTTCGACCTCGCGATGCTGCTCGCCGCCATCCACGAGACCGCCGCCGCGAAATCCAGCGGGAGGACGACGCGCCAGGGTCGTCGATAGGTATTTGTCGTGACGACCACAAACCCTTAGTTTCGAGCGCAGGATGCGTTCCACCTGGCGATGGCCACTCCGCGTCGTGACGTGGCTCGCCGCGCTCGCGCCCTTCGTCGTCCTCGCCGTCGTCATGCTGACGCGCATTTCGACCGTCGAAAAGGCCGATGGCAAGCTGGTCATCACGCGTGGTCGCGAAGCAGAGGTGATGGCCTACCTCAGCACGGATGCGCGGACTTTCGCCGGCGTTCCCATCGGCAACATCATGATCGATCACGACGTGATCGTCCTCCAGATGGAGCAGACGGGCGACGTCACCTGCGAGCTCCCACGTCATCTCCATGGTCCCGGAGGTGCGGTCATCGGTCCGAAGGGATCCGCGGTCAGCGGGGCCAGTAGTGCGCCGGCCGGCGACTTGATTGTCTCGTGGGTCACGTGCGGATCGGCAGGCGATCCCGCCCTCCAGATGGCCGGTGAGCGCCTCGCCGGTGCGCTCGCAAACCGCCCGCACGATCGCGTGTGGAGTTGGGTCGAAGGCCATGCTCCGGGAGGCGTCGGCGGAATCCTCGCTCCCTTCTTTCGCAAGGTCGATTCGAAGGGGTCGCCGGGCCGAATCCTCGGCGTCACGTTCGGGTTCGCCACATTGCTCGCGCTCTTGGCCGCGCTTCTGGCGCCGCGCGCGCAAGGGGAGCCCATCACGACGACGGCGCCTACGAAGCGACGCTTCGTCACCGCAGCGGCGATCGCGATCTTGCTCCTCGTGGGCGCGGTTCTTCGAGTGCGTGCGTCGACGAACCTTCCGCTCGACACCGACGAGGCCTGGGCGCTCCCCACCGTGCACTCGGTCGTGACCAACGATCACGACGCGTGGGTGCACCCGCCGATGCATCGTTCGCTGCAGCAAGCGTGGGTGCACGCCATCGGTTGGCACGAGGGAGACAGCCTCCAAAGGCTCCGCCTGCCGTCTCTCGTCGCCTCGCTCGCCGCGCTCGTGCTCCTTCTCGTGGGACTCGGTCGAGCCTCGCATCCGATCGGTTTCGTCGCCGTCGTCGGCGTCGCCGTCGCTCCTGCCCTCGTCGTATCGAGCGTCTTGGCGCGGCCCTACGCCCTCGCCGCGCTCGGCGTCGTGATCGTCGCAGTGAGCCTATTTTCTCGTGCAAAGCGCCATACGTCGGGCACGCCGTCGCCGCTCGGTTGGTTCGTCGCGATCCTCGGCGTCGCGCTCGCCGCATGGACCGATCTCGTCGCCGGCATGGCTGGCGGCCTTCTCCTCGCGTGTGCCGTCATCACGTCGATCGTTCGTCTACGCGCGCGCGCACTGCCTTCTGCGGCCATCGCGCTGCTCGCGACGGTCGTCTTCTGCGCTCCCCTCGTCCCTGGCGCGTGGGTCGCGCTACACGATCAAGTCAAGCCGATGACCGCGGAGAACGCGCCCGCGGGTCCTGACCTCCGTCCGTCGAGAGGCCCCGGCCAAGGAGAGCTCTCGGGCCTTCTGCGAGGCGTCGCCCAGTTCGACGTCGTCGGCGTCGATCCCGCGTCGAACACCGGCGTCCTCGGCTTCGGGCTGCTCGTCGCGACCTTCGCGCTCTTCGGCCTCGCTGGCAGAGCGGCCTTACGGGAACGAGATTTCGGGCGCGCCATCGCGCCGCTCACGCTCTTCGTCTGGTGCGTTCTGGTCGGCCAGGGCGTCGCGCTGAGGTCGCGAAACATCCTTTTTTTGCCGCTCGTGAGCGAATTTCTCGTCGCCGGTGCACTCACCCGACTCGCCGATCGTCTTGGCGCGAGGACGAGCAAGCCCGAGTGAGCTCACTCGAAGACGGCGGCCAAATCGCCTCTCAGGTACAGAAACACTTCGCGCACACGCACGAATCGCCGCAGCACTTTCCGGCGCAAACGCCACAACTGACGGTGACGCCGCAGCTGTTGATTGCCGTGCCGCAAATGTTGGTGCCGCAGGGATCGGACGCCGTGCACCCGCACTTGTACGGAGTACCGCCGCCACCGCACGTTTGCTTGCCGCTGCAGGTTCCGCAGCTGGGGAGCGTGCCGCCGCAACCATCCGGCGGAGTGCCGCACGTCGCGCCGACACCCGCGCACGTCTTCGGCGTGCAACCGCAGGTGCCAGCGGTGCCGCCGCCTCCACACGACTTGGGGCTGACGCAACCGCCGCAATCACGCGCGCCACCGCAGCTGTCGGTGATGGTGCCGCACTTGCCCGTGCAGTCGAAGACTGGCTTGCAGCCGCAGACGTTGGTCGCGCCGCCGCCGCCGCACGTCGCGGGAGCCGTGCAAGCGCCGCAATCGTGCGTGCCGCCGCAGCCGTCGGGAATGGTGCCGCACTTGCCCGTGCAGCTGAACGTCGGGGTGCAGCCGCAGACGCCGGCCGTGCCACCGCCGCCGCACGTTTGATAGCCGGTGCATGCGCCGCATGCGAGCGTGGAGCCACAGCCATCGGGGACGGTGCCGCAGTTCTTCGTTCCGCACGTGCCCGTCGAAACGCAGCCGCAGACGCCAGAAGTTCCACAGGCGGTGCCCACCGAGCACGCGCCGCAGCTCAACGTGCCGCCGCAACCATCGCTCGCCGAGCCGCAGTTCCTGCCGAGGCTGACGCAGGTCGCCGGCTTGCAGCCGCAGACGTTCGCCGTGCCACCACCGCCGCACGACTGTCCCGCTCCCGAGCAAGCGCCGCAGTCGATGGTGCTGCCGCAACCCTCGGGGATGGTGCCGCAGTTCTTGCCCGCCGCCGCGCACGTCGTCGGCTTGCAGCCGCAGGTGTTCTTCACTTCGGCGCCGCACGTCGCGGGCGCGGTGCACGTCCCGCAGTGCAGCGTCGTGCCACACTCGTCGGGAAGATCGCCGCACGTCGCGCCGAGCGAAGCGCACGTCTTGGGAACGCACGCGTCGAAGGTGTCGGGCGCGTCGCCGGGAACGGCGGTGTCGGCCGTGTCGCTCTGAGTCCCGCTGTCGGTCGTGTCGGTCCCGCCGTCGAGCGTATCGTTGCCGACCTCGGGGGTCGTCGAGTCGGTGCCACCTTCGCTGACGGTGCTGTCGTCACCACCCGACGAGGTGTCGTCGCTCGGGTGGTAGTCCTCGTTCAGGCCGAGGACGGCGTTGCAGCCGGTCGACGCGAAGGCCAACACGCCGACGCAACACGCGAGGAAGACGACGCGCGCAGAGCGTTTCCGGGGACGATGGGCATCGAGGGGGACGGCAGAAGGAAGCATTTCGAGCCCATTTTTCGTGAAAGAAAGGAACAACGCCCGCGACGCCCGGGTCTTCGGAGACTACAACGATACCGGCCGTGCCGCCAGGCGACGTCGCTCCACATACGAGCCTACGAGCGCGAGCTCGACGCGGATCGAAGAGGCACCTGGTCGAAAGAATGTTCACCAGTAGTGAAGATTCACATCACGAGAGTTCAATGGTGCGACATCTTCGCGCGACCTAGCTTCGGGCCGACGCCGAGGAACGAATCCCCGGCGCATACCGAGGAGTCATCCATGAGCACCATCACCGTGATCAACCGGTTCGAGATTCGGCCAGGCCAGATGGACGCGTTCATCGACGCCCAGCGCGCCTTCCCCTCGTCGTTGCCCGCCTGCGGCCTCGTCGGCGGTCGCATGTATCGCGCGCTCGACGGGCGATCGGCGGTGCTGATCAGCGTGTTCGAGTCGCAGGCCGCGATCGATGCACTGCGCGGACGAAGCGACTTCCAGGCGCACCTCGAACGACTCCGACCGTACGTCGAGTCGACGAACCCGTCTCTCTACGAAGCGGCGTACGACACCGGCGATTTTCGCTAGAAACGCCGGGGGCGCTGGTGCGACGAAGGGAGAGCGCAGCACCGCGCACCCCGTAAGGTACCCAAGTGGCCCGAGCTTTCTCCGTCGCGTCCGCGGCGTCCGTCGCAATGACTCTTTTCATGGGCTGCTCGAGCAGCAGCGACGGCGGTGCGGTCGTAGCTCCTGGCGAAGACACGTCGATCGAAGACGTGTCTTCGGACACCAGCGTGGTTCCGGACGTCGGGAGCGATTCGGGTACGGGTGACGTCGCGAACGACACGAAGGGCGACACGCTCGTCGATGGCGCGACCGATGCGGGAGACGCGCTCGACGGTGATACCAAGGCCGATGTCGCGGTCGTGCCGGTCGACATCGACTTGGTGGCGACGAAGAAGAACCTCGAGGACGGGGCGCTGAAGCCGGCGACGTTCGACGCGCCGATCGTCATCACCGGTGGCGTGGCGCCGTTCACCCTCACCCTCGCGCCGGGCGCGCTGCCTCCGGGCCTCACGCTCGTCGGCAGTCCAGGTCCGGCGCCGCACATCCAAGGTGCGTGGGACGCGTCGACGGTGGGTGCCGACACGGCGACGTTCGGTCTCGCGGTGGCCGACTCGTCAGGCCTCACGAGCGCGGTGCGATCGTTCACCGTCACGCTCCCCGCGCTCGCCGACGTCGCACCGGTCGGTGGCACCGCCACGAGCCTCCGCGACGCCGTCAAAGACGCCGCGTACACAGAGAAATTCGTGGTCACGAGCACCCTCGGCGCGCTCTCGTTCGTCAGCACGACGATGCCGACGACGGTCGGTGGCGGCATCACCTTCGACAACGCCGCCTTCACGTTCTCGGGCACGCCGACGGCGATCTTGCCGAAGACCTCGTACACCTTCGTCTTCCGCGACGCGGCCAAGCGGACGATCACGAAGAAGTTCGATTTGACGATCAAAAACACCATCCCGCTCTCGCTCTCGCCGGCCACTCCGACGCTCGGATCGGGCGACGTCAGCATCCCCGACGCGGTGCTTTCGACCGCGTATTCACAGGTCTTCACGATGGCGCCGACGGGCAACCCGCCCTACAAGGCCGTGGTCACCGGCGCGCCGTTGACGGGCCTCGGCGCGGTCGTCAGCGCCGACGGAAC
This sequence comes from Deltaproteobacteria bacterium, assembly GCA_025363655.1. Lineage (GTDB taxonomy): Bacteria > Myxococcota_A > Polyangia > Polyangiales > JADJMO01 > JANYDK01. Next base: position 33,648 of record JANYDK010000093.1, on the reverse strand, counting down.
GGCGAGCACCGAGGTCACGCTCTCGGGCACGCCGACGGCCTCGGGCGAGGTCGGAACCACTTCCAAAATCACGATCACGATCACCGACGCGCTCGGGGCGACCACTGCGCACACCTATGCCGTTCGACTGCTCGCGCCGGCGCCGGTGATCACCTCGACCTCGCTCGCCAACGCCCGCGCCGGCGTGGCCTTCTCGCAATCGATCGTCGTCACCGGCGGCACGGGACCGCTCACCTGGTCGCTCACGTCGGGCCTCGCAGGCAGCGGTCTGTCGCTCTCGGCTGCAGGCGTCGTCAGCGGCACTCCGGTGGCGGGGATCGCCGACACCGACCTCACGTTGATGGTGAAGGTCTCCGATGCGCGCACCGATCGCATCAGCGGCAGCGCCACGCCCCGCACCGCGACGGCGTCGGTCACCTTGCACGTCAACCCCGGGTATCACGTCAACATCTGGCCGCTCCTCAACAACGGCTCTTCGGCGGGCGGATACGGATGCACCGGCTGTCATGGCCCGGTGTCCGCTTCCGAGACCGACAAGCCCAATTTCAAGGGCTCTTCCTTCGCGAGCCCGAGCGGAAACGAGAACGCGAGTCAGCTCGTCAACACCGCTGCAGGTGGCACCGCGGGCGCGGGCATCTCGTCGGTGTGCGGTGGCGCGGGGCGCATGTACGTCGTGCCCGGCTCGCCCTCGACGAGCCTGCTCTACCAGAAAATCAGCGGCAACTCGTCGAGCCCTCCGCCGTGCGGAACGTGCATGCCCTTCACCGGCGCTTGCGACACCAGCGCCACCGTCACCGCGGCGCACCGCCTGCTCATCCAGCACTGGATCAACAGCGTGACCTCGGCGACCGATTCCTGACCCATCCAGCGCACGAACTCGTCGCGTGCCACCGTGACGATACGAGAACGGCGACTACGCTGCGCGCCGATGTCGAGGGTGGAGATGATTCGGGCAGCCTTATTTCTCGGCGCGAGCGTGATGCTCGTCGCTTGCAACGCAGTGCTCGGGCTCGACGATGGCTACGGCCTCGACGGCTCGACGGACGCGACGGAAGAGACGTCGGACGACGCCATCGTCCCCGATTCCCATGACCCGCCCGACACGCATCCGGATGACACCGGCGTCGATGCGACCGCGGACGCGATCGTGCCGGACTCGAACCCGGACGCCTTCGCCGATGCCGATGCCGATGCCGATGCCGATGCCGATGCTGACTCGAGCGACACCAAGCCCGTCGACGTCGGCACCGATACGCACGACGCAGCCGACACGGCCGACACGCGGGACAGCGCCGTCCCCGACACGCACGAGGTCGGCGTCGACACCGCCACGACCTGCAACGCAGCGTTGAAAGAAGTGGCCTTCGAGGGTCACTGCTACCGCTTCGTTCCCACCGCTGCGACGTGGATCGCCGCCAACAGCGCGTGCGCGGGGACGGCGAAGGAGCACCTCGTCACCATCAACAGCGCGGCCGAGAACACCTTCGTGATCAGCCAGTGCATGAGCACCGCGTCGCCCCCGGCTGCCGTCGACTGCTGGATCGGCTTGAAACGAACGGCCACCACTTTCCTCAAGACCGACTACCTCTGGGTCACGCCCGAGCCGGTGACGTTCGATGGATGGCGCCCGAGTGAGCCGAACGGCAGCGGCATGTGCGCCCGCATCTCGACGACCGCGGCGCCGGTCGGTTGGGGAGACACCGACTGCGTCACCGTCCCCTACGGCTACCTCTGCGAGCGGGAGTGACGAACCTCGTTTTCCCCGGGCGCGGGCCGAGACCACAACATCTGGGTTGACGAGGGCGCCTCGACCACAATATGTAGTGGGTCGCTCTGGTGCCTGTGCAACTGCGCAGGCTGAAAAGGGAACCCGGTTCGAATCCGGGGCTGCCCCGCAGCGGTACGCGAGAACGAGCTCCGCCAACGCGCACTGATCGCAAGAGATCGGGAAGCGGCGGATCGTAGGAAGCGCCGGATCTCCGGCAAACGCTCGCAAGCCCGAAGACCTGCCAGCGCCCGAACGTGGCTGTTCGCGTTCGGTCTCGACCTTGGAGCCGTGAGGCTCTGCGCCCGAGGGGGCGAAGGTCGGCTCGGTGGCCCATCGTCGGTCTCGGACTCGCGTGCTCGCATGCGTGCTTGCTCGCGCACTCGCGCTCGATGGCGTGTCGCTCTGCCTACTCGACTCCTCGGCTTTTCACTCCTGCGGCCCGGTGCTGCGGGCGCGAGGAAGCCATGAACGTCACCCGTCACGTCGAGCCGTCACCGATCCCTCCGTCGACCTCCAACGGTACCAACGGGACAACTGGAACCTCGATGCGCGTCCGCAAGCGGAGCGGGGCCTACGAGCCGGTCGACTTGAACAAGATCGTGCGCGCCGTCGGTCGCTGCTGTAGCGGGCTGACGAAGGTGGACGCCTTGCGCGTGGCGACGCGGACCATCGCCGGCCTCTACGACGGTGCGACCACGCGGGAGCTCGATCAGCTCTCGATCCAGACGGCGGCGGCGCTGACCGCGGAGGAGCCGACCTACGCCAAGCTGGCGGCGCGGCTCCTGTCGGCGTTCATCGACAAAGAGGTCGGCGGACAGGAAATCCAGTCGTTTTCCCAGTCGATCGCGGTCGGGCATCGGCTCGGGCTCATCGGCGACAGGCTCCTCGCCTTCACGCAGACGCACGCGCGCAAGCTCAACGACGCCATCGATCCGAGCCGCTCGAAGCTCTTCGAGTATTTCGGTCTGCGCACGGTCTACGACCGGTACCTCCTTCGTCATCCCGAGAAGCGCGAGGTCATCGAGTCGCCGCAGCACTTCTTTCTCCGCGTCGCTTGTGCGCTCTCGGAGAACGTCGTCGATGCGCTCGAGCTCTACCGGCTCTTCTCGTCGCTCGCCTACCTGCCGAGCTCGCCGACGCTCTTCAACGCCGGCACGCGCCACGAGCAGCTCTCGAGCTGCTTCCTCCTCGACTCGCCGACCGACGAATTGGCCGCGATTTACCGGACGTACACCGAAGTGGCGATGCTCTCGAAGTTCAGCGGCGGCATCGGCCTCGCGTTCCATCGGGTGCGTTCGCGCGGGTCGCTCATCGCCAGCACCAACGGTCAGTCGAACGGGATCGTCCCCTGGCTGAAGACGCTCGACGCCTCGGTCGCCGCGGTGAACCAAGGTGGCAAGCGCAAGGGCGCGTGCTGCGTCTACCTCGAGCCGTGGCACGCCGACGTCGAGGCCTTCCTCGAGCTCCGCGACAACACCGGCGACGAGGCGCAGCGCACGCACAACCTCAACCTCGCCAACTGGGTGTGCGACCTCTTCATGCGACGCGTCGAAGCAGGCGGCGAGTGGTCGCTGTTCGATCCGAAGAAGGTTCCGCACCTCGTCGATCTTTGGGGCGCGGCCTTCGACGCTGCCTACGAAACAGCGGAAAAAGAAGGCCTGGCGACGAAGACGGTGAAGGCGCGCGATCTCTACGCGCGGATGATGCGATCGCTCGCGCAGACGGGGAACGGGTGGATGACGTTCAAGGATCGATCGAACGCCACCTGCAACCAGACCGCGCGTGAGGGTCGGACCGTCCATCTCTCGAACCTCTGCACCGAGATCCTCGAGGTGACGTCGAAGGACGAGACGGCCGTCTGCAACCTCGGCTCGATCAACCTCGCGCGGCACCTCGTGGAGGCCGACGACGGGGCGGTGCGAATCGATCACGACGCGCTCGCCTCGACGGTACGCACCGCCGTCCGCGCGCTCGACGCGGTCATCGATCTCAACCTCTACACCGTAGAGGTGACGCGCGAGGGCAACCTCCGTTGGCGACCGGTCGGCCTCGGGGTGATGGGCCTGCAGGACGTGTTTTTCCGCATGCGGCTGCCCTTCGATTCGTCACGCGCGCGGGCGGTGTCGCAGGAGATCGCCGAGAGCATCTACTTCCACGCGCTCGATGCTTCGTGCGATTTGGCGCAGCGAAAAGGCCGTCATCCGACGTTCGCCGAGACGCGCGCCGCGGACGGTCAGCTGCAACCCGACTTGTGGGGCGTGCCGATTCTCACGCGTCACGATTGGACGGCGCTTCGCATGCGCATCGCCGAGCACGGTCTCCGCAACTCGCTCCTCGTGGCCATCGCGCCGACCGCGACCATCGCCTCCATCGCCGGCTGCTACGAGTGCATCGAGCCGCAAGTTTCGAATGTGTGGAAGCGCGAGACGCTCTCGGGAGATTTTCTTCAGGTGAACCGTCACCTCGTGAACGAGCTGCAAGCCATCGGGCTCTGGAACGACGACATTCGCAATCGCATTCGTCACGCCGAGGGTTCGATTCAAGGCATCGTCGAGATCCCCGAGGCGCTGCGGCGCATCTATCGCACCGCGTGGGAGCTGCCGATGCGGGCGCTCATCGATCTCGCCGCCGAGCGCGGGCCGTTCGTCGATCAGAGCCAGTCGCTCAACCTCTTTCTCGAGAGCCCGAACATCGGACAGCTCTCCTCGATGTACATGTACGCCTGGAAAAAAGGCCTGAAGACGACCTACTACTTGCGGTCGCGACCGGCGACGCGCATCGCCAAGACGACGTTGGAGAACGAACTGGCGCCGGTGAGCTCGGTGAGCTCGGGAGGCGACGGCGCTGCGATCGCCTGCTCGCTCGAGAATCCGTCGTCGTGCGAGGCCTGCCAATGAACGGGCGCATCCTCGATCCGGGGCTCGATTTGACGCTGCGCCCGATGCGCTATCCGGTGTTCTACGAGATGTATCGCGCGGCCATCCGCAACACCTGGACGGTCGAGGAGGTCGACTTCGCCACCGACCTCGTCGACCTGCAGAGCCGGATGACACCCGCCGAACGTCACCTCGTGCAACGGCTGGTCGCCTTCTTCGCCACCGGCGACTCGATCGTCGCCAACAACCTGGTGCTCAACCTCTATCGACACGTGAACGCGCCCGAGGCGCGGATGTATCTCTCGCGACAGCTCTACGAAGAGGCGCTGCACGTGCAGTTCTACCTCACGCTCCTCGACACCTATGTGCCCGATCCGGGGGAGCGCGCGCGGGCGTTCGCGGCCATCGACAACGTCCCGTCGATTCGGCGCAAGGCCGACTTCTGCTTCCGCTTCACCGACAGCGTGCACGCGCTCGAGCGGCTCGAGACGGTCGCCGATCGTCGTCGCTTCCTCCTCAACCTCATCTGCTTCGCCGGCTGCGTCGAGGGGCTCTTCTTCTTCGCCGCCTTCGCCTACGTCTATTTTCTCCGCTCGAAGGGCCTCCTCCATGGTCTCGCGGCGGGCACCAATTGGGTCTTCCGCGACGAGAGCGCGCACATGGCGTTCGCCTTCGAAGTCGTCGCCGCGGTGCGCCGGGAAGAGCCCACGCTCTTCGACGCCACGCTCGTCGCCGACGTCTACGTGATGATGGACGAAGCCATCGCTTGCGAGCTCGCCTTCGCCGAGGACATTCTGTCGCAGGGCGTCGCTGGGCTCTCGGTCTCCGACATGCGCGCGTATCTCGAGCACGTCGCCGATCAACGCCTCGTCACGCTCGGCTTTCCCAAGCGCTACGGCAGCAAGAACCCGTTCGGCTTCCTCGAGCTGCAGAACGTGCAAGAGGTGGCGAATTTCTTCGAGCGGCGCGTCTCGGCGTATCAGGTCGGGGTCACCGGCGAGGTGGCGTTTGACGCTGCATTCTGAAGCGGCACCACCTCGGTCGACGAGCCTCGAACCGGTGACGTCGTCGAAGTACGGCGATACGGTGAACGGCGGATGCAGGTCGGCGACGTCATCGCGGGGCGCTTCGAGATCGAAGAGCTGATCGGATCCGGCGGCATGGGCGACGTTCACCGGGCGATCGATCGCACGTCCGGTGAACGCGTCGCGCTCAAGTCGCTGCGCACCCACGGCGGCGTCGCCGAGCGCTTCCTCCGCGAGTCCGAAATCCTCGCGGAGCTGTCGCATCCGGCGATCGTGAGACACATCGCGCACGGCCAATCGCAGCGCGGCGAGCTCTATCTGGCGATGGAGTGGCTGGAAGGCGAAGACCTCGGCAAGCGCCTCGCGCGCAAAACGCTGACCGTCGGCGAGAGCCTGACGTTGATCGTCCGCGTGGCCGAGGCACTCGCGCTGGTGCACGCGCAGGGCGTCCTCCATCGCGATCTCAAGCCGAGCAATTTCTTCCTCCGCGACGGCCGGGTCGAACACGTGAAAGTGCTCGATTTCGGCATCGCGCACGTCTCTGGCGGCGGGCTCACGGGCACCGGCAACACGCTCGGAACGCCTGGATACATGGCGCCCGAGCAAGCGCGCGGGGAACGAAACGTCGATGCCAGCGCCGACGTCTTCGCGCTCGGCTGCGTGCTCTTCGAGTGCCTCAGCGGGCGCCCGGCCTTCGTCGGTGAGCACGCGGTCGCCATCCTCGGAAAAATACTCTTCGAGGAAGCGCCGCGGCTGCGCGAGGTGCGACCGGAAGCGAACCCTGCGCTCGACGAGCTCGTCGCGCGCATGCTCTCGAAATCTCCCGCGAAGAGGCCCGCCGACGCGGGTGCGTTGCTGGTCGAGCTCTTGACGCTCGGTGCACAGACGGGCGCCCCTCCGATTCGAACCACGCCGCCGCCGGCGATGCTCACCGAGGGCGAACAACGACTCCTCTCGGTGGTGATGGCGAGGCAGCCGAATTTGGTGCCCACAGGCGAGCAAAACGACGAAGCCCATGCGCCGACGTTGGCGGCGCATGCTTCGGACGAGTCACTGGCGCATCTGCGCAACCTCGCGCGTCGTCATGGTGCGACCATCGATCGCGTCGGTGACGGCACGTGGGTGGCCGTGCTGGCGATCCGTGGAAGCGCGACCGACCAATCGGCGAGCGCCGCACGCCTGGCCCTCGAGCTGAGCGCAGAGCTCCCAGAAGCGCACGTGATCGCCGCCACCGGACGCGGCGTCGTCGAAGGACGCTGGCCCATCGGCGACGCGATGGAGCGAGCTGCGGCGCTCCTTCGTGAGGCGGAAGAAAATCACGGCGGCGAGGTGATGGTCGACTCGACGACGGCCGGCCTCGTCGAAGCGAAATTCGACCTTCGACGCGGCGAAACGGGCATCGCGCTCCTTCGCGAGCGGGCCTTCGACTCGACTCGATTGCTCCTCGGAAAACCAACTCCTTGCGTCGGTCGCGACCGTGAGCTGTCGATGCTGGAGACCCTCGTGGCCGAGTCGGCACAAGACTCCGTCGCGCGCGTGGTGCTCGTCACCGGACCGGCAGGCGCCGGCAAATCGCGCGTACTCTCCGAGCTCCTCGGTCGATTGGCTTCGCGCGACGAAGCTCCGCGGGTGTGGATCGGTCGCGCCGATGCGAGCCGCGCGGGCTCTCCGTTCGGACTGCTCGGTCCGCTCCTCCGGGCCTCGATGGGCGTGCGCGAAGGCGAGTCGCTCGCCGAACAGAGGCAGAGCCTGCGCGTGCGGGTCGGGCTCCACCTCGAGCCCCGAGCGTGCGATCGCGTGGCCGAGTTCCTCGGGGAGATGATCGGCGTCGCCTTCGTCGAGACGCCCGGATCTCCGCTGCAGGCCGCGCGACGCGATCCGCTTTTGATGTCCGATCAGATGGCGCGGGCCTTCGAGGAGCTCGTCGACGCCGAGCTGCGCACGAGGCCGCTCTTGATCGCGCTCGAGGACGTCCACTGGGGCGATCCGCCTTCACTCGCCTTCCTCGATCGCGTGCTGCGCAACCTCAAGCGACGGCCGCTGACGGTGATCGCGATGGCAAGGCCGGACGTCCGTGAGACGTTCCCGAAGCTCTGGGCCGAGCGCGATCTGACGGAAATTCGGCTCGCGGCGCTCTCTCCCAAGGCAGCCGAGCGGCTCGTGCGCAGCGCGCTCGGGGACTCATTTCCGGCCTCGCGCGTCGCCGCAATCGTCGAGCGCGCCGACGGAAACGCGTTCTACCTGGAGGAGCTGATTCGCGCCGAATCGGAGGGGCGACTCGATGCCCTGCCCGAGACCGTGCTCGCGATGGTGCAGATGCGCCTCGACGCGCTTCCCGACGAAGCCCGTCGCATCCTGCGTGCGGCGAGCATCTTCGGCGAGTCCTTCTGGGACGGCGCGGTTCGGGCGCTCCTCGGCGAGCGTGCTTCCGACGTGCAGTCGTTCCTCGGCAACCTCCGCAGCCTCGTCGAGCGCGAGGCGGTGCAACCGATCGAGCCTTCGCGGTTCCCGGGGCACCTCGAGCATCGGTTTCGTCACGCCATCGTCCGTGAGGCGGCCTATGGGCTCCTCACCGACACCGATCGCGCGCTCGGACATCGACTCGCCGCGCAGTGGCTGACGGAAAATGGCGAAGCCGACGCCGCCGCCCTCGCCGAGCATCACCGCCGTGGTGGAGCCCTCGCGCTCGCCATCGCCTGCTACGTTCGCGCGGCCGATCAAGCCCTCGACGCCAACGATTTCGCGGCCGCGATCCTCCGCGCCGAAGAGGGAATCGCCGCCGGCGCGACCGATCGCGAGCTCGGCGAGCTGCGACGCGTGCAGGCCGATGCCCATCGTTGGTCGGGTCGCGTCGCCGAGGCCGCGCAGTGCGGCGCGGAAGCGATGGATCGACTGGAGCCTGGGAGCATCGGCTGGTGCAAAGCGGCAGAGTCGTGCGCGCTCGCGGCCGTCGCCGAAGGTCTCAGCGACGATCACGCGGGCACCGAACGGCTCACCGCGCAGCTCCTCGAGGTCGAGCCACGCGACGGCGCGACGGTGGTCCTCTGCGGCGCGATGTGCATGTTCGCGAGGAGCATGTTCCTCGTCTCGCGCTTCGAAGCCGGTCGTCGTCTCTTCGCGCGCCTCGAGCCGCTCGTCGCCTCGCTCGGCGGGGAGGAGCGAGCCATCAACGCGCAGTTCGCCAACCTCCGCGCAGTCTGGGCACGCATGGAGGGCGACACGTCTCGCAGCGTGCGTCTCAACGAAGAGGCCATCGCCGAATACCAGGCGCTCGGCGCGACGCGGCACATGCTCTTCATCCAGACCAACCTCGCCGATTGCCTCTTGCAGCTCGGCGCCTACGAACGTGCAGCCGACGTCGCCCGGCAGGTGCTCGCGCCGTCGGAAGAGATGGCGCTCGATGGCGTGACCAGCCTCGCCAACCTCAACCTCGGCCTCGCCCTCGGGCAACTCGGCCGCACCGACGAAGCGCTCACCTGTGTCGGCGAAGGGATGCGCCTCTACGCCGCGCGCGGGAATCGTCGCTATCACTCCGTCGGTCAGAACTATCGGGCGGAGATCCTCGCCGGCGCCGATCGACTCGACCTCGCCGCCGAAGAGGCGCGCACCGCGGTGACGCTGTCGGCGCCGTTTCCACCGATTCACCCGCAGGCGCTCGGCATCCTCGCGCACGTCGAGCTTCGTCTCGGTCACGCCGAGGAAGCGCTGCGGCTCTCGCGCGAAGCCGTCACGCTCCTCGAATCGTTGGGGTCGGTGCTCGAGGGCGCGGAGGTCATTCGACTGACCCATGCGTGCGCCCTTCATCGCGTGGGCGCCGTCGACGAAGCGAAGGTGGCGATCGCCGTCGCGCGCGATCGAATCCTCCAGAGTGCCGTGCTGATCGGCGACTTGGCGTTGCGGGCCTCATTCCTTAAAGAGGTGCGGGCGCACGCGAAAACGCTCCGACTGGCCGCGGAGTGGCAGGCGTGAGGACCAGGTAACATGCTGATTTCATTACATTTAGGGGGCACGACTTGCGGCAAGTGCCGCGGCGGTGCATACGTAGGCTTCCAAATGAAAACGACTTTCATCTTCATCTCCCTTCTGGCGGTCGGAGCGATGGCCTGCTCGTCGAGCAGCAGCGGTCCGACCACCACGCCGGCGAAGACCGACGCCGAGTGGCGCAACGACATCGTGACGGGCATGCACGACACGTTCGCGGTCGAGCTGAAGACGTTCCACGACGCCGCCGTGAAGATGCAGGCCGATGCGCCGACGCCGGCTGGACGTGGATGGGATGCGACGATGGACGCCGCCGCGCTGAGCCAGCTGCGGGACGATTGGCGCGCCTGCCGCGTCGCCTACGAGCACATCGAAGGCGCGATTGCTCCGCTCTTTCCGGCGACCGACAACGCCGTCGACGCGCGCTACGACGACTTCCTCACGCAGCTCGCCGGTGCGGGGGACGCCGATCCGTTCGACGCCAAGGGCGTGACCGGAATGCACGCCATCGAGCGGATCATCTTCTCCGACACCATCCAGGCGCGCGTCGTCGACTTCGAGAAGACGCTGCCGGGCTACGCCAAGGCGGCCTTTCCGTCGACCGCCGATCAAGCCACCGAGTTCAAGACGAAGCTGCTGCAGAAGCTCGTCGACGACATCGCCAAGCTCCAGGCCGAGTGGTTGCCCGCGGCCATCGACATCGGCACCGCGTTCCAAGGCCTCATCGCGCTGATGAACGAGCAGCGTGAGAAGGTGAACAAGGCGGCGACCGGCGAGGAAGAGTCGCGCTATGCGCAGACCACGCTCTTCGATCTACGCAACAACCTCGACGGCACCGCCACCGCGTACGAGCTCTTTCGCCCGTGGCTGCGCAGCAAGACGAACACCGACCTGACGAAGGACGGGCCCACGACCGACGCCGCGCTCGCGAAAGAGCTGCAGGCGCTGCGCGATCTCTACAAGGGCTACACCGGCGACGCGGTGCCGCAGCCGCCGGAGACCTGGAGCTCGGACGCTCCGACGGCCGCCGATCTCGCCACGCCCTTCGGCAAGCTGTGGAGCTCGGTGCACGCGGCGGTCGATCCGACGAAGCCTGGCTCGGTGGTCTCGGACATGAACACCGTCGCCAAAGTGCTTGGATTCCCGCAGTTCGTCGAATGAAGTCGAAGCACACGATCTTGGTCGCGGCGCTCCTCGTGGGTGGCGCCGGTGGATCGCTCAGCTGTTCGGGTTCGAGTGACACGACGCCGAGCGGCACCACGCCGACGACGTTCCTCGCGTTTCCTCCGACCTTCGCCGACTTTCGCAAGTGGCCGTCGTTTCACAGCGACGGTCCGGCGAAGGGCACGTTCCCGGACGACGTCCTCGGTCCGCGGACGCAGTACATCAACCACGTCCCGCCGCACGGCAGCAAGCGCTTCCCCGTCGGCACCGTCATCGTCGAGGTGCGCGAGTCGGGCCTCTTTCAAATCTTCGCCGGCGTGAAGCGCGGCGGCGGTTACAACGCGACCGGAGCGCTCGATTGGGAGTGGTTCGAGCTCAAGGAAGCGGCCGACGGCGGCGTCACCGTCATCTGGCGCGGCGTCGGTCCTCCCCTCGGCGAGGTCTATGGTGGTGACCCGACGGGCGGATGCAACAGCTGTCACTCCGGCTTCGAGGGCAACGACTACGTCGCCTCCCCGAAGCTTCAGCTGACGAATTTCTGAGCCAATTTCGAGGATATTTCGTGTCGAATCGTCGCCTTGCCGCGCGCGCTCCGCTGGCTTGCCTCGCTGCCTGCATCGCGCCCCTTCTCGCGGTGCTCACGTCTTCCAACCAAGCGTCGGCGCACCCGCGTCCCCTGCCCTTCACGTACACCTCCGACACGCTCGACGACGGCGAGCTCGAGGTCGAGCAGTACGCCGACTTCGTTCCCGTGCGCGCGCTCTCGTCGTCGCAAGGGACGCCCGTTTGGTACGTCGCCAGCCAGTTCCAGACGGAGCTCGAGGTCGGCCTCGGCAAGCGCTTCGAGCTCGGGCTCTATGTCACCTACGTGCCGCACCCCGGCGAGTCGTACACCGGTGCGGCGCAGCTGACCGAAGGCGGCGGGATGAAAGAGCGCATCCGCTACCAATTCGCCGACAGCGGCGAGTGGCCGATCGACGTCGGCGTCTACGGCGAAATCGTCGAAAATGAGCGGGAAATCGAGCTCGAAGCGAAGATCCTTCTCCAACGACGCATCGGCGCGCTGCGCATCGCTTCCAATCTCTGGGCCGAGTACGAGCTCTACTTCGACGGACATCGCGACGTGGTGCTCAACCCGACGCTCGGCTTCACCTACGAGGTGTCGCGCAACGTGCACCTCGGGCTGGAGTCGTGGCTTCGTCGTGAGTACCCGCACCCCGCGCCGAGCCCGCGTCCTTTCGCGCTCGGTCCGCACGTCTATCTCGGGCCGACGATTCTCCTGGTCACGTCACGCCTCTGGTGGTCGACCGGCGTCTACACTCGCGTCACCGACACCGATCACACGATAGCGCCGGGAGAGTCCTTCGGCCGCTTGTGGGTTCGCAGCGTGATCGGCTTCGATTTGTAGGCCTCCCGCCCTCGTGCAAGAAGGTCTCGATCCTGCGTCTGCAGAGGAGACCCATGCATTTCTCCACCACGTCCGTGCTTGCCGTCGTCGCCTTCGGCGTCGGGTGCGCCAACGGAGACCCTCCGCCGCGTCACGCCGGAGGTCCGTCCGATCCCGCGGCTCCCGAAGCGCCGATCGCGCCTTCGCCCTTCGCCTCGACGACCGTCCTGCCGAGCGCCTCGTCGTCGGCGACGCCCGCCACGCCGCATGTGCATCACGAAGGTATGGACATGCCGATGCCAGCCGGTGACGGGTCATGAGCCGACGCCGAGGCGCGCTCATACTCCTGCTCGGGCTCGTGACCAGCGGTTGCGCATCGACGTCGGCGCGTCCGGCGTTCGACGAGGCGGCCGCCAACGCCGAGGCGCGCACGGGTCAAAAGGTCTATTGGAACCAAGGCACCAAGGAAGACGAGGCGGTCGAAAAAGAGGTCCACGCTCGCTTGCAGCGTGAGCTCTCGGTCGACGACGCGGTGCAAATCGCGCTGGTCACCAGCCCCCAGCTGCAGGCGACGTACGAACAGCTCGGCATCGCGCAGGCCGATCTCGTGCAAGCGGGGCTCTTGCCGAACCCGACGATCGGCCTCGGTTTCCTCTTTCCCACGGGCGGCAGCGACGTCCTCACCGAGCGCGAGGTGAGCGTCACCGAAGACTTCCTCGCCATCTTCATGATCCCGGCGAAGAAGAGGATCGCCCGCGCCGATCTCGAAGCCGCCAAGCTGGGGGTGGCTGATGCCATCGTCCGCGTCGCCTACGAAGTTCGCGCCGATTACTTCAAGCTCCAAGGCGCCATGCAGCAGCACGCGATGCAGGAAATCGTGCTCGAAGCGGGCGAGGCGTCGATCGAGCTGGCACGAAGGCAGCACGAGGCAGGCAACCTCAGCGACCTCGATCTGGCGAGTGAGCAGGCGCTCTACGAGCAGACGCGGCTCGACGTCGCGCAGTCGGCTGCCGACATCATCGGCGCGCGCGAAGACCTCATCCGCGTGATGGGCCTCTGGGGGAAGGACGCCGATCCGAAGTTGCCGGCCAAGCTCCCCGAGCTTCCGAAAGAAGATCCTTCGCTCGATCACCTGGAATCGAAGGCGATTTCTCGTCGCTACGATCTCGCGGCGGCGCGCTTCGACATCACCTCGATCGCGGAGACGATCGCCTTCGTCAAAAATTGGCGTTGGCTCGGCGGCGCCACCGTCGGCGTCACGGTTGTGCGCGCCTTCGAGGGCCCGACGTTGGTCGGACCGACGGCGTCGATCGGGCTCCCGATCTTCGATCAGAAGCAGGCGGTGATTGCCCGCTTGGAATCGATGCTTCGCCAAGCCGAGGCGCGCGAGACGTCGCTCGCGCTCGACATCCGTTCGCAGGTGCGCGTCGCTCGCAATCGTCTGGTGGTCGCGCGCGGGCTCGTCGAACGCTATGCGACGGTCATCGTCCCGCTCCGGCAGCAGGTGGTGGCGCTCTCGCAACAGCAGTACGACGCGATGCTCATCGGCGTCCATCAGGTGCTCCTGGCGAAGCAGAACGAGGTGAGCGCCTATCGCGCGCTCATCGCCGGCGTGCGCGATTACTGGGTCGCCCGCGCCGATCTCGAGCGCGCGGTCGGCGGCGCGTTCGGCACCGAAAGCGGCAAAGGAAAAACGCCATGACCGTCTCTCGTCGCAACCTGCTCACCGGTGCTGCGCTCCTCGGTGGCGCGAGCCTGCTCCGTCGCGCGAGCGCCGAAGAAATCCCACCGGTGCCAGCGCCGGGAACGCCGATGCCGAAGGCGGTCGGATACACGCCGGTCGTCACGCCCAACGTCGGCTCGCTGCCGTGGACCAAAGGGAAAGACGGCGCCAAGGAGTTCCACCTCGTCGCCGAGCCGGTCAAACGCGAGTTCGCGCCAGGAATGATCGTCGACACCTGGGGCTACAACGGCTCGAGCCCAGGGCCGACGATCGAGGTCGTCGAGGGCGATCACGTGCGGCTCTTCGTCACCAACAAGCTCCCCGAACGAACGAGCGCGCACTGGCACGGCGTGCTTCTTCCGAACGGCATGGACGGCGTCGCCGGGCTCAATCAACCGCACATCGAGGTCGGCGAGACCTACGTCTACGAGTTCGTCATCCGCGGCTCGGGCGTGAAGATGTACCACCCGCACTCCGACGAGATGGTGCAGATGGCGATGGGGATGATGGGCTTCTTCATCATCCATCCGAAGAACCCGCCGCCGATCGATCGGCACTTCTGCATCATGCTCCACGAGTGGGCGATCGCGCCCGGCACCTCGAAGCCGAATCCGGCGGTGATGCTCGACTTCAACATCTTCACCTTCAACGGGCGCTGCTGGCCGGGCACCGATCCGCTGGTCGTCAAAGAGGGCCAGAGGGTGCGTATTTCCCTGGGGAATCTGAGTATGGACAATCACCCTATTCATCTCCACGGCTACGCGTTCGAGCTGGTCGGCACCGATGGTGGCGAGGTGCCGAAGTCGGCGCGCTGGCCGGAGACGACCGTCGACGTCGTCGTCGGGAGCACACGCACCGTCGAGCTGCTCGCCGACGCGCCGGGTGACTGGGCGTTCCATTGCCACAAGTCGCACCACACGATGAACGCGATGGGGCACGACGTACCGAACATGATCGGCGTGAACCAGAAGGGCGTCGCGAGCAAGGTCCAGAAGGTGCTGCCGACCTACATGGCGATGGGCGAGAACGGCATGGGCGGGATGATGGCGATGGGCACCCCCAAGAACACGCTGCCGATGATGACGGGCAAAGGTCCCTTCGGCGACATCGAGATGGGCGGGATGTTCACCGTGCTGAAGGTGCGCAGCGGCATCACCACCTACGATGATCCGGGTTGGTACAAGAACCCGGCGGGGACGATGGCACGCAAGGTCGCGAAGTGATTCACCAGAGCTGCGCGGCGAACGAGACGAAGCGTCCATCGTGCGAGAGGCTGACGTCGACCGTCGTCGGCACGCCGTGACGAAGGAGCCTCGGCGGCCCGAACCCGTCCCAACTTCCGGGCTTCGGCGCGCGCTCGATGATCAGCTCGGAAGGTGCACACTCGAGCTGCGCAGCCATCGCCCGAAGGAGCGCTTGCCGGGCTTCGCGACTCGCGTCGGCTCCGACGGGTATCGCTTCGACCTGTCGCTGGTAGCGCGATGAGCCGGCGGTTCGCGCGACGGCGTGGGTGAAGCCGCGTGCGACGTCGGTCTCGATCTCGAGCACCGCCTCGACGTCACGATGGCGAACCGATCGAAACCCGTCGTCGACGACGAACTCGGCGTGGGCGAAGATCACCGGCGTGCCCAGCTTCGAGACGAGCTTGTACGTCGCCTCTTTGGCCGCGAAGAGAGACCACAAAAAGACCTTCGGCGAACGCGTGGCCGAGAGGGCAGCGCGTTCGCTCGGGTGGAGCACGCGATCGAGAAATCGCGGGCGGAGGTGGTGCGCGGCGATCGCCGGGTCGTCGAGATCGACGACGTCGTCGCCGATCATGCGCGACTCACGCGCGGCTCAGGCCTTGGCGGCGAGGATGAGGTTCACGGCGTCGCCGACGGTCTTGACGCTGTCGGCCTGCGCGTCGGTGACGGCGATGCCGAAGGTGTCTTCGATCTCGAGGACGACGTCGACGAGTCGCGCGGAGTTGACCTTGAGGTCCTTCAGCACCGACGTCTCCATCGAGACGGTCGCCAACGCTTCGGGCGCCTTCACGAACGGCTTGAGGATGCCGACGACCTTGGTGAACACTTCCTGCTGGTCCATGACGATCTCCTGTGGGGCTTGCGATGCCTGTTGCGACTAGGTGCTGCTACGCGTGGTACTTGCGGAAGACCAGGCAGCCGTTGACGTCGCCGAAGCCGAAGCTCGCCTTGGCGATGATCTCGAGCCCCGGCACTTCGCGGGTGCGGTGGACGACGCGGCTCTCGTAGGCCGTCAATTGTGGGTGCAAGTCGTCGCAGTTGATCGAGCCGTGGACGAAGCCGTGGTGCAGCTCGAGGATGGAGGCGACGCTCTCGATGGCCCCCGCCGCGCCGAGCGCGTGACCGATGAGCGACTTCGTCGAGTGGATGAGCGGCATCTTCTCCGGCGCGAGCTCGAGCGCCTTGGCCCAGCTGCCGACCTCGTGAGGGTCGGCGAACGTCGCCGTCAGGTGCCCATTGATGGCATCAATTTGCTCGCCGCGGAGCCCGGCCATCGCCACCGCGCCGCGGATGCAACGCTGCACCGCCGTCGGGTTCGGCGCGGTCATGCTCCCGCCCATTCGATGTCCGCCGCAGTTGACGAATCCACCGAGAATTTCGGCGTAGATGCGCGCGCCACGCTCTTTCGCGCTGGTCAGGTTCTCGAGCACCAGAACGCCGGCGCCGGAGCCGGGGATGAAGCCTGCGGCGCTCGCGCTCATCGGCCTCGAGGCCTCGGCGGGCGCGTCGTTCTTGGTGCGGTTCAGCACCTTCATCGCGTCGAAGCCGGCCCAGATGTATTTCGAGTGACCTTCAGAGCCGCCGGCGAGCATGCGCTTGGCGCGCCCGTCGCGGATGCGGAGGAAGGCGTCGACGATCGCCTCGGTGCCCGTGTTGCAAGCGCTCGAGTTGGTGGTGACCTGGTTGCCGAGACCGAGGAGCCCAGCGACGCGCGCGCTGTTCCCGCTCGACATGATTTGCTCGACCATCGTGCTGCCGAGACGGGCGACTTTGCCGGCGTCGGTGCGCGGCGCCAGCTTCTCGGCGATGGTGTCGATGCCGCCGATGCCGGTGCCGATGATCGCGCCGGTGTCCCAATCGACGACGTCGGCGTCGGGGGCGGGACGAACGAGGCCGGCGTCCGTGAAGGCGTCGATCGCCGCGATGGCCGCGTAGACCATGTTGGGATTCATCGCCATCCGCTCTTCGTCGGTGAGATACGACTTCTCGATCTCGCCGACGTTCTCGGGGATGCCGCCGACCTGACAACCGAAGTTGAGCTCGGCGAGGTGCGGTTGATGACGGATGCCGCTCTTGCCCTCGCGAAGTGCGCCGGCGAAGGCCGCGAGGCCGTGCCCGTTCGGTGCGAGGACGCCGAGCCCGGTGATCACCACTCGTTCATGTCTTTCAACCGTCACGACGTACCCCCATTCCGGCGACGGTTCCCTTGGCCACCGACGTTCCGTCGGCGAGCGAAAGGACGACGGTCGACTTCAATTTGCGACGACGCCAGTACAGCTTCTCCGCCGACACGCGCACCGTGTCACCGGGCTTCACCACGCGCTCGAACTCGACCTCGCACTCGGTGAAGAGCGTCACCGTCTGGGCGACCTCGTCACGCGGCGACTCGAGCCCGAGGAGATAGATGCCGAGCGCGACGAGCCCGGTCTGGCACATCGTCTCGATGAGGATGACCCCCGGCGTCACTGGATTGCCGGGAAAATGGCCTTGATAGAAGGTCTCGTCGTCGCGGAAAGTGTACTCGCCGACGGCGTGCGACTCGTTCATCGAGACGATGCGATCGAGAAAACGGAACGGACGCTGCTGCGGCACCAGCGCGAGGACGTCTTCGAGCGAGAGCGGTCCGAACGTCATGACGAAGACCCTCGATCCATGATGCCGCCTTTGCTGTTCTGCGAACGCGCCGGGTAGTCGGGGTAGGCGATGCCGCGGAACATGCCGACCTTGGCGTCCTTCACGGTGTAGATGTGCTCGCCGTCGACGAAGACCTTGGCGGTTCCGATGGCGACCGCGCTGCCTGATTCTTTGAGCTCGGAGTAGCGGCGGATGTCGACCTCGTAGCGAACGACTTTGTCGTAGGGGCGAATCTGTCCGGAGAACTCGACCTCTTTGCAGCCGAGCGCGCGACCCGAGCCGGGCGCACCCGCGGTGGAGCAGTAGAGACCGACGAGCTGCCAGACCGCGTCGACGCCGAGGCAACCGGGTTGCACCGGATCGCCACGAAAATGGCACTGGAAGAACCAATCGTCGAAGTGGATGTCCTGCTCGCCGACGATGCGACCGCGCGCGCCGTCACGACGGAGCTCGACGACGCGATCGATCATCAGCATCGGCGGGGCAGGCAAGCGGATGAACTCGGCCGGCGCGTCCTCGACGAGGTTGCCTTGCGCGAGGCCGAACAGCTCTTCTTTGGAGAAGGTGCTGCGTTCCAGGTATTCCGCGTATCGCATCACGAGGCTCCCGTCTCTTGGGTCCGAGTTTTTTCGCCGATTTCGATTCGAAGGCTGGCCCACGTGAGGCCCGAGCCGACCACCACCACGATCACGCTGTCGCCGTCCTCGAGCCGCTCCCAGTTTTGCGAGAGCACGCTCGGTGCACCCGCGGCGCCGGTGTTGCCGAAGTCGACGACGTTGTGGAAATGATCTTCCGTGGCCAGCTCGGCGCGGCGCGCCACCGACTCGAGCACGAGCAGGTTCGCTTGGTGACCGATGAAACGCACGCGACCGCCGGTGTGCTCGGCGTGGGCGCGCGCGGCAGGAAGGAGCTTCTCGAGACAGCTGCTCGTCGTCTTGATGGCGAAGCGCTGCACCGCGCTGCCGTCTTGCACGAAGTGGCCGAAGCGCGGAATGGTGACCGCCTTCCATCCCATCGGCGAGCTGGCGAGCGAGGTCGAGACGATGCGCGCACGCGCCGGCACCTCACGCGAAAGAATCGCCGCGCTGGTGGCGTCGCCCCAGAGGACCGCCGTCGCGCGATCGGAGTAGTCGACGACGCGCGTCGTGTTCTCGGGGTTCACCACCAAGACGTACGGCGGCAAGTCGTCCATCGACCCGAGGAGGTGCAGCTGCGCGCCGAAGCTCGAGCAGGCGGAGTTGATGTCGACCGCCGGAGCCTCGATTTCCAGGGCCGCGGCGATGCGACAGGCCTCCGACGGGTTCGCCATCTCGGGCGCGCACCCACCGGCGATGACCATCCCGACGTCTTTCGGACCGATGCCCGCGCGCGCCATCGCGTGCAACGCAGCGCGCTTGCCGGTCTCGACGTTGGAGTAGAGCGCGGCCTCTTGTCCGGCGCGGAGGTCGGCGTTCTTGGTGCGCCTGACGTAGTCGAGCGGCAGCACCGTGCGACGCGCGCGAATGCCCACCCGCTCGAGGATCCACTCGTCGTTGGTCCCGATGTCGAGAGCCTCGAGGAAGCGGTTGTCGATGACGTTTTCGGGATGAAAATGACCGACGGCGTGGAGATACAACGGGCGCAACATCGCTCTCCTCAGCCCGAGATGCGTTCGCCGCCGTCGACGCGAATGAGGGCGCCGTTCACCCAACGAGCCTCGTCGGTGCAGAGGAGGCTGATGAAGTCGGCGACGTCGGCGGTGGTGGTCAACCTTCCGAACGGGTTGCGCAAACGCGCCTCTGCCTTCATGCGTTCGCTGCCGGGAATCAGGCGCAACGCCGGCGTGTCGGTGACGCCCGCTTGCACGATGTTGGAGCGCACGCCGTAGCACGCGAGCTCGGTGGCGATGGTGCGGGAGACCGATTCGAGCGCGACCTTGGCGGCGGAGACGGCGGCATATCCGCGCCACGCCACCTCGTTGCCCTCGCTGGTCATCCCGACGACGCGGGCATCGGCGGCGAAGAGGCGGCGACGAAAGACGTCCTGCGTCCACGACGCGAGGCTGGTGCCCATGCTGAAGACGGTGCGCGCGAAATCTTCGTCCTCGAGGACCGCTTCGGCGTCGTAGGCCGGCGGATCGACGAGGTGCGCGAGCTCGTCTCCGTCACCGGCGGCGACGATGGCGCTGATCGCTTCGGTGAGCGCGGCCTGCGTGACGCCGAGGCGTTCGGCGAGTCGTCCACGTGCGTGCGCGGGCGCTGCGCTCTCTTTCGGTTGCACGGGGACCAGCGGCTTGAGGTTGCCGTAGGCGATCGAGTGCATGAGCAGGCGAACGCGACCTTCGCCGCCCATCCGTTCGGCGAGCGCATCGAGCGCGGTCTTGCGACCTTCCTCGGAGAGCGCGTCGCCGTTGACAGCCAAGAAGCCCACGCCCGTCGCACGAATGGCCGTAAATTCAGCCTCGATCGTGGTCATCGCGCCGCGTCGATCGCGATGGATGACGGCGACGTTCATCCCATGACGCGCCAGCTTGTGCGCGGTGGCGAGACCGAAGCCGCTGGAGCCGCCGAGGATGAGCGCCCAATGGTTGGCGTCGAACGAGAGGCTCATGCCGCCAGTCCTCGCTCGGCCGACGACACCGAAATGATCGCGGTGACCTCGCGGCCCGTCGACTTGAAGAAGCCACGGAGCGGCCGTCCCGGTCCGACCTCGTAGATCTCGGTGGCTGCCTCGGTGAGCGCGCGCATGTTGGCGATCCAGTCGACCGTTCCGCTCAGCTGCCGCGTCAAGCCATCGATCAGCGACGACACGTCGGCGCGATGGAAGCCGCCCGCGAGGTTCGACGTCACCACCGTGGCGCGCTCGGGATGCAGCGTGCCGGCGATCTCCTCGAGCGCAGCGCGGAAGGGCGCCTCGATCGGTCGCATCATCCGCGAATGGAAGGGCGCGCTGACGTTGAGCGCGATGGCCTCGAAGGGCGTGTCGCCGAAGATCTGCGGCAGACGCGATTGCGCGCGCTCGATCGCGGTGCGCTCGCCGGAGAGCACGACCTGCGTCGCCGAGTTGCGATTGGCGACGTCGACCTCGAGATCGGCGAGATCGCCGGCGAGATCGCGATCGGCCACTCCCTCGGCGATGACCGCGACCATCGCGCCGGTGCCGAGCGGAACCGCGTCTTGCATCAGCGCGCCACGACGTCGCACCAGCCGCACGGCCGAGGAGAGCGAGATGACGCCCGCGGCACAGAGCGCGGTGTACTCGCCGAGGCTGTGGCCTCCGAAATACGCCGGACGGAGCCCGAACTCCGCTTCGAGCGCGCGCATCATGGCGATCTCGGCGGTGAGGATCGCCGGCTGCGTGAACTCCGTGCGATCGAGGCGTTCGTCCTCCTCGAAGCAAAGAGAAGCGACGTCGAGGCCGAGCGCCTCGCTCGCTTCGGAGAACGCATCCCGCGAGGCGGCGAAGCGTTGGTGAAAGTCACGCGCCATGCCAGCGCGCTGTGACCCCTGCCCCGGGAAAACGACCGCGATTGAGCGTTGTTTCACGCCCTTCCGCTAGCACGTCTCTCTGTCACGATTCTCTCATTCCCCGTTCATCTCTCGGCCACGAGGTTTGGGTGCGTCATCGCCGGCGCCTCCAGGACGCAGCGCGTCGCGTTCGAGACGGGAAAAATGGCCCTTTTCCATCTCGGCCAATTTTTCGATCACCTGACGCGAGAGGTCACGGACCGCGCGCAGACCAGTTTGCGTCGTGCTCGGTTCGAGGAGCTCGACCGTGACGTGCATGGTGTCGCCCTTCGCCGGCAGGCTGCCCCACGAAACCTGCCGTTCGCCCCGCAGATATACGCACAGCACCTGCGGCTTCTCGAGCTCGCGGAGGATTTGGCCGATGCCGTAGGTGACCTGCGAAGGCTCGACGCGACCCGTGCGACTTCGCCCGCCCTCCGGAAAAATCACGCACGGCTGTCCGGCTTCGAGGAGATGACGAAGCTGATCGAGCACCGCTTTGTGATGCTCGGCGCTCCCTGCGCGGTCGATGGGGATGCACTTGCCGACGTAGACGAGAACCCGCAAAAGAGTGCTCTTCGTGAAATTTTCGGTCGCCGGCACGTTCCAAGCGAAGCGCCGGAAGTCGGTGAGGTAGTCGACGAGGGGGGCGAGCGCATGGTGGAGGAACGCGGAATCCACCATGGTCAGATGATTCGCGCAGATCAGGGTCGGACGACCGCTGGCGAGGGCCTCGCGATACCGACGACGCGCCTCGTCGAGCCCGACCATTCGATGGCGCCGAACGCCGCGCATCGTGAACACCGCCGCTGGTCCAACCAGTGCGAACGTCGCCCAGCCGACGAGCGCTTGCAGCCGCCGATCGCGCGTCTCAGCCATGCACGATGGACTGTTCGTTCGAGCCCGCGCCGTCAAGCCCGCGGACCACGTATGCTTTCTTCGTCGAGGGCGCGATCGCTCTCGCGAGGGAGGCTCGATGGCGGGATCGTCGACTGGGCGTAGGCGTGTGCGTGTGCGTGTCGTTGCCATTGGCGTGCTCATCACCGGTGGCGTCGCGGCGATCGGAGCCCATCGCTCGGGTGCCGCGCCGACCGCGCCGACGTTCCCGACGACGTGGCCGACGATCCCGGCACCGAGCGGCATCCCGACCATCCCGGTCCTCGTGCCGACGACGTTTCCGACCGCCTTGCCGACGGCGATCCCCGGCATCGGTGGCGCGGCGTCGCACACCTACGGGCTCGTACGCGCGAAGCCGGCGAAGCTCTTGGCGCTGCCGACCGCGCAAGCCGCGCTCATCGACACCCTCCCCCCGTCGATCGATCTCAGCCCGGAATTTCCCGCGCCGGGTGATCAAGGCGCGCAGGGCTCGTGCGTCGGTTGGTCGCTCGCGTTCGCGATGAAGAGCTACCTCGAGAACCATCAACGCGCGTGGGGCGCGAAGACGGCCGATCACGAGTTCAGCCCGTCGTTCCTCTACAACCAGCACCACGCATCGGGCGCCTGTCAGAACGCCGGCATGGACATCATCGACGGGCTCGACGCGATGATCAACGAAGGCGTCGCCACCCTCAAGGAGTTCCCCTACACCGACGCGAACTGCACGACGATGCCGCCTTCGACGGTGAAGAAAGAGGCGCTCGACTTCCGCATCGAGTCCTATCGACGCGTGCCCCTCGACGTCATGCAGGTGAAGGGACAGCTCGCCGCGCACAACCCGATCGTCGTCGGCATGACCGTCGATCCGACGTTCGACAACCTCAAGGGCGCCGTCATCTACAACGGACCGGTCGGGAAAGATCTCGGTGGGCACGCCATCGCGGTCGTCGGGTACGACGATGCCAAGCAAGCCTTTCGCTTCCAGAACTCGTGGGGAAAGAGCTGGGGCGACGGCGGCTACGCGTGGGTCTCGTACGCCGTCTTTCCCAAGGTGGTCGACGAGGTCTACACGGCGAAAGACTTCTCGATACCGACCCCGACGCCCAACCCGACTCCGACGCCCACTCCGACCCCGACCCCGACCCCGAAGCCGGTCACGGCGGCTCCCGAGGCCGCGCTCCTCGCCCCGACGACGATCTCGAACGTCCTCGTCGACGCCGACACCGACCTCGTCATCTCCTTCGCCGGCACGTTGAAGAAGGCGAGCGGGCACAAATTCCAGATCGTCGTCCGCTTCACCAAAGACGGCGCGCAGATCCCGTTCCGCAACGCGAAATACAAAGACGCCAAGGGCTTCGTCGCTGCGAGCACGCCGAAGACGATGATCGTGGTGGGCGATCCGATGGACCTGAAAGACGGCGCGTCGATCGCCGTGCCGCACACCGCCATCTGGCCCGTGAGCCTGAAGAAGCCAGCGACGCCGGTGAAGATCAAGATCGCCTACGACATCTACGTCGACGACTTCCACCTCGCGCGAAGCCCGGAAAAAGAGCTGATCGTGACCTGGTGAGCGCACCAACACGGACGCGCCAATCGGGTGCGTTTCCGCGCCATCCCAGGGCATGGCTGACAATGACAATCGACGGAGGCCCTCCCTTCGAGCAACCTCGACGCGACCCTGTTGCGCGCGTCGCGCGTTCGTTCCCCCACGGAGGACTTCCTGATGACCCATTCTTGGTTGCGCGGGCTCGGCGTGCGCGGTTGCTGCTCGGTGGTGTTGGCGACGGCGCCCCTCGGGGTGCTCCTCCCCGCGTGCAGCGGCGACGAAACGACGACCGATTCTCCGGCAGACACGGGCGACAATTCGGACACCGGCGTCGCTGACTCGACCAAGCCCGATACCGCGAAACCCGACACGGGGACCGCCGACACGGGGATCGCCGACACCTTCGTCGCCGACACGACCGACGCGACCAAACCCGACACGACGGACGCCGCCGACACGACCGATACGGCTGACACCGCAGATACCGCAGACACGACCGATACGGCCGACACCGCCGATACTGCCGACACGTTCGTGGCCGACACGACCGATGCAGCAGAGGCGGGCGACACGGGCTGCGTCGCCCCAGGTTACGGTACCGTAACCGGCACCATCTATTACAGCCGCCTCGCAGCCTCGACGACGGCCGACGGCGAAATCTGGGTCGCGAAGGGTGATGGCACCTCGGACGTCAAGCTGACGACGGGCGTCTGGCCGCGGCTCAGCCCCGACGGCAAGTACCTGGTCTTCCACAAGGACAACCCCATCCAGACGCGCGGCAACATCTACGTGCGCGACCTGACGAGCGGCGTCGAGACGAAGGTCTTCAACAACGGCGACTACGTCGTCGGCGTCACCTGGGCGGCCGACTCGACCAAGGTCTACTTCGACAACTCGTGCGGCGTGTCGGTCACGGGCAAAGATGGCACCGGCTTCGCCAACATCCTCGGCCGCGATTGCTACGACGACAGCCCCGACCTGCGCGCGAGCGACTCGCTGATCGCCTTCCACAACGTGCACAGCAACATGTTCACGATGAAGACCGACGGCAGCGCGGTGACCGCGATCCCGAGCACGGTCGCGGGAGACGTCTGGCCGCGTTGGTCACCGACGGGCGCCAAACTCTCGTTCCTCCACGTCAACGCCGAGAGCGATCCGCGCGGCAATCTCGGCGTCATCAACGCCGACGGCAGCGGACGAAAAATCCTCACCGCGCTCGGGTCGCCGGCGGACGGCTTCCTCAGCGGCTCGGGGACCTGGACCGCCGACGGCAACACCCTCGTCGCCGGCGGCGTCGTCTGCGGGGTCAATGGAATGTGGGCGGTGAACGCGACGACGGGCGTGATCACGCGTCTGCACACCAGCGACTCGACGACGATGCCGACCGTCGAGTTCGTCGGCGAGGTGCGCTGAAGAGCGTCCTCGATGCGCGGACGTGATCCGGTCTAGCCTCGCGGCATGACTCGCCATGCTCGCTTCACGATCGACGCCGACGTCACGCCGCGCTTCACCGCGTGCTACCTGCGTGTCGCCGGCGACGAGTGCGCGTTCATCGAGGCGCACACGGCGCACGCGCTCCCTCGGCTCCTCGCCGCGCTCGCGGAGCAGGGGAAAAAGCCGGAGAGCGTGCGCTTCATCGTCGTCACCCATGCCCACCTCGATCACGCGGCGGGGGCGAGCGCGCTCCTTGCGGCCTGTCCCAACGCGACGCTCCTGGCGCATCCGCGTGCGGCGCGAAACCTCGTCAATCCGGTGAAGCTCATCGAAGGGGCGACGGCCGTGTACGGCGAGAAGCGCTTCGCCGAGCTCTACGGGACGATCGATCCCATCGCCAAAGAGCGCGTGCAGACGCTCGAAGACGGCGAGAGCTTCGCGCTCGGGGATGCGAAGTTGACCGCATGGCACACCTACGGACACGCGTTTCATCACTTCATCGTCCACGATCCGGCGATGGACACCGTCTTCACCGGCGACACCTTCGGGCTCGTCTATCCGGCGCTCCAAGCAGGCGGACGCTTCGCCTTTCCCTCCACCAGCCCGACTGGTTTTCACGCTGCCGAGGCGCGCAAGAGTCTCGACAAGGTGCTCTCGCTCGGCGCTCGCGCGGTCTGTCCGACGCACTACGACGCCTACGAGGACGTCGAGGCGATCGGCCTGCAATTGCGGCGCTTCATCGACCGCGCCGAAGCATGGGTCGAAGAGTGCGCGCGCGGGAGCGAGACCGTGAGCGAGATGGAGACGCGCCTCCGCGCTCATTGGTGGCGCGCCTTTGCCGAAGAAGCGCCGAGCTTCGGCGATGCCGAAAAGAAGCTCCTCGAGCTCGACGTCGAGATCAACGCGCAGGGTCTGGCGTTCGTCGCCGATTCACTCAGGTCGGAGCGAGCGGCGCGCGCGACCTGACGGCGTCACGTACGGAAGGCGCGAGCTTCGGCCACGGTCTGGCGGTCTCGAGCTCACCGGCGAGCTCGAGGAGCACGCGCTCGTTGCCATGCGCCGCCGCGAGTTGCACGCCGAGCGGCAGACCGTTCGCGCTCTTGCCGACCTTCCCGAGCGGCAACGAGAGCGCAGGCGCGCCCGCAGCGTTGATGAGACCGGTGAAAGGCGTGAACGAGAGGAGTCGCGTGATGGTCTCGTCGTAGTCACGATCGGTCGCGAGGTGCCCGAGGCGCGGCGGCGGCTCGGCCACGGTCGGTCCGACAAGCAAGTCGTAAGGCGCCACGATGTCAGAAAAATGCCTAGAAAAGCCGCGCAATCGACGAATCGCCACCATCGCGCTCATCGCATTTTTCTTGAACGCCAGGCCGAAGCCGCGGGTGAAGGGCTCGAGCTTGGAAGCATCGAAGCCACGATGGACGAGGACGCGCCCGGCCTTCGCTTGAATGAAGCCGACGAAGGCCCAGAGGTGGAGGAAGTCGTGGACCACCTGCGCCGGGAAGGGGCAGGCGATAGTGCGCACGTCGTGACCGAGCTCGCTGCAGAGCTTCGCCGTCTCTTCGACGGTGGCGCGCACCTCGGCGTCGACGGCGGTACCGATCGGCGAGTCGACGAAGACCGCGAGCCGAAGCCGACGAGACGGCGCCGGTGCCACCTCGCCGATCGGCGCGAGCTTCGAAGCCTTGTTTTCCCGCTCGATTGCGTTCCAGAAGGCGACCGTGTCGCGCACCGTACGGGTGAGCACGCCGTGCACCGCGATGTTCACCGGCAAGAGGTTCGAGCCCTCCATGTCGAGCCGTTGGCGTGACGGCTTGAGACCGACGAGCCCGCAACAGGAAGCCGGGATGCGAATCGATCCGCCGCCGTCGCTGGCATGTGCGATCGGCACCACGCCCGAGGCGACGAGTGCACCTGCGCCGCCCGAGGAGCCACCTGTCGAGTGCGCTTCGTTCCACGGATTGCGACAAGGCCCGAAGGCGAGCGGTTCGGTGGTGGCGGTCATCCCCAGCTCGGGCGTCGCGCTCTTGCCGATGCTGGCGAAGCCGAGCGCTTCGAACATGCGCACGGTGGGATCGCTGCGACGCGAAACGTAAGTTCCCGAAGCCGCCGTGCCCCACGCGGTGCGCACGCCGGCGACCTGCGCGAGATCTTTGACCGCGAAGGGAACGCCGAAGAGTGCGCCGTGTGGTGCGCGTTCGGCGACGCGTCTCGCTTGTTCGGGCGTCGCGGTGACGAGGGCGTTGAGGGTCGCTGCGTCCTCGGCACGGGCGATCGCCGCGTCGACGACCTCACGCGCGGAGACATCTCCGCGGCGGACGCGCTCGGCCGTCTCGACGCCGTCCCACTCGGCGAGCTCCCAACGCCGATCGCCAGCGCTCATTGCCAATACTGCTCCTTCAAGCGCGCCTCGTAGCGGACGAGGTTCTCTTTGCTGCGTGCGTGCCGCGACACCTCGTTGTCGAACGCGGGGCAGAGCGCGCCGGCCGCGAACGCGTAGGTCGTCGCATCGAAGGTCGTCGGCTTCTTCCCGCAAAAATAGGCCTTTTCGCCGAGCTGAATGGCGAACGCGTCGAGGATTTTCTTACACGCGCCGACGATCTCCTCGTGTGAGGCCCGACCGATTCCTTGCGTCTTCGCGCGGTTCGTCACTTGCTTGCGCGCCTTCTTCGCGATCATGCCGCGGAGGATGCCGGGCACGCCCATGTTCCCGAGCATGCTCCGGAGGTTCGGCTCGAACACCTTCCAACCGTCCTCGGTCGCCCAACGCAGGTAGAGCATGCCGAAGTACAAGTGCTCCTCGAGCATCGATTTGAAGGCGAAGGCGATGGCGCGCTCGTGCTCGTCGAGGTGGGCGTCGAGCTTCTCGCTCCGCTTGCCTTCGAGGAAATCGACGATCGCGGTCGAGTCGGGGATGCGCTTGTCGTCGATGAGCACCACCGGCAACTGACCACGCGGCGCCTTGCGCACGTCGGCGGTGACGACCTCGTACGTCTGTCCGGTGATGCGAAGGTAGGTCTCGACCTTGGTGACGAACGGGCTGGCGTCAGGGAGACCGAAGGCGGGGCCGAATTTGTGGACCTGGATCATGGTGGAGGGCGAGGCTACCCCAGCCCGCCGTTCACGCCCAAGGTTCACCGGCGAGGCATGTCCGACCCTGATGCCGCGCGTCCCTCGCTGTCTCCTCGCGTCGCTCACCGGATTCGTCCTCGCATGCAGCGGCAACAGCGCCGGGCCCGCGCCCGCGTCATCGACGCAAGCGAGCGCGAGCGCCAAGCCGACCCCCGAGAGCATCGTCGAAGCCAAGGACGAAGCTGCCGCGGCGCCGCCGCCCTACGATCTCGCGGCCGATCTCGACGCGCGCAAGGTCGACTTGGGCGCGCGCGTCGGCAAGAAGACGAAGTTCGAAGTCGTCGACGACGTGTTCCTCATCGCCGCCCCGTCAGGCCAGCTCGGCGCCTCCGCGGTCGTCACCAAGCAAGCGCTGAAGGCCTATTTCAACGGCCGCTTCACCCACAAACCCGAACGCGCGATCGCCGTCCTCCTCTTCGATCAAGCGCCTCCCTACGAGGCCTATTGCCAATCGGTGTGGAAGAAGCCGTGCATCACGCCGTACGGCGTCTACGAGCCCGAGATCCGCACCGTCATCATGAACGCCGGCCCCGGCATCGGCACGCTCACCCACGAGCTCGTCCACCCGCTCGTCGAGGCCGATTTTCCCGAGGCGCCGACGTGGATCAACGAAGGCATCGCCTCACTCTACGAAGCCTTCAACTTCCCCAAGCCCGGCGAAATCCGCGGCAACAAGAACTTCCGTCACCCCGCCCTCCTCGCCGCGCTGAAGTCGAAAAAAGACCGCCCTTACGCCAGCCTCCCGACCCTCTTCGCGATGAGCGACACCGACTTCCGCGGCCCCCGCGAAGGCCTCAACTACGCCATCGCCCGCTACTTCTGCCAGTGGATGGACAGCCAAAACCAACTCTGGCCCTTCTACCACTCCTTCCGCGACCACTTCGCCACCGACCCCACCGGCGAAAAAGCCTTCCTCGAAGTCATGAAAAAGACCCCCGCCGACTTGGACGAAACCTGGGCCAAGTGGGTGAGGGCACTGTGAGAAAAAGCGCCGCGTGCATCGCGCTGATCGCATGCACACACGGACAAGCGCCCGCGCCCACGCCCACGCCCGCGACTTCGATTGCGCACGCCCCCGCGACTTCGACTGCGCACGCCCCCGCGCCTGCGCCTACGCCCACGCCCGCGCCTGCGCTCGCGCCCGATCCGATTGCCGACGCAACGGTCGCGCTCGCGATCCCCGACCTCCCCCAAGACCCCTCCTCCCCCCCCTCCGGCTGGTGTGGCGAAACCGCCATCCAACAAAGCCTCCTCCCCTTCGGCATCTACGCCCCCCAACCTCTCATCCACGCCGCCGGCAAACCGAAGCACCCCGACCTCTACTCCGACGAGCTCCCCATCGCCCTCGCCGCACTCGGCGCCAAGATCACCTTCTACCCATCGAAAACACCTGGATTTCTCGCCTACTCACGATGGGTGCAGGCCGCGATCGACGATGGGGATCCGGTGGTCGCGGGGGTGAAGATTCTTCCGACGGATCATCCCGAGTGGGGGCTCGATCACTTCGTGCTCGCCATCGGGTACGGCGAGAAGGGGTTGCTGGTGAACACCACGTGGGAGAAGCGCGCATGGGTCGCCGACACGACGACGCCGGGGCTCTCGTTCAAGAACGCGTTCTATGCGATTCGGGTGCGCGGCGTGGAGGTGCCGAAAGGGTCGACGGCGGCGGTGCTGCGCATCGTCGAGCAGGGTGCCTCTGCACTACGACTCGAGGTCACCTGCCTCGGAGCCGAGACGAGCGCGACGCTGCGGCTCGAACGACGACGCAAACTCTCCGAGGCGAAGCCGCAGTGGTCGATCGATCTACCGGCGAAAAAGGGCGAGGTGCGGGCCTTGGTGGAGGCCCCGGTCAGCGAGCTGGCGCGCTTCTCGTGCAAGCCGACGTGACGCTCACTCGTCGACCCACTCGAGATCCTGCGCGTCGGAGAGATCGGCGGTCGGACACTCGTCGGTGTCGCTGAGATCTCGCGCGCACACTTGCGACGCCTGCGCCACGCGATCGTCCTCGACTCGTTGCGCGGTGGTGCGCATCTTCGAGAGGAGCTCGACGGGGACCTGATGAATCTTCGTCGGCACGTCGACCGACGGATCGGGCACGTCGGTGCTCCGTCGGGGAAAACGCGACGGATTCCGCGGCGCCGCGGCACGCGAAGGATAGCGGGGCGGAGGACGCGACGAGACGCGCGGCGGTGGACGCGAGGGCACGTGATTGGAAACCGTGCGAATCGTCGCCGTCGGATCGAACGCGTTCGGCTCTGCACGCATGAGCCGCGTCGAGCTCGGCTCCATGCGAGGGCCCGAGTCGGGGATCGTCGTCGTCGCGCGCATCTTCACCGAGTCGAGCAACATCGCTTCGTCGATGGGGATGTCGACCGATCGCTCGAGCGGGCTCGGCCGCGTCGAACGCCGATCACGATCGCGATCCCGGATCGTCGTCTCGAATTCGTCGACCACACGGCACCTCCCCAGGGGTATGTGAGCCTAAGTTCTCTGATTGTTCGCTGCGTTCGGCACTTCGCCCAGCAAACAAGTGCGAGAGGGTGGGACGTTTCCGCGCATTTTTCCGTCGAGACGCGCGCGTTCCGGCGGGAGCAGCGGGAGACCCGCGTTGGCACGGCGCCCAGCGGCGTTGCTCCCGAACAGGGTCCGTGCTTCTGTCGGCGCCCGAATCGGCCGAGTTTCTCGGCAATTTCCCGCGATTCGCCACCTCGTCCGTGTCCTCCCCCGAGCTGCGCGCTTCGCTGAAAGAACTGACCGACGTCGACGCCCGATTGCTCGGCGGCGAGCTCGAGGCGCAGCGTCGCGCGGAAGAAGACGCGCTCGATCCGATCGACGATCCGCTCGCCCTCCCCGACGGTCGGGTCGTCCTCTCCGTCGAAGACGTGGTCGCGCGTGTTCGTGAGAAGGCGCCGGGGCGCGTCGATCTCGCCGCCGCGCCGGGCGCTGCCTTGCCCCTCCTCGTCGCACGCATCGCCGCGCAGCTCGGTCGTCCGGTCATCGTCGTCACCGCCGATGTCGAGCGCGCACGGGCCCTCGTCTCCGATCTCGAGTTCTTCGTCCCCCACCGCAAGGTGAGCAAGAAGGGCAAACCGGACGAGGGCGACGTCGACGACGTCTCGGCCGAAGAGGCAGAGGACGTCGGCGTCGGCGAGGTGCTCCTTCTCTCGGCACCCGAACAGAGCCCCTACGCCGACGTCGCGCCCGATCGTCGCGGCGCGCTCGCCCGGCTCGCCACGCTCTCACACCTCGCCCGCGCCGCACGCAAAGACGCCGAGCTGCGGGTCCTCGTGATCACCGCCGGCGCGCTCGTCCGACGTACCGTGCCGCGCGCCACGCTCGAGGCACGCACCGAGACCATCGAGGCCGAGGGCGAGCTCGATCGCGAGCTGCTCGTCAGTCGCCTCTCGGAAACCGGATATCTCCGCGTGCCGGTCGTGGAAGATCCCGGTTCGTTCGCCGTCCGCGGCGCGCTCCTCGACGTCTGGCCGCCTTCGTCGCCGACGCCGGTACGCATCGAGCTCTACGGCGATCTCGTGCTCTCGATGAAGCGCTTCGACCCCGACGGGCAGCGCACGCTCGGCGCCATCCAGGTCCTGCACCTCCCGCCGGCGCGCGAAGCGATCCTCGACGCCGCGTCGATCGAGCGCGCACGCAAATCCATAGCCGAGCTATGCGATGCGGTGAACACCCCGACGGCGAAGGCTCGCCAGCTCGCCGAGGACGTCGCGCAAGGTCGCTCTTTCTTCGGCGCCGACGGCTTCCTCCCCGCGTACCACGGCGCGCTCGACCCGATCCTCCGCTACTTGCCAGACGACTCGGCCTTCGTCCTCGACGATCCAATCGCCATCGCCAGCGCGCTCCGTGACGAGCTGGCGCGCGCCGAAGACGACGACGCCCCCGTCGGAAAGCCCCATTTTCCCCGCAGCGCGCACTACCTCGACGAAGCCGACGTCGCCGCGCGCATCTCCGACGCCCGCGTCCTCGTGGTGCACCGTATCGCCGTCGAAGGCGCAACCGACGACGAGTCACCGCTCGGCGACTACGAGCGCGCGCCGGAAGATTTGCCGACCCTCGCGGCCCGCGACCAAGGAGATCTTGCACGCGCGGTGAAACAAGCTCGAGCCGCCATCGGCAAACGCGGCGCGCTCGATCCACTCGTCCGTCGTCTTCGGGTCTTTCGCGAGCACGGCATGCGCGTGCTCCTCACTGCGCGCGCGACGACGCAGGCCGAACGTCTCGTCTCTCTCCTTCGTGGTCACGACGTCGACGTCAAGGCTCGCCTCGGGCGCTTCGATCCGACGCTCCTCGAAAATCCGGCGTTCGCGCGCGATCACGTCGAGGTCGTCGTCGGCTCGCTCGGCGGCGGCGCCATTCTCCCGACCGAGCGCCTCGCCTTCGTCACCGAAGAAGAGATCTTCGGCGCGCGCGCCAAGCGACGGACGTCACGCAGCGAGAAGGCCCGCGACGCCGCTCGTCCTTTCATCGAAGATCTCCGCGCCCTCTCGGTCGGCGATCTCGTCGTCCACGCCGAGCACGGCATCGGCAAGTACCTCGGCCTCGAGCACCGCGACATCCTCGGCCCCGCCATCGTCGACGCCGACGGCAAGCTCCATCAACCGAAGACGCGCGTCGATTTGATCGTCGTCGAGTACGGCGGGGGCGATCGCCTCTATCTCCCCGTCTACCGGCTCAATCAAATCCAAAAGTACTCGGGCGGCGAGGCGACGACGATCCGGGTCGACAAGCTCGGCGGCTCGACCTTCGCCAAATCGAAATCGCGCGTCGAAAAAGCCGTCAAACAGATGGCCGACGAGCTCCTTCGCCTCTACGCCGAGCGCCAGGCAGAGGTCGGCGAACCGCTCCCTCCGCGCGACGACGACTACCGCGAGTTCGAGGCCACGTTCCAGTTCGAGGAGACCGTCGATCAAGCGAAGGCCATCGAAGACGTCCTCGGCGATCTCGAGACCCCGCGTCCGATGGATCGCCTCGTCTGCGGCGACGTCGGTTTCGGCAAGACCGAGGTGGCGATTCGCGCCGCTTTCCGCGCCGCCAGCGCCGGTCGGCAGGTCGCCGTCCTCTGCCCGACGACGGTGCTCGCGCAACAGCACTATCTCACGTTCAAACAGCGCCTCGCCGAGTACCCGATCACCATCGGCGCGATGTCGCGATTCCAGGACACGAAAGAGCAGAACGACGTCCTTCGTCGCCTCAAAGAGGGCAGCCTCGACATCGTCGTCGGGACCCATCGCCTGCTCTCGAAGGACCTGCATTTCAAGAACCTCGGGCTCCTCGTCGTCGACGAAGAGCAGCGCTTCGGCGTCACCCACAAAGAGCGCATCAAGCAGCTCCGCACCAAGGTGCACGTCCTCACGCTGA